>NZ_JBVKCA010000016.1:0-50008 GCF_055656965.1 Streptomyces sp. NPDC111656
CCGCTTCCAGCCGCTCCCACTGTGCATCCGTCAGATCGCCACGAGACATCTGAAGATCGTTTCACGACCTTGATCAACATCTCAAACACGTCCTACGCGCCGGCCGGGGTGGATCGCATCTCATCCACGCTCGCGGAGGTACGCCTCCAGCTCGGCGGCCCCGGCCAGCATCGCGCGCCCGCGGGCGGACAGCCGACCGTGCCAGTCACGCAGGGTGGCCTCCAGCGGCTCCGGCCCGCCGGCCGCCCGCACCTGGGCGATCAGCGGGGCGATCTGCTCCAACAGGTAACCGCCCCGCCTGAGTTGATGTGCCAGCCGGGCGTCCCGCATATCGGCCTCGTCGTAGACGCGGTAGCCGGTCCGCGGGTCACGGCGCGGGCGTACCAACCCGGCGCGCTCCCACTTGCGCAGCGTCGCGGGCCGGATGCCGAGCTCCCCCGCCAGCGGCCCGATGAACCTGCCGGCAGGCCCTGACACCGCGTTGGGCTCGGACGTCGCAATGGGCTCCAGGCCGCGGAGGGCGCGCTCCACGGCCTGGAGGGTCCGCCGGTCGTCGAGGAGCTGCGTGTGGCTCTCGTCGATGAGGCGCAGCGCTTCATCGACCGCGCCCTGATTCACCGCCCGCATGATCGACGTCGCCGTCCGGTGGCCGTGGCCGGGCACCAGGGCGAGGAACGCGCGCAGGGCCCCCGCGTGCAGCGAGGTATAGGTGCGGTAGCCGTGGGGGGTGCGACCGGCGGCCGGGAGGATGCCGGCCTCCTCGTAGTTCCTGACCGCCTGCGTGGACAGACCGTGCCCGCGCGCCAGATCAACCGGCCTGAGCCGCTCACCGTTTTGAAGGTTTCGCCCCATGAGACGGACGATATCGCGGAAAAGTTTCAACCGAAGGTTCAACGATACCGTTGAAGGCATGGCCACTGACATCAAGGACACCGCCCATGCCCTCGAGGCTGCCACCGTCATGAGGCTGCTCCCGACCCGGCCTCGGCTGCTCGCCCTGGGCGAGCCCACCCACGGCGAGGACACTCTGCTCGACCTGCGCAACGAGCTGTTCCGGCAGCTCGTCGAGCACGAGGGCTACCGGACGATCGCGATCGAGAGCGACTGCCTGATGGGCCTGGTCGTGGACGACTACGTCACCTCGGGCACGGGCACTCTCGACGAGGTCATGGAGCACGGATTCAGCCACGGCTGGGGCACCTCCGCGGCCAACCGTGAACTCGTGCGCTGGATACGGGCCTACAACGACGGCCGGCCCGTGCCCGAACGGCTCCGCTTCGCCGGTTTCGACGGCCCGCTGGAGATCACCGGCGCCGCGAGCCCCCGGCAGGCCCTCACCGCACTCCACGGCTACCTCTCGACCCGGGTGGACGAGGACCTGCTCCCCTGCACCGGGGAAACACTTGACCGCCTGCTCGGCACCGACGACCGCTGGACCGACCCCGCCGCGATGATGGACCCGACCCAGTCCGTGGGACAGTCGGCCGAGGCCGGTCGGCTGCGGCTGCTCGCCGACGATCTGGTGGCGCTGCTCGACGCGCAGGCCCCACACCTGATCAGGGCGACCCCGCGGGACGACTGGGAACGGGCGCGCCTGTACGGGCGTACCGCCACCGGCCTGCTGCGCTACCACTACTGGATGGCCCACACCTCGCCGAGCCGCATGACACGGCTGGTGGGCCTGCGGGACCAGATGATGGCCGACAACCTCCTCGCTCTCGCCGAACGGGGCCCGACACTCGTCCACGCCCACAACGGCCATCTCCAGCGGGCCAAGAGCACGATGCGGATGGGTGGGATGCCGCTGGAGTGGTGGAGCGCCGGTGCGCTGGTGAGTGCCCGGCTCGGCGAGGAGTACGCCTTCGTGGCCACGGCCCTCGGCACGCTCCGGCACCAGGGCGTGGACACCCCGCCGCCAGACACCGTCGAAGGACTCCTGTACGCGCTCCCGGAGGACCGCTGCGTCATCGACGCCCTGCGGCTGGCCACCGCCCTCGGCGACACGCCGCCCGCGCCCCGCGTGTCCCCCTGGTTCGGCTACTCCCCGCTGGATCCGGCCCACTTGGCGGACAGCGACGGAATCGTGTTCGTCAAGGACGTCCCACGGATCCAGCCCTACTGACTGACGACAGGCTCGACTACCTGGTCACCGGCCCCGACCACTGCCGCACCGGCACCTTCCGCGCCGCCCGCCCGTCGAAGATCAGGCGGGCGGCCGGGTCGGTCCCTACGGTGCACGCGTGCTCGGTGCACGCGTGCACCGACACACCTCAGCCGACCTCGATGAGCAGGTCGCCGCCTTCCACCTGCTGGATCCGGTTGATGGCCAGCCTGGTCACCCGGCCGGCCTTCGGGGCGGTGATGGAGGCTTCCATCTTCATCGCCTCGATGGTGGCCACGGTCGCACCGGCCTCCACCGCGTCGCCCTCGGCGACCGCGAGCGTCACCACACCGGCGAACGGCGCCGCCACGTGCCCGGGGTTGGCCCTGTCGGCCTTCTCGGTCACCGGTACGTCGGAAGCCGCCGCGTTGTCACGGACCTGGATCGGGCGCAGTTGGCCGTTCAGGGAGGACATCACGGTGCGCATACCGCGTTCGTCCGCCTCGCCGATGGCCTGGAGCTCGATGAGGAGCCGCACGCCGGGCTCGAGGTCGACGGAGTACTCCTTGGCGGGGCGCAGCCCGTAGAAGAAGTCCTTGCTGTCCAGCACGCTGGTGTCACCGTAGGCCTGGCGGCGGGTGTCGAAGTCGCGCGTCGGCCCGGGGAACAGCAGCCGGTTGAGGGTCGAACGCCGGGACTTCTCCAGGCCCGTACGGTCCTCGGTGCTCAGCTCCGGTACGGGCTTGGCCTCCGCGCGGCCTTGCAGCGCCTTGGTGCGGAAGGGCTCGGGCCAGCCGCCGGGCGGGGTGCCCAGTTCGCCGCGCAGGAAGCCGATGACGGAGTCGGGGATGTCGAACCTGTCCGGTGTCGCCTCGAAGTCCTCCGGCGTCACCCCGGCACCCACCAGGTGCAGGGCGAGGTCACCGACGACCTTGGAGGAGGGGGTGACCTTGACCAGGTGGCCCAGGATACGGTCCGCGGCCTCGTACATCGCCTCGATGTCCTCGAAGCGGTCGCCGAGGCCGAGGGCGACCGCCTGGGTGCGCAGGTTGGACAGCTGGCCGCCGGGGATCTCGTGGTGGTAGACGCGTCCGGTCGGCGAGGCCAGGCCCGCCTCGAAGGGCGCGTAGATCCTGCGGACGCTCTCCCAGTACGGCTCCAGGTCACCGACGGCTCCCAGGTCCAGGCCGGTGGGCCGGTCGGAGTGGTCGGTGGCGGCGACGATCGCCGACAGCGACGGCTGGGAGGTGGTGCCCGCCATGGAGGCGACCGCGCCGTCCACCGCGTCCGCGCCCGCCTGGATCGCGGCGAGGTAGGTGGCGAGCTGGCCGCCCGCGGTGTCGTGGGTGTGCAGGTGCACCGGCAGGTCGAACTCGCGGCGCAGTGCCGACACGAGCGTGGCCGCGGCGGGTGCCCGCAGCAGACCGGCCATGTCCTTGACGGCCAGGACGTGTGCGCCGGCGGCCACGATCTGCTCCGCGAGGCGGAGGTAGTAGTCCAGGGTGTACAGCCGCTCCGACGGGTCGGACAGGTCGGAGGTGTAGCACAGGGCGACCTCGGCGATCGCCGTCCCGGTCTCCCGTACGGCGTCGATGGCCGGGCGCATCTGGCCGACGTCGTTGAGCGCGTCGAAGATGCGGAAGATGTCGATGCCGGTGGCCGCGGCCTCCTGGACGAAGGCGTCGGTCACCTCGGTCGGGTAGGGCGTGTAGCCGACGGTGTTGCGGCCGCGCAGCAGCATCTGGAGGCAGATGTTGGGCACGGCCTCGCGCAGGGCCGCCAGGCGTTCCCAGGGGTCCTCGGCGAGGAAGCGCAGGGCGACGTCGTAGGTGGCGCCGCCCCAGCATTCCAGGGACAGCAGCTCGGGCAGGGTCCGGGCCACGGCCGGGGCGACGGCGAGGAGGTCCTTGGTGCGTACCCGGGTGGCGAGCAGGGACTGGTGGGCGTCGCGGAAGGTCGTGTCCGTGACACCGATGGTCGGCGACTCGCGCAGCTGCCGGGCGAAGCCTTCCGGGCCGAGTTCGACGAGGCGTTGCCGGGAACCCGCGGGCGGCTCGCCGGCGGGCAGCGACGGCAGCTTGGTGACCGGGTCGATCAGCTCGGGGCGTTCGCCGTGCGGCTTGTTCACCGTGACGTCGGCGAGGTAGGTGAGCAGCTTGGTGCCGCGGTCGGCGGAGTGGCGGGCGGTGAGCAGGTACGGCCGCTGTTCGATGAACGACGTCGTGACCCGCCCGGCCTGGAAGTCGGGGTCGTCCAGTACGGCTTGGAGGAACGGGATGTTCGTGGCGACGCCCCGGATGCGGAACTCGGCCACGGCACGCCGGGCGCGGCCGATCGCCGACTTGAAGTCCCGGCCCCGGCAGGTGAGCTTGACCAGCATCGAGTCGAAGTGCGCGCTGATCTCCGTACCCGCGTGGGTGGTACCGCCGTCCAGGCGGATGCCCGAGCCACCCGGCGAACGGTAGGCGCTGATCCGGCCGGTGTCCGGACGGAAGCCGTTCGCCGGATCCTCGGTGGTGATACGGCACTGGAGGGCGGCTCCGCGCAGGGTGACCGTCTCCTGGGAGAGCCCGAGATCCGCCAGCGACTCGCCCGAGGCGATGCGCAGCTGGGCCTGGACGAGGTCGACGTCGGTGACCTCCTCCGTGACCGTGTGTTCCACCTGGATGCGCGGGTTCATCTCGATGAAGACGTGGTTGCCGTCGCGGTCGAGGAGGAACTCCACGGTGCCGGCGTTGCGGTAGCCGATCTCGCGGGCGAACCGCACCGCGTCGGCGCAGATCCGGTCCCGCAGCGCCGGATCGAGGTTCGGCGCGGGCGCCAGCTCGATCACCTTCTGGTGGCGGCGCTGCAGCGAGCAGTCACGCTCGAACAGGTGGATGACGTTGCCCTGTCCGTCGGCGAGGATCTGTACCTCGATGTGGCGCGGATCGACGACCGCCTTCTCCAGGAAGACGGTGGGGTCGCCGAACGCCGACGTCGCCTCGCGGGAGGCCGCCTCGATGGACTCACGCAGGGTGGCCGGGTCCTCGACCCGTCGCATACCGCGTCCTCCACCACCCGCGACCGCCTTGACGAAGACGGGAAAGCCGACGTCCTCGGCGGCGCGGACCAGTTCGTCGACGTCGGTGGAGGGCGCCGAGGAGCCGAGGACCGGCACGCCGGCCGCCCGGGCGGCCGCCACGGCGCGGGCCTTGTTTCCCGTCAGCTCGAGAGTGGCGGCGTCCGGGCCGACGAACGTGATGCCCGCCTCCTCGCAGGCGCGCGCCAGTTCCGGGTTCTCGGACAGGAACCCGTAGCCCGGGTAGACGGCGTCCGCACCCGCCTTGCGTGCGGCACGGACGACCTCCTCCACGGAGAGATAGGCCCGCACCGGGTGCCCGGGCTCGCCGATCTCGTAGGCCTCGTCGGCCTTCAGCCGGTGCAGCGAGTTGCGGTCCTCGTGAGGGAAGACGGCCACGGTTCGCGCGCCCAGTTCATAGCCAGCGCGGAACGCGCGAATCGCAATCTCGCCGCGGTTGGCGACCAGCACCTTGCGGAACATCCTGGATCCCTTCGGCCTGCCGGTGACGAGGACCATGCTGTCGGTGACGCCGCCGTTATGCCATGTGAACCGGGCCACTCCCGTCCATGCCCCTCTCGGAACACCGTGAATTCGGGGTGGACCGTCCGGGGCGGACGCACGTCGTCGCCCGCACGGGTGGTTCCCGCCCCCATCAGGGTGCCCCGCGTGCCCCGACGGATGCGTACCTGCCGCCGTACGACGGGGTCTCGGGCGGCGTCCTGATGCACCGTCGTCAAGAAGCAACCGTCGGCCGCGGTTGGCAGATTGTCGCCGTTGACCCGTATGTACGGCACATGACAGCGTCGGCCCTGCCCGGGTGGCAGACCCCGGGCGCATCCGCAGAGGGAACCGATCAGCATGGGCGGCAGACGGGCCACGTACACGATGGCGGCGTCCACAACAGCCGCACTTCTTCTCGGAGTCTCGGGCACGGCGACCGCGGCCGCCGCCGGACCTTCCCCGGCCACGACACCCGCGGCGGCCGTGCACGCCTTCAACCAGAGCGACTTCTCCCCGGAGGAGGAGGCGCACCTGCGGGAGGTGGCCGCCTCCATCTGGGACGCCGACCTGGCCGCCGGCTGGAACATGAACCCCGACGTCGCCGACGTCCTCTCCCAGGCGACCGGGGATCCTCCGCTGCTCCGAGGCCTTCGCGCCGGTGCCCCGGCCGCCGGGCTTCCTCCCGGGCATCGGCTACTGGGCTTCTTGCGTAGTACCCCAAACTTCAGCCTGGGGGTGAAGCGCATCCGGTGGCTGCGACGCGGAGCGTCGCGGTGCCGGGTGGAGCGGGCGCGGAGCGCCCGCAGCGCTGCCCTGCGGAGCCGGGCAGCGCTGCGTCTGGGCCGGTGTCGCCCGCGTGACGGCAGTGCAGGAGTGGTCCGGCGGGGCTGGGTTCGGCTGATCAGGATGGGGTTGTCGGTGGTGGGTGTCAGCGTCCGGATCATACAGCTTCGGTATGCCTTCCGCCTCGACCCGGGGCCCGGTCAGCGCGTTGCGCTGGCGCGGGCGCGCTGTCGAAGACGCTGATCACCGACGCGAAGCAGAGCCCCGAGCGGCAGTGGCTGTCCGAGGTGTCGACAGTCATCCTGCAACAGGCGCTGCGGGACGTGGAGCGCGCCTACACCAACTTCTTCTCCTCTTAAGGATCCCGCCCGGGGGCGCGGGTGGGGGCGCCGCGCTTCAGGTCGAAGCAGGATGCCCGCCAGGCGATCCGGCTCACCGCGAACGCCCGCTGGAAGATAACCGAGGCGGGGCGGCTGCTCCTGCCGAAGATCGGCGAGGTGAAGGTGCGCTGGTCGCGCAGGCCCCCGTCCCTCCCGTCGAGCGTGACGGTGATCCGGGACGCAGCGGGGCGATTCTTCGCCTCCTTCGTCGTGGAGAGCGACCCGGACGCCGACCTGGCGCGGATGCCGGATGCCGACGGTCTGCCGTCTGTGGACGTGCACGCACTGCGGCACGGTCCACGACCGGGACCACAACGCCGCCAAGAACGTCAAACAGGCCGCCGGACTGGCGGTGACAGCCTGTCGAGCGCAGGTAAGACCGGAACTCGTTCCGGCACCACGCGAAGAAGCAGGAAGCCACGGAATCCACACCGGAGCTCGTGCCGCGCAGCGGC
The DNA here is from genome assembly GCF_055656965.1 of Streptomyces sp. NPDC111656. Classification (NCBI taxonomy): domain Bacteria; kingdom Bacillati; phylum Actinomycetota; class Actinomycetes; order Kitasatosporales; family Streptomycetaceae; genus Streptomyces; species Streptomyces sp. NPDC111656. The sequence continues at coordinate 7,285 of NZ_JBVKCA010000016.1, forward strand.
ACAGCACCCGGTGAGGAAGGCCAGAATCCCCCTGCTTCAGCAGGGAGAGCAAGTCAATGGAAGAACCTCAAGGACTACTTCCTCGTCGTGAAGGACAACCGCACCTATCGGGCCTGCGTGGTGGCCGCGGCAGCGAACTACCGGTCGGCGATCGAGATGGCGTCGATGGGTATCTGACCGGCAGGCTGTGACGCTCCGACGCAGACCGTTCCAGGTCTCCGGGTCGTGGGCCATCGGTGGCAGAGTGGCCCGCGCCCGCGTGTGCCTCCCGTCCTGTTCCCTCACCGCACTGCACAATCGCCCCTGGTCAAGACGTCCGCAGACGTCTCGGCGGACTGAGAGGTCAGGGCTGATGGACAGAGCGGGACATCCCGATCGCAGAGATCTTCTCGTCGGCGGTCTCGTGGCCGCCACGGCCGCGCTTGCGGGGTGTTCGCCGACGAGCGCGGCCTCGTCGGCGACCAGCGCTCCGCCACAACCGGCGCCGACCACGCCCGCCGCGGCGTTCACCAGGCTGATGGAAGGCAACGAGCGCTGGGTGAGCGGCGATCTTCGACATCCCGACCGCGATCCGGACCGGCGCGAGTTCGTGGCCGAGAAGCAGGAACCCTTCGGGGCGATCCTCTCCTGCATCGACTCCCGGGTACCGCCCGAACTCCTCTTCGACACCGGGCTGGGTGACCTGTACGTGATGCGCACGGGCGGGGAGGCCGTCGGTCCGGTGGTCACCGGTTCCGTGGAGTACGGGCCCATGACGAGCGGCACTCCGCTCATCGTGGTGCTCGGGCATCAACGTTGCGGCGCCATCGAGGCGGCGTACAAGTCCATCCGCGACGACAAACCGCTGCCCGGCAACCTGGAGGCGATCGCCAAGGCCCTGCGTCCGGCGTACGAGCAGGTCCATGGGGGCGGTGGCGACCCGGTGGATTCCATGGCCCGTGCGCAGGTCACGCTGACCGCCGCCGACCTGCGCTCCAATCAGGACCTGGCCCCCCTCGTGAAGAAGGGTGCCCTCGCCGTGGTCGGCGCCTACTACTCGCTCGACACCGGCAAGGTGGAAGTCCTGGCCGGAGCGCCCGCCTGACCGGTCCGAGCCGCTGGCGGAGGGCACGGCCCGCATGACAGGGTCAGCCTGATCGGACACGGGCGGGCGACGAGGATGAGTTCATGGATGCACAGACGTGGGACGCGCTGGTCGAGTCGATGAAGAGCGCGTACGCCGCGGGGCTCGCCGAGGGCGCCGTGCCACGGCCGGTCATCATGCCGCTGGTGCGCGGCGAGTTGGTCGGCCTGATCTGGGTGCGGCCGACCGAGCCCGGCAAGGACGCGCTCACCGGCATCGCCGAGCTCGCGAACATCGCCGCGGCGGCCGGCGCCGACGAGGTCGTTCTCGCCTGGGAGACCCACGACGTGGCCACCGCCTGCCAGTTGCCGGTCACCGGCCCGGTGCCGTGTCTGAACATGGTGCACGCCACGAAGGACGGCCATGTGCTGCACCAGTTCCCCTACACCGAACAGCCCCCGGCCCACTCCCCCGAGGGCCGGGGCTCGGCCGAGCCGGCCTGGCAGCCCGCCGTCGAACCACAGCCGGGCGGCGAGTTGGTCCTTCCCGTCCAGGCCGCGGTCGACTACTCCTTCATCCCGCTCGAACTCGACCATCCCTCCCCGTTCGGCGTCACCGTCGTCCTCATGGAAGAAGACGGCTACAACGTCCGCCTGAACGAGGCGTTCGCCGGCTGACCGCGACTTCGGCAGGGCGGTGACCTCCGCAGGACGGTGACCTCGGCACCCCTCGCATGGATGGTCTGTACGCCGCGGGCACGCACCGCCTGGGTGAATCACGAGCAGAGATCGTGTTCGGATGACGTCGCTCCGGAAGAGACCTCACACTCGGTGGGGCGTAGGCCTGACGACAGGAGGTGGCCGGGCACGTGCGGACATCCGGTCGAATCCGCCCCGGGTCGGTCGCGTCGTGGCTGCGCGACCGCGATCCCGAGCTGGCGGCCACCCGGCGTGCCGGGCGGACGGCGCTCGTCATGCCCGCGCTGTTCGCCCTGTGCAGCCAGGTCATCGGGTCACCGACGATGGCGACCTTCGCCGCGTTCGGTGCGTTCTCGATGCTGCTGCTCGTGGATTTCACCGGTCCGATGGTGCAGCGGCTCCGCGCCCACCTCGGCCTCGCGGTCGCCTGGGCCGTCCTGATCTGTCTGGGCACGCTCGTGGCCGACAAGACCTGGCTCGCGGTCACGGCCATGGTCATCATCGGTTTCCTGGTGCTGTTCTCCGGGGTGGTCAGCTCCGTCCTCGCGGGCGCCTCGACCGCGCTGCTGCTGGCCTTCATCCTCCCGGTGACCTCGCCCGTCCCGGTCGCGGAGCTTCCCGCCCGGCTCGCGGGAGCGGGCCTCGCGGCAGCCGCCGCCATGCTCGCGGTCGCCCTGCTGTGGCCCCGTCCCAGCGGGGACCCCCTCAGCGCACCCGCCGCCCGGGTCTGCAGTGCGGCCGCCGAGCAACTGCGCACCGACGCGTCCCTCCTGGCGGGCGGGCCTGCCGCGCCGAGCACCGGTCAGTGCCGTAGCAGAGCCGACGAGGCCGCCGACGCGGCGGCCGAGCTGCGCACCGTCTTCGACGCCACCCCGTACCGACCCACCGGCCTGTCCACCAGCTCGCGCGCCCTCGTCCGTCTGGTCGACGAACTGACCTGGCTCAGCAGCATCCTGGCCGACAGCGCGCCCCCGCTCGACGGTGGAGCGGCCTGCGACATCGCCGCCCGGTCCGTACGCCGGGCCGCCGCGGCCGTACTCGACGAGGTGGCCGCGCTGCTCGACGCCCCGCGCGGCTCACCGGACGGGCTGCACGCAGCCTCGGAGAGTCTGCGCAAGGCCATGGCCGACATGGAGCGCAACGCCACCACCCTGCTGCCCGTGCACCGGGGCGGCGCCGGCACACCCTCGCAGGTGCATCCCGTCATCGGAGCGCTGGACCTCTCGTTCCGCGCGCAGGAGCTGGGTTTCGCGACACTGCAGATCGCGGACAACGTGGCCCTGGCCGCGGCCGCCGAGCGCCGCAGCTGGTTCGAACGCCTGCTGGGCCGGGAGCCCGACGCCGTGACCCGACCGCTGGCGGCGGCGCGCGAGCGAGCCGCCGCCCACCTTCAGCCGGGGTCGGTCTGGCTGCACAACAGCCTGCGGGGAGCGCTCGGCCTCGGCATCGCGGTCGGCCTCGCCAACGTGACCAGCGTCCAGCACTCGTTCTGGGTGCTCCTGGGAACCCTGTCCGTGCTGCGCTCGAACGCCCTCAACACCGGGCAGAACGCGGTCCGCGCCCTGGGCGGCACCCTCGCGGGTTCGATCATCGGCACCGGGCTGTTGCAGCTGATCGGCCACCACGGCACGGCGCTCTGGTTCCTGCTGCCCCTCGCCGTGTTGCTCGCCGGCATCGCCCCCGCCGCCATCTCCTTCGCCGCCGGTCAGGCGTCCTTCACCATCACCCTCGTCATCCTGTTCAACATCGGCCAGGACCCCGACTGGCACATCGTGCTGCTGCGGATCCAGGACATCGCCATCGGCTGCGCGGTGAGCGTGCTGGTGGGCCTGTTCTTCTGGCCGCGCGGCGCCTCGGCGGCCGTCGACCGGGCGCTCGCCGAGGCGTACACGGACAGCGCCCGGTATCTGGCGGGCGCGGTGCAGTGTGCCATCGGCCACTGCGGCACCGCGCCCGGGCCTGCATCTGCCGAGGTCGCGCTGCGGGAGGGCGTCGAAGCGGCCGCGGCCGCGCGCAGGCTCGACGACGCGTTCCGCAGCTATCTGGCCGAACGCGGCGCCAAACCGGTACCCCTGGCCGACATGACCACCCTGGTGACCGGCATCGTGGGGCTGCGCCTCGCGGCGGACGCGGTCCTGGGGCTGTGGCGGCGCGCCGGTGAACCGGACAGCGAGCCGAACCGGGCGGAAGCCGGCCTCGTCCTGCAGAGCACCGCAGGCCAGATCTCCGGCTGGTACCGGGATCTGGCCGCCGGTCTCGGGCACAACGCCTCCGTCCGGGATCCGCTGCCGCGCAACCCCGCGGCCGAGGCACGGCTGGTCGAATCCCTCCGCCGCGACCTCAGCGACGAGCGCGGGCAGGCCACGGACACGGCCGTCCGCATCATCTGGACCGCCGACCACCTCGACGCCGCCCGCCGGCTCCAGCCGAGCCTGGCCGCCGCGGCGAGGCCCGACGGTCCGTCCTGACCCGGGGCGGTGCCCCGGGTCAGACCGCGGCCTTCGAGGGCGCAGGCAGGCGGCCGGGGTCGAAGGCGGTGGCACTGAGGGTGCCGTCGACGGTGATCAGGCCGAAGACGGGGTACCCGGTGATGTCGAAGGCCTCGCCGAGCGGCCCGTCGCCCGGCTCGACCACGACGTGGGCGACCTCGGACAGCGCCGCCACCTGCTCGCGCGCCTCCTCGTCGGTGCCGTGCACGACGGCGAGGACGCTGCGACCGGTCGCGCGGGCCGTGGTGCGAGCCTGCTCCACGAAGAGCGGCAGCCGCTCCTTGCAGGCCCGGCAGTCGGGCGAGAAGAAGCCCAGCATGGTCTCGCCGAGGCCCTCGCGGGTGATCCGCTCACCGGCGGTGGTGACGGCGGAGAAGCCGGGCACGGCCGAGCCGGCCGGGATGATCAGGCCGTCCGCCACTCGGTCGGCCTTCTCGTCGGCCTGGGCACGGAGTTTGCGTATGACGCCGAAGGTGAGCAGCAGGTTCAGCAGACAGAGCACGGCGATGAGGACGACGGCGGTGACCAGAAAGGGCATGGGTGACTCCGGGGTCTCGTGTCATCGTAGGGCGGGGTGACCGCCCATCGGATCGCGGGATGCGACGGCGCGACGCCGCACGGGTGTGCCGCGCGCCGTGGTGCGGCGGCGGCTGCGACGGGTGCGTCGCGGTGGCCGCCACGGTGGTGCGTGAACATCAACCACCCGGGAAATCGGGAGGGTTGTCGCCTACCAGGTCGCTTGCCCGGGTCGCCTACGGGGCTGATCCGCGGACGCGTCCCGAGGTACGTGGGGCGCCGTCGTCGAACAGCGTGCCCAGCTCGTCCGTGAAGATCACGAGCAGGGCGCCCACCAGCGCGCCGAACGCCGCGATCAGCACGCCCGCCGCCTGGGTCGGCGCCGGCGTCCCCGCGAGGGCGGCGGCCAGACCGAACACGGCCAGGGCGAGCAGCACGGTGTTCCGCACCACGTGGCGGCGGCCGATCGGCGCGGTGGAAGCGCCGAAGCAGGCGCAGGACGCCTTGGTTCCGCTGCGGAGCGTACGGACGATTCCGGTGGTGAACGCGGCGAGCAACAGCAGGGTCAGGACGAAGCCGGGAGCGCCGCCGGGCCCCACGGCGAGCAGCACCACCGCGGCGCACTCCCCCACGACCACGGCCACCGCCACGAGGCGGCTCAGGCGGGCCGGAACGCCCATGGAACGGGCGGATTCCTCGCCCTGCGCGACGCGGACGCGATCGCCGTGCCGGTGGACGGCCGGATCGCCGAACTCGGCTCCCACGACGAGCTGATGGCCCCGGGCGGCGGGCACTACGCCCGGCTGTTCGGCCTGCAGGCGGCGGGCTACGCCGAGCGCGGCGACCGGGGCAGAACCACGGAGGCGGCCACATGAGCCGCCCGGAACGGAAGGCGGCGGCATGACGGGGGCGGGGCGAACGACGGTGGCGATGGCAGCGGGCGCGGGCATGCTGCTCCTGTCCGTACGCGTACTGCGCGCACGCCTCGCCCTCATCAGGGTCACCGGGTCACCGGGTCACCGGGTCGAGCATGACCCCGGCCTTCGCGGGCGGCGACCGGCTGCTGGTCCGCCGCACCACGCGCGTGCGACGCGGCGACGCGGTGGTCTTCCGCAACCCCGTCCCGTTCGGTGACGGCGACGACGCCCTGGCCTGGCTGGTCAAACGGGTCTCCGCCCTGCCCGGCGACGCCGTGCCGCTCGACGTACGCGAGATCGTCGGGGCCCCGGAAGGTGGACGGGTGCCGCCCGGGTGCCTGATCGTCCGGGGCGACGCCGCCCGCACCCAGGACTCCCGCCACTTCGGTTACGTCCCCCAGTCCTCCCTGCTGGGCGTGGTCCTCACCCGCCCAACTCCCCTCGGCCGCCCCTGAAGCCGCCGCTCACGGCGGTGTCCGCTCGGCACAGTCCGCGCACTGCCGCGCTTCTCGTGTGCCCCTTGCATACGCTCTCAGCACACCCCCCTTCTTTCACGACGTGAACTCACATACGCCGGAAGGACTTTCCCGACTTCATCTCTTGACGTACGGAGTGACGGGGAGCACATTGTCCGCGCAGCTGTTTTGAGAGCGCTCTCAAAAGCGTCGGAGCGCTCCCACCACCCGCGCTCCCCACTCCGTACCCGAAGAGGCACCCATGAGTGAACCCTCCGGCACGCCTGTCAGACGCCGCTCCCTACGGCGCGTCCTCATCGCCGTGTTCAGCGCCCTCGGCCTCGCGGCCGCCGCGGCGGCGGCCGCCACCCTCCCCGCCACCGCGTCCGCCCCCACGCCCCCGTCCGGCTGGTCCCAGGTCTTCCTCGACGACTTCGACGGAGCCGCCGGCTCCGGCATCAACAGTTCGAACTGGCAGTACACGACGGGCACGAGCTATCCCGGCGGGCCGGCCGGCTTCGGTACCGGCGAGGTCGAGACGATGACCTCCAGCACCAACAACGTCTCGCTCGACGGCGCCGGAAACCTCCGGATCACCCCACGGCGCGACGCCGCGGGCAACTGGACGTCGGGCCGCATCGAGACGAACCGCTCCGACTTCCAGCCGCCCGCCGGCGGCACACTCCGCGTCGAGGCCCGGCTCCAGATGCCGAACGTGACCGGCGCGGCCGCCAAGGGCTACTGGCCCGCCTTCTGGATGCTGGGCGCCCCGTACCGCGGCAACTGGTGGAACTGGCCCGGCGTCGGCGAGCTGGACATCATGGAGAACGTCCAGGGCATCAACAACGAGTGGGCCACGATGCACTGCGGCACCAGCCCAGGTGGCCCGTGCAACGAGAAGTCCGGCATCGGCGGCCAGAAGGTCTGTGAGGGCACGACCTGCCAGGGCGGCTTCCACACCTACGCCGTGGAGTGGGACAAGTCGACCAGCCCCGAGGAGATGCGTTTCTACCTCGACGGCGTCAACTTCCACACGGTCAGGCAGAGTCAGGTCGACGCGACGACCTGGGCCAACGCCACCAACCACGGCTACTTCATCATCCTGAACGTCGCGATGGGCGGCGAGTTCCCGGCGGCCTTCGGCGGCGGCCCCGGCGGCGGCACGGACCCCGGCCACCCGCTCGTGGTCGACTACGTCCAGGTGCTCCAGGCCACCGGCGGTGGCGGCACGACCCCGCCGCCCACGACCCCGCCGCCTTCCGGCAACCGTGACGCGTACAACGCGATCCAGGCCGAGTCGTACGACGGCCAGGCGGGCGTCGGAACGGAGACCACCACCGACACGGGCGGCGGCCAGAACATCGGCACGCTCGCGAACGGCGACTACGCGCTCTACAAGGGTGTCGACTTCGGCACCACGGCAGCCAAGCAGTTCTACGGCCGGGTCGCGAGCGGCGCAGCCGGCGGTGTCAGCGGTCTGGTCGAAGTGCGCCTCGACAGCCGCACGAGCACGCCGACAGGCAGCTTCGCGGTGGCCAACACCGGTGGCTGGCAGACGTGGAAGACGGTCCCCGCGAACATCAGCTCCGTCACCGGAACCCACGACGTCTATCTGACCTTCACCAGCGGCCAGCCCGCGGACTTCGTGAACGTCAACTGGTTCGACTTCGGTCACTGACGGGAGAGTTGACGGATGATCGCATATCTCCCGGCCAGGTCCAAGAGGTCACGCCCCGGGGTCGGGCGGCTGGTGACGGCCGTCCTGACCGCCCTCCTCACGGTGCTGGCGCTGGGCCTGGCCGGGGCGGTGCCCGCGAAGGCCGCCTCCGACTACACCCAGGGCGTCACCTCGACCGGTTCCGGTTCGGTCCAGATCTGGTTCAAGCCGACCACCCCCGCGTCCCTGGTCGACGTGCACTACCTGTCGGCCGGCGCCGGCCAGCAGAACTTCCGGATGACGAACAACGCGGGCACCTGGCAGCAGAACGTCAGCGGCCTACCGAGCGGCTTCACTCTGGAGTACTGGTTCACATACGAGAGGAGCGGCCCGCTCTACGGCACCCCGCACTTCACCTACTCCGTCGGCGGAGGTGGGGGCGGAGGTGGCGGGGGCGGGAGCGGCAGCTTCCCGATCACCTTCCAGAACAACACCCGTGGCACGTACACCAACGCACAGATCCACATCACCGTGCTCGGCCAGGTGACGCCCGGTCAGTGGTCGTACATGAAGGCCGACGGAACCATGACCCACATCAACCACCTGGACGCGAACGCGCCCGGACACCTGACCAAGAACGGCGTGAACTACCCCGACATGTCGTTCACGCTCGCCCAGTCGGGCGGTTCGGTACCTTCGCCGACATCGATCCGCGGCGGGCGGATCTACGTCTCCCTCGGCTCCCCGCTGTACATTCCGGTCTCCCCGGACGACCAGGGCTGGGGCGGCCCCGACCTGCGCAATCCGAACGACCCCAACACCGACGTCTACTACGACTGGTACGAGTACACGTACGTCTTCGGGCAGGTGGCCTTCGGCGGCAACACCACCCAGGTCGACCAGTTCGGCTTCCCGATGACCTCACGTCTGACGCAGACGTCGAGCGGCTACGACACCACACGCGGCATCACACAGACCCGCGCCCAGGTGATGTCCCAGTACGCCGCCTCGGTGGGCGCGGCCTTCAAACCGCTGCAGAACACCTACCGGATCATCGCGCCGCGCTCCTCCGACCTCTTCCTCACGGGAGGCTCCCAGGCGAACCACCTCCAGTCGACCATCGACCAGACCTGGTCCTCCTACTCCACGCACCCCTTCAGGCTGACCCGGCTCGGTGAGACCTTCACCGGCGGTGTCTCCGGGACCACACTCACCTTCACCAAGAACGGCGCCGGTCCCTACACGCTCCAGAAACCGTCCTCCCCGGACGTCATGGCCTGCGCGGGCACCCTGGCCTCGGGCAGCGACCCGGAGAAGCAGCTCGGCGCGGAGTTCTGCGCCGCGTTCAACCGGGGCGTGGCCCTCGACACCTCGGCCTGGTACACCCCGTCCGCCTACTACACCGGAGGCAACAAGAACGACTACGCCGCCTTCCTCCACACCGTCGGCCTCGACCGGCGCGCCTACGCCTTCCCCTACGACGACATCAACGACCAGTCATCCGTGCAGATCCTGGGCAACGCGAACCCGCCGACCGGGCTGACGCTCGGCATCGGCTGGTGATCCCCACGCAATGAAGAGGGGGCGGCCTCGGCGGTCCGGCGCCGGAGAGCCAGGCGTCGTCGTTCGAGCCGCCCCCTTCCCCAGCAGGAGCGGGTTCTCTGAGGCCCGGTCAGCGGGGTGTCGTCCGCAGGTCGATGCCGCGGCGCTGGGCGTCGGTGGCCACGACCTGGGCCGCCAACTGGGACAGCCGCTGCCGATCGGCGTCCGAGAGCGGCGCGACGGACAACTCGATCTGCTCGGCGAACTGTGCCGCGAGCTGTTCGATGAGCTGTCGGCCGGCGTCGGTGATCGACACCTGGAACGCGCGGCGGTCGTTCGGGCTGACGGTGCGCGTGACCAGGCCGCGACGCTGTGCGCGGTCGACCAGGCCGCTGATCGAGGACTTGTCCAGGCCGAGCAGCCGACCGAGCTGGTTCATCGTCGGCTCCCGGTCGCGCAACACCCCGAGCAGTCGCGCCTGGATGATCGACAAGTCGCGCTGCCCGGCGATCTCGTCCAGGGCGTTGTGCACCAGAAACGACAGCTGGGCGAGGGCGTCCACGTCCACCAGCACGGGTTCCCCACCTGTGCGTGACGGTGCGACCGAGGGCGGCGTGTCGTTGGGAGAAGTCATGCTCCGATTCTACTTGCAAAGGTACGTGGCGCGAACTACTTTAGTTCGTGCCACGTACCAACCTTGGTGCGTCGCCTACGAGCGTGCTGAACCGCTCGGACACCTACTGCCGACGGAGAGCTGAGCCATGACTCACACCCCGGACACTGACGTGATCATCTGCGGAACGGGAGCGGCCGGATTAACCCTCGCCATCGACCTCGCCCGCCGGAATGTCGGATTCCTACTGATCGACAAGGCGGCACATCCGTTCATCGGCTCCCGCGGCAAGGGCATTCAGCCCCGAAGCCAAGAGGTGTTCGAGGACCTCGGCGTGATCGACCGGATCGTCGCCAGCGGGGGCGAGTACCCCGTCCAGCGTTTCCACACCGACGAGGGACCGATCGACAAGGCCGTCGTCGAGTTGTCGGATCCGACGCCGGACGAGCCGTACCAGATCCCGCTGCTCGTTCCGCAGTTCCTCACGGAGCGCCGGCTGCGGGAACGACTGACCGAGCTCGGCCATGCCCCGCACTACAGCCACGAACTCGTCGGCTTCGACCAGGACGCCGACGGCGTGACCGCACGGATCGCGACCCCTGACGGCGAGCGGACCGTGCGGGCCTCGTACCTGATTGGCGCCGACGGTGGATCGAGCTTCGTCCGCAAGGCCCTCGGTATCGGCTTCCCCGGCAAGACCCTCGGCGTCCGGGCGATCGTCGCGGACGTACTGGTCGATGGCGTCTCGTCGGACGCCTGGCACCGATGGGGCGAGGACACGGCGGCGCAGGTGTCGATGTGCCCGCTCTACGGCACCGACATGTTCCAGCTCCAGGCCCCGATCCCGTTCGATGTCGACATCGACCTTTCGGCCGAGGGGCTCACCTCGTTCTTCCGCGAACGCACCGGCCGGAACGACGTCGTGATCCGTTCGGTGTCCTGGGCGTCCGCGTTCGAGATGAACGCCCGGCTGGCCGACACCTACCGGCGCGAGCGGGTGTTCCTGACGGGGGACGCGGCACACTGCCATCCGCCGACCGGCGGACAGGGCCTCAACACGAGCGTCCAGGACGCCTACAACCTCGGCTGGAAACTCGCCGCCGTGCTCGACGGCGCCCCGGAATCGTTGCTGTCGACCTACGAGAAGGAGCGTCGGCCGATCGCCGAGGCAGTCCTCGGCCTCTCCGAGAGGCTGCTCGAAGCGGCCAAGAACCGAGACACCCACCGGGGCCGCGAGGTCAGCCAGCTCGATCTCGGCTACCCGGACTCGCCCTTGTCGATGACCAGTCCCGACCGCGGCAACGGTGTCCTGGCCGGCGACCGCGCGCCCGACGCGCCCGTGACCGGCGCGGGCGGCCTCCCCACGCGCTTGTTCAGCCTGTTCCAGGGGCCCCACTGGACCCTGCTCGGCTACGACGTCGACGGTGCACCGGCGCCGCGCAGTGGCCTGCACCTTCACGTCATCGGCGGCGGGGGCGACATCCTCGACACCGGCGGCCATGTCCACAGCGCCTACGGACTGTCGTCCGGTCAGTGGGTGCTCGTGCGTCCGGACGGATACGTCGCGGCTGTGGTCGGCACGGCCGACCTCGGCTCACTCGCCACCTACCTCGACGCCGTCGGCATCCGCCCCGTGCCGGTGGCGCAGCCGCACCACACGGAAACGAGCGCCGACATGCCCGCACCGGGCCCTTCGGGCGCCCCCCGCACCCGACGTGAGCACCGTCGGATCCGCAGCGCCGCCGAGCAGCGACTCGCCACCGCCCAACGCGAGCTCCATCAGCTCTCGCGCCAGGTCCAGCGGGACCTGCGCAGTGTCCGCCGGCAAGGGGAGACCACCGCGATCGTCGCCCGCTCGAACTTCGCCGAGCTCGCGGTCCAGAGCATCACCCGGTTGGCGGCCGACCTCCGCACCGACCCCGGCGACCGAAGCGGCCGGAGCGACCAGTAGCTCCTCGGCCGCCCCGGCGCCGACGAGGCGAATGCCCCATACGGGTGATCCTCCACACGGCGCGTCAACTCCGTTGTGCTGTGCGGCCCACCACGGATCACGACCGTGATCCCGTTGAGGCGCTCACGGTGGGGCATGCGTGGTGGGGCCGTACGCGCTCAGCCCGAACCGGAAGTGTCGGACATCTCGTTCGCGGCGCGACGGTACTCGGCGTTGATGCGCTGCGCTTCCTCGAGTTGGTCCTCGAGGATGACGATGCGGCAAGCGGCCTCGACCGGGGTCCCCCTGTCGACGAGCTCGCGGGCGCGGGCGGCGATCCGAAGTTGGTAGCGGGAGTACCTCCGGTGCCCACCCTCCGAGCGCAGCGGAGTGATCAGGCGGGCTTCCCCGATGGCCCGGAGGAAGCCGGGAGTCGTGCCGAGCATCTCGGCGGCCCGGCCCATCGTGTACGCGGGGTAGTCGTCGTCGTCCAGACGACCACTCAGTGGAGTATCTGCTGTCATTTCACCTCGTTGTGCAACGCGTCGAGGGGCCCCGATGCCGTACGGCACCAGGGCCCCGAAGGAAATTGAACACCATCTGTCGGCGCTACTGCTCTGCCGACCTCTTGTTTCCGCTACCTGGCCCCTGTGAGGGGGCGGGAATGCGGGGTTCGCGGATGCTTGACCGGGGACCACCTTCCATTCCGGGGTCTTGCGGCACCCGACCTCGTGCATGTCGGCCGGGTGATCCCGATGGCGTCGGCTCCTTCCGTACCTCCGCTGAATCAACTCGCTTGCCAGGCGGCGCGGCCGGCGGTCTCGTCCCCGTCCTACGGACAGCTCGGTTTCGAGACTCCTCAGCCACCCCGACCTGCGAACTTCTGCACTACGAGAGAAACACTAATCATGCAGCAGCCCAATGTCTACTCTGTCAAACATAGATTTTAGGTTGCTCAGGGCATCGATATTCTCTGTCGTGCGGGCCATATGAGCAGGTGGCAGTGGGGGCGCGGCGGTCGACCGACTCCAGCGCCCGGATCGCGCACGCAATAGAATCGGCTCTCATGTCGAACCCTGACGAGCTGCTCGTGGATCTCTGCGCCCTGGTGGAGTCCGAGCAGAGCAATCAGATGTCATTGACCGTGGTGGTCGGCGGTGCCGTCATCACCGGGCGGCTGGCTCCCGAAAGCGTATGGAGGGAGCGCGTGTCGGAGGTCCTGAAGGACTCGGACCGTCTGGGCCCCTTCTCCGACGTCTTCTCCGCCGACCGGACAGTGGGCCGGCCCGAACCCGGCGGGGCCCCCACGCATCTGCACTTCCACCTCGCCCGGATCCTGCAGGGCAGCGTCGGAATTCCCGAGACGGGCGGAATGTACCGCGTCGCGATCAAAGACGTCAGCGCCTGGACGGTGGGCGACTTCAGCTACTCCGACCAGTGAGGCACCGCACCCGAACCGCTCCGGTCGGCCGGGAGCCGTCGGCCGGACGGTGACACGCGAGGGGGCCCTGCCGACGCGCGTCGGCAGGGCCCCCTCGCTGTCCTGGTGTCAGCTTCCGTCGCTTATCACAGTCCCAGCGGCGCGGGGCTGCCGAGCAGCGCCGACGCGGTCTGCAACGGCGTAAGGGCCCGCACGGCGGTCGCGGACTCAGGGGTGGGCTCATGGGTGCCGCGGCAGGTGAAGCCGAGGCGCGTCATGGCCCGGGTGACTTCCCCGCTGGTGAAGTCGCGGGGGTCCTGCCGGGTGATGACCACGCCCACTTGCTTGGCGGGGTAGTGGCGGCGGCCGATGAGCACGGACTCCCCCGTGATGGGCTCCGGCTTGACGCCCTTCATGGAGGCAAGTACCCCGCTCTTGGTGAGGTCGAAGGGGAACCGGGCGATGACGCAGCGCATGATGCCTCGCAGGGAAGGGAGAAGGGAGAGGGAGGAACGGGGCTGATGCCGAGCGGTCAGCCGGATCAGAGGGAGACGGTGACGGCGAGGGCGCCCGGGCCGCGGCCGTGCGGTCCGCCGACGCCGAGGACGTCCCGTACACGCATCCGGTCCGTATAGGCGGGGCTGTCACGGACCACGGCGAGTTGGGCCCGCGTGACCGAGCCTGTGCAGTGTTCGTCCTGGTCGCAAAGGAGCAGGTACTCGACACGGGCACTGGCCATGAGGAACAGGGCCACCTCGACGGTCATGTCGTCACCGACCCGCGGTCCGGAAGTGTCCAGGGCGTCGAACACGGTCGTGGGAACGGAACCGACCAGGCGTTGCTGCGTCTGAACCAGCGTCAAAGGGGTCCTCCTGGACGGGTGGGCGGGGCTTCCGATCACGAAGGTACTAGGCCGCCGCTGTGACCGCGGACGACCGCCGCGGCGTACGGCGTGCCGCCTCGCCGGTGGATCGGCCCTCGCCAGTGGATCGGCCCTGGCCGGCACGGCCGCGCCGGCCCCGGGACGGGGAGGATGAGCCGCGCCGAGGACGTTCCACGACCGGCGCGGTGATGGTGACCGCGATCCCCGAGGGGGCCTGGGCGCCGGTGATGCGACTCAACTCGGCTTCGCCCGAGCGCACTTGGGTGGTCTGGGGAGTGATGCCTGCGGCAGTCATCAGTCGGCTCATGTCGCGTCGCTGCTGAGGCGTCACCAGGGTGACGACGCTGCCGGACTCGCCGGCGCGGGCCGTGCGGCCGCCCCGGTGCAGATAGTCCTTGGGGTCGCTGGGCGGGTCCACGTTCACGACCAGGTCGAGGTTGTCGACGTGGATCCCGCGCGCCGCGACATTGGTCGCCACCAGCACCGTCACATGCCCGGTCTTGAACTGGGCCAGGGTCCGTGTGCGCTGTGGCTGGGACTTGCCGCCGTGCAGGGCCGCGGCACGGACGCCGCTGTTCAGCAGGTGCTCGGTCAGCCGGTCCACCGCGTGCTTGGTGTCCAGGAACATGATCACCCGGCCCTCGCGGGCCGCGATCTCGGTGGTCGTCCGCTGCTTGTCCGCGCCGTGCACGTGGAGTACGTGGTGCTCCATGGTGGTGACCGCGCCCGCGGACGGGTCGACGGAGTGGACCACCGGGTCGGTCAGGTAGCGGCGGACCAGGAGGTCGACGTTGCGGTCCAAGGTGGCCGAGAACAGCATCCGCTGCCCCTCGGGGCGCACCTGGTCGAGCAGCGCGGTGACCTGGGGCATGAAGCCCATGTCGGCCATCTGGTCGGCCTCGTCGAGGACGGTGATGGCGACCTGGTCCAGACTGCATTCGCCGCGGTCGATGAGGTCCTTGAGCCGGCCCGGCGTCGCCACGACGACCTCGGCGCCGCCGCGCAGCGCACTGGCCTGCCTGCCGATCGGCATCCCACCGACCACCGTGGCCAGACGCAGTCGCACGGAACGGGCGTACGGAATGAGAGCGTCGGTGACCTGTTGGGCCAGCTCGCGGGTGGGTACGAGGACCAGGGCGAGCGGCAGCCGCGGCTCGGCGCGCCGACCGGCCGTACGGGCCAGCAGGGCGAGACCGAAGGCGAGCGTCTTGCCGGAGCCGGTGCGGCCACGGCCGAGTACGTCACGGCCCGCGACGGAGTTCGGCAGGGTCGCCGCCTGGATCGGGAACGGTACGGTCACGCCTGCGCGGCCGAGTTCGGCCAGCAGCGGCGTCGGCAGGGCGAGATCGGCGAACGCCTCAACAGCGGGCAGCGCGGGAGTGATCGTCGTCGGCAGCGCGAACTCACCTTGCGGCGTGGTCTGTCGACGTCCGTAACCCTTCGCACGGCTGGGAGCACCGGAGCGGCTGGAGGATGCGGCTCCGAAGCGGCTGCCGCCCCTTTGGGAACCAGAATTTTCGGTGCGGGATCGGGTGCGGGCGAAACGATCATTTGTACGCGTGCGGTTCATGCGGAACCTTCCTTGATGTGGCACGTATCAAGGAATTCCCGCAGCGAATGAACAGCGCAGAGAATCGCAAGAACGAGCCGAAAATGATGCGGCGCCGAATCGGCCGGTCGGATCAGATCGGTCAGATCAGATCAATCGGATCAACCGGATCGGCAGAGAATGCACTCGGAGTACGCCGGCGAAGAGAGCAGCGCGATCTCGACAGTGAGATCGGGCATTCCGTGAGTGAGGCCTTGGCGGATTTACGTCCGGAGCGTCGGGGTGGAGCGTCCCCGGGGGATCCGGTGGAGCCTTCCCCGGGGGCGGGGCCGCGGTGCCCCTGATCATGCCGTGGGGGACATCACCACGGCCCTGACGGAGCAGCTGCGCCCCGGAAAGCGGCGAGCTGGGGCCCGCACCCCAAGGTGCGGGCCCCAGCTGCGAAGTATGTGTCAGCGTCAGGCGGGAACGATGTTCTCAGCCGTCGGGCCCTTCTGGCCCTGCGCGATGTCGAAGGTCACCTTCTGGCCCTCCGACAGCTCACGGAAGCCCTGAGCGGCGATGTTCGAGTAGTGGGCGAAGACGTCCGCGCCGCCGCCGTCCTGCTCGATGAAGCCGAAGCCCTTTTCCGCGTTGAACCACTTCACGGTACCGGCAGCCATGTCAAATCTCCTTCGGGACGGTGTTCGGAGTCTCGCACTGTGCGCACTCCGCGTCGCCGTGATGATTATCCCGCCGGAAAATTCGCCGGAGCCGAAAAGGAGCGCCACCAGCAGATGAAGCCGGTGAGGGCACTTGCAAGATTTCGGGAACCACAACTGCAACTGAGATCTACAGTAGCACGTTGCGATCGATCGTGTGCGATAAACAACCCCGCACCGCCTGCCGATACAGTCGATGCAGGAAAACTCGTTGCACCTTCCGTCATTTTCTCACTTCACGGGCACAGATATGGGTTCAATCGGCTCACCGCGATTGCGGGGAGGTGGGGCGACTCGTGTCCTTCTTCGGCCGTGCCGCGTGGGCCACGAGGAGCAGGAACAGTCCGCAGGTGGCGACCAGGATCCAGCCCGGGCGGGACGCGTGTGCGAGTCCCGTCGGGGCGGTGCCCGCGACCAGGCCGCCGGCGATGGCTATGCCGAGCGCGGAGCCGAGCTGGCGTGCGGTGGACGTGATCGCTCCGGCCACGCCGGCACGGGTGGAAGGCAGGCCACTCACCGCGGTGTTGGTGATCGGCGCGTTGGCGAAGCCGAACCCGACGCCGACGAGCAAGTAGGCCGACAGGAGCAGGAGCACGCTCGTGTGCTGGTCGAGCCCGACCAGGCAGAGTCCGCCCACCGTGATGAAACCGCCGGCCAGGACAAGCGGCAACCGCGGTCCGCTACGACCGACCAGGCGGCCGGACAGGGGTGCGCAGACGGTCGCTCCGACAGCCATGGGCAAGGTCGCCACCCCGGCGGCCAGTGGTGTCCATCCTCGGGCGTGCTGCAGGTAGAGGGTGTTGAGCAGGAGCGTCACGTTCAGGGCGACGAAGACCGCCACCGCGCCCAGCACGGCACTGCTGAAGACCGGATGCCGGTAGAGCCGTAGATCCATCAGCGGCTCGCTCCTGCGGGATTCGACCGACACGAATCCGACTGCCGCCACGGCTGCGATCGCGTACGCGACCAGCGCCGGAAGCGACGCCCACCCGATGCGCGGTCCTTCGATGAGGACGCCGACCGAGACGCCGATGACCACCGTCAGCAGGGCCTGCCCCGGGAGGTCGAGCCGCTGTGCCCGCGGCGCCCGCGACTCCGGCACAAACAGCGCGCTGAGCACGAGGGCGGTCACGATGACCGGCGCGTTGATCCAGAACACCGACCGCCAGCCGAAGCCCGCGATGAGGGCGCCGCCCGTGACAGGGCCGGCGGCCATGCTGAGCCCGAAGACCGACGCCCAGACACCGATCGCCTGTGCCCGCTCCCTCGGGTCGGGCATCGCGTTGACCACGATCGCGAGAGCCACGGGGCTGAGCATCGAGGCGCCGATTCCCTGGACGGCGCGAGCCGCGATCAGCACGCCCACCGAAGGGGCGATCGCGCAGACCAGCGAGGCCACACCGAACACGACCAGGCCGACCTGGAACACCCGTCGGCGTCCGAACCGGTCCGCCAGCGCGCCGGAGGAGATCAGGAGACTGGCCAGGACGAGCGTGTACGCGTCGACGGTCCATTCGAGGCTGCGGGTCCCGATGCCCAGGCCGTGGCCGATCGCCGGCAGTCCGACATTGACGATGGTGGTGTCCAGGCCCACCAGGAACATGCTCAGACAGCAGACGGCCAGCACAGTCCAGCGCCTGCGTGCGCTCAGAACGGGCCGAATGGGGTCAAGTGGCTGTATGGGATGGGTGGTCGCGGTCACCTGGTACCTCTCACGTCCGGAAGGGGCTGCCCGGCAAGGCTCGGGCCGGACCGCACCCGCCGCCCACCAAATTTGCGAAGGCTGCAAACTGGACCCCATGGACGCGGAGCTGGAACAGATCATCGACGGCATCGGCCCCCGGCTGCGCACGCTGCGCCGGGACCGCGGGCTCACGCTGGAGGCGCTCGCGGCGACGACCGGAATGTCGGTGAGCACGCTGTCGCGTCTCGAGTCGGGCAAGCGGCGCCCGACTCTGGACTTGCTCATCCCGCTCGCGCGTACGCACCGCGTCGCACTCGACCAGCTGGTGGCCGCGCCGGCCACCGGTGATCCTCGGGTGCATCTCAAACCCTTGCGCAAGGGTCACGGCAGCGTCCTTGTGCCTCTGACGCAGTACCCGGGTCGGGTGCAGGTGTTCAAGCAGGTACTGGCTCCCCGCGAGCCGGTGTTGGTGACCCATGACGGGTACGAGTGGCTCTACGTCCTCGCGGGCGAACTGCGCCTCATCCTCGGAGAGCAGGACTGCACACTCCACCCGGGCGAAGTGGCCGAGTTCGACACCAGAGAACCGCACTGGTTCGGTCCGGCGAACACCAGCGCCGTCGAGATCCTGCATCTGTTCGGGCCGCGAGGCGATCAAGCCGTGGTCCGCGCGAAACCCGCCCCGTCCGACTCCGACCGGGCGACCCCCACCACCCCGCCGTCAACAACGTCGTGAGTCACCACTCCCGGCCCGTCGGGCGTACTCCGACCCGTCGTCGCCGTCATTCGCCCGCGGGGAAGTCCGCCGAGCGGCTGATGTCGGCCCACCGCTCGGCTTCGGCGGCACGACTACGGGAGGCGCCGGCCGCCATCTCGACGGCTCCGGCGCCGAGCAGCAGGCGCAGCGGTGGCTCGTCGAGCCCGACGAGGTCGGTGATGATCTTGGCTGCCCGGGACGGGTCTCCGGGCCAGGTGGCGGCGGTCTGTTCGCGGTAGCGGTTCATCGCGCCAACGGTCTCTTCGTAGGGGGGACTTACGGGCAGGGCGGTCATGGACGAGCCGCCCCAGTCGGTGCGGAAGCCACCGGGCTCGATGATGGTGACCTTGATGCCGAGGGGCCCGACCTCGGCGTTGAGGACTTCGGAGAAGCCTTCGACGGCGAACTTCGCGGTCTGATAAGCGCTCAGGCCCGGTGATCCGCCCACGCGTCCGCCGATGGAGGAGAACTGGAGGAAGTGGCCGGAACCCTGGCGGCGGAGTACGGGCAGAGCAGCCTTGGTGACGTTGACGACGCCGAACAGGTTCGTCTCGATCTGGGCCCGGAAGTCGTCGTCCGGCATGTCCTCGATGGCGGCACTGTTGGCGTACCCGGCGTTGTTCGCGACGACGTCGAGCCCGCCGAAGGCGTCCAGGGCCAGTTGTACGGCGGCACGGGCGGCTGCCGGGTCGGTGACGTCGAGGGCGACGGCGCGGACCCGGTCGCCGTGGCGCTCGACGAGGTCCTTGAGCTGTTCGGGACGGCGGGCAGTGGCCACGACGCGGTGGCCGTTGTCGAGGACGTGGCGGGCGAGTGCCCTGCCGAAGCCGCGGGAGCTGCCGGTGATGAGCCAGGTCTTGGTCATGAGGTGTCTTCGCTTCCGGGATGGCGCTGGCCGCAGGGCTGGAGCCCTGCTAACTAAACAGTCATTTATATAGTGCGACGGGCCGAGAGGCGTGTCAAATAAACAGTTAGTTGCACTACTCTGGGGTCATGCCCCAGCACCAGCCCCCGGCCCGCCCCCGGGACTCCGAGGCCTCCAAGGCCCGCCTGCTCAAAGCCGCGACGGACGAGTTCGCGGCCCGCGGTATCGCCGGTGCCCGAGTGGATCGCATAGGCGCCGCGGCAGAGGTGAACAAGGCCCTCATCTACACGTACTTCGGCAACAAGGAGCAGTTGTTCGACGCCGTCATGGACGCGCATGTCGCCCGCGTCCTCGACGAGGTCCCCTTCACGCCCGAGGACCTGCCCGGCTACGCGGGTCGCCTGTTCGACTTCCTCCTCGCCAACCCGCACCAGCTCCGGCTGGCCACCTGGCACCGCCTCGAACGCTCAGGCACCGACCACGAGCCGCAAGGGCTGGGAACCTCCATGCGGCAGAAGACCGCCGCGATCACCCAGGCGCAGACCGACGGCCTGCTGACCACGACCTTCACCCCTGAAGACCTGCTCGTCTTCACCCTCGCCCTCGCCAACGCATGGATGCCCACCAGCCCCACGGCCACCAACGACCAGGCTGCCGAGCAGACCCGACAGCACCGCGACGCGGTCGTCGAGGCCGTCCGACGCCTCGTCGCGGGAACCCCGACAACCCAGGCTTTTTAGGAAACGCGGAGGACGCGGGATCCGCCGTCGGCGTGGGCGGCGGTCTCCGTCAGCGCCATGGCACCGCCGTCTCCACAACGTGACGTCCGAATCCCGCCGGGCAAGACGATCCACAAGCCTCAAGGTTGGGAGTGCAACACCACTGGTGACCTTGGACAGGAAGGATCGAGATCGATGACGCCCGCCGCCGCGCACCGTACGTACACACTGCTCGGCCCGGACGGGCAGCTCTGCTGGACCGGCACGCCGGGCACACTCGGCGGACACCGGCGCGGGCGCCTCTACGGGCGCCTCGACTGTCCTTCCGCCCTCCGGGCCATCGCCCGCGGCCACTACGCCGAGCACCGCGTGTTCTTTCCGGACGAGGCCACCGCGATCGCGGCCGGATACCGGCCCTGCGCGGTCTGCCTGCCCAGCGCGTACGCCCGCTGGAAAACGACCCGGGAAAGCAGCAGCGCCTCGTCATGAACATCCGCGCCGAGCGGGAACGCTCCCGCTCACCCCTGATCGGCGCCGCCGCGTTGGTCGAGTTCGGTGACCTGTCCGCGACTACTCCGCACACGGAGGCCGAACTCACGGCCCTCATCGGCCTGTTGACCGCTCCGAAGTCACGGATCGAGACCGTGACCATCGGCCACAGCCGCGATGCGGATTCCCTGGCGGCTGCCGAAGCCTTCGCCGCCGCGTGGGAGGCGCGTGGCGGAAAGGTCCTCGCGTCGGTGGACTGGCCGGAGACCGCCGCATCCTGGCTGCGCCCCGCCAGCAGGCTGACTGCCGAGGCACCCGACGCCTGGGTCATGGCCGCGGCCCCGCTCGGCTTCGCCCAACTCGCCCGCCGTCTGCGCCACTCCACCGGCTGGGACCCGGCGCGCACCTTCGCCTTCGCCTCCCTGCGGGACTCCCGACTCCCCGCGCTCACGGGCCCGGACACCCTGCACGGCCTGCGCGGGGCGACCACCGACGGCGCTACCTGGTACGTCCGCCACCGCTGGGTCATGTCCTAGGTCATGAGAGGCCGTGCCGAGCCGGAATGGCTCACCCCGTCGTCTCGGACGGCGCTCGGGAGCGCAGCCGGCGGAGCATCCGAACGTCCTGGAAGCCCACCTCGCGGGCCGCGGCCTCCACCGTTGTGCCGTGGGCGATCAGGTGCTCCGCGCGTTCCACTCTCAAGGTCTGCTGGTAGCGCAGCGGCGTCAGGCCGCCTGTGGCACGGTGAAACATCCGGGTCAGCGTGCGTTCGCTGACGCCGACGCAGGCGGCCACGTACGCCAGCGGCAGTGGTTCGGCGAATCGCGCGTCGATGAGGTCCTGAGCGCGATGGACGGCGTCGTCGAGGTGGGACCGGTGCCGGAGCATGGCGCTGGCCTGCGGCTCGTCGCCGTTGCGGCGGGCGTAGACGACCATGTCCCGCGCCACCTGGGCGGCGAGTGCGGGACCGTGGCGGACGGCCAGCAGGTGCAGCGCCAGGTCGATGCCGCTGGCGATGCCGGCCGACGTCACCACCCGGTCGTCGGCGGTGAACAGCACATCCCGCACCACGATCGCCCGGGGGTGGCGGGCCGCCAGCTCGTCCTGGAGGTGGTGGTGCGTGGTGCACCTGCGCCCGTCCAGCAGCCCGGCGCGGCCGAGGGCCTCGGCCCCGGCACACACGCTGGCGACAGCGCCCCCGGCGGTGTGGTGGGCGTGCAGCCGCTCCAGCACGGACCGGCTCAGCTCGGGGCCGCCGCGCAGTGTGGACGCCCTCCACCCCGGCACCAGCACCAGGTCGTCGGCGCTCAGCTCCGGCCATTGCGTCTGCGCGGCCAGCGGCAGGCCCTGGGCGCTGCGCACCTCTTCCTGGTCGGCGACGTAGCTGAGCCGGTAGGGCTGTCCGAAGTCCCCCGCCATGCTGAAGACCTGGGCCGGTCCGGCGAGGTCGAGCAGGTGGACGCCGGGTACGAGGACGAAGACGACATGGCTCACGCCTGGGATGCTCCCAGCTCCGCCTCCCGTTCGGCCACCGTGGAGATCCGGGCGAACCGGTCGCGCAGGACGGCCTCCGTGCGCTCGATGATCGCGTCGGCACTCAGGTCGCCGATCGGATTGGTGGTGGTGGCGTCGGTGACGAAGACCATCCGGTATCCGAGGTCGCTTCCCACCCGGGTGGTGGTTTCCACGCACTGCTCGGTACGGATGCCGCAGACCGTCAGCTCGCGCACGCCCGCCTCGGTGAGCAGTTGTTGCAGATGAGTGGTGGTGAAGGCGTTGTGGGAGGTCTTGTGCAGGACCGGCTCACCGGACTGCGGCTGCTCCAGTTCGTCCAGCAGGCGGACGTGCCCCTGGGCCGGGTCGAAGACACCGCCGCTGCCGGGCTCCGTGTGGAGGACCCAGACGACCAGGTCGCCGTTGGCGCGGGCGAGTCGCACCAGACGGTTGACCGGTTCCGCGATCTTCGGGTTGGCGATCTGTTCCCACAGCGGGCGGGCTCGGAAGGATTCCTGGACATCGATCACGATCAGCGCTCGGTTCATGCCTCCCATTCTGACCTGGCCGGATACCGGATCCGCAGGCCTGATCCAGGCCGGCATCGGACCGATCCGGTCAGTGGTGTGAGGGATCGGTGCGAGAACTCGGTGCCAGGGCTCGGTGCGAGAGCTCGGTGCGAGAGCTCGGTGCCAGGGCTCGGTGCGAGGGCTCGCGGAAAATGAGACACGGCGTTGTGCCGTCTCCGACAGGTTGGCGCACCGGCCGGCCTCTCAGTACGCGGCGAGCCCAGCTATGAGTTGGCGACCGGTCACCAACTCGGGCTCGATGCGGATGAAGACCTCCTCGGGTGAGGTCACCCAAGAGCGCGGACCGGTCCGGGCCAGTCGGCCGTGCTCCACGGGATCGGTCACCACCGTCGCGCGGCCGGTGACCACGACACTCCAGCCGGAGTGCGCCGTCGCATCCACCTCATCCGCTTCGAAGGCGATCACCACGCCGTCGACCGCGGCGGCCAGTTCCGAGTCGGCGGAAGTACGCATCAGTACCGCGGAGTCGACGTCCAGGCAGAAGTTGACCGGCAGGACCGCGGGCAGGGCGTGGCGCGTGTGGACGACGCGGCCGATCGGTGCCCGCTCCAGCAGACGCAGGCACTCCTCGCGGTCGAGTTCACGGAAGCCGTCGTTGGCGTTCATCGCCGGGTCCAACCTTCACGGGGTACAGCGCGGTACGCGTTTCAGTGTGTGGGGCGGCGGACGCCGGGAAGAGGGCCCACCGGCACGGGGCGGCCGAAGAGCGACGCCCCTCGCTGCCGGCGGTCAGGGCACATCGATCCGGCGCCCGGTGACGGCGACCGGATCCACGCACACCCACAGGGACCGTTCGCCGCCCGCCCACGGATCGCTGTACGCGCATTCCTCCAGCCGACGCGTCGCGTCCGCGTCCGTCACGGCCCTCGCGCGGCCCCGCACGAGGACGCTCCAGCCCTGGCTGAGCGCTTCGTCGATGTGGTCCACCTCGAAGGCCACGTCGGTTCCGACGGCCTTGGCGGACGTCGTGCCCGGTGCCGTCCGGAACGCGATCGCACCGTCGACGACGCTGTAGTTCAGGGGGACGATCAACGGCCCTTCGGCGGTCTCTGTCGCCAGTCTTCCCACACCGTGTGTCGACAGCCGCGTCCGGCACTCCTCCGCGCTCAATTCGATCAGCCGGGCGTGGTGGGCGGCTCGGCCGGTCCCGGGTGGCAGGTCCGCCTCGCCACCGCGCAGGGCCGCGACGCTCGTCTCGAGGACGTCGGCGAGTCTGATGAGAACGCCTGGGCCCGGAGTGGCGGTGGACTGTTCCTCCAGGTACCGGACGTAGCCGGGAGCCGTGCCCGCCCGGTAGGCGGTCTCCTCCCGGGTCAGGCCGAGTTCCTCACGGCGCTGGGCGATACGGCGGCCGATGTCGCCCCGCGCGCTGTCCGCGGTGGCCGCGCTGGCCGCGCTGGCCGTGCTGGCCGTGCTGGCCGACACGGCGTTCGACGATGTGTGTTCACTCATGGCCGTCACTTCCTCCTGTCAGGGCGTCCTGACCGTCAGGGCGTCGTGCTGCGGTGCGCCGAGGACGACCTTGAGCGCGCCTGTGTCGGCGGCCCGCGAGAAGACGTCGTACGCCTCCTCCATCGCGTCCAACGGGAAGGTGTGGGTGACCAGGGACGACGTGGGCAGTTGCCCGGCGGCCGTCATGCGCAGCAGGGTGGGCGTGGAGTACGTGTCGACCAGGCCGGTGGTGATCGTCACGTTCTTGCTCCACAGGTCTTCGAGGTGGAGTGTCACGGGCTTGCCGTGCACGCCGACGTTGGCCACGTGCCCGCCGGGCCGCACCATGCGCGTACACGCCTCGAAGCTCGCGGGCACCCCCACCGCCTCGATGACCAGATCGGCCCCCAGGCCCTCGGTGAGGTCGGCGACCAACTGCTCCGCCTCCTCCCCCGCCATGGCCACCGCGTCGGCGCCGAGGCGCTTGGCGGCGTCCAGCCTGGCCGGGGCCAGGTCCACGGCGATGATCTTCCCCGGGGTGTACAGCCGGGCCGTGGCGATCGCGGCGAGCCCGATCGGCCCCGCTCCGACCACGACGAGGGTGTCCGCGGGCCGTACCCGCCCGTTCAGCACGCCCACCTCGTAGGCGGTGGGGAAGATGTCGGCCAGCAGCACGGCGTCCTTGCTGTCCACCGCGCCCGGCAGCGGATAGGTCGACAGGTCCGCATGCGGTACCCGGACGTACTCGGCCTGCGTGCCGTCGATCAAGTGGCCGAGGATCCATCCCCCACCACCGCGGCACTGCCCGTACATGCCTTCCCGGCAGAAGCGGCAGCGGCCGCACGTGGTGATGCACGAGACCAGGACACGGTCACCGGGACGGACCGTGCGGACCTCACCGCCGACGTCGACGATCTCGCCGACGGCTTCGTGTCCGAGTACCGTGCCGGGGCGCACCTCCGGTACGTCGCCCTTGAGGATGTGCAGGTCGGTCCCGCAGATCGTGACGGCGTCGACGCGGACGATCGCGTCGGTGGCATCCTGGATTCCGGGGTCCGTGACCTTCTCCCACGCGGACTTTCCGGAACCGTGGAACACGAGTGCTTTCATGACGATCCCTTCCTGGCTCTTGCGGATGCCGGTCGCGGGGCACTACGGCGAGCAGGCGCCCCTTGCCGCGCCACCACCGCTTGCCGTCGCAGTCGTCGACTCCGACGATGGTGGTACGCCGCTCGACGGCCTGTTCGCGCATGGATCGACCTCGTATGTCCAGCCTGAGCGTGACCGTCGGTGTCCGCTTGGGCCGATCGGTCCCCATCGCGGGACCGGGCGGGGCCGCGACGGCGCCCGGTCGGCCTCTGCCGCCGCGCATTCCCCGACGCGACCGTCCAGTCCATGACGACGAGGAGGTGCGGTCGGATGCACAGGACCGAGCGTGTCAGGCAGCTGCTGTGGCGCTGGCGGAGCAACCCCCTGCGCCGGCACGACGACGTCGTCGAGGCCTGGATCGTGCTGGCCGTGTGGCTGGTCATGACGATCGGCGGCACCCTGACCGGGCTGCTGACGGCCCACGCCGCCGACGCGTCCTTCGCGCGGCTTCGGCACGAGCGGCACGCGGTGCAGGCCGTCCTCGTCGCGAGCACGGCCCGGACGGTGGGGATCGGGGCGGATACGCCCTACGACCGTGTCCGGGCGACGGTCCGCTGGAAAGCGGCGGACGGCTCGACGCATACCGGACGGGCCCTGGTGGACTACGGCCACCGGGTCGGATCGAAGGTCGTCGTGTGGCTGAACAGCAAGGAGCAGCTCACCACGCAGCCGCCGACCGCCTCGGCGGCAGACGTCGAGGCAGCCTCGCTCGGCGCCGCGGCCGGGGTCGCCTTCGGCGGCCTGGCCTTCGCCGCCGGGCGCGTCGCACGGTGGCGGCTCGACCAGCGGCGCTACGACCAGTGGGGTCGTGAATGGGACCAGGCCGGACCACAGTGGCGACGCAAGACCACATGAGACACAGCACGCCTGGTCGTCTCTCACTCGTCCTCCGGGGCTTTCAGCCGTGCGGGACGACGGCGACGGGGCAAGGAGCGTGGTGCAGTACGCCGTGCGCGACGGAGCCCAGGTGGGTGCCGAGCCGGGTCTCGCGCACCCGGCGTCCCACCACGAGGAGGGCCGCGCCGGCCGAGGCGTGGATCAGCTCGCCGGCCGCGCGTCCCTCGATGACGGTCTCGGTCACGGCGAGCGCGGGGAACTTCTCGCACCAGGGGCGAAGCGTCGCGACCACGGCACGCTCGTGCTCGACGCGCAGCTCGGTGTCGTACTCGGGGGCGAGCCTGTCGATCGCCGCGTAGGGGGACGGACCGCTGAAGGCATGGACCACGCGGAGCGGGGCAGCACGGCGTCGGGCGGCGTCGAAGGCGAACTCGATCAGCTCGTCGCAGGGCCGGTCCGTGCCGAGGCCGAGCACGACATCGCGGTACGGGGTCTCGGGTATCTCGTCGGGGGAGATTCCGTCCACCGCCGAGAAGTGCTCGTCGGCGGTGCACTCCCCCGCCCGCACCAGCACCACGGGACGCGATGACCTTGCGACCACCCGCTGAGACACCGAGCCGGTCAGGAAGCCCGCGACACCGCTGATCCCGTGGGAGCCGAGGACCAGCAGGTCGGCCTCTTCGGACGCCGCGAGCAGGGCTTCGACCGGTGCGTCGGCGACCGCGTGGGTGCTGACCTGCAGGCCGCTGTGCGCGGCACGCATGCTGTCCGACGCCTGCGCCAGCATGTCCTCGGCCCAGGACCGCTGCGACATGTCCGCGGGCACGGTCGGGGCCGGCCGTGGCTGCCACTTCCAGGCGTGCACCAGGCGCAGCGCCGTGCCTCGGCGCAGGGCTTCTCTGGCCGCCCAGTGCGCGGCGGCCAGGCCTTCGGGAGAACCGTCGATCCCTGCGGCGACGTGTCGAAGCATGGTCCGCACCTTCCTGCGCGCATGGCGGTGGATTCCCTGTCTCCCCTCAAGTCTGGTACCGGGCCGGGCCCGGACGCAGGGGCCGGGCAGGCCCTGGCGAGGGGCCCTTCGGCCCCTGGTGGAAGCGGGGCCCGGAGAAAGACATTGGAGGTGGCCTGGTCGCGCTCCTGGAAGAGGAGCTCGAGGAAGAGGACACCATCATGAACGCTTCCCCCACTTCCAGCATCCTGCGGGCGTTGCCCGCCGAGCACGGCGAACGACTGATGCGCAGCGCCCGGGAGGTGTCGTTCCCGCTGGGAACCCGCCTGTTCGAGGAGGGACGGCGAGCGGACCGGTTCTGGATCGTCCGTACCGGCACGGTGGCCCTCGACATGCGCGTGCCGGGCCGCCGCGCGGTCGTGATCGAGACCGTCGGGCACAACGAACTCGTCGGCTGGTCCTGGCTGTTCGGGCCGCACACCTGGCATCTGGGCGCCGAGGCGACGAGCCCGGTGCGCGCGTACGAGTTCGACGCCGAAGTCGTACGCGCCATGTGTCTGGCCGATCCGGCGCTGGGCACGGCCGTGGGCCAGTGGGTGGGAGACACGGTCGCCCGCCGGCTGCGGTCGGCCAGGACCCGGCTGTTGGACATGTACGCGCCCTACGGCAGCGGAAGTCTCCGCTGACCGCGTCGCCATCCACCGAGGAGTCACCGTGCACGGCAGCCCGCGCATCGTCAGCGACGTGATGACCCACACCGTCGCCGCCGTCGGCCGCAAGGCGAACTTCAAGGAGATCGTGCGGTTGATGGGGCAGCGGAAGGTCAGTGCCCTGCCCGTCCTGGAGGGCGAGGGCCGGGTGATCGGCGTGGTCTCCGAGGCCGATCTGCTCCCCAAGGAGGAGTTCCGCGACAGCGATCCGGACCGGTACACGCAGTTGCGGCGGCTGTCCGATCTCGCCAAGGCCGGCGCCGTGACCGCCGAGGACCTGATGACGGCCCCCGCATTCACCGTCCGGGCGAACGCGACTCTCGCGCAGGCCGCACGGACGATGGCGCACGCCAAGGTCAAGCGGCTGCCCGTCGTCGATGACAAGGGCCTGCTCGAAGGCGTCGTCAGCCGCGGCGACCTGCTGAAGGTGTTCCTGCGGGACGACGAGGACATCGCCGAGGAGGTACGCCGCGAGGTGGTGTCGTATCTGTTCCGTGCGCCGTCGTCACCGGTGCGGGTACAGGTGCACGACGGGGTCGTCACCCTCGCCGGGCGTGTCCGGGACACCTCGCTGGTGCCCGTGGCAGCGCGCCTGGTACGGGCCGTCGAAGGGGTGGTGGACGTGGAGTTCGAGCTCACGGGGCCGGCCCGCGGACCGGAGCGGTGACCGGGGGCCGATGCGACGGGCGCGGTCAAGTTGGGCCGGTCGGCCCTAGTGAGTTCGGCCCCGGAGGGTGATGATCGTCGTCACAGCCGGCTCGTGGTCCACAGTCCGCCACGGAAACCGAACAAGGGGTCGTCATGGCCGAGGCGCGCACCTTCACGGAACAGAACCCCATCCGGGTCTTCCTGCTGGACGACCACGAGGTGGTGCGCCGCGGTCTGACCGATCTCCTGGACGCCGAGCCGGACATCTCGGTGGTCGGCGACGCTGGCAGCGTCGAGCACGCGCTGGTGCGTGGCCCGGCGCTGCGACCGCACGTGGCCGTCCTGGACGTACGCCTGCCGGACGGCGACGGGATCAGAGTCTGCCGGGAGCTGCGCAGCCAGATGCCGGAGCTGGCCTGTCTGATGCTGACGTCGTTCGACGACGAGGAGGCCCTGCTCGACGCGATCATGGCCGGAGCCTCGGGCTATGTGCTCAAGCAGATCAAGGGCTCGGATCTGGTCTCGGCGGTACGCACCGTGGCTTCCGGTCAGTCGATGCTGGACCCCACGACGACCGCCCGGCTGATGCGGTCGTTGCGCGCGGACCCCACCGAGGCCCCGGCGCTGGCCCCCGAACTCGCCGGCCTCTCGCCCCGCGAGCGCGACATCCTCGCGCTGATCGGGGACGGGCTCACCAACCGTGAGATCGGCAAGAAGCTCTACCTGTCCGAGAAGACGGTGAAGAACCACATCTCCCGGCTGCTGGCCAAACTCGGTGTCCAGCGCAGGGTGCAGGCGGCGGTCCTGGCCAGCCAGCTGGAGCACCCCGGCACCGCCGACCACCGGAGCCGCTGACCCCGGGGAACACCCCTTCAGGACCGCGGGGAACTGCGCGACCGGCCCCAGCACCCGCGGCCCCACCCGCACCCGCACCCGCACCCGCACCGCAGAACACCGGACGCACAGGTCACCGGCAGTCTCAGCCGTGCGCCGGACCGCCCCCCGGGCCCGCGCCGGGTGCGCTCACCGGCACCCGCCACACCAGCCGTGTACCACCGCCCCCGGGCCGCTCGCCGAGCGTCAGTACGCCCCCGAGGGCGATGGCCCGGTCCTCCATGTTCTTCAGCCCGCTGCGCCGTACGTCAGCCGGCACCCCACAGCCGTCGTCCGTCACGGTGAGCGTCAACTCGCCACCGGCGCACTGGAGCCGGACGTCCACGGCGTGGGCCCCGGAGTGCCGGGCCGCATTGCTCAGCGCCTCGCCGAGCACCGCGACGGCGTGGTCGGCGATGTCGCCGGGGACTTCGGTCTCGACGAGCCCCTCGATCCGCAGCGCGGGCGCGAACCCGAACAACGTGGTCGAGGCAGTGACCGCCTCGGAGACCCGGCTGCGCAGACCGTCGCCGTCCCGGCCGGCCCCGCCGCGCGTCCGCAGGCCGAAGATCGTGGACCGGATGATCTTGATGGTGTCGTCGAGGTCGTCGACGGTCCGTGTCAGTCGCTCCATGCCCTCGGCATGCTCCATGAAGCGCTGGGCGCTCTGCAGTGTCATGCCGGCCGCGAAGAGCCGCTGGATGGCGAGGTCGTGCAGGTCCCGGGCGATGCGGTCGCGGTCCTGGAGCAACGCGATCTGTTCCGCGTCCCGCCGTCGCTCGGCCAGCTCCAGCGCCAGTGCGGCCTGATCCGCGAACCCGAGCAGCGGTCCGGTGTCCGCGTCGCCGAACGGAGTGCCGCCCCGCAACCGCCCCAGCAGCAGCACGCCCCGCGCCTTGCCGCTGGTGCCGAGCGGCACCGCGACGACGGGTCCGAGCCCGGCCCACTGGGCTTCGCCCTCGCCCACGCGGGGATCGTGTTCGATGTCGGCGCTGACCACCGGCTCGGCGGAGCTGAGCGCGGCTCCGACGAAACCGCTTCTGGCCGACATCACCAGGCCACCGCGCTCCTCCGCGCCGAGCCCGACGGCCAGCGCCGGCCGTAGCTCCTCTTCGCCCGCCACGCGTTCCGCGATCAGCCCCATGTCCGCGGAGACGATCTTCCGTGCCTCGTCGACGATCAGCTCCAGCACCTCCGCGCCGGGCGCGCCGGTCAGCAGGACGCTGGTGACCTTCCCGCTGGCCCGCTGCCAGCGTTCGCGGAGCCTGGTCTCCTCGTACAGCCGCGCGTTCTCGATGGCGACGCCGGCGGCCACGGCCAGCGTCGCCAGGACGGACTCGTCCTCCGCGTCGAACTCCCGCTCGTCGCGCTTCTCGGTGAGGTACAGGTTCCCGAACACCTCGTCCCGTACCCGGATCGGTACGCCGAGGAAGGAGTGCATCGGCGGGTGGTGGGCGGGAAAGCCGTACGACTCGGGATGCTCGGACAGCTCCGGCAGCCTCAAAGGCACCGGGTGCCGGATCAGCTCGCCGAGGAGTCCGTGCCCGCTGGGCAGCGCCCCGATCTCGGACCGCCGCTCATCGTCGATGCCGACGGTGATGAACGCGGACAGCTTCCGGTCGCCACCGATCACGCCCAGCGCCCCGTACTCGGCGTCCACCAGGACGACGGCGGCCTCGACGATGCTGCGCAGCACCTGCGGCAGATCCAGCTCCCGGCCGACCGACAGGACGGCCTCCAGCAGGCTGTGCAGGCGGTCCCGAGTACCGCGTACGGCGGCGATGCGTACCTGCAGCTCGCCCAGCAGCTCGTCGAGCCGAAGCCTGGGCAGATGCTGCTCGGATCCCCCGCGTGTCTCCGCGCCCATCGCTTCCTCCGGCCCATTCGGCGGACAAGAGGCCGCACACCAGTCCGCCTGCCCTCACCGTACTGCCTGGCGACCCGCGGGACCGTCCGGTCACTGGTCCGGCAGGGTGAGGGTGCAGGACTCCCCGGGTGCCAAGGACACGGTGCGGTCCACGAGGGCGATGTCGATCGGGTCCTGGTCGGACGCGGGCACTGCCAGCATCAACTGGTCCGCGGTCAGGTGCAGTTGTACGCCACGATGGCCCCGGTAGCGGATGGCGAAGCCGTACTCGGAGAACTCCGGCAGCGGCACCGGATCGAGCCGCAGCGCGCCGCCCCGGGTCTCCAGACCGGTCAGGCAGCGCTGGACGAGATCGAGGGTGCCGGCCATGGCACCGAGGTGGATGCCCTCCCCCGTGGTGCCGCCCTGCAGATCGGCGACGTCCCCGGCCAGGGCCTCGTGTACGAACGTCCACGCCTCCGCGCGCCGCGCCCGGGCCAGCACCCAACCGTGCACCACGCTGCTCAACGTCGAGCCGTGACTCGTGCGGCGCAGGTAGTGGTCGACGGTGCGCCGCCACAGGGTGTCGTCCACCTCGTGCCCGAGCCTGCGGAAGAGCCCGCCGAGCTCGGCGGGCGAGAAGAGGTAGCCCAGCATCAGGACGTCCGCCTGCTTGGACGCCTGGTAGCGGTTGACGCTGTCGCCCTCGGCCTCCAGGATCCGGTCGAGCCGCCGGATGTCGCCGTAGCGGGTCCGGTAGCCGTCCCAGTCCAGCTCCTCCAGTCCGCCGTAGCCGTCGAACTGGCTGATCACCCCGGCATGGAAGGGCACGTACAGCTTCCGGGAAACCTCCTGCCAGCCGTCGAGTTCGGCCGCGTCGAGGCCGGTGCGCTCGCAGAGGTCCCGGCGCGGCAGTTCGGGCAGGTCGTAGAGGACGTCGAGGGTGCGGGCGATCACCCAGGCCGCGGTGACGTTGGTGTACGCGTTGTCGTCGAGTCCAGGCCGCTCGGCGCCGGGGTAGGCGTCGTGGTACTCGTCGGGGCCCATGACGCCGCGGATCCGGTACCGGCCGAGCGTCCCGTCGTACGCGGCGAGGCCGGCCCAGAAGCGGGCGATCTGCACGAGCATCTCGATGCCCTTGGTGTGCAGGAACTCGGTGTCGCCGCTCGCCTCGCAGTACTGCCACACGTTGTACGCGATCGCCGAGCCGACGTGGTGCTGAAGCCGCGAGTGGTCGGGCAGCCAGCGCCCCGAGCGCGGGTTGAGGTGCAGTCGCTGGGTCTCCTCCCGGCCGTCGCTGCCGCTCTGCCACGGGTACATCGCGCCGGTGTGCCCGGCGTCGACCGCGGCCCGGCAGGCCTGCTCGAGGCGGCGGTGGCGGTAGGTGAGCAGGGCGCGGGAGACCTCGGGGAAGTGCAGGTTGAGGTACGGCAGGACGAACAGCTCGTCCCAGAAGACGTGTCCCCGGTAGGCCTCGCCGTGCAGACCGCGCGCCGGCACGCCGACGTCCAGCTCCGCGGTGTGCGGGGAGAGCGTCTGGAGCAGGTGGAAGAGGTGCAGCCGCAGCACCGGGCCCGCGCTGTTCGGCACGTCCAACTCGGCGTTGCGCCACAGCTGTTGCCAGGCCGTGCCATGGGAGTCCAGCAGGGTCGCGAAATCCGGAGCGCGAACGACCCGGTCGAGGGCGGCGTGCGCCGGCTCCTCGATGGCCGGGTCGTGGGAGGTGTGCAGGGCGACGGTCTTGTCGACCGTGACCGTCCGGCCGTCGGTCAGGGAGAGCCGCAGCAGCCGTGCCGCCCGCGCGTCCTCGTGTGCGTCCACGGTCTGGACGGGTACGTCGGTGACCGTGCGGGCCGCCAGGCCGATCCTGATGTCGGAGGTGCTGGTCCGGCACTCCAGCCAGATCGTGTCCGGCGCCGCGGTGCCGGTCCGGACGTCCGTGAGGTGCCGGGAGGCGAGGGAGCGGTAGCGCTCCACGCCGGTGTTGGCGACACTCCCGTCGAGCGCCGTCTCGACCTCGATCTCCCCGGACCAGCCCTGAGCCGTCAACTCCATGCGCAGCAGGGCCAGATGGGGGTCGGCCATGTGGACAAGGCGTACCTGCCGTACGGCGAGGCAACGCCCCTGCTCATCCTCGTACCGCAGGGTACGTTCCAGGACGCCCGCGCGCAGGTCCAGAGTCTGGCGGTGGTCGAGGAGCTTGTGGGTGTCGGGCGTGAGCCAGTTCCCGGAGCGGGTGCGCACGCGAAGTGGCAGCCAGTTGGGGAGGTTGACCATGTCCTCGTTCTCGACCCGGTGTCCGGCCACGTCCGAGGTGAGGCGGTTGTAGCAGCCCGCCGCGTACGTGCCCGGGTAGTGGACGGGGTCCGCCGCGCACTCGGGAGCCGCGCCCCGGGTGGCGAGATAGCCGTTGCCGAGGGCGCACAGCGCCTCGCGCAGCCGCTCCTGCGCGGGCTCGTAGCCTTCGTACGCCCAGGTCCAGTCGGACATCCTCAGTCCTCCATCGGGGTGAGCAGCTCCGCGAGGTCCTCGACCACCAGGTCCGCGCCGTGCTCCAGCAGAGCGCTCCGGGTGGCCGGGGTGCGGGCGCGGTCGACGCCCACGACGAGTCCGAATCCGCCACGTCGGCCGGCCTCGACTCCGGCGAGGGCGTCCTCGACGACGGCGGCCTGTTCGGCGGGGACCCCGAGGCGGCGGGTAGCCTCCAGGAAGAGAGCGGGGTCGGGCTTGCCGGGCAGACCGAGCCGGGCCGCCTCCCCGCCGTCCACCAGAGCGTCGAAGAGACCGCGTACTCCCGCCTGTTCGAGGAGTTCGCCCGCGTGCCGGGAGGCGGAGGCTGCGGCCAGCGGGATCCCGGTGGACCGCAGGGCGCGCAGCAGGCGGACCGTGCCCGGGTAGGCGTCGACGCGCCCGGCGCGCAGCCGCTCGGAGAACAGCCGTTCCTTGTGGGCGGCGACGGCCCGGATCTCGGCATCGGAGGGCCGCAGCCCCCGGGATTCGAGGAAGGCCGCGGTTCCGTCGAGGCGCGACTTGCCGTCGACGTGGCGCAGATAGTCCTCGCGCGGGTCGAAGGGGCGCTCGCCGCGTGGGCGTAGGAAGGCGTCGAAGGCCGTCTTCCACGCGGCGGCGTGCAGCCGCGCGGAGTCCGTGACGACGCCGTCGGTGTCGAGGACCACGGCCCGCGTCCCCCGCAGCGCACGGGGTACGCGGGCCGTGTCGTTCCGCTCCGCGCTCATCGGTCGTCGGCCACCCTCATGTCGATGCCGATGCGTACGGTCATGGCGTTGAACTCCCTTGCGTGGTCCGGGATTTCGGCCGGTGCGGGGTGGAGGCTCAGCCGCTCCAGGTCCAGTCGGCGACTTCGGGCAGGTCGGTGCCGTGTGCGCGGATCCAGGCGTGGTGGCGGGTGCGGACGTCGGCCATCTGCTGGCGGACGGCGGCGGCGCGGACGCCGAGGCCGGGGACGCGGTCGATCACGTCCATGACGAGGCGGTAGCGGTCCATGTCGTTGCGGACGACCATGTCGAACGGGGTCGTGGTGGTGCCCATCTCCTTGTAGCCGCGTACGTGCAGGTTGGCGTGGCCGGTGCGGCCGTAGGCGAGCCGGTGGACCAGCCAGGGGTAGCCGTGGTAGGCGAAGATCACGGGCTTGTCGGTGGTGAACAGCCCGTCGTACTCGAAGTCGCGCATCCCGTGCGGGTGTACCTCGCGCGGCAGCAGCCGGGTCATGTCGACGACGTTGACGACGCGGACGGCCAGCTCGGGCAGATGGCGGCGGAGCAGGTCGGAGGCGGCCAGGATCTCCTGGGTGGGGACGTCACCCGCGCAGGCGAGGACGACGTCCGGTTCGCGGTCCCCGTTCGCCGAGCCCGCCCACTCCCAGATCCCGGCGCCCCGAGCGCAGTGGTCGCGGGCCTGGTCCATGGAGAGCCAGTCGAAGCAGGGCTGCTTGCCCGCGACGACGACGTTGACGTAGTCGCGACTGCGCAGCACGTGGTCCGCCACCGACAGAAGGGTGTTGGCGTCCGGCGGCAGATAGACCCGTACGACTTCGGGGCTCTTGTTGAGGACGTGGTCGACGAAGCCGGGGTCCTGGTGCGAGAAGCCGTTGTGGTCCTGGCGCCAGACGTGCGAGGTGAGCAGGTAGTTGAGGGAGGCGATGGGAGCGCGCCACGCCAGCTCCCTCGACGTCTTGAGCCACTTGATGTGCTGGTTGACCATCGAGTCGACGATGTGCACGAACGCCTCGTAGCAGGAGAACAGCCCGTGCCGGCCGGTCAGCGTGTAGCCCTCCAGCCAGCCCTGGCAGAGGTGTTCGGAGAGGACCTCCATGACCCGGCCGTGCCGGTCCAGGTGCTCGTCCACCTGGAGGGTCCGCTCCTGCCAGGCCTTGCCGGTGGCGCCGAAGACGGCTCCCAGCCGGTTGGAGGCGGTCTCGTCGGGGCCCACCAGACGGAAGTCCCTGCGGTGGGAGGTGTCCTTCATGACCTGTTCGAGGAAGTCGCCGAGGACCCGGGTGGGCTCGTGCAGGGTGGCGCCCGGCTTGTCGACCGGGACGGCGTAACGGTCGAGGGACGGGACGGGCAGATCACGGACGAGCAGGCCGCCGTTGGCGTGCGGGGTGCCGCCGAGTCGCTTCGCGCCGTCGGGCACGCAGGCGAGGACGTCGGCGACCGGACGCCCCTCGGCGTCGAAGAGTTCCTCGGGACGGTACGAGCGCAGCCAGGTCTCCAACTGCCGCAGGTGTTCCGGGTTCTCGCGGACCGCGGCCAGCGGTACCTGGTGGGCGCGCCAGGTGCCCTCGACGGGCACGCCGTCGACCTCCGCCGGTCCCGTCCAGCCCTTCGGGGTGCGCAGCACGATCATGGGCCAGCGCACCCGCTCGGCCACGCCGTCCTCGCGGGCGGTGCGCTGCATCCGCGCGATGCTGTCCAGGGTCCGGTCCAACGCGTCCGCCAGCGCGCGGTGGACCTCGTGCGGGTCGTCGCCCGCGACGTGGATCGGGTCGTGGCCGTAGCCGCGCAGCAGCTCGTCGAGTTCGGCCTCCGGGATACGGGACAGGACGGCCGGGTTGGCGATCTTGTAGCCGTTGAGGTGCAGGATCGGCAGCACGGCGCCGTCGTGGACCGGGTCGAGGAACTTGTTGGAGTGCCAGGACGCGGCCAGCGGCCCCGTCTCCGCCTCGCCGTCACCGATGACGCAGGCGACCAGCAGGTCCGGGTTGTCGAAGGCGGCCCCGTAGGCGTGCGCCAGCGAGTAGCCGAGCTCGCCGCCCTCGTGGATCGAGCCCGGGGTCTCGGGCGCGACATGGCTGGGCACCCCGCCGGGGAACGAGAACTGCCGGAACAGCCGTTCCATGCCTGCCGCGTCCCGCGAGACGCTCGGATACGTCTCGCTGTAGGTCCCCTCCAGCCAGGAGTTGGCGAGGACCGCGGGCCCGCCGTGTCCGGGCCCCCACACGCACAGCGCGTCCAGACCGCGGGCCTTGATCACCCGGTTGAGGTGCGTGTGCACGAGGTTGAGGCCGGGTGAGGTGCCCCAGTGGCCGAGCAGCCGCGGCTTGATGTGCGCGGAGGTCAGGGGTTCGGTCAGCAGCGGGTTGGCGAGCAGGTAGATCTGGCCCACGGCAAGGTAGTTGGCGGCTCGCCAGTGGGCGTCCAGGGTGCGCAGTTCCTCGTCGGTCAGTACGGTGCTGTCCTGGTGTTCGACCTTGGGCGGTTCGACCTTGGGCATGGTGACTCCGTAAGTCATCGAGGTGCGTCACGAGGCGTGTCGCGGGGCGTGGCATCGGTGTGCGTGATCGAGCGGAGGAGGCGGCATGGCCGGCGAGAAGACGGCGAAGGTGCCGGTAGCGGCGTACGAGCGGGAGCTGCTGCGCCTGCAGACGGAGCTGGTGAAGCTCCAGGAGTGGGTGCGCACCGAGGGTGCCCGGCTCGTGGTGATCTTCGAGGGCCGGGACGCGGCGGGCAAGGGCGGCACGATCAAACGGGTGTCGGAGCTTCTCAACCCGCGCGTCGCACGGACCGTGGCGCTGCCCAAGCCGACCGAGCGCCAGCGCACCCAGTGGTACTTCCAGCGGTATGTCGAACATCTGCCCGCCGCCGGGGAGATCGTGCTGTTCGACCGGAGCTGGTACAACCGCGCCGGCGTCGAGCAGGTCATGGGCTTCTGCACGAAGGAGGAGCACCAGCTCTTCCTTCGCCAGTGCCCCATCTTCGAGCGGATGCTCGTCGAGGAGGGGATCCTGCTGCGCAAGTACTGGTTCTCGGTGAGCGACGCGGAGCAGCAGAAGCGGTTCCGGCGCCGGCTGAAGGATCCGACGCGGCGCTGGAAGCTGTCCCCGATGGACCTGGAGTCGATCACCCGCTGGGAGGCGTACTCCCGGGCCAAGGACGAGATGCTGGTGCACACGGACGTCTCGGAGGCTCCGTGGTACATCGTGGAGAGCGACGACAAGCGCCGGGCCCGCCTGAACATGATCGCCCACCTGCTCGGCTCCGTTCCGTACCACGAGGTGAAGCCACCGGTTCTCGAACTGCCGCCCCGGCCGCCGTCGACGGGCTATGTGCGCCCGCCGCGCGATCTGCAGACGTATGTCCCCGACCATGCGGCGACCCTCTGAGTCGCTCATCCCCGTTGCGGTACGACGGCGACCGGGCAGGCGGAGTGGTGCAGGAGCGTGTGGGCGACCCGGCCGAGCTGGAGTCCGGCGAGTCCGTGGTGGCGCCGGACTCCGACGACCAGCAGGTCGGCGTCGTCCGAGGCGTCCAGCAGGATCCGGCGAGCGCTGCCCTCGGCGGTCCTGCGGTGCAGATCCACCGCAGGACGCTCGTCCGCGGCCTTGCTCAGCGCCGACTCCATGATCTCCGCGGCCCGCTGCTCGTGCAAACGGGCCGGTTCGCCCTCGAGCAGAGGGTCGTCGGCGCTCTCGTACGCCGGGCAGCGCCAGGCCCGTACGGCGTCCAGGGTGGCCTTACGGGCCTCGGCCTCCTCGAAGGCGAACCGGGTGGCCGCCGTGCCGTGCGGCCCCTCGCCGACTCCCAGGACCACGCGCCGGTGCGTCTTGTTCCCTGCCTGGTTGTCCTGGTCGCCGCGCAGCACGATCACCGGGCAGGCGGCGCGGCCGGCGACCGTGAGGCTGACCGAGCCGAGCAGCAGTTCGGCGAGGCCGCCGCGGCCGCGCGACCCGACGACCAGCGCGGCAGCGGTGTGCGCCTCGTTCAGCAGCACGCTCGCCGCGTCGTCGGGCAGGACGTCGGTGCCGACCTTCACCTCGGGGGCCCTGCGGTGGGCCCGGCGCGCGGCGGCCTCGACGATGTTGTCGGCCATCACCTGCTCCGAGGACCTGCCGAGGCCCTCGGCGAGCGCGGCGCCCTCGTAGCGCTCCCACAGCGACGCGTACACCAGGCGCAGCGGTGCGCCGCGCAGCGCGGCGTCGTCCGTCGCCCAGTCCACGGCGCGCAGGCTGGGCTCCGAGCCGTCGACGCCCACGACCAGGGGCAGCTCCACCGTCCTCACCGTCCTTCGCCGCAGACGAGGGGCCGGGACTCGCGGATGACCCGGATGGTCCCGTGCGCGGGCACCGCCACCATGACAAGTCTCCCTCCACACTCGTACGACTGCCGCATGCATGGGCGGCTCTCCTCGGACGGCAAGGCGCGCCTGATGGCGAGTCGTGTCGGTTGATCGGTCGTGTCATCGGGTGATCGGTCGTGTCGGGCCTCAGTCGTGCGGGACCACGGCGACGGGGGCGGTGGCGTGGTGCAGTACGGCATGGGTGACCGGCCCGATGTGCGCGCCGAGCGCCGAACGGCGGATACGGCGGCCGACGACGACCAGGGAGGCCTCCGCGGAGGCCTCCACGAGGTGGCTGGCCGCCCTCCCGGACAGGGAGTCCTCGACAACGTCCACCGTCGGGAACTTCTGCCGCCACGGCCGCAGCACCTCGCTCACGGCGACGGCCTCCTCCGCGCCGATCTGGGCGTTCAGTTCCAGATCCGGGGGCATGCCGTACGCGATGTAGGGCGGCTCGTTCCAGCCGTGGACGACACGCAGGGAGGCGCCGCGCAGGACGGCCTCCTCGAAGGCGAAGCCGATCAGGGTGTCGTCGGGGGCCGTGGTGTCGAGCCCGAGCACGACGGGTCGCGGGGCCGCAACGCCGGCGTCGGTGCCCGAGGTGCCTCCTTCGGCCCGTACGAGGACGACCGGACGCTCGGCGCGGGCCACGACGGCCAGGCCGACGGAACCGACCACGAAACCGCCCATCCCGCTCAGGCCGCGGGATCCGAGGACCAGCGGTTCGGCGTCCTTCGCGGCGTCGGTCAGCACCTCGGCCGGCCTGCCGGTGACCTGCTCGACGAGCACGTCGACCCCCGGGTGGGCCGCCCGCAGTTCCCCGGCCGCTTCACGCGGTATGTGTTCGCTCCACTGCTGACGGGTCTCGGGGCCGAGCAGTGGGGCCTGGGCGATGGGGGTCGGAGCGGGCTCCCAGACGTTGACCAGCTTCAACGGCAGCCCGCGCAGCTTCGCCTCACGGGCCGCCCAGTCGGCGGCGGCACGGCTCTCGGGCGAGCCGTCGAGGCCTACGGTGACGGTGCGGGGCATGATCTCCACCTCCTGAACCGGGATCGCTCGATCCCTCTTCCAGCGTGGTGTCGTGGGGGTTCGCGGTGCAGGGGCCGCAGGTCCCCGGAAGGGGCCGATCGGCCCTATGGACCCGCGGGGCGAGCGTGGGAGGGCAGCCCTGCCCGCAGGGGCTGTTGGGCTTGTCCCGCACGACCACACCACTGGGCACCGGCTCCACCCGACGCATCTTCGAGGAAGCCGCCTACGTCTCCCTCTCCAGGTCGCGGCCGCCGCGCCGGAGCCACTCCCGGTAGGCGGCCAGGGTCGTGGGCAAAGTCGGGAAGATCCGGTCGGTGCCGATGGCCTCGGTCAGCCCGAAGGCGTCGAGGTCGTCGCGCAGGTCCTGCTTCACGCGGGCGAGCGCGAAGACGATGTGACGCTGTTCGAGTTCCTGGCGCAGGGCGTCGACCGCGTCGAGCGCGGTGATGTCCACCTCGACGATGGCCTCGGTGTTGAGAACGAACCAGTCGACAGGACCTTCGTGTCGGTCGACCGCCGCCAGCGCCCGCCGCTTGAAGTCCTCGGCGTTGGCGAAGAACAGGGGCGAGTCGTAGCGGTAGACAAGCAGGCCGGGGACCATGCGGGCCTGTGGATAGTCGTCGACGTCGTGCATGCCTGCCAGTCCCGGCACCAGACCCTCGATCGCGTCGTGCGGGCGGGCCACCCGGGTGAGCAACTCCGCGACGGAGAGCCCGACCGCCACCAGCACGCCGTACAGGATGTCCAGGGCCAGCACTCCGGCCAGACAGCCCAGGGCCAGGAGCAACTCCCGGCGCCGGAAGGCGGCCAGCCGCCGGAACCCGGCCAGATCCATCATGCGGACCCCGGCATAGACGACCAGGGCGCCCAGCACGGTCGACGGCGTGTGCGCGAGGAGCGGGCTGAGGAACAGCAACACGGCGAGGACCACCGCGCCGGCGACGAGCGAGTACGCCTGGCTGCGGCCCCCGGCCGAGTGCGCGAGCGCGGTACGACTGGCGCTGCTGCTCACCGGGAAGCCGTGCAGCACGCCCGCGCCCAGGTTCGCGGCTCCCAGGGCCAACAGTTCCTGGTTGGGCTCGAGTTCGTCGCCACGAGTCGAGAAGGCGCGCGCGGTGAGGATGACGTCGGTGTAGCCGACCAGGAGCACGCCGAGTGCCGGCAGTACCAGGTGCGGCAGGTCTCCCGGCGTCGGCAGGCCGGGGCTCGGCAGCCCGGCCGGTACCGCGCCGATGACGGCGATGCCGCGGTCCTCGAGTCCGAGGACCGCGACGGCCGCCGTGCCGAGCACCAGGGCCAGCAGGGGGCCCGGGACACCGGGGAAGAACCGCGCGACCGCGAAAAGGAACGCGATCGCCGCCACGGAGAAGATCACCGTGGCGGGATGGGCTTCTCCCAGGTTCCTCACGAAGGAGAGCAGTTGAGGAAAGAACTCGGATCCCGAGGTGCGGACACCGGTCAGTTTGGGGAGCTGGTCGACGATGATGATGAGCGCCACGCCCGTCAGGTAGCCGACCAGGATCGGCCGTGACAGAAGGTCGGCGAGGAAGC
The DNA here is from genome assembly GCF_055656965.1 of Streptomyces sp. NPDC111656. Taxonomy (NCBI): domain Bacteria; kingdom Bacillati; phylum Actinomycetota; class Actinomycetes; order Kitasatosporales; family Streptomycetaceae; genus Streptomyces; species Streptomyces sp. NPDC111656. The sequence goes on from NZ_JBVKCA010000016.1 coordinate 48,914, forward strand.
CCAGCCGCGCCACCCACGCCACCAGGAACATCGCCCCGACCACGACCGCGAGCCCGGCGGCGAGCGCGGCGTACCGGTCCGGGGCGCCCGCGGCGAGGGGCCCCACCACGGTGGCGGTCATCAGCGCGGTGGTCGACTCGGGCCCGACGGACAACAGCCGTGACGAACCCAGCAGGCTGTACAGCAGCAGGGCGGGAAGGATCGCCCACAGCCCCGCGACCGGCGGCAGTCCCGCGAGGCCCGCATAGGCCATGACCTGCGGAACGAGATAGGCCGCGACGGTCACTCCGGCCAGCAGGTCGCCGCGCAGCCACGAACGGTGGTAGCCGGCCAGGACGACGAGGCCGGGAGCCACCCGCCGCACGAGACCGCGTCGGCCCGCCCCGGCGGCCGCATCCGAGCGCTCGGACATGGGGCTCCCTTCGTCACCCCCTTCAGCATCGCCCCACGGTCGTCCCACCGCACGGTCGTCTCGGTAGGTCGGTAGGTCGGTAGGTCGGTGGGTCGGTGGACCGGCAGGGCCGACTCACGACGGAACATGTCGGCAGACGGACGAAGCCCGCGCTCACCGCAGACACGATCGACCGCGGTGCGGCCAGAATGAGACATGCCCGAGTGATCGTGACCCAAGTGCGCTGAGATGGCCCGAACGACCCATGCGGAGGGTCTGTGGGGGGCGAACGTGGGAGAAACGATCAGTTCGGCTTCGGCCGCACCGGACTCGGTGTCCGGCTGCGCCACGTCGATGTGCTGTGCCGGGGAGTGCGGTGCCCGTTCGGGAGGCGCCGAGGACAGGTTCCGGGGGCTCCTGGAAGCAGCGCCGGACGCCATGATCATCGTGGACGACACCGGGACGATCACACTCGTCAACGCCCAGACCGAAGCGCTCTTCGGCTACGGCCGCGAGGAACTCCTCGGCCGAACCGTGGACTTGCTCGTACCCGACCGCTTCCGAACCCACCATGCACTGCACCGATCCGGCTACGCCGAAAATCGTCAAGTGCGCCCCATGGGAGCCGGTCTCGAACTCCACGGCCTGCGCAAGGACGGCACCGAGTTCCCCGTCGAGATCAGCCTCAGCCCCCTGGAGACCAC
>NZ_JBVKCA010000016.1:50108-270630 GCF_055656965.1 Streptomyces sp. NPDC111656
GTGCGCCCCATGGGAGCCGGTCTCGAACTCCACGGCCTGCGCAAGGACGGCACCGAGTTCCCCGTCGAGATCAGCCTCAGCCCCCTGGAGACCACCGACGGCCTCCTCGTCTCCGCCGCCGTCCGCGACGTCAGCGACCGCAAGGCAGCCGAGGACCGGTTCCGGGGATTGCTGGAGGCGGCGCCGGACGCCATGGTGATCGTGGACGACACCGGGACGATCAGACTCGTCAACGCCCAGACCGAAGCGCTCTTCGGCTACGGCCGCGAGGAACTCCTCGGCCGAACCGTGGACTTGCTCGTACCCGACCGCTTCCGAACCCACCACACCAAGCACCGCAGCGGCTACACCCACAACCGCCAGGTGCGCCCCATGGGAGCCGGTCTCGAACTCCACGGCCTGCGCAAGGACGGCACCGAGTTCCCCGTCGAGATCAGCCTCAGCCCCCTGGAGACCACCGACGGCCTCCTCGTCTCCGCCGCCGTCCGCGACGTCAGCGACCGCAAGGCAGCCGAGGAACGCATCAACGAGCTGGCCGCGCTCGTCGAGTCCTCCCAGGACGCGATCCTCGCCAAGACCCTCGACGGGCACATCACCTACTGGAACGCCGCCGCCCAGCGCCTCTACGGGTACACACGCGCCCAGGTCATGGGCCGCCATGTGTCCCTGCTGGCCCCGCCCGACCACGGCCACGAGATCGACCTCCTGATGGACCGGTTGCGCAACGGGGAGAGGGTCGAGCACTTCGAGACACTGCGGGTCACCCGTCACGGCGATCTCCTCGACGTCGACATCACCCTGTGGCCGACCCGATCCGCCGACGGCGAGGTCATCGGCGCCTGTGCCATCGTCCGCGACATCAGCGATCGCAAGCGGGCCGAAGCCGAGCTGACCGTCCTGTACGAACAACAGCGGCACATCGCCCTGACGCTGCAGCGCAGTCTGATGGGCACTCCGCCCGCCATCCCCGGTCTCACGACCGCCAGCCGCTACCGGCCCGCCACCCAGGGGGCCGGGGTGGGCGGCGACTGGTTCGACCTGGTCCCGCTGGGCGCCGGCCGCGTCGGCGTCCTGATCGGCGACGTGATGGGACGCGGGCTGGAAGCCGCCGCCGTCATGGGCCAGTTGCGTTCCGCCGCACACGCCCTGGCCAAGACCGGTATGCAGCCCCGCCAACTCATGCAGGCCCTCGACGCGGCCGTCGCCGACCTCGACGTCCCGGACCAACTGGTCACCTGCTGCTACCTGGTGATCGCGGCCGACGCGGGCGCGGTGACGATCTGCTCCGCCGGACATCTGCCCACCCTGGTGGCCACCCCGGGCGAGGGCGCCCGTGCGCTGCCCGCGCCCGTCAACGCGCCCCTCGGCGTGGGTGATGTCCTCTACCAGCAGTGCAGCGCGGTCATCCCGCCCGGCGCCACCCTCGTGCTCTACACCGACGGACTGATCGAAACCCCCGGCAGCGACATCGAGGACCAGCTCTCCCGGCTCACCAGCACGCTGAGCGACCTGTTCGCCTCCGCCCCCGACCTGGAGGTGGCCGCCGACCACGTCCTGACCACCTTGCTGCCCGACGCCGAGGGCCACAACGACGATGTCACCCTGCTGCTGACCCGGCTGCCCGACGCACCGCTCGCCGCCGTCTCCCTCGACCTCCCGGCCGTCCCCGACTCCGTCCCCGAGGGCCGAGCCTTCCTCAGCAAGGCCCTCACGTCGTGGGGCTGCGCCACAAAGGCCGACGACGCGCGGCTGTTGCTCTCAGAGGTCCTCACCAACGCCGTTCAGCACGCCCAGGGCCCCATCGGACTGCACCTGTGCCGGACCGACTTGGACCTGACGGTCGAAGTCGGCGACCACAGCCCGCAGTTGCCCCAACCCCGCTTCGCAGCCGAGGACGACGAATCCGGGCGCGGACTGGTCCTCGTCCGCGCGCTCGCCGACGACTGGGGCGTACGCCCCACCGACGACGGCAAGACCACCTGGTTCACCCTCCACCTGTGAGTGGTCCCGCCGTCATCGTGCTACCTGGTGACCTCGTGCCGCCCGGCGTCGCCTCGTCCGGCGCTCACTGGCCCGAGGCGGCGGTGCCGGTGCCCGAGCCGCTGGACGGGCCCTGACCGCTCAGGACGAGTTCCTTCGCCCTGCGGAACTCCTCGTCCGTGATGTCGCCACGGGCGCGGATCTCGGACAGCTTGGCGAGTTCGTCGACGCTGCTGGTTCCGGTGCCGCCGCCCGCCGCCTGCCGGATGTAGGAGTCGAAGGCCTCCTGCTGCGCGCGGGCCTGATTCACCTCTCGGCGACCCATGTTCTTGCCGCGGGCGATCACGTAGACGAGGACACCCAGGAACGGCAGGAGGATGACGAACAGGAGCCAGCCTGCCTTGGCCCAACCACCCAGTTCGTCGTCACGGAAGATGTCGATGATGATCCGGAAGAGCAGGATGAACCACATGATCCACAGGAAGAACCAGAGCATGCTCCAGAAGACGCTCAGCAGCGGGTAGTCGTACGCGAGGTACATCTGTGTGCTCATGTCGCTCCTCCATCCCGGGCGTTCGCCCGGCGGTCGTCCCTCCCGATTCAGCATGCGCACGGCAAGGTCGTCCGGCCTCACCCGGGACGGGTGAACGTCCCCGCGGAGTCTCAGGGCGACGGGGCGGAGCCGTACGGGTCCGCGGCGCGTGCGCGGCGCAGCGCGGCCCGCCAGGCGAAGGCGAGGACGAGTTCGATCAGGCCGAGCAGGACGAGCCACAGGCCGAGCAGCCGGGTCAGGGCGCGGGCGGACTCGGTCGGCAGGGCGAGCACCACGACTCCCGCGACGATGCCGAGCGCCGCGGCGCAGAAGACGACGCCACGGTGCGGGAGTGCCTTCATGGCGATGGCCGTGTAGGCGGTCAGCATGCCGGACGCGAGCCAGACGACGCCGACGATCAGCGAGAGCGCGGCGATGGTCTGCAGCGGGTTCCTCAGGCACAGCACCCCGGCCAGGACGAACAGTATCGAGAGCAAGAGCCCGGGAATCCGCTCGCCGTGCTCCTCGCGGCCGAAGACCGCCACGAAGCGGAACCCCCCGGTCACGACCAGATAGAGACCGATGAGTACCGCCAGGATGTGCAGGGTCTCGTCCGGCCACACCAGCACCAGGATGCCCGGCACCAGCGTCGTGATCGCCGAACCCAGGATCCAGGTCCATGAGCGGCCGAGGCCCGCCAGCAGTTCCTCGGCGTCGTCGGGTGGCGGGGCGGCCGCCGCTTCGGGCCTGGGCCCGGGCTCGGTACGTGGTGCCGGACCACGCGATTCGGTCATGGCTCCTCCTCACGCGGTCGAGTCCTGACGCGGTCGAGCGGGTCGTCGCCGGACCGCCGACGGGACGGTGTGCGGGGACTTCACCGGGTCAGCGTCCCGCGCGCCGCCCGCTGCCGGTTCACCCCCGGCGGGTGATCGTCCCTGCCCTCGGGGACGGCGTACGCCCCGGTCACTCCGGCAGTCGGCGCATCTCTATGACGTGCAGTCCCAGCGACTGGCAGCGGGCCAGCAGCCCGTACAGGTGCGCCTCGTCGACGACGGGGCCGAACAGGACGGTCTGCCCGGACATCACCACGTGGTCCATCTCCGGAAACGCCTTGGTCAGCGTCTCCGTCATGTGTCCCTCGACACGGATCTCGTAGCGCATGGGCTCAGAACGACCTTTCAATGCGTCAGGACGAGCTTGAACGAGATGATCAGCAGGCCGAGCAGCAGATTGATCGAGGCGGTGACGGCCGTGAGGCGCCAGGAGGCACCCGCGCGGCGTGCCGCTGCCGCCGACCAGCCCACCTGCCCGGCCACGGCGACGGCGAGCGCCAGCCAGAAGGTGCCTTGGAGGCCGAGGCCCAGGAGCGGGCTGACGGCCACGGCCACGGTCGGCGGGACGGCGGCCTTCACGATCGGCCACTCCGCACGGCACACCTCGACGACGGTCCTCCAGTCCAGGGCCTGCCGGGCCAGACGCGCCCCGAACAGCTGGGCGTGCACGTGCGCGATCCAGAACGCCAAGCCGGTGCCCAAGAGCAGCACCGCCAGCTCCACGTGGGGGAACGAGCCCAGCGTGCCGGTGCCGATCACCACTGATGCGGCGAGCATGGACCCGTACACACCACCGGTGTAGTCGGCTTGCGCCTGGTGGTCGGCGTCGGCCGCTGAGGTTACGGCGGGTTCGGTCCGTGACATCAAGGCCTTCTCTCCGATTCGGCGCACCGGAACGAGGGACATCGGCCACATCGCCGGATTCGCGATGCTCCGGGCGTCCCACCCGGTCGGGAGGTACGTGGTGCCGCCACTCCCATCGCATCCGAACGGCTCGTCCCGCGCCTCACCCGTGACGGGCGAGGGTGGTCACCGGTACGGGTTCACAGCAGCCGCAGCTCGCGCGCCCGGCGCACCGCTTCGTTGCGCCGGTTCACCGCCAGTTTTCGGTAGACGCTCTTGAGGTGGGTCTTGACCGTGTTCACCGACACGCAGAGGTCGGCCGCGATCTCTTCCGTCGACATCGTCTGGGCCAGTCGCCGCAGAACGTCGCGTTCGCGTTCGCTCAGCTCCTGCACGACGAGCGGTGCGGGCGTTTCGAGCCGCGGCGCGTCGCCGGTCGTCAACCAGCCCGCGGCCAGTGGCTGCAGTGGCGCCGTGCCCAGGAGGCGTCGGATCCACGGTCCAGCCTCCAGGAAAGGCCGCCGCAGCCGCTCGCGCCGGGCCTCCAGGAGCGCCTGGCCCACGAGCTTGCGCGCGGCGGCCGAGTCACCCGCCTCGAGTGCGGCCTGCGCCCGGGTCAGCGTGGCCCGCACGGTCACCGCCGGACCGGCCGGACCCTCGGCGCGCAGGCGGTCGAGCAGGTCGAGCGCGGCGGCGGGGCGGCCCGCCGCCAGCTGGGCCCGCGCGGCCTCCACCACACAGGCCGGCTGGTCGTCCGGCACCTGTTGCAGTACCTCGGCGGCCGCGTCCGGTCGGCCCTCGGCCAGGTGGGCGGCGGAGGCGACCAGAGCGGCGTGAGCCCGTGCCCAGGGTGATGCCACATCCGTGGAGACCGCCGGGTCCGCCGCCGCCAGGGCGGCTCGGGTCTTGCCTCGGGCCAGCAGCAGACGTGCCGTCACGAGGGACCGGCCCGTGGCGGACACCGGGTCCCGTGTCGCCAGGCGTGAGCCGACCGCCTCGTCGAGGAGGGCTTGGGCGTGATCCAGTTCGTTCCGGTCGACGGCCACGGCGGCCAGAACCATCCGCCCGATGTCCGAGCCGGACGACCCGCACAGCCCGAAGCGCTCCGAGTCGGTCGTCGCCGCGAGTGCCTTGCGCTCCGCCCTGCCGAGCCAGCCGTTCAGGTAGTCGATCAGCGCCAGGTGCCCCAAGGACTCCTCTCGCGGAAGTGCCGTCGAGGCCCCGCCGGGACAGCCCGCCGCCGCGGACAGCACGGTGCGGGCGTCCTCGAAGCGCCCGGCCCACAGACGCGTCGAGCCCAGATGGGTCAGCAGCAGAGCGATGAGTTCGGGATGCTGCCCCAAGAGGTGGGCGGGAACCGCCCGCCGCAGTTCCTCGGCCGCCTCCGCGGCCCTCTCCGCCTGGAGCGGGGCCCCGGCCAGACGGGCCCCCAGAGCCTCCAGCAGCGCGCAGCTCAGCCGTGCCGCCGCCGGGCGGGGCACGTCGGTGGCCGCGTCGGGCACGTCCGCGGCCAGGCCCGCCTCGGCCTGGTGCAGGCGGGCCAGACCGCGGTCGAGGTCGCACTGGGACAGGTCCCGGGCCGCTCGGACGACGTCCGTCGCGGGGCTCGTGGCCTCGGGTCCCATCCGGGAGAACAGCTCGGCCAGCTCGTCACGGCGCAGACCGGTGAAGAGCTGTCCGATCGCCAGGCCGTCGACGAAGGCGCCGGCGGTGAAGTCCCAGTCGCCCGCGGCGGCGCCGTGGGCGATCGTCTCGGGGAGGAATCCGGAACGCAGCAGCCACCGGGCGGCCCGCTGGTGGAGTTCGGGCTCCAGTCCAGGACAGCGCTCCCGCAGGTGCGCCCGGAGGATCTCCCGGAACAGCGGGTGGAGCCGGTACCACGAGTGTCCGAGATCCTCGACGAACGCGTTCTCGCGGTGCAGCTCGGCCAGAATGGGCTCGGCGTCGGTGCGCCGCGTCAGCGCGTTGGCCAGATCGGGGCAGAGGCGCTCCAGGATGCTGACCCGCAGCAGGAGGTCCTGGGTCTCGGCGGTTCGCCGCTTGAGCACCTCGGCCAGGAGGTAGTCGGCGACCGTACTCCGCCCTGCCTCGAATTCCTTCAGGTATCTCTCCGGATCCGGGCTCTCCCGCGCGGCCAGGGCGCACAGCCGCAGGCCGGCCGCCCATCCGCCGGTGCGGTCCACGAGCGCCCCCACCGCGTGCGCGGGCAGGCGCAGGCCGTGCCGCTCCAGGAGTACGGCCGCCTCCTCGGGTGTGAAGGCCAGTTCCGCGTTCCGGATCTCCGTCAGCTCACCGGCTGCCCGGTATCGGTGCACCGGCAGCAGCGGCTCGGTGCGGGTGACGAGGACGAGGCGCATTCCCGGTCCGGCATGGTGCAGGACGAATTCCAGCTGCTCCGCGATCTCCGGCGCGGTCACGCGGTCGTATTCGTCGAGCACGACGATCGCGGGCCGGTCGCGTCCGCTCAGCTCGGCGGCGAGCCGTGCCAGCAGTGTGCGGTCCACCCTGCTCGCGTCCGCGGGACAGCGAATGTTGCCAGGGACCGGCACGCCCGAGGACCGCAGGGCCTGGAGCACGTACGCCCAGAACATCCCGGGCTGCTGATCCGCCGTGTCGGCGGTGAACCAGGCGACCGGCTGCGCCAGCCCAGTGACCCACTCGGCGACCAGCAGGGTCTTCCCCGCCCCGGCCGCTCCGTTGACGACCGTCAGCGGAGTCAGCAGCGCCTGGTCCAGGTGTTCGACCAGCCGCTCCCGCCGCAGGAAGGTGACGGGCCTCGCCGGAGGGACGAACCGCGTGCGCAGAAACGGGTCTCCCATGGGATCGACCCATGCGACGGTCGACCCCTGGCCGCTCTCCTCGATCCCAGCCATGGTGCTCGCCATTATCCCGTCAGATCACGGGCGGCGCTCTTCTCACTCCTGTCGCGGCCTTCTCACTCGAGCAGTGGCCCGAGCGCACAGCCCTCACGAATGAACTCACCCACCCGTACGGCCTGGGCCCCGTACGGCCCGGGCGGCGTACGGCCTGGGCGGCGTACGGCCTGGGCGGCGCGACCGCACTCGGGGCCGCCGGCCGCGTCTTCCAGACGACCGCGGTCACGGCTGGGCCACCCCGGTCCCCTTCTCCCCCTCAACCGTTGCCCAGCCACCGGAACTCGCCCCTGTCGACATCACGTTGACACCGCCGGTTGCCCGGCGTTGACTGACAGCACGGTGCGGAGCGCGGCCCCGCCCAGGGCGACGAAACCGACGCGGCCGGTACGACGTACAGGAAAGTGGCACTCGATGATGTACGACCAGTCACGCGCCCAGCAGCCCCCGGACAAACAGCCCGGTTCGGTCGGGCGTCGTACGCCTGGCCCCGAGCCGCTGATCCCGTCGGACGAACGGGACAAGCTCGCCCAGCACCTCCAACACGCCCTCAACACCTTCGCCGACAGCCCACGTGAGGCGTTGGAAGAGGCCGAGACCGCATTCGACGAGGTCACCGCCCAGCTCATGAGCACCCTCGCGGAACGGCGGCGCGTGCTGCACGAGACCTGGCAGGACCAGGACCCCGGGACACAGCCGGAAGAACTCCGGCACGCGATGAGGCAGTACCGGGAGATCACACAGCGGATGCTGCGCATGTAGACACGCACATTGAATCCTCCCCCTCGTAAACGAGGGGGATTCCTAGCTCACGCTGCCTGCCGCCCCGGCGGGGTGTCAGGTCTTCCACGATCAGCACTAGCCGGGTTGAGACCAGCCCGGACGAGCATCACGCGGGCGGAGTTCTTGTCCCTGGGGGATGAGATTCCGCACGCGGTACAGGTGTAGGTGCGTTCCGACAGTGGCAGTGCGTGCTTGGCTCTCGCTCCGCAGTGCGCGCAGTCCATGGTGGTGTGCGCGGGGCGCACGAGCCGGAGGTCCCGATCGTGCTTACGCGCCATGTTGATCAGCTCCGCCTTGGTGGCGGAGATCGCCGCGTCGGCCGCCTTGCGGGCCATGGTGGACTTGGCAAGAAACTTCGGGCGGAAGTCTTCGACGGCGATGGTGTCATGATCGCGGACGACCTGCTTGGCCCATTTTCGGCCGGTGTCCTGGCGCTGCCGGGCGACCTTCTTGTACAGCTTCGCCGTCAGCTTCTTCGCTGTCCGGTAGCCCTTGGACGCGGCCTGCCCGGCCTTGGGCTTACGCCGGGCCATCATCCGCTGATACCCGGTGAGTTTCGCGGCGGCCTTCCGCCCGTGCTCGACGTGAGGAAGGTCGTGGGTGTCGCTGGTGGTGGTCGCGGTCTGCTTCACCCCCCAGTCGATACCCAGCACGTTGCCGGTCTCCGGCAGCGGCTGGACTTCGGTTGCCACGACGAACGAGGCGTACCAGTGGCCGAGGCTGTCGCGGTGGACACGCACGGACGACGGGTCGGCAGGAAGGTCTCGCGACCACACCACCGTCACGCCGATGCCGCCCGCGAGGTGCAGGCGCCCGTGCTTGAGCCGGAAACCGTTGCGGTTGTAGTTCAGGCTCGGGTCGGCCAGGGACTTCTTCTTGTACTTCGGCATCCCCGCCCGCTGCCGCATCGGCAGCCGGTCCTTGATGTCCTTCAACGCCTTGGCGCGGGACTTGCCGAAGTCCCGGATGATCTGCTGCTGCGGAACACTGCTGCCCTCACGCAGCCACGCATTGTGGGTGCGGGCCTCGGTCAGCATCTTGTCCAGCCGCGCCGGACCGCACTTCTCCTCGTCCCGGTGGGCCTTCTTGGACCGGGCGCAGCATTCGTTCCAGATCCACCGGCACCGGTCCCACTCGCCCAGCAGCGCCGTGAGCGCTGTGGATGACACCCGAAGCCGGTAGGTGTACCGGGCGTGCCCGGCCTCCCCGACTTCCAGTGGTGTCGTCATGGTGCCAGCGTAGCGACCATGGACGACGGGGTACGCACAACTGCCAGGATCCCCACTGCACTTCATGCCCGCTGGGCTGCCCACGCCAAGCGCGAGCGGCGGTCACTCAATGCTGATCTCATCTACCTCCTGGAGGGCGTCCTCGGCACTCCCGCAGGGGTAGCCGAATCGCCCGTCGGCGATTCGGCTACCCCTGCCCCGCTACGCGGGAAGCCGGATTCCTCCCCGGCGTAAAGGCCGGGGCATCCTCCGGTTATCCGGTGACACGGTTGGGGTGCGTGCCGGTGCGCGGTCGCGCGGGAGCGTGCGGTCGGGGACGAACGCGCCACCGTCGGCGGCGGCCCGCCCACGTCGGTGCGCAACGCGTTCACGGGCATCGTCACGGCGCTGACGGTCGACGACGTCGTGGCGCAGGTGAAGATCCAGGCAGGGGCCGGTGAAGTCGACGAGCGTGCACGTGGATCGCTCGTAGCCGAAGGCGTAAGGCACAGCAGAGCAGCCCGGAGATCGAGGCGGTCGTAGAGGCGCCCGCGGCGCGGTCGAGACGGCCGCCTTCCGCCGCTACCGCCTTCCTCAGTACGCCTACATCCCGCGCACGGAGGTCCACTTCATGGAGACCGCCGACGCCGTCGGTCCCCTCGGCGCCAACTCGACCCTGCGGGGGTGGCCGGCCCATGAGCCTGCGGACCGGGCCCCTACGATCAGCCCAGTGCGGCGAGAACCTCGGCGCAGATGGCCAAGGCCGTCTCCGCCGGGGTGCGGGCGCCGATGTCGAGTCCGATCGGGCCGTGAATGCGGCGCAGTTGCTCCTCGGTGAGCCCCGCCTCTGTGAGGGCTTCGGCGCGGCGGGCCTGGGTACGGCGTGAACCTAGTGCGCCGACGTAGGGGATGCCGGCCGTCAACGCGGTGTGCAGGACGGGGATGTCGACGTCGGGCTCGTGACTGAGCACGATCAGGCAGGCCGCGGCCGGACGGTCGGCCAGTAGGCTGCGGGCATCCCCGGCGGCGTACGCGACCGTGGCCTGCCAGCCCAGCACCTGCGCCTGGGTGGTGAGGAGTTCGGCGAGTTCGCCGCCGCCGACGATGACCAGGTGAGGGACGGCCGGGCAGGCCTCGATGAGGACGAGTCCGGCAGCGGCGCGGCGGGTCTCGCGTCCGGCACGGTGGCGGGCGAGCAGTTGCCTCGCCTGCTCGGCGGCCTGTACGACGGCCGTCGGATCATCACCCTGCAGTCCCGGAGTGACGACGTCGCTGACAGCCTGGGTCCGCTCCTCGTCGATCCGGGTGATCAGCGCGGCGTCGGCGCCCTCGCTCAGCAGGTCCCACCAGCGGGCGGGGACGGTGTGCAGCGGCTGGAGCAGGATCTCGGCCTGGCCGCCGCAGGTCAGCCGTGCCTCTTTGACCTCGTCGTCGTGTACGGCCACCTCGCACACGCGCGCGGTGTGCCCGGGCGGGAGGGCCGCGGCCTCTGCGGCCAGGTGGTCGTCGAACGCACCGCGGTACAAGGTGCCCTGACGGTTCCCGTCCTCGTCGATGAGAAGCGCGTCGGCGGGGTGCCGGGGCCCGAAGCCCTGCTCGGTGATCGGCCGAGCCAATACGGCCGGGCGCCCCTGAGCCGCCCATCGCCGTGCCGTGTCCGCCAGCTCACGCATGATCGCGGCCCTCCTCGTTCCTGGCTGTCGGCACCGGTGACCCATCGGGTCGCCGGGAGACCACCTGGTCAGCGCGGCACTGTCATCGCCATTCTAGGGAGCCCTGCCCCGGACACCCAGGCTGCACAGTGAACTGGCCGGCCGGAGGCCGGAGACCAGGAGTGGTTCGGGATCGTCACCACGACGGTCCTGGACCTGGCACCCACCACAAGAGTGAGCTCCTCACCGCCGAGCACGGCTTCCCTCTGCGTCTCGTCGTCCCACACCTCTACGGCTACAAGAGCCCCAAGTGGCTGCGTGGTGATCGCCGCCGGCCGACTCCTGCTCCACCCTCATCAAGGCCTTCGCTGTCGTGGGTGCTGGCGGCGGAGACGCCGACGACGAGGGGCAGCCCGTTCGCGTCGACGGGAACATCAGGAGGCGGTATGGCGAGCTCGCGCTGTTCCAGCAGTCCGACATCCGACGGCATCCGACCTCACGGGAAGTGACGACCCGGCAGTCCACCACTCCCACGGAACGGTGATAACCCAGGCAGCAGGGACTCCATCAATTCAGAGCAGCTTCAGTGCGGTGCGGCGCTTCCTTGTCAAGTAATCGTTTGAGTTGTTTGGATTCCGGTGGCCTTTGGCCCGGTCAGCGGCCGACGGCGGCGTCTCCGCGGAACGCCCCGGCCACCACGGGGACCAACTGCCGCTCGATCTGCTCGGCGGACATGGCGGCCAACTCGGCGCCGATGGGTGCCAGCGCGAGCCAGTTCAGCAGACCGGCTGCGCAGCGCGTACGGAAGATCAGTTCCTGCTCGTCGACTTCGGGAAGGTTCGCCGTCAGCACTCGGAGGGCTTCCCGACGACTCTGGTCGAACTTGCCGTTCAGCCGCTCCCACCCCTGGGGCGGATCGATGCCGACGCGCGCCACCGTCCGCATCACGGCCAGATCTTGCCCACCGGCCGCCAGTGCGCGCACCATCGGCCGCGCGAAGGCTGCCGCCAACTCCTGGAGTGTCGAAGTGGAGCCAAGGGGATCGAGCGCTTGGATCTGCGCGTCCAGATACCGTTCCAACGCGTGCTCTATCGCCGAGTCGCACAGCGCCTTGAGCGACCCGAAGTGGTAACTCACCGCGGCGACGTTGGCTCCGGCGCGATCTGTGATCTCGCGGAGTGTCACGCCCTCCTGGCCTCGTTGCGCGAGCAACTCCAGGGCGGCCGTCTGCAGGCCGTCCCGCGTGCGCTGACCAGCCTCTCGGCGCAGGTCCGTCTTTTTCGCCCCTATCACAGCATGAACTCAAGCAGCTGCTTGAGTTCATTGTCAAACAGCCGCCTCGCGGATCGAGGCGGCACTCGAGCGGATCCGGTCCCGACGTGAGCGCGACGCCAAGCACAGCGACACCGGCGCCAAGGCGCACGAGAAGGCGAAGGCCGCCCACGTACGCGCCGAGTGCGCGGTGATCGACCACCTCACCTCGAAGCAGCGGTTGAGGACCTCGAAGAACGGACGACCGGCTGCCGACCGCGCCAAGATCAAGGCGGAGGAACGGTTGGCCGGCAAGCGCCTGCCGACCGCCCCCGAGTAGATCGCGGTCGGCCGCAAGGCACTCCTGGAAGCCGAGCGTGGATTTCGCGATCTGGCCAACGGTGCTGGAACTGCGGTTGGACTCCCACCGCCTCGAACACCGCATCCGCGCCCACGCGCTGCCGCGCCGACCGGCCCTGCTCCGATCCGCGACGCCGGACAGATCCCCGGCCGCGCGACCACACAATTCAAACAAGTGCTTGACAGCCTGCACCGCCGTCCATAATCTCAAGCGAGCGTTTGATTTACTAAGAACGCGAAAGACCGTTGCGACGGATCTCGGATCTTGAGAAACAAACCTGGAGGAACACGACATGAAGCTGCTCAGCCGGAAGTCGATCACCGCCACGGCCGCGATAGCGATCCTGGGTGGGCTTTCCATCGCCGCTGCGCCGACACAGGCCGCAAGCCCCGCCCACAGCAGTGCGGCGGTCCACAGCAGTACGGCGGCCCACGCGGACCTGACTCCTGGCGACCTGGCGAAGCTGCCGCTCACGAACCGGCACCTGACCAGGCACGAGAGGGCCAACCTCGCAGTCGTCCTGCGCGACTACCACGTGGCCGAAGGCAACAGCCTGGACGTCGACACGTTCGTCAACAGCTTCGCCAAGGACGGCGTCTTCAACGACATGGTCCCCGGCCAGGCTTACCGGGGCAAGGCGCTCGGTGACGTTCTGCCCTACATGGCCAACCTCTTCCCCGACGTTCACCGTGAACTCAAGCGCATCACCGTGAACGGCGACGTGATCAGCATCGAACTGTCGATCCAGGGCACGTTCGAGGGACCGCTGCAGTCACCGGCGGGCACCGTCAAGCCGAACGGCGCGAAGATCGACGTGCCGACTGCCGACTTCTGGTACCTGCACAACGGCAAGGTCGAGAAGTTCAACTGCTTCGTCGGGTACTCGACCATGTACTCCCAGATGGGCGTGGACTTCGACTGGGCCTCGGCGGTCAACAAGCACTGAGTCGTTCCCCGGCGGGTGATGGTCGGCGCTACCGGCCGCGCATCACCCGCCGGGGCTTGGTTGTTGGCACTCCGGCGCACGCCGGGCTGTCCGGGCCGATGGTGGCTACACCGGCAGTCGTCGAGTACTGCTTGGCCGCGCCTGTCCTGGCGCCTGTGATCATCAATCGCAACGACGACGTCAAGGGGTTCGTGGTAGTGCCCAAGGGGTGGATCGTCCGCGACCTTCCGGGAAGTGACAACCCAACAGGCCAGCACTCCGACTGGACCGCCGCTCCTATCCAGGAGGTCGTTCTGCGTTGTCGGACTATGGCTGCCGGAATGCGATCTCGGGGTGAGAGGTTGTGGCGCCGCGCAGCACCAACCGGCTGCTGATCGACCTGGGGGCCGAGCTGTTCGCGAGCTGTCTCTATCTGCGTCAAGGAGTGGCTGGGGGATGCCGCGAAGGTGAAGGTCGAAGAAGGCTGCCCCGCGGTCGAGGATGGCGGTGACAGCACACTCGGCGGCAAACCGCGCCGCCAGAGCGGAGGGCAGGTCGCAGCCCCTCGCCACTGGAGGTTCGCGCTGCTGAATGACGACGATCTCCCACCGCCAGACGACGGATGGCGTCCCCGGTCTGCACCGGGTAGCGGCCCCACCTGCCTGGAGGTCGTGTGACGATCTCGTCGCCGGCGGTGCACGTATCGTCGGGTCGTCTTCGATCAGCAGCAGGCGCACCACAGCAGGCACGCTGTCCGAGTAGGCGGGCGGGCCGACCGCGTTAACCGTCCCTTGGGGGCCCCGGTTGTGTCGTTAAGGAGGTGCTCTCCACTTCGGACGGGACAGTCATCGCCGAGTGCGACGGCGCGGTGGTGCGGCTGGTGTCGTGGGTCCCCGCCCAGGGTTTCGGCGTCGAACGCGCCGACGCGGGCCCCGACGAACACGCCGAAGTGAGGTTCGAGGGCACCGGAGGCAAGGCCGCCCTGCCTACCGGCCGACGGCGCACAGCGCGTGGTCGATCAGGGTGCCGGTGGCCCGGTTGAGCGTAGGCAGGTCCGGCATCCCGGAGGTGGTGGTGACGGAGATGGTGACCGCGCGCCGCCCGTCCGAGCTGACTGCGGGGCGGGTGTAGGTGCCGAACCCGTCGCCCTCATGCATGTAGTAGTCGCCGCCGCAGGACAGCGGGATCTCGCGCAGGCCCAGGCCGTAGGTACCCTCGGGCAGCTCCGTGACATCGTCCGGGTCGTCGGTGCGGTGCACGGTCTGCCGCATCTCCCGCCACTGCTCGGCCGGCAGCAGGCGGCCGTCGGCCAGCGAACGGAAGAAGGTGTTGAGGTCCGCGGTGGTACTCACCACTCCAGAGTCGGCGGTGTGCAGGTAGCTGTTCGTGGCGACATCGAGCCTGGTGCCGTCCGTGCCGGTCAGATAGGTGCGCACGTACGGCGTGGGCAGGAACGGGTCGAGACCGGGCACCGAGGTCTGGCGCAGGCCCAATCCTGCGATGATGCGGTGCTCGACCAACTCCCTCCAACCGGTGCCGCTTGCCTTCTCGGCGATCATCCCGGCCAGCAGGTAGTTGGTGTTGGAGTATGCCCAGCGGGTGCGACCGGCCTGCGGCACGAACAGCGGCTCGTGGGCCACGGCCGTCACCACCAGGTCGTGAGTGGAGGTGTCGTTGTAACGGTTCTCGTCGAAGTGCTCGCGGAGCTTGAGCTGGATGTCCGGGTCGTCCATGTAGTCGAACAGCCCGCTGGTCTGGCGGAGCAAGTCGCGCACGGTGATCCGGGAGCCGTCGTTGCCGTTGCCGGAGACCACGCCGGGCAGCCAGTGCTCGACGGTGTCGTCCAGTGAAAGCTGCTTCTCGGCGGCGAGTTGCAGCACCACGGTGGCGACGAACGCCTTGGTGGTGGAGGCCGTCCGGAAGTGCGAGCCCCACGGCACGGGGGCACGGGAACCGGCCGACACAGTACCGAGGCGGGCCTGTACCCGTCCTCCGGGCAGGCCGTCGACCCTGGCCAGCACGTTCACGTCCCCGCCGCCCGCCTTGCGTACGGCGGCCACGTCGTGGCGGAGCTCGGCCTGGGTGTATTCGGCGCGTGCGGCGCGGTGCCCGGAGGTCGCGGAGGCCGCCTCCGGCAGCAGGACGGTGGCGATCAGCGCGGCTGCCGCGAGGGCGGCTGCTGGCGCCTTCTTCTTGCCGGCCTTGGTTGTTGTGCGCTTCGTACCGGCCTCAAGAGCACGCATGGTTCGAACCTCCGGTTCGGGCTGGTGGACCACCGCCTGCTGACGCCAACCAGCCAACCGGATCCCGAACCCGTGCCCCATGGCCCTACCACCTCCACCATGGGTGGTGCCCGGCCCCGCCCATGGTGGGGAAAACCCGAAGCCGGGCCCTCGACCCCGTTGTCACATGCGTGGGTCCGGCGGTGTCTTCATGACGAACGGCCCAACAAACACACGTACAAGGAGGACACCATGACGCTGCGCGTCCCGAAGGCCGAGCTCCCCGTGGAACTCCGCGAAATCATGATCAAGCAGCTCGGTACCGTGCCCGAGCCCGTCGAAGTGCTGTGGAACAACCCCGAACTCGCCGAGGCCAACCAGGAGTTCTCGGCCAAGGTGGCCACGTGGGACGCGGCCGACGCGAGCCTCAAGACGTTCGCGCACATGGCCGTCGCGGCACAGGTCGGCTGCAGCTGGTGCCTCGACGTCAACTACTTCCACGCGCTGAACCAGAACCTGGACCTGACCAAGGCGAGCCAGGTGCCGCGCTGGCGGCAGTCGGAGGTGTTCACGCCGCTGGAGCGGGACGTGATGGAGTACGCCGAGGCCATGACGAACACACCGACGACCGTCACCGACGAGTTGTCCGCGCGGCTGCTCGACGAGCTCGGCCCGGCCGCGATGGTCGAACTCACCGTGTTCATCGGATTCGCCAACTTTGCCACCAGGTGCAACACGGCGCACGGGATCACGTCGCAGGGCTACTCCGATGCCTGCGAGATTCCGTTGGCCGCGCGTCCGCAGAACTTCGGCGTAGCGTCGACGGCATGACCGAGGACCCGTTCGTCGTCCATCGCAGCCTGCTGTTCACGGTCGCCTACGAGATGCTCGGCTCGTCGGCCGACGCCGAGGACGTGCTGCAGGAGTCCTGGCTCCGGTGGGCCGACGTCGACCGCACACAGGTGCGTGACCCGCGGGCCTACCTCGTACGAACCGTCACCCGGCAGGCGCTCAACCGTCTGCGGACCTTGTCGCGCAGCCGCGAGGAGTACGTCGGCGAGTGGCTGCCGGAGCCACTGCTGACCAGCCCCGACGTCGCCGAGGACATCGAGCTCGCGGAGAGCGTCTCGATCGCGATGCTGACCGTGCTCGAAACGCTCGGGCCGACGGAACGCGCGGTGTTCGTGCTCCGCGAGGTCTTCGAGGTGCCGTACGGCGAGATCGCCGAGGCCGTCGGGAAGTCCGCGGCAGCGGTGCGGCAGATCGCGCGGCGGGCACGCGAACACGTGGCGGCCCGGCGGCCGCGGGTGCCGGTGAGCCGGTCGGAGCAGCAGGCCGTGGTGGAGCGGTTCCTGGCCGCGCTGCGCACCGGCCAGTTGCAGGAACTGCTGGACGTCATGGCACCGGACGTGGTTCTGATCGCCGACGGCGGCGGGCTTGCGGGCGCCGCTCCGGCTCCGGTCCACGGGGCCGCGCTGGTGGCGAGCATGCTCGCCGTCCCGGACCGGATGGTGTCGGCCGTGTGGCTCAACGGCGCGCCTGCGGGCCGGATCGAGATCGACGGCCGAGTGGCCGCGGTGAGCCTCGTGGTGGAAGACGGGAAAGTCACCCGGATCCACGCGATCGCGAACCCGCGGAAACTGACACGGCTCGATGAACCGGCCGAACTCGCCAGGTAGGCCCTCCCGCCGCTGCCTCTGGCGACGTGTGTGTTCCGGACGGACCGAACCGTCCGGAACACACACGCCCGCGCAGTGGTCAGACGTCGAGCCACGTCGACGTGCGTCGACGCACGTCCGTCGTGCTTGGTATGAGGTGGGTATGAGCTCGGTGTGACCGCGGGCGAGTCCGGCGCGTGCGCGACCGGGGCCGGTCGTGCGCGGCATAGAGTGCCTCGGCAGATCTGGCATGCCGTGGAGGTAGAACGCGATGGGGAATCCACCACAGCTCACCGTGGGGCGACTCCTCACCTCATGGCAACTGGACGTGCCCGCGCTGCTGGTGGTCGTCATCCTGGGCGCGTTGTACGGCTGGGGTGTGCTGCGTCTGAAGCGCCGGGGCGAGCACTGGCCCCTGCCGCGCGTCGGTGCCTTCGCGCTGCTCGGCCTGGGCACTCTCGTCGTCGCCACGATGTCCGCGCTGGCCGTGTACGACCACGTGCTGTTCTGGCCGGCCGCCGTCCAGAACGTCCTGCTCGACCTGATCGCACCGCTCGGGCTGGCCCTGGGCGATCCGCTGCGGCTGGCCCTCCGTTCCCTGCCCGAGCGTGCCGCCGGGCGTGTGCAGCGGACGCTGGCCGGACGGCTGGTACGCCTGCTCACCTTCCCGCTGGTCAGCACGGCTCTGGTGCTCGCGACGGAGCTGACGGTGTACTTCACGCCGTACTTCGAGACCGCCCTGCGCGACGACTGGCTGCACGAGGTGATGTATCTGCACCTGCTGCTCGCCGGCAGCCTGTTCGTCATGCCGATGCTCACCCGCGAGGCGGCGCTGCCGGGGTGGTGTACCCATCCGGTCCGGGCGGCGCTGGTGTTCCTCGACGGGATCATCGACGCCGTACCGGGCATCGTCGTGATGACCCACGGCACGCTCATCGCCGGTGCCTGGTATCTGCGTCACGCGCCGTCCTGGGCGCCGGATGTGCTCCATGACCAGCAGCTGGGCGGTGGCGCGATGATCAGCATCGCCGAGTTGGTGGCACTGCCCTTCCTCCTCGCGATCCTGGTGCAGTGGGCCCGTACCGAACGCGCCGAGACCGTCGTACTGGACCGCCGCCTGGAGGCGGAGTTGGTTCCGGCGACGCCCGCGCCGGGAGCGGCACAGTCATCGGAACTCGTACGTCCCTGGTGGGAGACCGAGAACAGCGAAGTCGCCCAGCGCATCAGGCACCAACGGCCGGGACGTTGACACACGCAGGCTGGTCGTCTCCCAGGAGCGCCGTGCGGCAGGATGGGGCCATGAGCGTAGTCAAGATCAACGTACTGACCGTCCCGGCCGAGCAGCGGGAGACGCTGGAGAAGCGCTTCGCCTCGCGTGCCCATGCCGTGGAGAACTCCGACGGATTCGAATGGTTCGAGCTCCTCCGCCCCGTCGAAGGCACCGACAGCTACCTCGTCTACACGCGGTGGCGTGACGAGGAGTCCTTCCAGGCCTGGATGGAGGGCCCCATGAAGGCGGCCCACCAGGGCGGTGACGCGGCGAGCGGGGAGCGCCCCAAGCCGGCGGCCAGCGGGTCCACGCTGTGGTCCTTCGAGGTCGTGCAGCAGGCGGCGCCCACCAGCGCATAACTGGTACGCCGGGCAGGCCGTCGGCGGGCCGGTCGTGGCCGGGCAGGCCGTGGCCTGGCGTCGCCCCCACCGTGCGGCGAGTTCGGGGTTACGGGGCGAGAAGTTCACGGCGTGGGCACGCGGCGGCATCCGGCCGGTGCGTGTCCGCGGGGGGGGGCCGTACATGGCCGCCGGTGCCGCTGTCGCCCCGCAGGCCCGTGCCCCGCGGTGAGGAGCCCCTCTGCCGTCCGCCCCTTGCGGCGGCCGCTCCGCGGGTCAGATGCCGCCGACTCCGTCGGTGTGGGTTCGTTCGTAGTGGCGGGCGACCCGTGCGCGGTTGCCGCAGATGTTGCTGGTACACCACTTGCGCCGCTTGTTCTCGGCGAGGAAGAGCATCGAGCAGGTCGGGTTGGAGCAACGGCGCAGGAGCCCGAGCCGCTCGTTGTCGGCGAGGAGCCCGATGGCCTCCGCGGCGATGGCGGCCAACGCGGCGTTCCCACCGTGTTCGGTGTGCCAGCGTTCCTCGCCCCTGATGCCGTCGGCCGTCACGACCAGACGAGGACTCACGGGAGCCGCTGCCGCGGCGGCGTTGATGTCGTCCAGCGACGTGGGCCGCGCCGAGCGGCCCTCCAGGTGACTGTCCAGGACGTCGCGAACCGCCGCACGCAGCCGACGCACGGCCGCGGCGTCGGGCACAGGCCCGGGCGGCAGGCTTCCGGACTGCAGTGCCCACCAGGCCGCCGAGGCCTCCGGGGTCCCGATGAGGTCCATGGCCGGTTCGGTCACCGTCATCAACGTGTCGGCCAGGTCCAGTGCGACGAGCGGTTCACCACCCATGGGGAACCCCGCCGCCTGAAGCCCATCTATACCCACTCGAATGCCCACAACTCCATGTTACCCATTAGCCGTGTCGATGGATAGCGAGAGTCGACCGGAAGGGATCAAGGTTTGACTCGAGCCAGCACGCCCACTTACGGAAGCTACCTAATGGTTCTAGGCTCACTTGATTCATTAATCTCAGAAGGGAACCTGCCATGGGACGACCATGGCAGCAAGGGCCGCTCTCCTCCACAGCACTCGGAAGGTTCCTCAACCCTGAGCCGGGAGGTTCGGCGGGGAATGGATCGCGGACAGCGAGGACGTCGTACTGCTGCACGAGCCGGGGCGCTACCCCGTCGCCCATCCGGTGGTGCTCTACGAGTCCGGTTTCGCACCGCGGTGGTACGTACCGCCTACTACGCTCCCCGAGCTTCGCCCCACGGTGAAGGTCACCCCCTCACCGTGAGGCGTGATGTGCCGACGGGACGGACAGGCTCATTCCTCGCGTTCGTACTCCGCCCGGGCACGTTCGGCGTCGAGATCTTCCTGTGCGGCACGGTAGATGTCACCGGCCAGCTTGCGGGCGGCCTGAGGATCGGAAGTCGAGGAGACCGTCCGGATCCGGTCAGCCCATTTGTCCATGTCTTGCGGGGTTTCAGGATTCTTACTCACACTACTTTTGTACCTTTTTATAGGCTTCTTCGCCTCCCGCGCCGGAGGAAAACATGCGCATGACCCGCGAAGCCGGGTTCCGATCGGCCGGATCACTGAGCAGCCTGCCGAGGCGACCGACTTCGCCGTGCGGCGGCGCACCGGGAGGACGAGACGGCGACTCTGCCATCAGTCGACGTGGGACGGCCGAAGGACGTGCGCCGGCGCGACAGGACGGCACACAGGAGAGCGCGTAAGCATCCCGTCGATGGCCCCCGGAGGTGCGACGCCTCAATATCGACGGTGACGGGGGACGACGAGGTGTGCGTCGGCGACCGGTGCCGCATCGGCGAAGCCGAGTTCGAGGTCATCCAGCCACGCGTGACCTGTTACCGCGTCGGCATGCGCCTGAACGAACCGCGCATGGCCTGCGTGCCGCCTTGACCATCGAGGCGCTCAGCCCGGGTGGCAGCAGTCCTTCCAGGAGATGAGCCACCGACTCGACCAGCCGCCCGCCCCCGCGCCCGGCTGGAAGGGCTTCAAGCAGCTGCGCCTGACCCAGGTCGTACCCGAGACCCCCACGGTGTCCTCGTTCCTCCTGCGACCCACCGACTCGCAGGCGCTGCCCCGGCCGCGCCCGGCCAGTATCCGACCGTGCGGATCCCCGAAGAGGGCAGGCCCGGCCTGGAGCGTTCGTATTCACCGTCCTCCGCCCCCGGTGCCGCCGAGTACCGGATCAGCGTCAAACGCGAACACCGCGGCAAGGTCAGCATCTACTACACCGCCCCGGATCTCGAGATCGCCGGGGAGTCGGGTATCACGCACGGGCGCGGACTGTTCGCCTACGCCGAGAACCTGACGCCCGAGAACGAAGCCCCCCTCCGTGGGGCCCTGACCCTCGAACTGACCCGCTGGCATTACCTGAACGGGGTCGCGGATCCGAGCCTCGTCAGCCCGAACGGAGCCCGCGCCTTCCCACGCGACCTGCCCGGCGCCTGCGCGACTTCCTCGCCCGCGTCACCTCCTGAGGCGCACGGCTCGCGTGTCCCCGCCGTCGGTAACGGCCCTTCGCCGTACGGCACGTTGCGGAGCTCGGCGCACGGAACGCGGAGCCGGAGGCCACCGGGGCGAAGTGGCCGCGGGGCACCGCCCTCGTGGGGCGGCGATTGGGGCTGCTTCACCCCGGTGTGGGCGAGCGGTATCGGGACGAAAACGGGCGGTGTGGCGTCGGGGCTGGCAGGGGGACGACGGTCCCGTCTTCGAGTCGTGTGTTGCGGTTGGGCCACTTCGGCAACCCCCTTCACAGGGGCCACACATGCCGTGCGAGGATGCGGCTCCCGGTATCGAGTACCGGCGTAGAGGGGAACATCATTGAGATCAAGGAAACTGAGCCGTAAGCGGCGACGGGCGACCATAGTCACGGCAGCGGCCGCCTCGGTCGTCGCCGGCGCCGCGCTACTGCCCAACTGGAGCGCGGGCGCGTCGACTGTCGCCGATCCCGCCGTGGATCCGTCGACCAAAGCCACCTTCCAACGGCTGGCGGACGCGGTCTTCACCGACCGTACGGACGCCCTGGTGGACGGCGGCAAGACCAGTCGGAACACGTCACTGTCGTCGCGGTTCTCCGGCGATGTGCGGGTGTCCTCCACGCTGTCGCGCGAGGAGAAGTCCGCACTGTCGCAGCTGCGGGGCCGCAAGTCGCGTCTGGAGTCGCTCGGCGAGAAGTACAGCTCGGCCAACACGAGCGTCTCGCTGGACCGTACGCGACTGAAGGGCCGTCACGCCACGGTCAACGTCACCGAGACGACGACGTTGACCTACGAGAAGGTCAAGGGCAACGAGCCGAAGACCACCGGCTTCCAGGCGCACCACGAGCTGACGTTCAAGGCCGACCGCAAAGGCGACTGGCAGCTGACCGGCATCCGTGACACCGACGACGGCGTCGCGGTCAACCAGGTCGCCGCCACCACGTTCGTCGCCGCGCCGAAGACGGCCGCCGACGACGCCCCGCCCTCG
Organism: Streptomyces sp. NPDC111656; assembly: GCF_055656965.1. Classification (NCBI taxonomy): domain Bacteria; kingdom Bacillati; phylum Actinomycetota; class Actinomycetes; order Kitasatosporales; family Streptomycetaceae; genus Streptomyces; species Streptomyces sp. NPDC111656. Next base: position 72,324 of record NZ_JBVKCA010000016.1, read on the forward strand.
GCGACCCGCTCCGTCACCACGTTGCCCGCGCCGGCCAAGCCGAAGAACTTCTCGGCCTCCGGCTACGACTACAAGGCCATGGCGGCGTACGCGGCCAAGTACTGGAACAACTACAACTCGGCCTACCCGAACTTCAACGGGCAGGGTGCCGGCGGCGACTGCACCAACTTCGTCAGCCAGTCCCTGAAAGCAGGCGGCTGGAAGCACGTCCCCGGCTACACGGACGACTTCCACAAGTGGTTCGGCAACTCCGACATCCAGTCGGACTCGTTCGTCGGCGTCAACGAGTTCTCGTGGTTCGCCCTGTCCTCCAAGCGGGTCACCAGCCTCGCCAACGTCTACCAGTTGGACGTGGGTGACGTCCTGCAGATGGACTTCAACAAGGACGGGTCCAAGGACCACAGCATGATCGTCACCTACCGCAGCCCGCAGGGCGTGCCGTACGTGACGTACCACTCCACCAACACCTACAACAGGTCGGTGGCGAGCATCATCGCGTCGTACCCGAACGCGGCGTACTACGCCTACCGCACCTGAGCGGTCCCCGTCCGGGGCGGGAGCCGGTCCGAGTGTCCGGCTCCCGCCCCGTCCGGGTCTCCCTTGTGACGGTGACTTTCGGCTGCTCCCGATCACTCACGGGAACAGTGCGATCCCGACGAGGATCAGCAGGATGATGCCGGCGACGAGCGCAACGGTCGCCCACGTCCCACGCCGCTTCAGCGGCGTCGAGGGCGCTCCTCCACGGGGCCGGTCCTCCGGCAGTGCGGCGTCGGCCGGGCGCCCGCTCCTGTAGAACTCTTCGTCGGTCGGATAGACGTTGCGCGGATCATCGAGAGCGCGCGGATCGATCTCGTGTGGACTGGTCATGAGCACTCCTTGCGCGGCGCTCATCAGGACCGGGGTTCCCGGCGGACGCCAGGGCCTGCGCCAGGGGCGATGGCTCCCATTTCCCAGGCGCGCGGCCCTTCAGGAAGACGCCGCACGGGCAATCCGCCCTGCTCACCGCGCACCATCTGATCGTATACCCGAGCAGCGCCGTCCATGAGGTCCAGCGGGGGCATGCGGTCCGGGCCGCGCACCTCACAGGTCGAGGACCGCCCGGAGTGCGTTGTCGATGAGCGCCTGCTGCTCGGGCCCGATGTTGCCGAGCGGGGTGGCGGTCTCGAAACGCGACGCGGAGAGCTGGAGCAGGTTGACGGCGACGACCGAGGCGTCGACCGGGGTGGTCAGGCGCACGCTCATCGCCGTATCAGGGTGCACGGCCGGGGCGTGCAGCACCAGGGCGACCACGGCGCCGTACGCATCGGCCAGTCCGTCAAGGCTGACGACGAGGACCGTGCGGTTTCCCTTGCCGGTGTCGACGTCCCAGACGTCGCCCTTCTGGATCGTCACAGGGCGTCGCCCTCGCCGCCCAGATCGAGGGGCTCGATCCGGGCGAGCCGACGGGCGGCGTCCAGCGTCATCTGCCGACGCACGGCTCGGAGGATGTAGTCGTTCAGGGAGGGGGCGCCGGCTGCGGCGTCGCGCAGCGCCTTGTCCATGGCGTCGGGGATCCGCAGGGTGATGGCAGTCATGACACCAAATGTAGTGGCATCGCTGCCGTCGTGCGACGACGAATCGGGACAGCGGGCTTTTCGATACGGCGGGACTTCCCGGGCACGGTGGGACACCGCCGGGCCAGGAGGAGCGACTTGCGTCATCCCGGTGACGCGGCGCCGACCGCTTCGGCTCACGGAGCGCCGTCGACCACTTCTATGGCGTTGCCATCGGGATCTTGGAGGACGGCGACGCGGACTCCGGGACCCACATCCACGGGACCGTGCCGCACGCGTCCGCCGCGGGCCACGCCGCGTTCGATGATCCCGTCGAGATCATCGACGTACATGGTCAGATAGCGCACGCCGGTCAAGTGAGAGAAGGGCTCGGCCGGTTCGGCGGAGGCGGGCCGCCGCGAAGGAACCATCACCTTGATCTGCGTGCCGGGTGCCTCGAGCCGGTGCACGACTCCAGAGCCCGACCTGACCGCCGGGAGCCGCTCCAGTTCGAACACGGCGGCGAAGAACTCCACCAAGGCTTCGTCGGCGCTGACCAGCCCGACTTCGACCCGCTGCAAGGTCACGGCACCCCCGGGTAGCTGCCCACATCGATCGTTCTGCACCTGGCCCTACAGATGCGAGAATGCTATTCTACTATACGAGAGTGACATTACCGTCGCGAGTGCGGTGACGTCGCCTCGTCACCGAGAACGGCCCCGGCCATGTCTTGGCCGTGTCGGTCCACCGAAAGCGGGCGAGAGGGATGGAAAGGCTGGGGATCGAGCTTCTCAGCGTCTTCGGAATGCCTCCGGTCATGTTCGTGTCCCTGGCCGCGGACCTGGGTTGCCGATACATCTCGACCGCCCTGACATCGAATCCGTACAACCCGTCGATCTATCCGCCCTTCTCCCTTCGGGATGATCCAACGCTGCGGCGCGAGATGATCGCCGCGATGCGTGATCGCGACGTGTCGATCTCGCTCGGGGAAGGCATGGTGGTCCGCGAGGGAGCCGACATCCAGGACAGAGTCGGCGATCTCGAGATCATGGCGGAGCTCGGTGTCCGGCGGATCAACACGGTCTCTCTCGATCCGGACCTCGCCCGCAGCATCGACCAGTTCGGCATCCTCGCCGAGACCGCCGCTTCACTCGGGATGGAGACGACGGTGGAAGCCAGTCCGGGCCTGACGGTCCCGGATCTGCCCAGTGCACTCGACGTCATTCGTCAGGTCGGGCGGCCGGACTTCCGCCTCCTGGTCGACACGATGCACATCGTGCGGTCCGGTTCCGGGCCGGACGACCTCGCGCGGCTTGATCCTGGTGTCATCGGCTACATCCAGCTGAGCGACGCCCCGTTGGTGCCCTCCATCCCCCACTACATGGAAGAGGCGATGTTCGAGCGGATGGTGCCGGGGACGGGCGGACTGCCCTTGCTCGACCTGCTGGAGGTACTGCCGCGCGACCTTGTCATCGGCCTCGAGATACCGCTCCGCGCGGAGGCGATGGCGGGCGTCGGCCCGCACGAGCGGGTCGGTCGGTGCGTCGATGCCGCCCGCGGTCTCCTGGCTCGACTGGCCGACCCGCCCCCTCAGGCCTGAACCCGCCGCGTGCGAGGATCAGGTCCTGGCTAGAACGGGCGAGCGTAGGGGTGGTTGCTCACGCGGTCGTAGATCCTGCGCAGCCACGGCCGGCGGACGGCGGGCAGTCGTGCCAGCGTGTGGAGGAACGCTCTCGCGTCAGGCCGGAACGCCCCCCATGGATGCATCGGCAGCGGGTCGTCGCGGAAGACACCCGCGGGCATTCCGCCTGTCGCGGGGACGGGCAACCGGTCGTGCTGGAAGGCCAGATGCATCCACACGTCGGCAGCCAACGGCACGGTGTCCCCCGTGGCTGACGGCTGCCACGACGTCCCCGTCTGCGGGTGTCGCGGTACCAGGGCTATGTCGGAGGCGGCGCAGTCGGGATCAGACAGCCCTGGGCCGGCCAGGACCACGTTCCTCACCGGCGGTCCCGGCGGGAGCAGCGCGTCGAGCGCGCGGCCGAACGTGTCGGCGAGGAGGCCGTGCGGGACGGCCACGGGCCTACCCGCCGAGGCCGCCAACAGGTGGGCCAGCGCAGCCCCGACCGCCGCCTCCCACCGTGGGCTCCACACGCCGGGCGGCTCGATCGGCGGCGCGTCCTGCCGCTCGTCGACCAACGTCTCCCAGTCGACCGTCCGGTGCACGGGGCCTTCAGCGGGAAGGCGACGCACTGCCTGCGGGTCGAACCACACCGCCTGCCAAAGGGAGCAGTCGTCGATGCGGGTTGCCACGGCCTGCCCGCATTGCGCGCAGGCCAGGTTGGGACCGTCCCTCCCGTCCAGCCCCAGGCAATAGCCGTCGCAACGCTCGGGGATCAGGACGGTGCCGCGGGTGTCACCCGGTGCGACGACGATCGCTCCCGGCGCACCGAAGGACAGTGCGGGAACCGGCGCGAACACGCCCCGGGCTTCCGTTTCGTCCACCCCGATCTCACTCCACCGCCGCCATGGCGGCCCGGAGGGTTCCGGGTCCACTGCGTATGTGCCCGATTCCATGAGCGCGGGCAGCAGTTCGTGCCCGTACTTGTGGTGGGCGTGGACGGGAAGCGCCACCTGCGACAAGCGGGCGGTCAGCGCGGCGCCGCACGACACACACACGAACACGGCCATACGTCCTCCCCCGCCCCTCACCCCGGATTGTCCCGGCTCGGCGATCGAGAGCCAACACCCTTTTGTCCACCGCCGCGATCACCAGTAGCGATTCACTTCGGTTCACCGCGATTCACCGTCGGAGTCGCACCCCTCTCAGGGATTCCCAGTGCAGTACGGTCGGCCCCCGACACTCTCGGGGGCTGGCTCATTTGGGGAGGTGCCGCATGGACGGCGGACCAGCGACGATCGGCCTGACGTCGATGAATGTCTGCTGCGGGTTCTCGTCGACGTTGCCTCCACCGAAGGAACGTGCGGTCGAGTTCTGCCGGAGAATCGAGGAATCGGGCGTCGACGTGGTCAGCTTCCAGGAGGTCTGGACGGCCGCGCTGTTCAGAACCATCCGCACGCACCTGCCCTCGTATCCCTTCGTCGCCCGCGCCACCGGAGTGGCCGGTCAGCCGGCCGGGGGCCTGGCCTCCTTTTCGCGACTGCCGTTGCGGTCGATGTCGTACGAGTCGTTCCGTGGTTCCCGGCCTGAGGAATCCGGCCCGCTGTTCCGCGGATCCAGGGCCCTGTGGGGGCGTCTGCAGGGCGTACTGACCTTCGAGTTGGCGGGACGCCGCACGCTGGTGGGCAACGTGCACCTGACCGCGAACAAGGACGGCGACTGGTCGGTGGACAACCGCCATCATCACTTCCAGCGGCGGCAGTTGGCCATGTTCCGCCAGGCCCTTCAGAGGGCTCGCCGGGACGACACGGAACTGGTGATCGCCGGCGGTGATCTCAACATCCCGGACAGCAGCCCCCTTTACCCACTGGTGGTGGACCGGGGAGCCTGGCGGGACCCGTTCCGCGCGGTCGGTCGCCCCACGTTCCACACCGAGCTGCTGCCACCGGGCGCCTCGGCGCACCGCGTCGACTATCTACTGGTCGCGGGCGATGCCGAGCGGTACCCGGTGACCGAACCCCGCCTGCTGTTCACGGACCCGGTACAACTCGGCGGCCGGAAGAGGTCGTTCCTCTCCGACCATGTGGCACTGACCGCACGCATCGCCCTCCCGACCGCATCGTCGGTGTCTTGATGCCGCGTACGGGGATCTGTGCGGTCGTGTTGCGGCCCCGAACGTGGCCAGCGGCGTTCCGCCCGGGCTGACGGCGGATCGGACGAGCCGCCCACGGCCCAGGCCGAGTTGAGAGCGGTCAGAGTGAGCGTTCCGTACGCGGTGGGGGCGCCGAGCGTCGTGGCTAGGGGCCGCGTGGACCCGCATTCTCCGCCTGCTACCGGTCGAACGCGTCGCGGGCGTCGGGGACGAAGGTCGTGTCGTGCATCGCAGCGCGCAGCTCAACCGGGGTGAGCCAGGCGTGCCAGGCAATTTCCGAGGCATCCGGTACAACCGGCTAGTTGAGGACCGCCTCGTGCAGGCCCATCCGGTACGGACTGATGACACCCCGGCACAGGTACTTGAAGAGGAACCGCGTCGGGGTGTGGACCCCGAGTTCTTCGGCGAGTTCGCGACAGGCGGCTGCCGGGTAGGTCTCGCCCACGCCCACGGCACCCCCGACCAGCCAGTTGTACTGGCCGGGGAAGCGGGAAACTTGACATCCTCCCCTCCGTGAAGGGAGGGGATTCATGGCTCAGGCTGCCTCCGGGAGCAGCGCCCCCAGAGGTCTTGCGCCCTCAACACCAGCCGGGATGAGACCAGCCCGGACCAGCATCACGCGCGCGGAGTTCTTGTCCCTGGGGGACACGGCTGCGCACGCGGTGCAGGTGTAGGTAGGTTCTGAAAGAGGAAGTGCGTGCTTGGTTCTCGCTCCGCACGATGCGCAGTCCATGGTGGTGTGCGCGGGGTGCACGAGGCGGATGTCCCGCCCGTGCTTGCGGCCCATCTCGATCAGGGCCTGCTTGGTGGCGCCGATCGCGGCGTCAGCCGCCTTGCGGGCACCTTTCCTTGCCCTGCTCCGCAGGGGCCCGATTCCTCCCCGGCCTGAAGGCCGGGGAGGAATCGGAGGTACCAGGTGATCGGGCCGCCGGTGGACGAGGATCCGACCGTCAGGGTCGCGGCAGACGGTGGTGGCAACCCGGTGCAGCCAGCTTCGACGGATGGCCGCGCCGCGATCCACCACGCCCACTGTGCGGTCCTGCTCGTCCACTCGCTCCACCATCTCCCCCACGGCGGACACGCTGCCACAGAACCGCTGGGCTGACGACATGCTCAGCGCAACGGCCGACTTGGCGTGGTGGATCAAGCCCCGAGATCACCTCCTCAGACGCCGATCGCCCCGTCAATACGTTCACGGAGGAGGTCGGCGTGTCCGTTGTGGCGGGCGTATTCCTCGATCATGTGGATGAGCACCCAGCGCAGCGACACCGTCCCACGCCATGCGTCCTTGCCCGCGATGTCGAGGTGGGGCGCGTCCCCGGTGAAGGCGTCGGCGAACGCGACCTCGGCGCGCCATGCCTGCCACGCTTCGGTCACAAGGTCGGGATCGGGAACCGCGCCGTCGAAGTCGCCGTCTGGTTCCACCGCCGACGAGAAGCGTGGTGGCGCGTCCTGACCGGCCAGCACCTGACGGAACCATCGGCGCTCCACGTCGGCGAGATGGCGTACGAGTCCGAGCAGCGAGAGCGTGGAGGGCTCCACGGAACGACGGGCCAACTCCCCTTCCAGGCCCGCGCACTTCAGCTCCAGCGTTGCCCGCTGGGCACTGAGGAGTCCGATGAGCATGGCTCGCTCCTCGCCGGTCGAGGGAGCACCGAGCCGGGGATCGTCGTCGTCTCCGACGAACATGGCGGCCCGCCTCCGCGGATTGGTCGTACTCATGCTGTCTCTCCTTCGGGGTTCGTCGCTGGGAGGGAGCACGCGTTACTCCGTGCGAGTGGTGCATCCCCCGACAGCGTCGTAGCGTCGATAGAGGAGCCGACCGCCGCAAGAAGGGGCGGATCAGGCGCCGGGCCTGCTGGTCGAAAGAGATTGCGACTGGGAGCGAACATGCCAAGACGCACAGTGAGGACAGCGGTGACGTTCTGTGCCGCTGTGTCGCTCGCAGCAATCATGGGAACAGCTTCCTCCACCCCTGCTCCGTCACCGCCGTCCACGCCCACGCCCACCGTGCAGCGCCAGGCGGGACAGCCCGTGATGGTCGACTGCTTCTGGCGCGCGCAGGTGCGCCCCACCGATTTCATTCTCGCGTGCGGTGACGGCAACAGCCGCCTCACCTCGCTCCGCTGGTCTCAGTGGCACCGGGACTCCGCGGTGGCCGAGGGCTTCAACGTCGTGAACGACTGCAAGCCGTACTGCGCCGCGGGCAAGTTCCACTCGTACCCGGTGATCGTGCGGCTCAACGCCCCACAGCCTTGGAAGAAGCACCCTGAGCTGTCGCAGTACACGCAGCTGAGCCTCGTCTACACCAAGGGGAAGCCGGACGGATTCGGGCAATGGGTCGACCTTCCCCTGTGGAACTGACCTCCGAGATCGAGGCGTTCCGGCTCAGTGGGCGGCGTCAGTCGCGGCCGGCTTCCCGCGCCACGCGCTCCAGTCGGCTTCGATGGCTGTCGCACGACGACCGATCGCCCGACGGCATGGCGTCGTTCCCTTCCCACATCCCGGCAGCCCCGTCGATGGACTCCCGGAGAATGTCGGCGTGGCCCGCGTGCCGGTGGGTGTCGGCGATCACGCGCACCAGGACCTGGTGCAGCGTCACCTCTCTTCGGTCCTCGGGCCACCACGCCACACGACCGATCGCGTCAAGCGCGAAGGTCTCGATGGTGGTGTCCGAGTGCTTCCACGTCTGGCGGTAGAGTCCGACGATCTGTTCGCGGGACTCATCGGCGTCGGCCCACATGTCCGCGTTGGGTTCGGCGTCGGCCGTGAACCAGAGCGGCGGCTCTTCGAAGAACGGCCGCCCGAAGGTGTCGCCGAAGTACCCCAGTTCCACTCCGGTGACGTGTTTGACCAGTCCCAGCAGATTCGTTCCGGTCGGCGTCAGCGGACGGCGGACGTCATACCCCGACAGCCCGTCGAGCTTCCACAGCAGGGCGTCGCGTGCGGCTTGCAGGGAGCGGAGAAGATCCGCCTTCGCATTCGACTCGATCATGTCCAACAGTCTCGCAGCCACCACTGACAGTCCCACGGGCCCGGAACCCGGTGACGGGACCGTCGTCATGGCAATGACGGCGGTCCCGTCGGTGGAGCGTGGGGGTGGCGTCAGCGCACCGGCAGGGTCGCCGTGTGCTCGACGCGTACGGCGTCCAGGGCCCGGGGGTTGAGGCCGAGCAGTCGCAGGATCGTCGGGGCGATCTGCGTGGTCTCCACCGGGCCGCTGACGCGCACGCCGTGCGGGGCGACGGCGCCAGAGACGACGAGCGGGACGTCGAGGTCGTCGGCGTGGGCGCCGCCGTGCTCGGCTATCTTGCTCTTGCCGCCCGTGTAGACGACGCCGTATTGGGCGATGCCGAACAGGTCCGGCACGCGCGAGTCGCCCGGCTCGACGTGGAAGTACCGGGCGGCCGCCGCACCGGCGTACAGGGTCTTCAGGCCGCTCGCGGTGAAGGGCTTGGCCTTGCCGCCGATGTCGTTACCGGTGCCGGACTGGGCGAGCAGGTACGCCTTGGCGAAGGCGGTGGCGGCCTGCGAGCGGTCGTTGAGCCAGATGAGCATGGCGTCGTCGTCCACGGAGTGGGCGACCAGGTCACCGGCGCCCGGGTGGGCCTTCTTCCACGTGGCGTTGAGGCCGTCGAGCAGAGGGCCGTCGTCGATACGGGTCAGGGCCTTGAGGTCGGTCGGTGACTGGCCGTGCTTGGAGGAGAGGATGACGGTCGTGCTGCCGTCCAGGTGCTGCTTGCGCAGTTCGGTGAGGAACGCTCCGACCTCCTGGTCCACGAAGGCGAGGTTCTTGGCCAGCAGCGGACCGGGGACGCCCTTCGCCGCGTAGCCGCCCGTCAGCCCCTCGGAGGCGGGCAGCTTCTGGGCGGTCGAGACGGACTGGAAGTTCATTCCGAAGACCGCCGGGGTGCCGGTCTTTTGGGTGCGGCCGTGGTCGTATCCGTCGATCTCGTTGAGGACGGCCTTCACCTTGTATCCGTCGTACTGCTCCGTCGCCGCGTTGTCCTTCGTCCAGTCCGTGCCTGCCGGGTAGCCGATCGCCTGGCTGTTGATCTCGGGGGCGAAAAGGTCTTGGACGCCGTTGCCGGAGGGGCCGTTGAGGATCTCGTACGCGACGTGCTTGTCGGACCAGGCGGTCCGCAGTCCGGCCTTTCTGACCACGTTGAAGACCGTGTTCACCTTCAGATACGAGTGCGGGTACACGGGCTTGCAGGTCTTGGGGTCGACCGGCAGCTTCGACGGGTCGATGAGGCCGCGGGCGGCACCGGTCATCTTGAGGATGCTGCCGGGCAAGCCGGTGAGCCCCTGGCCGGCGTCGATGGAGTCCTTGTCGCGGTCGAGGTCCTCGGTGAAGTCGACCTCGGCGCCGGGCTCGGCGCCCGCGCAGTGGGTCGTTCCGGCCGGGAGGAGTGCGGAGCTGTAGCCGTCGTCGTAGTAGATGCCCGTGGTGCCCGGGTTCCCGCCGGTGAGCTGGCCGACCAGGCCGGGGAACGAGTCGGAGGGGTCGGTGGTCCTCGCGTGGGTGTACTCGACCCCACCGGTGGCGAGCCGCTCGAGCGCGGACCTCGGGTGACGCGCGACGTACCAGGCCAGGTCGGACTGGTGCAGGCCGTCGATCGACAGCAGCAGGACGTGACGCGCGACGTGCGCGGGCGAGTGCGCGGAGGTGGATGTGGCAGCGGTGGGTGTGGCGGCGGTCGCGGTGGCGGTGAGGCCGCCGACGGCTGCGAGCGCGGCGGCAGCCGCGGTGACGGGACGGGCGGGACGTCGGAACACGGGTCGTTCTCCTCTGGCTGTGCGGAGCATGTGAAACCTGCGAACCATGCACCGCCATAGGAGACGCGCAACATGTACGGAGGAGGACCCGCGTGTCCCGTAATGCCCAAGAAACGCAACTGCGCACGCAAAGGCTGCCTGGCACCCGAGTTCCCGTGGGATCCCGCGAGTTCCGCTCAGGCGCCGGCGTCGGCTCCCAGGGCGCGCTCCACCCCTCGTCGGCAGAAGCACCTTGACCTGACGGCGGACAACGACAATCTCGCGTTGATCAGTATGACGCCGACATCACACGACCACGGTCGGCCACCCCACGGTCCGTTGGAGCCCTGCACATCCTTCAGGCGCCCGCGCCGGTCGCGATGTCCAGCGCCGCGATGTAGCCGAAGGTCATCGCAGGGCCGATCGTCGAACCCGCGCCCGCGTAGCTGTGGCCCATGACGGCCGCGCTGGCGTTTCCGGCGGCGTACAGGCCCGGGATGACGGATCCGTCCGGCCGCAGTACCCGCGCCCGGGCGTCCGTGCGCAGGCCGCCCTTCGTGCCCAGATCACCTGGAACGATCTTGAAGGCGTAGAAGGGGGCGAGCCACAGGGGCGCCAGGCAGGAGTTGGGGAGGATCGCGGGGTCGGTGTAGTAGTGGTCGTAGGCGCTGTCGCCGCGGTGGAAGTCGGTGTCGTTGCCGTGCAGGGCAAGGCTGTTGAAGCGGTTGACGCTGGTGCGGAGCGCGGCGGCGGGCATGCCGATCTGCCCGGCGAGGGCGTCGAGGGTCCACGCCTTGTGGGCGGCGCCGGACGTGTACCACGTATCGGGGAACGTGAAGGTAGGCAGCACGTCCTTGAAGAGGTAGCGGTTACGGTAGTTCTGGTCGACGATCAGCCACGCCGGGATGTCGGGCGCGCCGCTGTCTCGGTCGTACATGATGTGCACGACATCGCTGTAGGGGGCAGCTTCGTTGACGAAGCGCGCACCCGCGGCGTTGACGAGGAGCCCGCCGGGCAGGGTGCGTTCGGCGAGGCAGAAGTACGGCTGGTCGGGCAGCGGGATCGCCGGGCCCCACCACGCGTCGTCCATCAGGTCGAGCGCCGCGCCGGCCCGCTGACCCGCCTGGATGCCGTCGCCGGTGTTCTCCTTGGCGCCGACGGTCCACTCGGTGCCGATGGGCTGTCGCTGGTACTGGTCGCGCATGGCCGCGTTGTGCTCGAAGCCGCCGGATCCGACGATCACCCCGTGCCGGGCTCTGATGAGGCCCGCGGTGCCGTTCCTGGTGACCACGGCTCCCGTGGCGGTTCCGTTCTCCAGGTACAGGTCGGAGAGCGGGGTGTTCAGCCACACCGGAACCTGGGCCGCGAGCAGTCCGGCACGCAGACCGGCCGCCAGCGACTGACCCATGGTGAGGGGCTTCTGGCCGAGCAGGGCCGCCTGGGTGCCGCGGGCCAGGCAGGTGGCGGCGACGGCGGCACCCTTCACGCTGACCGCGGCGAGCGTGAGCCACTTGTAGTCGGAGCTGAAGACGACCATGCCGGTCGGTACGGTCATGTACGACGGGTTCAGATGGGCGAGTTCGGCACAGAGGATGTTGCCGTCGAGCTGGTCGGGTTCGATGGAGCGGCCGCCGGGCAGTCCGCCGGGGAGCTCGGGGTAGTAGTCGCTGTACCCCTCCATCCAGCGGAAGCGGAGCGGGCTGTTCGCCATGACGAAGGAGATCATGGCGGGGCCGCTGCCGAGGAAGGCCTGCTGGCGTGCGGCGGAGACGTCGGGGCCGACCACCGCCGCGAGGTAGGTGGCGGCCTTCGCCGGGGTGTCCGGCACCCCCGCGGCGAGGATCACCTGGTTGTTCGGGATCCAGACGCCCGCGCCGGAACGCGCCGCCGATCCTCCGAACGTGGGCGCCTTCTCGACGACGACGCAGCTCAGCCCCTGTTTCGCAGCCGTCAGAGCGGCGGTCATCCCCGCCGCTCCGGAGCCGATCACCACCACGTCGTACGTGCCGAGCAGAGGCAGGTCGGCCGCGTCCGCGGCACCTGGCAGACCGGCCGCGAGCGCGAGCCCGGCTCCCGTCGCCGCGCCGAGCACCCGGCGACGCGACGGGCCGGGTGCGGAGGTGGAAGCGGTGGAGTGAGCAGAGGAGGCTTCGGTATGTCTCACTGGGTCCGCGTTCGTGGACATGGCAGGGCGCTCCAGCCGGGCGAAGGAATGGGCGAGCGTGCTGTGCCCCGGGAAGCGACGGGTCTTCTGCGTCCCGGTTCTGATGCGGAGTCAGGAATGTCGCGCGGTGGTCTTGTGAAGTCAAGGGCTACGCCGGGCGGTCGGCGGCCTTTCGTCGGTCACGGCGCGTGGGCGAGCGCGACCCCTTGTCCGCCGTCCGGTCATGCGTGTGGGGGCGGCACATGAGATGCCGCCCCCACACAAGTACGTTCTTCGACGGATGGCTCAGCGGATCGACTACGGGCTCTCGTCAGAACTCGTCCGGGCTCTCGTCAGAACTCGTCAGAAATCGACGAGCTTTCCGCCTTCGACCCGACACTGCCATTCGTGCTCGTACACCTCTCCCGTGTAGAACCCGCTTCCGCCCACCTCGTTGACATCCGTCAACGTGGTCCCATTGATGGTGAGAATCAGCTTCGCCCTCCACGCCCAGCCGCCCGAGTTAATCACCTGCAGGCGGAAGTTGTACGAACCGTCAGGCATTTCCCGCTGGAAGCGCCGAACCTCACCCAGCCTGGTCTGAACAATCAGACGGCCGTTCAGGAACAGATACGCGTCATCGTCGCAAGGTCCGATGTCGACGAGGAGATCCGCTGCCGCAGTCACCTTGTTCACCCCCTATTTCAAGGAAGCCCCACTCCCATACGCCGGAAGTGGAATCTCCCCATTCCGTTCTGGCGTGGCCGTTTCGCTGCAGTCTCTCCTAGTCGAATAGGGACCGGAATACGAAAATAGGCGTATCACGGAAGGTGTAATCGATGCGCGCGCTCACGGGGGGGATCTGAAGCTCCTCCGGAGGAATTCAAGCAACCGACCGGCTGTCCGCCACGTTGTGGGGTGACCCGCCATACTGAGGGGCGGCGGGGAAGGAGAGGACAGATGGATCCGTGATCCCACAGCACGCAGTAGACAACCAGAACGGCGACCAGGACCACGACCCCTACAGCGCATACGACCAGTACGGGAAATACGACGTCCTGGTGATCGGCGGCAGCGGCGTGGACACCATCGTCCGCGTCGACTCCCTGCCGGTCCCGCTCGCCGACTCCGTCCATGTCGGCCCGATCGAGGAGTGGCCCGGTCACACCGGAGGTAACGTCGCCCTCGGCGCACGGGCGCTGGGTCTCAAGGTCGGATTGCTCGACTGCATCGGTGACGACTGGATCGGCGCACAGGTGCGCGAGCGGATGGCCAAGGGCGGTGTCGAGTTCCTCCCGCTGATCTCCCCCGCCGGAACGCGGCGCGCGGTCAACCTGGTGGACGCGTCCGGCCGTCGGATGTCCTTCTACGACGGCCGCGACCCGGCGGATCTGCGGATGCCCCGGGACTTCTACCTACCGAGACTGCGGCGCGCCCGCCACGTCCACCTCTCCATCATGAATTTCGTGCGCTTCCTCTACGACGACATCGAGGACCTCGGCGTCCCCGTCTCCACCGATCTGCACGACTGGGACGGTCTCGCGGACCACCATCGGGAGTTCGCCCTCCGCTCCGATCTCGTCTTCTTCAGCGCGGCGGGCGTGGGCGACGAAGCCCCCGCGCTGATGCGGGAGATCCTCCGCGCCGGGCGGGCACACACCGTGGTCGCCATGGCGGGCGTGAACGGCTCCTACGTCCTCACCAGAGGCGGCTGCCCCGATCCACAACACATTCCGACGGTCGTCCCGTCCGCTCCTGTGGTGGACTCCAACGGCGCGGGCGACGCGTACGTGTGCGGCTTCCTGTACGGCAGGCTGGCCGGCCGGGACGTGCGGGAGTGCGCCCGGCTCGGGGCGATCGCGGGTGCCCACGCCTGTACGGCACCGGGCTCGACCGCCCTCATCTCCCGGGAGACGCTCCTGAACCGCGCATGACCTCAAGCCGTCCCTGCTCGATGGGTCGCGGACCAGTGGTGGGCGGTCGTCCAGGTGATCCGGTGCAAGCACCGTCGCGACGGGGAGCGCTCGGTGGCCCGCCTCCCGGGCGGATCGCAGCTGCTGTCGGGGCTGCTGCGGGCCTTGCCATCGACGCGGAGCCGTCCTGACCGGTCCCTGATACGACCGTAACCGCATCGGTAGACGAACTGCTGCCTGAATCCGACACAGTCGTGGTCGGTCTGGGCTAGATTCGTGAATCCTCGGCACCGGAGCCTCTCGGTGGGGTCATGCCGGGGAGAATTCTGGAGCGGCGATGCACGCGATCGAAAATCCTTCACCGGCTGCGACAGTGATGCAGGGTGGGCTCGCCGACAGTCTCTTCGAAACGGCTCGCCGCGAGCCGGACCTGCCACAGGTCGCACGCCGTCTCGACGACGGTTCCGGCATCTGGACGACGGTGGCCGCGGCCGAGCTGTGGGACGAAGTGGTCGATCTGGCCCGGGGGTTGGTCGTGTCCGGCCTCCGCCCGGGGAACCGGGTGGCCGTCATGGCACGTACACGCTACGAGTGGACCGTCCTCAGCTACGCGCTGTGGGCTGTCGGCGCCGAGGTCGTGCCGATCTACCCGACCTCGTCGCACGAGCAGGTCGCGTGGATCCTCCAGGACGCGGGCTGTGTCGCCGTGGTCGTCGAGGACGAGCAGGGGATCATGACGGTCGGCTCGGCATGCGCGTCGCTCCCGTCGCTGCGCCACGTCTGGCAGTTGGACACCGGAGCCCTGGCACAGCTGGTCGAACGGGGCCGGGCGATCCCGACGACGACGGTGGACTCGCTGCGCCGCATCGTGCTGCCCGACTCGACCGCGGTCATCGCTTACACCTCCGGGACGACGGGGCACCCCAAGGGCTGTGCCCTCACCCACCGTAACCTTGCCAGCCCCTGCGACACCCTCCTCGCGGGCTGGAGACACACGGCTGCTCCCCCTGGTGAGCAGCCCGCCGTCCTCGCCTTCCTGCCCTTCTCGCACGTGTACGGCCTCATGGTCCAAGGGCTCTGTCTGCGGGGCGGCATCCTGCTGGGACACGAGCCCGACCTCGGTGAGGAGGCGCTCTCCGCGGCGCTTCTCTCCTTCCGCCCGACTTATCTCTACGCCGTTCCGTTCGTCTTCGAGAAGATCTACAAGAACTTCCTGCGTACGGCCCAACGGACGGGCCGCGGAGCCCTTTTCGAGCGTGCCGTCCAGACGGCGAAGGACTTCGCCGCGGCCACCGAACGCCAACGACTGGGCACGGGCTCCGGCCCCGGCTTCGACCTGCGCCTGCAGCACGCCCTCTACGAGAAGACCGTCTACCGGAAGCTGCGGGCCTCCCTGGGGGGACGAGTGTGCGGCGCGGTGTCGGGCGGCTCCCCCCTCAACCGTGAACTCGCCCTCTTCTACGCGGGCATCGGGATCGTCATCCACGACGGGTACGGGCTCACCGAGACGAGCGGCGGCATCACGGCCCAGCCCGTGGGGCGCGAGAAGTTCGGAACGGTCGGCCGCGCCCTGCCCGGTACGGACATCCGGGTGGCCGAGGACGGGGAGATCCTGGTGTGGGGGCCCTCGGTGTTCCAGGGCTACGTCAACGATCCCCCGTCCACGTACGCCGCGTTCCAGGACGGCTGGCTGGCGACGGGCGACCTCGGGCACCTCGACGCCGAGGGGTATCTGGCCATCACCGGCCGCAAGAAGGACGTCATCATCACGAGCGGCGGCAAGAGCGTGGCTCCCGCGGCCCTCGAAGAGCGGTTGCGCGTCCACCCGTTGATCCATCAGGCGGTTGTCGTGGGCGACAACCGGCCGTGTGTGGGTGCCCTCATCACCCTTGATCCCGACTTCCTCGCGCACTGGCGCGGGGCCTGGTCCAAGGGGGGCGCGTCGGCACGGGACGCACGGGAGGAGAACGAGCTGCGGGAGGAGGTCAGACGCGCCGTGGCCGCGGCCAACAGCACCGTGTCCCGCTCGGAGTCCATCCGGGTGTTCCGTGTTCTCCCCGAACCCTTCGATCAGACCAACGGCCTGCTGACCCCGTCGATGAAGCTGCGCCGGGACGCCATCTCACGGCGTTTCGCCGCCGAGATCGACGCGATGTACCAGACCTCGTCGAGGGTCCCGCGGGAGTACACGCCGAGCGAGCCCTCGATCTGGGACGATTCCGACAACGTGTTCCGGTGAGGAACTCCGCATTGGCCACTTCCCGCGATCGGGAAGTGGCCAATTTCCGTCGACCTCGTCCACGACGTCATCGGCGCCCAGGTCATCAGCCTGATCCGCCGGACAGGCGCTAGTGAAGAACTTCGCCTCGGACGCCGGCACGGAGCCGTACGCGACCTGCACCGTCGACGCCCCGGCACTCCCCGCCGACGGCACCTGGAGGCTCCGCGTCATGGACGACACCCCCGGCATCTTCACCGTCGACCCCAACTGCCTGGACGGCTGGAACCCGACTTTCCGACCCTCGTGACCTCTCTGCGCCTCTTCCACTTCCTCCGCGGCGCGGGACATAGGTGCGTCCCGCGAGCGACCGCAGGGGCGTGACACGAATTCTGGCCCCCGGCATCCTGGTGGTGTTCATGTGACCACAGTGCTCCCAGGACGCCGGGGCAACCAGATCCCTCCTGAACGGGGGAACGCGGATCCTGGTACCGCCACCACCACCCTGCGCAGGTCAGCGGAGCTCGTCCGCGTCGACCGGAGGGTCGGTGGCGGGCAGCCTCAGGGTGAAGACCGAACCGGCGCCGAGTTCACTCGCCACCGCGACGGTACCCCCGTGGACGGCCACGAGCTGGCGGACGATGGAGAGGCCGAGCCCACTGCCGCCGGTGCGCCGACTGCGGGACTTCTCGGCCCGCCAGAACCGGTCGAAGACGCTGGGCAGATCCTCCGCGGCGATACCACTGCCGGTGTCGGCCACCTCGATGACGACCTGGTCCTCCTCCTCCCGGGCGGAGAGGGTGATCGTGCCGCCGTCCGGTGTGTGCCGGATCGCGTTGGACACCAGATTGCCGAGTGCCTGTCGCATCCGGACCGGATCCGCGTCGATCCACGCAGTCCCGCTCCCCGTCGGCGCGGACGTCCCGTCCGTCCCCGTCCGCAGCCCGATGCCCGCGGCCTCCGCTCCCACCCGGTGCGCCGCCGCGACCTGTGCGAGCAGCTCGTCGGCGCGGACGGCCTCGCGGTGCAGCGCGAGGGTGCCCGCGTCGGCCGCCGCGAGGTCCTGGAGGTCGTCGATGACCCGCTGGAGCAGTACCGCCTCCTCGTGCAGGGAAGCGAGCAGTTCCGGGTCGGGGTCGACGATGCCGTCGCGGGTCACCTCCAGCCAGCCGCGGATGTTGGTGAGCGGGGTGCGCAGTTCATGCGCGATGTCGCTGACCATCGCCCTGCGCTGGGCCTCCATCCGTTCCCGGCGCTCGGTCAGCTCGTTGAAGGCGAGCGCCAGGATGCCCGTCTCGTCGCGGGTGGTGACGGGCACCCGTACATGTTGTTCCAACGGCTGCTGGGCGGCCTGCGTGAGCGCGCGCAGCGGGCGTACGAGGCGGGTGGCGACCAGCGCGGTCACGGCCACGGTGAGAGCCAGGACGAGACCGGTGACTCCGATGATCTTGGCCTGGTTGGCGTTCGACATGTCGAAGTGCGGGAGGGCGCTGTCCCCCGTGCCCAGGAACAGCTCGGCGACGGGCGCGACATCGGGGTCGAGCTGCTCACGACGCGCTTCGGCGACGCACTCGTTCCCCCTCGCCCCGATCGCCGTGGGATGCCCGCCCACGCCCTTCCTCCCCAGGGCGAACAGCGGCTGCGGGGCCTGGCTGGAGAACTCCAGCGAGAGGAACCCCTGCGCGGGCACAGCGACGTTCTCGCGCCGCAGGCACGCCTCAACGAGGGTCGTCAGCCTGACCAACGCCGTCTCCTCGGTGTGTGTCAGGGTGTTGAGCTGTCCGTCCGCGCACACGTCGGGCACGGTCGAGTTCGGGAGGATCCCGTTCTCGTCCGACAGGACGGGCCTACCGCTCGGCGTCCAGGTGATCGTGGTGTCGACGCCGTTGCGCGCGGCGCAATTCTGCCGCAGAGTCGCCAGCTTGCCCAGCCGTGCCCGCTCCAGGGGCGTCAGCCGGTAGGGCCCCACCGCGCGCGGGTCGACGCCGCTGAGCTGGGCCCCTGGTTCCGAGTAGGTGTCGGTGTGCAGGGGGTCGACGGTGGCGGCGGCCCCGGGCGGCAGGGCGGTACGGGACTTGGCGGAGTCGGCGATCGGCGTACGGTCCGCCGTCGTCAGCGCGATCCTTCGCCCCGTGGCGGCCGACAGCCGGCGCACGGTGTCCTGGACGCCCGCCCAGCTCGGGTGGGTGGCGGCGTATCCGCTGAGCTGCCGGAGGATGTCCGTGTCGTCGGCGAGGACCTGCCCCTGCTCCTCCTGGATGGCGCGGGTCGTCGTCTGCACCGCCAGCCACGCCGTCGCCGCCACCGAGCAGAGGGCGATGAGGACCGAGGTGATCATCAGCCGTACGAGCAGCCTCTTGCGCAGCGGTATGCCGGAGCTCACCCGCGCCCACCGCTGAGCTTGTAGCCGACGCCGAACACGGTCAGCAGCCGCACCGGCCGGCGAGGGTCGGGCTCGATCTTCTTGCGCAGGTTCATGATGTGCACGTCGATGGCCCGTTCGGTGGAGGCCCGGTCGATACCGCGGGTGCACTGGAGCAACTGCCGCCGGGAGAAGACCCGTTCGGGTTCCGCGGTCATGGCGCGCAGGATCTCGTACTCGCCGGGGGTGCACTCCACGCGCGCGCCGTCGCAGTGCACTTCGTGCCGGACCGGGTCGACGGTGATTCCGGCGGCCCGTACGGCCCGGTCCTGCTCATCGGCCGGGCGCCCGCTGCGCCGCAGGACCGTGCGGATACGGGCCATCAGCTCGCGCGGGCTGTACGGCTTGGTCATGTAGTCGTCGGCGCCGAGTTCGAGGCCGAGCAGGACGTCTTCCTCGGCGGAGCGGGCGGTGAGCATGAGGACGGGGATGTCGTCGTCCCGGCGCAGTACCCGGCATACGCCGAAGCCGTCGACCACGGGCAGCATCAGGTCGAGGACGACGAGGTCGGGCTTGCGCCTCCGCACCTCGTCGAGCGCGGCCCCGCCGTCGTGGACCACGGTCGCGGTGTGTCCCTCCTGAAGCAGTGAGCGGCGTATCAGCTCCGCCTGTTTCTCGTCGTCCCCCGCGACCAGCACATGTGCGCACACCTGGCCGATAGTAAGCGCCTGCGCTCGGGAAAAGGCGAGGCGAGAGGGTCTTCCCACACCCTGACAACTTCCTGATGTCCGCCTGCGAAACTCACGCACGCCACCTGACGCGACGGTGGTCGAAGGTGTGCACGGATCTTGACGCTCTCCGATCCGGGGCCGTAGCTTCCCGGAGGATTTAAACGATTCAAAACGTGGGCCCCGAAGGGGTCCTGTTTGCGCTGCCCTCCGAGAGAGTGGACGAGATCCATGAGCAACGTCACCCCGGCCCGCCGCTCGGGACTTCCCCGCCGCGCTCTCCTCGGGGCCGCCGTCGCCACGGCCGCGGCCGGTGCGTTCGACTGGAGCCTGCCCGCGGTGGCGAGGGCCTCGACCGCCGTCGGTCCGCCCTTCGCGACGCCCGGGCGCGCCGTGCGGCCGAAGTTCCGCTGGTGGTGGCCCGACGGTCTCGTGCGGCCCGATGAGATCAGACGCGAGATCGACCAGATCGCCGACGCCGGTTTCGGCGGGGCCGAGATAGCCGCGGTCCATCACAGCGTCACGGACTCCTCGGTCCTGGACACCGCACGGCACGGCTGGGGCAGCGCCACGTGGGTGGCGGGAGTGGAGGCGGCACTCGGCCAGGCGGCCCGGCGCGCCCTCACCGTCGATCTGACCATCGGCCCCAGCTGGCCGGCGGCGGTCCCCGGCATCACGCCGGACAGCGAGGCTGCGGTCAAGGAACTCGCCTACGGAACAGCCACGTTGACGGCGGGATCCGCCTACTCCGGTCCGGTGCCGCCCCCGGTCTACGCCGCCGCCTCGGGCGTGACCCGGCAGCAGTTGCTCCTGGTCCAGGCCGCCCGGGTGAACACCGCGAACTCCACCCGCAAGGAGACGGGGCTCGACCTGGACTCGGTCCGGGACCTCACCGGCGCCGTCACCGACGGCGCGCTCACCTGGACCGCACCCGACGACGGCAGTTGGGTGATCGTGTCCTACTGGGTTCGCGGTTCCGGACAGACTCCGGAGGGCGGCCCGCACACCGCCCCGGCCGCGTACGTGGTCGACCACTTCAGCGCGGCCGGCACACGCGCGGTGACCGACTTCTGGGAGGCCCACCTCCTCTCCCCCACCGTCCGGCGCCTGCTCAGGGTCTCGGGCGGGGCACTCTTCGAGGACTCCATCGAGCTGGAGACCGACGGCCTCCAGTGGACACCCGGCCTCCCGGACGCGTTCCTCGCCCACACCGGCCGCTCCCTGCTGCCGCTGCTGCCCGCCGTGGTCCTCAACCACGGCAGCCAGGTCTTCGCGTTCGAAGCCGCCGTCACCCGGCAGATCCGGCACGACTTCTGGGAAACGGTGTCCGTCCTCTTCAACCGGCACCATGTGACGGCCCTACGGACCTGGGCTCATTCCCTCGGCCTCGAACTGCGTTCCCAGCCCTACGGTCTGCAGACCGACGCGATCGCCTCGGCCGCGCTCCTGGACATCCCCGAGGGCGAGTCCCTCGGCTTCAAGAACCTCGACGACTACCGCTGTCTGGCGGGCGGCCGAGACATGGCGGGGCGCACCGTGCTGTCCTGCGAGGCGGGCGCCTACGCCGGCGGCGCGTACAACACCACCTGGCAGAAGTTCCTGCGCACCATGGGCGGCGCCTACGCGGCAGGGGTCAACCAGACGGTCGTCCACGGCTTCTCCTACGCCGAGCTGCCGGGCGTGAACTGGCCCGGATACGCCGCCTTCACCCCGTACAAGGGGACGGTCGGCTATGGAGAGTCCTGGGGCCCGCGGCATCCGACCTGGCGGCACGTCGCGGACGTGTCGGGGTACCTGGGCCGGGTTCACCAGGTGCTGCAGAGCGGCCGCCCGCGCGTCGACGTCGCGGTGTTCCGGCAGACCGGGTACACCGCCACCGGCATCGGTGCCTCCTGGTTCACCGCGACGGGCGTCCCCCTGGGCTGGACCCACCAGTTCCTCAGCGGGCCGCTGCTCGACCTGCCCGCCGCAATCGTGCGCCACGGACACCTCGCACCCGAAGGCCCTGCGTACAAGGCCCTGTTCGTCGAGGGCGACTTCTTCTACGGCTCCACGGTCACCCTGGCGCCGTCCGACGCCCGCGCCCTGCTGCGCCTCGCCCGCGCCGGACTGCCCGTCGTGCTGCTCGGCGCCTGGGACACCGTCGTGCCACCCGGCGTCCCGGACAGCGGCGAGAGCGACGAACTGCGTTCCGTGGTCGCCGAGTTGCTGGCCCAGCCGCTGGTCCGCCAGGTCACCGACAAGTCGGCCGTCCCCACCGCTCTCGCCGACCTCGGGGTGGCACCCGACGTCCGGTACGCGACCTCCTCCACCCTGCTCAACGCCCACCGCGTGGCCGACGGCGTCGACTACTACTACCTCTGCAACGGCAAGCACGCCGAGACCGTCAAACCGCCGGTGGCCGCGATCGACCACGAGGTCACCCTGCACCGCACGACCGCGGGCGCCGTGCCCTACCTCCTCGACCCGTGGACCGGGAAGTCCGAGCGCCTCGCCCGCTACACCGAGGACGGCGACACCGTCACCGCCCGCGTCACCCTCCACCCCGCCGAGACCCTGATCCTGGCCCTCGGCCGCCCCGGGCTCTTCGGCGACCGCGCCGGCCGCCGTCCGCACGCGGTCAGCAGCGAGGCGGACGAGGTGCGCCTCACCGACGCCGGACTCACCGTCCGGGCGACCACGGCAGGCACGTACAGCACCGTCCTGTCCTCCGGCCGCACCGTGCGGACGACACTCAAGGCCGTCCCCGCGCCGATGGATCTCGCATCCTGGCAGCTGCACGTCCAGGACTGGCGGCCCGGCGACACGCCCTACCGCACCACCGTCGTCGAGCAGGACCTCACCCTCGACGCGCTGCTGCCCTGGTCGCAGATCACCGAGCTCGCGGACGTCTCCGGAATCGGCCGCTACCGCACCACGGTCACCCTCGACGACGGGTGGACCGGCGGCCACGGTGCCCGCCTGGAACTGGGCACCGTGACGGACACCTGCCGGGTCACCGTGAACGGCCACCGCCTCGACCCCGTGGACCAGATCCATCCGGTCGTGGACCTGGGCGACATGCTCGGGCCCGGGGTCAATGTCATCGAGGTCGAGGTCGCCACCCCGCTCTCCAACCGGCTGCGGGTCAGCGACCCCGCGGTCTACGGCGGTACGGCGCGGCAGGCGTACGGGCTGCTCGGGCCGGTGCGGCTGGTGCCGTACGGCGAGGCACGGATCGACTGACCGGGCCGTGTGCCGGTCAGTCCCAGTCAGCCGAGGGTCGGCCGACCGGGCCGCCGGTGTGCGCGGACCGGACGTAACCCTCGGGTGGCGGGGGAAGTGCGGCCACGCACTGCGCCGAACACGCGTTGACCAGCAGGGGCAGCACGTCCGTGGCCACCCGCAGGGAGATCCAGACCGGGTGGAGCCCGCCGAGCTCGACGGCTCGGTCGCAGACGCTGCATGAGGAGATGGCTGTCGTGCCCCAGCGGCGTGGGTCCAGGTCGCCGGTATCGAGTCCGGCGACCGAACTCTCGGCAGGCTGAAGCCGCGGAAAGGGGGGCCGCAGCTTGTAGTTGCCGAACAGGGTGCGCGTACTCACCGTGCTCCTGGTGAGCCTCGTGCATCTGGTGATCTCGTACGGGAACCAGTGCAGTCGGTAGGAGGTGTACGGGGTGAACTCCTCCAGGCTGGTCATCGCCCCGATCTCGGGCGGGATGCGGACGAGGTTGCTGCTGTAGAGCATGAGGTGCTTGACCGCCGTCAGCTTGGCGATGGTCGGCGGCAGAGTGACGATCTGCCGCCGTTCCTGGGGGGTGAGCTCGACGAGCGGACGGAACTCCTCCCGGCCGTCGGCGGCCGCCTCGTCGATGAGCGCGAGCAGATGCCGCCAGCCGGGGGCCGAGGTGTCCTGCCGTTCGGCGTGGAAGCCGACGCGAGCGCGCGGCTGGGAGCGGATTTGGTCGAAGCAGCGGCAGATGTCCTGATAGGACTCACGTCCAACGGGGTTCGGATTCGGCTCCGGGCTCGATGTATCGCTCCGACGGTTCACGAAGACCTCCCGCTCCGCCTCTTTCGTGATGGCGCCAACATACGGGCGCTTCCCTGGACTTACCCAGCGAATTTGACGGTCGGCAGCTCAAATCCCCAGCTGAGCTCGGGCTTTGCCTTCTGCCCGGGTGGCGGCGGCAGCTGTTACCGTCGCCGCTCTACACAGGCCCCGTCTACTCCGTCGACGACCTCGCCGACCGGCTCTGCCCATGGTGCATCGCGGACGGAACGACTGCCGGCCGCTACGAGGCCACCTTTACGGGAGGCGCTGTCGGCGGCGACGTACCGATCGAGGTCTTCGTGGCGGTGGCCGGCCGTACGCCGGGTTTTCCCGGATGGCAGGAACCTCAGTGGTATTCCACTGCGGTGACGGCGCGGCGTTCAGCTCAGCCCCTTTCAGGGTGTGGCGCAGTCGCCCCAGCCGAAGGTGGCAACGTAAGCCCGTCGAACCGCTTCTCCGCCGCGTCCGCCCCCGATGTGAATGACGGTCAGGACAAGGACGAACCAGGCGGTGAAACAGGATGAGAGTCCCCCGTCGAAGATCGCGCCGTTCCGCGTCCCGGCAGACTACGGGCTCCGACGCTAGGCCCAGTTCGCCCAGCCGAAGGTGAAGAGATAGGCCCGGCGCCCCGCGTCCAGACCTCGCGGGCCCCGAAGGAGCAGGACCACCAGCACGACGAGGAACAGGGCGGCAAAAGCGCCAGCCACGAGCACCCCGGCGACGGGTCCCGCAAGCGACTCCACGATCACACTCGCGACGACGACCAGCCCCAACCCGAAGTGCGCGGCGGGCAGGTCAGCCCTGACCGTCTCCCGTAACGCTTTGCGCGAGGCCCGCATGTCGGAGTCGTAGCGCTCCCGGGCCGCCTCCGGATCCGCGGCGGGACCCTCGGGCCATCGGTCCACCATCGTCCCCCTGTTCGAGCCGACGGGCATGTGTCGGGACGCCGCGGGAGCTTGCCGAATACGAGCGAGTGACTCGGGCCGTTTCGCGGTCTTCCAGCAGCGCACACGATCCACGTGCTCGTCTCCTGGGGCAAGGACGCCACGCCCTTCCGGGCGGACTGGGCCTCATCGCCGTACGCCTGGCCCTGGAGCGCGAGGAGCGTCTGACCGGCGACGAACACGTGGTTCTGAGGACGAAATTGGTCGTCCGGCAATCCGTGCGTTCGCTATCTTGACCGGTGCGGCGACCGCCGTCGGGCAATCCTGTGTTTCTGCGAAGGGTGGCGGATGGCCGTGGTCGCCGGCTGGGAGTGGGACGACACGTTGTTCTCGGGGACCGCCCCCTACTACCAACGGGGAAGGCTCCCGTACGCACCCGGTCTCGCGGATGTGCTCGCCGAGGTTCTGCAACTCGACGGTCGCGGGCGCCTGATCGACGTGGAATGCGGACCGGGCACCCTGGCACTGAGTCTGGCGCACCTGTTCGGTGAGATCGTCGGTGTGGACCCGGACAGTGGGATGCTCTCCGAAGCGCGACGGGGAGCCGCCGAGGCGGGGGTGAGCGGAAAGTCGCGGTGGGTGCGGGTCCGGGCCGAGGACCTGCCCGCAGACCTTGGGACGTTCACCGTGGCGACGTTCGCCCAGTCCTTCCACTGGATGGATCGGGATCTGGTGGCGGCGACCATCAGGGACATGCTCGTGCCCGGCGGGGCGTTCGTGCACATCTCGGATCTGAAGACGGAGCGTGGATCCGTCGACGGTCTTCCGTATCCGGCGGTGCCCTGTGCGGCGATGGACGAGTTGGTCAGGCACTACCTCGGACCGGTACGACGCGCCGGGCGCGGGGTGCTACCGCAGGGCACGCCCGGCGGCGAGGCGGCGGTGCTCACGCGCGCGGGATTCTCCGGTCCTCGGCGTCATGTCGTTCCCGGCGGGCAGGCGCTTGAGCGCACGTGCGACGACGTCGTCGCGGGGGTGTTCTCGATGTCGTTCTCGGCTCCGCACCTGTTCGGCGCGCGCCGCACCGCCTTCGAGTCGGACGTGCGTCTCCTACTGCGGGAGGTGTCCCCTTCGGGCCGATTCTCCGAACGCCTTCCGAGCACCGAGGTCTTCGTCTGGGGAAAGAACCGGTGATGGTGCGGGTGGGAAGCCGCAAGGCGTGCCGATCCCACTCGGCCCGTTCAGCCGGCGTCAGCAGGTGGCGTGCCCCGACAACGAAACGTGGCTGTCGGCCCGCAGCGGGATGCGGGCCCGGGCGTACCGTGATCCACTGAAAGAGCAGACATGACGACGTCCGTGCGCGGGCGGGGACGAAACAGCCGATCCGCAGGGCTCGGAAGGGGCGTCCACATGAAGGTTGTCGTGGATCTCACCCGGTGCCAGGGATACGCACAGTGCGCTTTCGCCGCGCCGGATGTGTTTGTCATGCAAGGGGACGAGGCGCTGCTGTACGACACCGATCCGGACGACGCGCAGCGGGAGAAGATCGTGCGGGCCGCGGCGGCCTGCCCGGTCCAGGCCATCTTCCTCGACCGAGACGACACCCGTGACGACACCCGGATCCGGGAGCCCACGCCCGAGATGCACATGGCCGCCCCCGGCCCTGGGGAGGCGTTCAAGCGTACGGGGCGCATCGTCATCGTCGGGGCGTCCCTGGCCGGCCTGCGGGCTGCTCGGACGCTGCGCCAGGAGGGCTTCACCGGCTCGCTGACCGTGATCGGGGACGAGCCTCACGCACCCTATGACCGGCCGCCGTTGTCCAAGCAGGTCCTCATGGGCCAGGTTCCCGCGCGGCGGACCGGACTACCCCGCCGCGACGAACTCGACGCGCACTGGCGGTTCGGAGTCGCGGCCACGGGGCTCGACCTGAGCGGCAAGCAGGTGCTGCTGGCCGATGGCGCGAAGGTGGGATTCGACCGGTTGCTCATCGCCACCGGGGTACGGGCGCGCCCGTGGCCGAACGAGGCGGAGGCCGCGCTCGACGGACTGTTCGCGCTGCACACGCCGGAAGACGCGGAGGGGTTGCGGCAACGGCTGGCGGCCGGGCCCGCCGGGTGCTGGTCATCGGCGCCGGGTTCACCGGCTGTGAAGTCGCCTCCGCCTGCCGCGAGTTGGATCTGCAGGTGACCGTGCTCGATCGCGGCCCGGCCCCGCTGGCCGGGGCGCTGGGCGCGGTGATCGGCGGGGTCGCGGCGCAGATGCAGCGCGACAACGGCGTCGACCTGCGGTGCGGCGTCAGAGTCGACTCACTGGAAGGCGATGGGAGTGGGAGGCTGCGGCGCGCCCGTCTGTCCGACGGCAGCACCCTGGATGTCGAAGTGGCGGTGGCCGCTCTCGGCAGCATCCGCAACGTGGGGTGGTTGGAAGGCTCGGGGCTTGCGGCAGGGGCCTGGGGCGTGGCGTGCGATACGGGGTGCCGCGCTGTCGACGTCAACGGCCTCGTGACCGACGATGTGTTCGTCGCAGGCGACGTGGCCCGCTGCCCGCACCCGGTCTACGACTACCAGTACCTCGCCCTGGAGCACTGGGGCAACGCCGTCGCCCAGGCGGGGATCGCCGCGCACAACATGATCAGCACCCAGAGCGAGCGCTGGCCGCACCTGGCGCTGCCGGAGTTCTGGTCCACCCAGTTCGGCACCGAGATCAAGTCCGTCGGTGTCCCGACCCACGCCGACCACGTCGTCATCGCCCAGGGATCGGTGGCCGAGCGCCGCTTCGTCGCCGTCTACGGCTACCGCGGGCGAATCACCGCGGCGGTCGCCTTCGACCAGGCCAAGTGGCTGGACTTCTATGCAGGTTTGATCGACCGGGCGGCGCCGTTCCCGCCGTCCTTCCGCACCGTCGACCAGTCCACCGACGGGCGCCCGGTCGCGGCCGAGGTCCCGGAACGGCCCACCCCGCAGGCCACGGTCGTGGTGACCGGTCACGGACCCAGTGAACGGCGGGCCACGTTGGTCCGCAGAACGTATCTGTGACCCCTGCCCAGGCCACCGCCCGTCCCTGATCCCCGAGTTGCGGGAGATGCTCTCCATGACCCGGACCAGCACCTGGCAGCAGATCCTCGATCCCTCCCACCGCGCCGACCCGTACCCGCTCTACACCGAGCTGCGCAAGACGCCCGTGGTGCGGGCGAAGGACGGGACCTACGTCGTGAGCGCCTACCGGGAGATCGTGTCTCTGCTCCACGACCCACGGCTCAGCTCGGATGCGCGCAACCTCCCCGAGGTCGGCGCCGATGTCGCGGCGCAGTACGAAGAGGGCCTTCCCGGGCTGCCGCCGAACTTCATCCGGACCGACCCGCCCGAGCACGACCGCCTTCGGCGCCTGCTGACGCGGAACTTCGGCCCACCCCACCGCCCGGGACGTATCGACGGCATGATGTCCGACCTGCTCGGGATCGTGACGAGACTGATCGACGACTTCACCGGCGAGGACGGGTCCGGCACGGTCCGGGTCGACATCGTCGACGACTTCGCCTATCCCTTCCCGGTCACGGTGATCTGCGAGCTGCTGGGAGTACCCCGCGAGGACGAACCGCGATTCCAGGTGATGTCCGGCGCGGTCATCGAAACCGCCGATCCGACCACCGGCGGGATCGTGGAGCGGCAGCGCCGACGCGCGAAGGCCGTCGCCGACCTCGGCCAGTACTTCGCCCAGCTCCTCGACGCCCGCCACGGCCGACGGGGCGACGACCTGCTCTCCGGACTGCTCAGCGGTGACAGCGACGAGGCGCCGATGTCACGCGAAGAGATACTGAGCAACGCGGCCCTGCTGCTCGTCGCCGGCCATGAGACGACCGTCAACCTCGTCACCAACGGCATGCTCACCCTCCTGCGCCACCCCGAGGTGCTCGAGCGGCTTCGTCGCGGTGACGAACCCGATCTGGCCGCCCGGGTGGTCGAGGAACTCCTGCGCTACGAGCCACCGGTGCAGTTTCTGTCCAGCGGCCGGAACACCCTCGACGACATCGAGATCGCAGGTACCACCATCCCCAAGGGATCACCGGTCGCCCTCGTGCTCGCCTCCGGCAGCCGCGACCCCGGCTTCGTCACGGACCCCGACCGCTTCGATCCCGATCGCGAGCACAACGAGCACCTCGGCTTCGGCGGCGGCATCCACTACTGCTTCGGTGCCCCGTTGGCCCGTCCCGAGACACAGATCGCTCTCACCCAGCTGGCACACCGGCTGAAGAACCCCCGACTCGTCGCCGACCCACCGCCCTACCGCGCGAGCCCCAGCCTGCGCGGCCCCCGCCACCTCCTGGTCGAGATCGACGGCGTCAACCCCGCGTGAGGATCTCCGCGATTCCCCGACGCGGCTCGGTCGATCCCCCAGAATCGCTCTTGTTTCCCATGGCGAAGGGACGGCAAGTATGGCGAACCGCGCGCTCCTCGTGATGGACGTCCAACGGGACATCGTGGGCATCGCCGACGACGGCTCTGGATATCTGCCGCGCCTGCGTTGGGCGATCGACGGTGCCCGCGCGGCGGGCATCCCCGTGATCTACGTGGTCATCGCGTTACGGCCGGACCATCCGGAGGTCAGCCCCCGCAACAGGGTGCTCACCGCCGCCGTGCGGGCCGGCCTGTTCACCGAGGGTGACCCCGGCACCGAGATCCACCACGACGTCGCGCCCGAGGTCCACCCTGTGCCGCGCCATCGACCTGGACTTCGACCTCACCGTCCTGGCGGATGCCTGCCTCGACACCGACCCCGAGATGCACCGGATCCTCACTGAGAAGCTGTTCCCGCAATGGGCGGATGTCGTCACCGTAGAGGACTGGCTCAAAGCCCTCACACCGCGATAGCGAGAGGCTGAAGCGGCCACGGAATTCCTGCCGCTCAGTGTCGCTCGGCTCTCGACTCTCGGCTCTCGGCTCCCGGCACGGGAACCTCACGCATCTGGAACCTCACGCGTCCCCGGCCGGCGGAGCCGTGCTCCCCCGCACCACCAGCTTCGTGGGGACGAGCGTGGTGCCGTGTTCGGGTCCGCCGTGGCGCATCCGCCGTAGGACACCTTCGACGCACAGGCGTCCCACCTCGGCGAAGTCCTGGTGGACCGTGGTCAGCGGCGGCAGGAAGGAGCCGGCCTCGGGGATGTCGTCGAAGCCGATGACGCTGACGTCGTCGGGGATCTTCCGGCCGCGTTCGTGCAGGGCCCGCAGGAGGCCCAGTGCCATCTGGTCGTTGGCGGCGAACACCGCCGTACAGTCGCGCTCGTCGGCGAGCCGCAGGCCCGCGCGGTAGCCGGACTCCGCCGACCAGTCGCCGCGTACGAGGGGCGGCGGGACGCGGCCCGCCTCGGTCAGGGCGGCGTGCCAGGCATCGGTGCGGCGCTGTGCCGCGAAGGACTCCTCGGGGCCGGCCAGGTGCCAGACCGTGCTGTGGCCGAGGTCCAGCAGGTGGCGCACGGCGGCCCGGGCTCCCCCGGCCTGGTCGGTGTCGACCACCGCGTAGCGGTCGCCCGCGTCCGAGTCGGCGACGACGACCTGCACGTGCGGGGGCAGGGAGATGGTCGCCGCGTCGAGCAGGTGCACCTCCATGATGGCGATGACGGCGTCGACGGCGAGTTCCCCGAGCCGCGAGAAGGCGCCGCGCACCTCGTCCTGGGTGGGCACGGCGACCGGCAGCAGCGTGACGGCGTAGCCCTCCTGCGCCGCGGAGGTGGCGATCGCCTCCAGGGTGCGCATGTTGCCCGTGGTGGAGAGGTTGAAGGTGATGACGCCGATGGTGCGGAACTCACCGCGCTTGAGGGCCCGGGCGGCGCTGTTGGGCCGGTAGCCCAGTTCCTTCATCGCCGCCAGCACCTGTTCACGGGTCTCCTCGTTCACACCCGCGTAACCATTGGACACGCGGGAAACCGTCTGCGAGGAGACCCCGGCCAGGCGTGCGACATCCGCCATGGACGCGGTCTGCGTGCGACGCACCGCCCGTTTTCCCTTGCGCCCGCGGGACCGTTCCATCCCCGTCGAGGCGCTGTCCGCAGTGTCCACCCGTCTCCTTTGTTACCCGGGTCGCCGTTTCGTCAGACGACCCTTGACCACCGACATTGGCGCAGTGTAGACATGCCGCCATCAGATGTTTACGTAAACATAACAGCCCTCGACGCCAAGGGGGACGGCATGTTTACGTAAACATCGCGACGGCGTGAGACGCCGGTTCCGAGATGGACGAGCGAGGAACGACATGACGACGCTTCAACCCCCTGCGGGCGTGGCACGGCGCCCGGACCGGCCTCCGAAAAGGGACCGCCGCTCCTGGACAGGATGGGGGTTCATCGGCCCCTTCGCGGTGGTCTTCGCCTTCGTCTTCCTGGCTCCGATCGCCTATTCGATCTACCTCAGCCTGTTCCGCGACAAGCTCATCGGGGGCACGTCCTTCGTCGGCCTGGACAACTACAAGCAGGCTCTCCAGGACGACCAGTTCTGGTCCTCCTTGGAGCGGGTCTCGCTCTTCCTGCTGATCCAGGTGCCGATCATGCTGGGGATCGCCCTGCTCGTCGCACTCGCGCTGGACAGTGGCCGTCTGTACGGCAGGAACTTCTTCCGGATCTCGATCTTCCTGCCGTACGCGGTGCCCGCCGTGGTCGCCACCCTGATGTGGGGCTTCATGTACGGCACCCGGTTCGGTCTGGTGGGTGACATCAACAGCGCCTTCGACGTCACCCTGCCCGACCCGCTCTCCGCGGACCTGGTCCTGGCGTCGATCGGCAACATCGTCACCTGGGAGTTCGTGGGCTACAACATGCTGATCTTCTACTCCGCGCTGCGGGTCATCCCGAACTCGCTGTACGAGGCCGCGGAGATCGACGGCGCCGGGCAGATCCGCATCATCTCGGCCATCAAGCTCCCCGCCATCCGCGGCGCCCTGGTCATCGCGACGATCTTCTCGATCATCGGCAGCTTCCAGCTCTTCAACGAGCCGAGCATCCTGCGGCCGCTGGCGCGCAACGCCATCACAACGGACTACACCCCGAACTACTACACGTACTCACTGTCCTTCAACGGACAGCAGCACAACTACTCCGCGGCGGTCGCCATCATCATGGGGCTGATCACCATGGTCATCGCCTATGTCGTGCAGCTCCGCGGCATGCGCAAGGGAGCGTGACCCGATGAGCAGCACGAGCAGCCCCGTCACCACCGCCTCCCAGCCCCCGTCCGCCCAGTCCGGTGAGTCCGGCGGTTCCAAGAACACGCCCCGACTGCGCACGCGGCGCAAGCACACTCCCGGACGCCCCAAGCGCAGCGTCCTGCTGACCGTGCTCACCGGCCTGATCATGCTCTACACCGTGGTGCCCCTGGTGTGGCTGGTCATCAGCGCCACCAAGACCCAGGACGGGCTCGCCAACTCGTCCGGCCTGTGGTTCAGTCACGACTTCGCCCTCTGGGACAACATCAGCAAGACGTTCACGTACCACGACGGCATCTTCGTCCGCTGGCTGCTGAACACCCTGCTGTACGTCGTGCTCGGCGCCGGCGGCGCGACCCTCCTGGCGATCCTGGGCGGCTACGCGCTGGCGAAGTTCTCCTTCCCCGGGAAGCGCGCCGTCTTCGCCGTGGTCATCGGTGCCGTCGCCGTCCCGGGCACCGCCCTGGCGGTGCCCACCTTCCTGATGTTCAGCAAGATGGGGCTGACGGACACACCGTGGGCGGTGATCATCCCTTCACTCGTCTCGCCCTTCGGCCTGTACCTGATGTGGGTCTTCGCCACCGAGGCCATCCCCACCGAACTGATGGAGGCCGCCCGCATCGACGGAGCGGGCGAGATCCGCACCTTCTTCCAGGTCGCCATGCCGCTGCTCGCTCCTGGCACCGTGACCGTCCTGCTGTTCACCACGGTCGCGACCTGGAACAACTACTTCCTGCCGCTGATCATGCTCAAGGACCCCAACTGGTACCCCCTGACCCTGGGCCTGGACTCCTGGAACTCCCAGGCCCAGACGATCGGTGGCGACGTGATCTTCAACCTGGTGATCACCGGATCGCTGCTCACCATCGTGCCGCTGATCGCCGCGTTCCTGCTGCTGCAGAAGTACTGGCAGTCCGGACTCGCCGCCGGAAGCGTCAAGGAATAGCCCGCCCTCAGGCCCCCACCCCCCGCAGCCTCACCTCTTTCACCCTCACCCTGTCCCACCCATGAAGAAGTCCCACCCACGAAGAAGTGGAAGCACCTCCATGCGCAGAACCACCGGCCGCCTGCTGCGCGGCTTCGCTCTCCTCTCCGTCCTCGCCCTGGGGGCCACCGCCTGCGGCGGCTCCGACGACGACAGCTCGGGCCAGAAGGCGGTCTCCGCCGCGGACATCCAGGCGGCCCTCAAGAAGGGCGGCACGGTCAACGTCTGGGCCTGGGAGCCCACGCTGAAGACGGTCGCCGCCGACTTCCAGAAGAAGTACCCCAAGGTCAAGATCAACCTCGTCAGCGAGCGGTCCGGCGACAAGCACTACACCGCCCTGTCGAACGCCATCTCGGCCGGGAAGGGCGTCCCCGACGTCGCGCAGGTCGAGTACTTCGCGCTGAGCCAGTACTCCCTCACCAAGGGCCTCAGCGACCTGGCCCCCTACGGCGCCGACAAGCTCGCCGCCAAGTACACCCCGGGTCCGTGGAACGCCGTGAGCGAGGGTGACAAGGTCTACGGCCTGCCGATGGACTCCGGCCCCATGGCGATGTTCTACAACAAGAAGGTCTTCGACAAGTACAAGATCGCGGTCCCGACCACCTGGGACGAGTACGTCGACGCGGCCCGCAAGCTGCACAAGGCCGACCCCAAGGTCTACATCGCCAACGACGCCGGCGACGCGGGCTTCACCACCAGCATGCTGTGGCAGGCCGGTTCGCGTCCCTACAAGGTCGACGGCACCAAGGTGACGGTCAACTTCGAGGACGCGGGCGCCAAGAAGTACACCGACACCTGGCAGAAGCTCATCGACGAGAAGCTCGTCTCGCCCATCAACGGCTGGACCGACGACTGGTACAAGGGCCTGGGCGACGGCACCATCGCCACCCTGACCACCGGCGCCTGGATGCCCGCCAACTTCGTCTCCGGCGTTCCGAACGCCTCCGGTGACTGGCGAGCGGCCCCGATGCCGCAGTGGGCCAAGGGCGAGAAGGCGAGCGCGGAGAACGGCGGCAGCTCGCTCGCCCTGCCCGCGCTGGGCAAGAACAAGGAACTCGCCTACGCGTTCGTCGAGTACGCCAACTCCGGTGACGGCGTGCAGACCCGCATCAAGCAGGGCGCCTTCCCGGCGACCAAGGCCGAACTCCAGTCCACCGAGTTCCAGAACACCAAGTTCGACTACTTCGGCGGCCAGGAAGCCAACAAGATCTTCGCCGAGTCCGCCGCCAACGTCGCCAGCGACTGGTCGTACCTGCCCTTCCAGCAGTACGCCAACTCGATCTTCAACGACACCGTCGGCAAGGCCTACATCTCCGGCACCAAGCTGGCCGCCGGTCTGAAGAGCTGGCAGGACGCCTCCATCAAGTACGGCAACGAGCAGGGCTTCACCGTCTCGAAGTAACCGGCATACCCCTCGGGAGCCGCCGCTGAGCAGCAGGCGCTCAGCGGCGGCCGCCCGGAAGCAACCACGTACCTCGCGCCACCCGTGCAGTAACCGGAAGGACCACCATGATCTCCACCCTCCTGTCCCAGTTGCGGCACGGGCCGGACGGTGATCCCACCCCCCGCCTCGCCTACGGCGCCGACTACAACCCGGAGCAGTGGCCACGCGAGGTGTGGGAGGAGGACATCCGGCTCATGCGGGAGGCGGGCGTCAACATCGTCTCCGTGGCGATCTTCTCCTGGGCCCGCATCCAGCCCGCCGAGAACGAGTGGGACTTCGGCTGGCTCGACGAGATCATGGACCTGCTGCACGCGGGAGGCATCGGGGTCGACCTGGCCACCGCCACCGCCTCCCCGCCGCCCTGGCTCAGCACGGCGCACCCGGAGATCCTTCCGGTCACCGCCTCCGGCGAGACGCTGTGGCCCGGGGCGCGCCAGCACTGGCGTCCCACCTCCCCCGTCTTCCGCGAGCACGCGCTGCGCCTGGTGCGCAAGATGGCCGAGCGGTACGCGAACCACCCCGCGCTGGTCGCCTGGCACGTCTCCAACGAGCTGGGCTGCCACAACGTCTACGACTACTCCGACGACGCCGCCCGCGCCTTCCGCGACTGGCTGCGCGCCCGCTACACGACGCTCGACGCCCTCAACCACGCCTGGGGCACGGCGTTCTGGTCCCAGCGCTACAGCGACTGGGAGCAGATCCTGCCGCCCCGGCTGGCCGCCTCCCACCCGAACCCCACCCAGCAGCTGGACTTCAAGCGTTTCTCCTCCGACGTGCTGAAGGACCATCTGCGCGCGGAGCGGGACGTCCTGCGCGAGCTCACGCCCGGTGTTCCGGTCACCACCAACTTCATGGTGATGGGCAACACCAAGGGAATGAACTACGCGGACTGGGCCGCCGAGATCGACTTCGTCTCCAACGACCACTACGTGGTGCCCGGCCCGCAGGACCGCGACGAGCTGTCCTTCTCCGCCAACCTCGTCAGCGGCATCGCCGGCGGCCGTCCGTGGTTCCTCATGGAGCACTCCACCAGCGCCGTCAACTGGCAGCCGATCAACGTGGCCAAGCGGCCGGGCGACCTCGCCCGTGACTCGCTGGTGCACGTCGCCCACGGCGCCGACGCGGTGTGCTTCTTCCAGTGGCGCCAGTCGGCGGCAGGCGCAGAGAAGTACCACTCGGCGATGGTCCCGCACGCCGGAGCCGACAGTGAGCTCTTCCGCGCGGTGGCCGACCTCGGACAGACCCTCAAGACCCTCGCTCCGGTCGCCGGGACCGAGCGTGAGCCGGCCCGGGTCGGCATCGTCTTCGACTGGGACTCGTGGTGGGCGAGCGAGCAGGACTCCCACCCCACCGCCCAGCTCAGCTACCGGCAGGAGGCGCTGGACTGGTACTCCGCGCTCCTCGCCCTCGGCATCAGGGCCGACGTCGTCACCACACAGACCGAACTCGAGCGCTACCAGGTCCTGATCACGCCGGTGCTGCACGTCATGCCGGCCCCGCTCGCCAAGGAGCTCACCCGGTACGCCGAGAACGGCGGCCACCTGATCACCACGTACTTCTCCGGTGTCGTCGACGAGAACGACCACATCTGGCTCGGCGGCTACCCGGGCGCCCTGCGCGAGCTGCTCGGCATCCGCATCGAGGAGTTCGGCCCGCTGCTCGACGGCGAGACGGCCGACGTCGACCTGGACGGCGTGGACGGCGCCGCCACGGGCACCTTGTGGACCGACCGGATCAGCGTCACCGACCCGGCGGTGGAGGTGCTGGCGCATTACCGCGGCGGCACGTACGCCGACCGCCCCGCCGTCACCCGGCGCCCGACGGGCCAGGGCTCGGCCGCGTACGTCTCCACCCGGCTCGGCACGGACGGTCTCACCGCGCTGCTGCCGAAGCTGCTCGCCCCGGCCGGTGTGCACAGTGAACTGCCGGACGGCGCGCGGGGAAGCGTCGAGCTGATCGTGCGCCGGAGCGCGGACAGCCGCTATCTGTTCCTGGTCAACCGGACCGACGAGACGGTGCCGCTGACCGGAGTCTCCGGAGACCTGCTGGTCGGCCGGACGGACGACGACACCGTCGTCCTCGCCCCCCGGGACGTCGCCGTACTGCGGCAGCCCGCCCTTTGACAGCCCTCGAACAGCGAGCACGGCCCCCGTTCGAGGGTTAGCCGGCGTGCCCCCGGGCGGGGGCACGCCGGTCCATCGCAGCGACCACACACGAGTTGGGAGCACACGTTGGCACGCCGTACCCGCACAAGACGGCTTCTGGGAACCATCGCAGGCACCGCACTGGCCACCGGGGCAGCCCTGGTCACCGCCCCGCCGACGAGCGCGGAGACCGCGCCGACGGCCGCCGCGTCCGTGACCGTCCGGCCGGATCCCTCGTACAAGGAGCAGAGCTTCGAGGGCTGGGGCACCAGCCTGGTCTGGTTCGCCAACGCCACCGGCGACTACCCGGCGCCGATCCGCGAGAAGCTCGCCAAGCTCCTGTTCGGCGACGACGGCCTCAATCTGAACATCGCCCGCTACAACATCGGCGGTGGCAACGCCCCCGACGTCAAGAACTACCTGCGGGCCGGCGGAGCGGTCGAGGGCTGGTGGAAGGCCCCGGACGGCACCACCCATACGGACACCGACTGGTGGAGCGCCGACGACGCGGCCGACTGGAACCCGAACGCCGACGCCACCCAGCGCTGGTGGGTGGACCGGATCAAGAAGGACATCACCCACTGGGAGACGTTCAGCAACTCGCCGCCCTGGTTCATGACCAACAGCGGCTATGTCTCCGGCGGCTTCAACTCCTCCGCCGACCAGCTCAAGGCCGACTCCGTCGACGACTTCGCCGCCTATCTGGCGGGCGCGACCAAGCGGCTGGAGAAGGCACACGGCATCAAGGTCGACACCCTCGACCCGTTCAACGAGCCGAACACGAACTACTGGGGCACGCGCCTGGGCGCGGACGGGCAGCCGGTCGGCGGCCGCCAGGAGGGGGCGCACATCGGCCCCGAGCTCCAGCAGCAGGTGATCCGCGCGCTGGCCCCCGCCCTCGAGAAGGCGAAGACCGGCACGAAGATCTCCGCGATGGACGAGACCAACCCCAGCATCTTCACACAGAACTGGAACACCTACCCGCAGGACGTCCGGGACCTCGTCGGCCAGTTGAACGTCCACACCTACGGCACCGGCGGCCGTAGCAGCGTGCGCGACCTGGCCAAGGCGGCGGACAAACCGCTGTGGATGAGCGAGGTCGAGGGCGACTGGGGCGACGGCCAGAGCTTCACGGACATGCGGCCGGGCCTGGGCCTGGCCCAGCAGATGGTCGACGACCTGCGCGAACTCGAGCCCAAGGCCTGGGTGTTCTGGCAGCCGGTCGAGGACTACGACAACATGAAGCCGGGCGGTGAGTCCGCCAAGGGCGGCAACTGGGGCAGCATCCAGCTCCCGTTCAGCTGCACCTCCGCGGACACCCTCGCGACCTGCCCGATCCACACGAACACGAAGTTCGACACCGCTCGGAACTTCACCCACTACATCAAGCCGGGCGACCGGCTGATCATGACCGACGACACGTTCAGCGCGGCCGCGGTCTCCAAGAGCGGCAACGGGGCGACCGTCGTCCACGTCAACAGCACCACCAGCGCGCGTACGGTCACCATCGACCTGTCCAAGTTCGGCCACATCGCGCGGGGCGCGACGGTGACTCCCGTGGTGACCAGCGCCGACGGCAAGCTGGCACGCCAGACCCCCGTCCCGGTCACCGACCGCCGAGCCACCTTCACCGTGCCCGCCCAGTCCGTGACCTCCTTCGTCGTCAAGGGCGTGTCGGGCGTGGCCAAGGACGCCGCTCTGCTGAAGAAGGGCCACACCTACTCCCTGACCGGCGTCCAGAGCGGCAAGGCGCTCACCGTCTCGGACGACGGCGGCAAGCTCGTCATCAAGACGGCGAGCACGGACCCGGCCACGGTCACCGGCCAGCGATGGCAGCTGCGCCAGATCAGCGGCCAGACCGGCAACCGGCAACGGTACGTGTTCACCAACCCGGTGGAGGGCAAGCGGCTGGCCGTGCGCGACGGCGCCCCCGTCCTGGAGGCGGACACCGGACCGCGTGACACGGCCACACAGTGGATCATGTCGACGACCGGTGACGGCACCTGGACCCTCGTCAACGCCGCCACCGGAAGGCTCCTGGAGGTGGGCGGCCAAGCCACCGCCGACGGATCCGCCGTCACGATCTGGACGCCGAACTCCGGCTCGAACCAACGGTGGACGGTATCCGACGTGACCGCCGGGGCCGGCTCCTAGCCCTACGGCACCATCCCTCTCCGCACCCGCCCGTGACGGCCCGCGCGGGTGCGGAGAGGATGCCTCGGCCGCGTCAAACACCGTGGGTGTCAGGTGAGTTCGAGCAGTCCCCTGCGCACGGCCTCCGAGACGGCCGCCGCCCGGTTGTCGACCCTGAGTTTGCGATAGACGCGCACGAGGTGGGTCTTGACCGTGGCCTCGCTGAGGTACAGCGCTTCGGCGATGGCCCGGTTGCTGCGCCCCTCGGCGAGCAGCCGGACGACCTCGATCTCGCGATGGCTCAAGTCCTGCTCCGGGTTGACCACTTGGCCGACGAGTTCGCCGACGATCTCCGCGGCGAGTCCCATGGAGCCCGCGGCCGCGGTGCGGACCGCCTGGAACAGTTCCTCCGGCGGCCCCGCCTTGAGTACGTAGCCGCGCGCACCCGCCTCCAACGCGCGGACGACATCGGCCCGTCCGGCGTAGCTGGTCAGCATCACCACCGCCACACCGGGCGCCCGGGCGCCGAGCCGACGGGCCGCCTCGACGCCGTCGATCCCCTGACCCGGTCCGGCGAACCGCAGATCCATCAGCACGACGTCCGGGGTCAACCGGGCCCCCAGACGGACCGCTTCCTCGCCGCTGCCCGCCTCTGCGATCACGTCGAGGTCGGGTTCACCTTCCAGCAGGGCCCGCAGCCCGGCGCGTACGACGGTGTGGTCGTCGGCGATCAGCAGGCGCAGCGGTGCGGCGGTCATCGGGCGGTCGCCGGTGTGAACGACGGTTCGACCGGCCGCGGTCGGGACCCCGCGGGCACCGAGGCCCGGATCCTGGTACCCCGGCCGGGTGCGCTGCTGACGTCGAGGTCGCCCCCGCACTCACGCAGGCGCGCCCGAGCGGCCGGGAGGCCGAATCCGCGGTCCGTCCGGACGGCGCCCGGCGGGCGCTCGCTCGCGAACGTGTCTGCCGGGTCGAACCCGATTCCGTCGTCGCTCACTTCGAGTTCGACACGATCGGAGTGCCGGTGGAAGGTGACCAGCACGTTCACCGCGTGGGCGTGTTCGCGTACGTTCGCCAGGGCGTTCTGGGCGATGCGGAACAGAGTGGTGGCGGCCTGGTCGTCGAGGGCGGGCCGATGCGTTCCGAGCGAGCGGAACCGTACCCGGGCCGCGGCACCTTCCTGACGCGAACGGGCGCACAGCAGCCGCAGCGCGCCTTCGAGGCCGGCCTCGGCGACGGTGGACGGGGTCAGGTCCCGGATCATCCGGCGGGTCTCGGCGAGGTTGCTGCCCAGTCCGTCGGCCACGGCACGGACCCGGGTCCGTGTCACCTCCGGCCGCGCGTCCCAGTCGCGCTCGGCCGCCTGGAGCAGCATCAGGCTGCCGGCGAGTTCCTGGGCCAGGGTGTCGTGCAGATCGCGGGCGATGCGGGTGCGTTCCGCCAGTACGCCCGCCTGGCGTTGCTGGCGCGCGAGCGTGTCGCGGGTGTCCCGCAGTTCCTCGACGAGGCGCTGGCGGATCGCGGCGTCCCGCTGCTGGCCGCGGTAGAGGGCGACGGTTCCCCAGACGGCCGCCACCGGAACGAGGACAACCTCCGGGTCGAACCGGCCCGTGGACTGGACGAGTGCGTCGACGAGCACGAAGGTGATCACGGCGACCGTGACCATCGCGGAGCGGCGGCCGAGCGCGCGCAGGGCCGCGCAGGCCAGCGGGACGGCACACCAGACGTAGGCCGTCGTCAGTGGTGACGGCGCGAGGAAGACGAGGGCGGTCCACAGCAGGAGCAGCAGGGGGATCCAGAGGTGACGGCCGAGCGGGCCGAGCCGGTCCGAGTAGGCGAGCCCGCCCGCGTACGTCACGGCCAGCAGCCCGCTGACGGTCACGATGTACCAGCACAGGGGGACCTCGAGCTGGGCGAGGCGGACGAGTCCGGCGCCGACGACGAGGAAGAAGGCGAGGTGCGAAACGTGTTCCAGGGTGGGCCGGTTGCCGCGGGCGGTCGGTGGAACGCGGTCGGGCACGGCAGATCCTCTTGGGGCGGACTGATCCAGTCGGACAGGGCGTCCGAGTCTATCCGTCGTCTGTAGGGCCCATGTGAAGAGCGGGACCGCCGGTCTCCGTACGGCCCTGTGTACGAAGACCAGCGACCCCACCAGCGGTTACGCCCCCGGGTGCAGGCCGAGTCGGCCCGGCGTGGGGTCGCCCTCCACCTCGCCGAAGTACAGGGCGAAGGTCTGCTTCCAGCGCTCGACGGCCGCGCGGTCGGCCATGAAGCGGGGGAAGCCGTCGATGTGGGCGTCGGGGTACTCCCAGATCGGCTTCAGACCGGCCGCGGGCGTGACGTCGGTCCGTACCGACCAGCCGTTGAAGGACGCCTGCTGCTGGGGGGTGGACAGCTGCCAGTTGAGGTACAGCTTGGCGGCCGTCGTGTTCCTTGCCTGCTTGAGGATGGCGGCGCGCTGGCCCCAGGCCATGAAGGGGTGTCCGTCGGTGACGACCCACTTCGTGGGAGCCGTCGCCGGAACGGCCAGTGAGCCCCCGCCGCCGATGCCGATGGCCTTCTGCCCTGCTCTGACCGCGTCCCCCGGGGAGTTGCTGCCCCGGGCGAAGCGCACGTCCTGCCGGGCCAGCGCGGCCACCCAGTCCCAGCCGTACTTCCGCGCGTACAGGCTGTAGAGATAGAGGACCGCGTCGTCGTCGTGCGGGTACGACGAGGCGATCTTCCCCCTCCACTTCGGGTCGATCAGGTCGAGCGGGGACTTCGGGGCGTCCGCGCCGGCCGCCGCGACGTCGTACAGGAAGCTGAAGCCGATCGCGCCGATGGCGACCCAGGCGCCGTGCGGGTCCTTGAAGCCGTCGTACACCTGGGAGAACCCGGCCGGCTTGTACGGCAGCAGGCGGCCCTGCTCCTTCCAGCGGGTGAAGTCCTGGAGCGTCTGCAGTTGTACGACGTCGGGGACCAGGGTGTCGGTGGCGAACTGGTTGTCGACGCGGACGTCGTGGTACTTGCTGTAGTCCACGATGAGCTTCAGGTCGATGTCCGGGAAGCGCCTTAGGAAGGCGGCCTTGGTGCCGTCCTGCTGTGTCGGGGTGTCTCCGCCGGCGTAGATGACGAGCTTGCCGCCGTCCGCCAGGGCGGCCCGGTACAACTCGTCGAGCGTCCTGGTCTCCTCGGCCCCGCCGGTCCGGCGGGACCCGGTGGACGAGGCAGCGGCGGCGGGGCCGGCCGCGGCGCCGAACGCTCCGAGGCCAAGGGCCGCGGCACCGGCTCCGGTGGCAAGTACACGTCGTCTGCTGAGGAAACTGGACACTCTGTGGGCCTCTCTGAGGGGGTGAGGACCTCGGCGGGTTGAACGCGGCGCCATGGTCAGTGGCGATTCTGGCTCCGTGACGTGAGGCCGCGCGTCATCCGTACGCGGCAAAGGACGCGCGGGCGGTGGAACCCGCGTTCAACCGATCGGTTGAACGACGCCGACGGCCGGGCGGCGCCGCACCCAGCCGAACAGCGCCACCGAACCCACCGCCGCGAACGCGCACCAGGTCGACACGAACTCCAGCTCCCACAGAACCCAGCAGATCAGCGCGCCGGTGCCCATCAGCACCCCGAGCAGCAGAAGCCCACGGTCACCGGAGAGCAGGAGGGAGCCGACGGTGGCCAGGAGATAGCCGGCGACGAGCAGTTCGGGATGGTTCAGATGCACGAAGTAGCCGAGGGTGTGGCCGCGGACCTCCGCTCGCACGGGACGGGTCACGAGGGCGTACGCGAGTGCGGCGGCGGTTGCGAGGCCGATCGCCAGGGGGACCGTCAGCCTGCGCCGGGCGTGCGGGGGCGCCGCGCACATCACACCGGCCGGGACCCACACCGCGAGCAGAGGCAGCGCGATGACGGCCCAGGCGACGGTCGCCGGGCCCGTACCCCCGCCGGAGTCCCACACCACGGACTCCACGATCTGATGCGCCCCGAGGACCAACGGCAGCGCGGCCAGCGGCAGATCACGGACCCGCCGCACCCGCGCCACACAGGCCACCCCGACC
Organism: Streptomyces sp. NPDC111656; assembly: GCF_055656965.1. Classification (NCBI taxonomy): domain Bacteria; kingdom Bacillati; phylum Actinomycetota; class Actinomycetes; order Kitasatosporales; family Streptomycetaceae; genus Streptomyces; species Streptomyces sp. NPDC111656. The sequence continues at coordinate 114,599 of NZ_JBVKCA010000016.1, forward strand.
GCGCCGATCCCGACACCGGCGGCCAGGTCGGCCGTCGCACTCCAACACATCGCGCCACCCGGGGGTCGGCCGTCATGTGATCACACTCTTACGTGGACCACGGTAGTGCCGCCGCGCGGACTCATGCGGGCAACCCACGGGTGCGGGGGCCGAGCGCGACCGGCGGCACCGAAGTGCGTGCTGTCGAAGAGGTGGTCGAGGCGGGCTGTCAGGGGTGGCCCGTAGCTTCGTGCCATGGACCGCTGCCCATCGCAGGCTGCCACTCTCGACGCGGCTCGGCTCTGACGTAAATCAGGTCGCGGAGTGGGGAGTTGATCACTACGGTGTGACGCCGGACGAGTTCGGACTCACAGTATGACGAGTGTCAGGGAGTTGCCATGCCTCCGCAGATGAAACTCAAGGCGATCACGCTCGACTGCGCCGATCCAGAGACACTGGCCGCGTTCTATCAGCAAGCCACCGGGTTTGAGCTTCACCCCGAATCCGACGGTGACTTCGCCGGCCTCACCCGCGAGGACGGGCTTGCGATCGGTTTTCAACGCGTCGACGACTATCAGGCTCCGCGTTGGCCGGACCAGGCCACGCCCCAGCAGAGCCACCTCGACTTCGCGGTCGATGACCTCGACGAGGCGGAGGCTCTGCTGTTGCGGTTGGGCGCGACCAAGCCGGAGTACCAACCGGGTGGCGACAGATGGCGGGTCTTCGCTGATCCGGCCGGGCATCCCTTCTGCGTGATCAGGGGCTGACTTCAGGAGCGCCGTCGAGCGAGGGCCTGTGTCAGGGGCCGACGTAGGTCGCGAGGTGCTCGCCGGTGAGGGTGGAGCGGGACGCGACGAGGTCGGCGGGGGTGCCCTCGAAGACGAGTCGGCCGCCGTCGTGGCCGGCGCCGGGGCCGAGGTCGATGATCCAGTCGGCGTGCGCCATGACCGCCTGGTGGTGTTCGACGACGATGACCGACTTGCCGGCGTCGACGAGCCGGTCGAGCAGGCCGAGCAGCTGCTCGACGTCGGCGAGGTGGAGGCCGGCGGTGGGCTCGTCGAGGACGTAGACGCCGCCCTTCTCCGCCATGTGAGTGGCCAGCTTGAGGCGCTGGCGCTCACCGCCGGAGAGGGTGGTGAGGGGCTGGCCGAGGGTCAGGTAGCCGAGGCCGACGTCGGCGAGCCGGGTCAGGATCCTGTGCGCGGCCGGCGTCGCAGCCTCGCCGGCGCCGAAGAACTCCTCGGCCTCGGTCACCGACATCGCGAGCACCTCGCTGATGTCGCGGCCGCCGAGGTGGTAGTCGAGCACCGATGCCTGGAACCGCTTCCCCTCGCACTCCTCACAGGTGGTGGCGACGCCTGCCATCATCGCCAGGTCGGTGTAGATGACGCCGGCGCCGTTGCAGGTGGGGCAGGCGCCCTCGGAGTTGGCGCTGAACAGGGCCGGCTTCACACCGTTGACCTTGGCGAACGCCTTGCGGATCGGGTCGAGCAGTCCGGTGTACGTCGCCGGGTTGCTGCGCCTGGAGCCGCGGATCGCGGCCTGGTCGACCGACACCACGCCCTCGCCCGCCGGGATCGAGCCGTGCACGAGCGAGCTTTTCCCGGATCCGGCGACGCCGGTGACGACGGCAAGCACCCCGAGCGGGATGTCGACGTCGACGCCCTGCAGGTTGTGCGTCCTCGCACCGCGGATCTCCAGCGTGCCCGTGGGCTTGCGCACCGTCTCCTTGACGGCGGCCCGGTCGTCGAAATGGCGGCCGGTGATGGTGCCACCGGTCCGCAGCCCCTCGACGGTGCCCTCGAAGCAGACGGTGCCGCCCCCCGTACCGGCGCCGGGTCCGAGGTCGACGACATGGTCGGCGATCGCGATCGTCTCCGGCTTGTGCTCCACGACGAGCACCGTGTTGCCCTTGTCCCGCAGCCGCAGCAGCAGGTCGTTCATCCGCTGGATGTCATGCGGGTGCAGGCCGATGGTGGGCTCGTCGAAGACGTAGGTGACGTCGGTGAGCGAGGAGCCGAGGTGGCGGATCATCTTGACGCGCTGCGCCTCGCCGCCGGACAGCGTGCCCGCCGGCCGGTCGAGCGAGAGGTAGCCGAGCCCGATCTCCACGAACGAGTCGAGGGTCTGCTGCAGCGCGGTGAGCAGCGGCGCCACCGACGGCTCGTCGAGACCGCGCACCCACTCGGCCAGGTCGCTGATCTGCATCGCGCAGGCGTCGGCGATGCTGATCCGCTTGATCTTCGACGACCGGGCCCCATCGTTGAGCCGGGTGCCGTCGCACTCGGGGCAGATGGTGAAAGTGACCGCCCGGTCCACGAACTCCCGGATGTGCGGCTGCATGCCCTCCCGGTCCTTGGCGAGCATCGACCTCTGGATCCGCGGGATCAGCCCCTCGTAGGTCATGTTGATGCCCGCGATCTTCATCCGGGTCGGCTCGCGGTGGAGAAAGTCGTGCAGTTCCTTCTTGGTGAACTTGCGGATCGGCTTGTCCGGGTCGAAGAAGCCCGACTCGCTGTACAGCCGTGAGTTCCAGCCGCCCCCCGTGTAGCCGGGGACGGTGATCGCGCCCTCGGAAAGCGACTTGGACTCGTCGTAGAGCTGGGTGAGGTCGAGGTCGGAGACCGAGCCACGGCCCTCGCAGCGCGGGCACATGCCGCCGGTGATGCTGAAGCTGCGGCGCTCCTTCACGGTCTGTCCGCCGCGCTCCATGGTGACCGCGCCGGCTCCGCTGATCGAGGCGACGTTGAAGGAGAACGCCTTGGGCGAGCCGATGTGCGGCTTGCCGAGCCTGCTGAAGAGGATGCGCAGCATCGCGTTGGCGTCGGTGGCGGTGCCGACCGTGGAGCGGGGGTCGGCGCCCAGCCGCTGCTGGTCGACGGTGATCACGGTGGTCAGTCCGTCGAGGACGTCGACCTCGGGCCGCGCCAGCGTCGGCATGAAGCCCTGCACGAAGGCGCTGTACGTCTCGTTGATCAGTCGCTGCGACTCAGCGGCGATCGTGTCGAACACCAGCGAGCTCTTGCCCGAGCCGGACACGCCCGTGAACACCGTCAGCCGGCGCTTCGGGATCTCGATGCTGACGTCCTTGAGATTGTTCTCGCGCGCGCCGTGCACGCGGATCAGATCGTGGCTGTCGGCAACGTGCGGCGCAGGCGACTGCGTGTCCGTCCTCGGGGCCATGCTCATCGTGTCTCCATCTGTCGAGTGGGGCCGCTTTCGCGGACTCCGTCGGCGTCGCCTGGCTGGATCCGACCAGCCCCGAGGGTAACGTCAGGTCTTCCTGTGTCGGGGCGTGGATCGCGATGTCCGTGGCCGTCACGGTAGCCGCGGCTCACCGGCCGGCGCTTCTCGAATCCTGACCGGTCTGGTCACCTGCCTCGACGCGCACGACGGCATTCACGCCGGAACCCCGCTGCCGTCCCGCCGCTGGATCGTCGTCGCTGCCCGGTGGAGTTCGGTGAGCACCGTGCGTACAGCTTTTCGTGCGGCGCGTTCGGGGCGGTGGAGCACGTCGATGTGGCGCCGGGTGTGCACGCCGCTGAGAGGTCTGAGGACGAGTGCGGGGTGTGGGCGCGTGGTCCAGCGGGGCATGAGGGCCAGGCCCCCTCCGGCGGCTACGACCTCGGCGACGACCGAGAACTCGTTGATGCGGTGGACGATGTCGAGCCGTCGGTTCGCGGCGCTCGCGATGGCGTCGATGGTGGCCATGAGCGGGAACCCGTCGTGAACGGTGATCCAGGGTTGGTCCGCGACGTCGCGCGGGGTCAGACGTCGTTTGGCCGTCAGGGGATGGCCGGCCGGCAGGGCGACGTCCAGCGGTTCACGCAGCAGCGTGTCGGCGGTGACCGTGGTCGGCCAGGGCGGCGCTTGGTCGAGACGGTGGGCGAGTACGAGGTCGTAGTCCCGGGTCAGTCCGGGGAAGTGGTCCTGCGCGACGTCCTCGTCGGCGAGCGAGAGCCGCGGGCGTCCAGGTCCTGCCCGGCCGAGCAGCAGGAGCGGGAAGAACGCGGAGGCCGCGCTGTGGAAGGCCGCCACCGACACGTCCGCGTCCGGCTGGTCGACGAACTCGTCGATCGCGTGCCGTGCCGCGGCCATCGCGGTCTCCACCTCGATCGCGGCACGGGCCAGGGCTTGCCCGGCATCGGTGAGCACCAGCCGTCGGCCGTCACGTTCGGTGAGAGGGACCGGGATCGAGCGTTGCAGCAGTCGCAACTGCTGGGAGACGGCCGACGGCGTCATCAAGAGCGCCTCGGCGGTGGCGGTGACGCTCCCCGACTCGCCGAGCTCCCGCAAGATCTGCAACTGCCGCTCATTCACCTGGTCAGTGTAGTGATGCTTCAGGTTCGCTGAAGAACATCGTCCTTGGCTTCAGGGTGGAAGCAGTGCAGCGTAGGGGCGTGTTCCACACTCGCCGCACTGACGCAGTGCTTCTCCTTGTCGCCATCGTCTGGGGCTCCAGCTACCTGGCCGCGAAGACGGCCACCCACGCCCTGCCGGTCCTGGTGGTGCTGTTCGCGCGATACGCGATCTCCGCGATCGCCTGTCTCGCCCTCGTCGCCGCCCGCCGCCGGAAGGAGCGCTGCACGCGGGACGAAGTACGTGTCGGGACTGTGCTGGGCATCACTCAGGCCGCTGTCCTGCTTCTGGAGACGTACGGTGTCGCGCACACCAGCGCGGCCAACGCCGGACTGATCATCAGCCTCACCATCGTGCTCACCCCGCTGCTGGACCGCACGACGGACAACGGACGGCTGCCTCCGCGCTTCTTCGCCGCCACCGGTGTGTGTCTGGTGGCCGTCGCCCTGCTCATGTCCGGCAGCGGCTTCCACACTCCCGGGATCGGCGACCTGCTGATGCTCGCCGCCGCGGTGGTGCGCGCGGCGCATGTCGCGCTCGTGGGGCGGTTGACGAAGGGCCGCGTCGTGCGGCCGTTGCAGCTCACGGCCGTCCAGACGGGTGTCGGCTCGGCGCTGTTCGTCGTGCCCGCCGCGAGCGCCCTGCCGACGCTGACTCGGGTCGATGCCGCGGTCTGGGGCCAACTCGTGTATCTCGCCCTGTTCTGCAGCGTGTTCGCCTTCCTCGCCCAGACCTGGGCGGTGCAGAAGAGCTCTGCCAGCCGGGCCAGTCTGCTGCTGGGCACCGAACCGGTCTGGGCGGTCGTGGTCGGCGTCTGCCTCGGCGGCGAAGGGTTCACGGTCCTCGCCGCCCTGGGCGCTGCGCTGATGGTCACCGGGACGTACTGGGGCCAGCACATCGAACGTACTCACCGCACCACCCACATCGAGGAGTCCCCTTGCCGGACAACGGCACCTACGAGCGTCTGATCAGCCTGCTCGACAGCACCGCGACCGCGTACGAACTCATCGACCACGAACCGGAAGGCACCACCGAGACGGTCAGCGCACTGCGCGGACACCCGGTGTCCGAGGCCGCGAAGTGCCTCGTCCTGATGGTCAAGATCGACCGTCGGGTCACTCGCCACGTGCTCGCGGTCGTCCCCGGGGACCGGCGTGTGGACCTCGCCGCCATCCGCACGCTGTTCGCGGCCCGCTACGTCGGATTCTGCGACGCGGCCACGGCGGAGCGGCTGGCCCAGGCCGTCCCCGGCACCGTTCTGCCCTTCAGCTTCGACCCCGCACTCGAACTCGTCGCCGATCCGGACGTCGTCGCGCGGCCGTGCCTCTACTTCAACGCCGCCCGCCTTGATCGTTCACTGGCCATGTCCGGGGCGGACTACGCCAGGCTCGCCGAGCCGCGTGTCGCACGCATTGCCGGTCCGCGCTCGGACTGAACAAGAAGGCCCCGCCTCCGGAATGTCGGAGGCGGGACGGCGTGGAGCGGTGGCCGACGCGCCGCCGGGTCGCAGCGCTGATGATCGGGGGTTCGGCTGACGTACGGTTACGGCGAGTGGTCTGCGGTCGAAGTCGTAGGGGTGGGAAATGGCCGAGTTCCAGGGCGAGTTGGTGCGTGCGTTGGCCGACACTCTGAGGGAGCATTCGGCTCGGCGGGGAGGCAGGACCGCCTACGTGGACGGCCGCCGCGCCATCACCTACCGGGAGTTGGAGGAGCGCACCGGTCGGCTGGCGGGGCATCTGGCGCGGCTGGGGGTGCGGCGCGGGGAGCGGGTCGCGATCCATCTGGGCAATCGGGTGGAGCTCGTGGAGAGCTGTCTCGGGGTGCTGCGGGCCGGGGCCATCGGCGTGCTGCTGAACCCCGGTGCGTCGGACGAAGAGCTGGGGTACTTCCTCGACGACAGCGGCGCGGTCCTGGTGATCACCGAGGAGTCGCTCGCCCCCCGGGTCGCCCGACTGGCCGCTGAGCGAGCCGAGTTACGGATGGCCGTCGTCGGCCAGGGCGACCTGCCCGGCGACGAGCTCCGCTTCGGGGATCTGCACGCCGACGCGCTCGCCTTCGAGGACCTGGCCGGGACGGATCCTGGTGAGGCGCCCCGGGACGACCTCGGTCTCGACGATCCGGCGTGGATTCTCTACACCTCGGGCACCACCGGGGAGAGCAAGGGTGTGGTCTCCACCCAGCGTGCCGCCCTGTGGTCGGTGACGGCGGCCTACGTGCCGGCGCACGGGCTGCGGGAGGAGGACCGACTGCTGTGGCCCCTGCCCATGTTCCACGCCTTCGCGCACTCGCTGTGCCTGATGGGAGTGATCGCGGTCGGTGCGAGCGCACGCCTCCTCGCCCCGGGTGCGAGCGTCGCCCAGGCGCTGGCCGCCGAGCCGTTCACCCTTCTGGCCGGGGTGCCCGCCACCTATCGCCTCCTGCTGGAGTCGCTGCGGGAGACCGCGGCCCCGGTGTCCTCGTCACTGCGCCTGTGCGTCACCGGGGGCGCACCCTGTCCCCCTGAGCTGAAGGCGGAGGTCGGCCGTGTCCTGGCCGCTCCCCTGCTCGACGGCTACGGCTCCACGGAGACCTGCGGGAAGATCGCGGTCCAGCGGCTCGACGGACCCCGTGACGACGCCTCGAGCGGGCCTCCGCTGCCGGGGCTCTCGGTGCGGCTGACCGATCCGTCCACCGGTGCCGAGGTCGCCGACGGCGCCGACGGGGAGATCTGGGTCCGCGGCCCTGGACTGATGACGGGCTATCACAACCGTCCGGACGCCACCGCGAAGGCGTTCTCCGACGGTTGGTACCGCACCGGGGACCTGGGCCGGCTCGGCGCGAACGGCCATCTCCATGTCACCGGCCGGGTCAAGGAACTCATCATCCGGGGCGGGGAGAACATCAACCCGTCCGAGGTCGAAAGGGTACTGCTGGCCCGTCCCGACATCGCCGACGCCGCGGTCGTCGGCCGGCGGCACGACGTGCTGGGCGAGGTGCCGGTCGCCTTCGTCGTCCCGGGACCTGACGGGTTCGACACGGCGCGGGCGCTCGCCGACTGCCGGGAGCGGCTGTCCGGGTTCAAGGTGCCGGACGAGATCTACCCGACCCACGCCATCCCCCGTACGCCCTCCGGCAAGATCGTCCGGTCGGCGCTCGCAGAGCAGTTGACGGAGCGGCTCACCGCCGAACGTGCGGCCGCGTCCAGGGCGCTGCGTGAGCGGCTGACGGCCGCGTCCGACGCCGTACTGGACCTGGTACTCGACGAGACCGCCCGCACGCTCGACGTCCCCGCGCGGTCCCTCGATCCCGAACTGCCCTTCACGGCACAGGGACTCACCTCGCTCGGCGGCGTGCTGTTGCGCGACCGGCTGGGCACGGCGACCGGTCTCGATCTGCCGGCGACGCTGGTGTTCGACCATCCCACGCCGGCCGCCGCGGCGGTCCTGGTGCGCGACGCGCTGCACGGCGACCGCCGGCCCGCCGCCGCGCGCACGTCCGGCAGCGGGCCCCGCGTCGAGCCCAAGGAACCCATCGCCGTCGTGGCCATGGCGTGCCGCTATCCGGGGGGCGTGGAGTCCCCGGAGGATCTGTGGCGGCTCGTCGCGGACGGCACCGACGCGACCTCGGACTTCCCCACCGACCGTGGCTGGAACACGGCCGACCTGTACGATCCCGACCCCGACCGGCCCGGCACCTCCCTCACCCGCAGGGGCGGCTTCCTGCACCGGGCGGCCGACTTCGACGCGGCCTTCTTCAACATGTCGCCGCGCGAGGCGCTGGCCACCGACCCGCAGCAACGTCTGCTGCTGGAGACCGGCTGGGAACTGCTGGAAAGGGCGGGCCTCGACCCGTCGGGTCTGCGCGGCAGCGACACCGGTGTCTTCGTCGGCGTGATGCACGCCGACTACGGGCGCCGCCTCCTGCAGCGCGGCGGACACGAACTGGAGGCCCATCTCGCCCTCGGTTCGGCGGGCAGCGTCGCCTCCGGCCGGATCGCCTACACGCTGGGGCTGCGCGGTCCCGCCGTGACGGTGGACACCGCGTGTTCGTCGTCGCTGGTGGCGATGCACTCGGCCGTGCGGTCCCTGCGCGACGGCGAATGCTCGCTGGCCGTCGCGGGCGGGGTCACGGTCATGGCCTCGCCCGGCCCCTTCATCGCGTTCAGCAGGCTGCGCGGGCTGGCACCGGACGGGCGCTGCAAACCCTTCTCCGCGGCGGCCGACGGCACCGCCTGGGGCGAGGGCGTGGGCCTGGTCCTGCTGGAACGGCTGTCCGACGCGCGGCGCAACGGTCATCCGGTCCTGGCCGTGCTGCGCGGCTCGGCCGTCAACTCCGACGGCGCGTCCAACGGGCTGACCGCCCCCAACGGGCCCGCGCAGCAGCGGGTGATCCACGCGGCCCTCGCCGACGCGGGACTGTCCCCGGCGGACGTCGACACGGCGGAGGCGCACGGCACGGGCACAGCGCTCGGCGATCCGATCGAGGCGCAGGCGCTCCTGGCCACGTACGGGCAGGGCCGGGCCGCCCAACGGCCGCTGTGGCTGGGCTCGTTGAAGTCCAATCTCGGGCACACCCAGGCGGCGGCCGGGGTGGGCGGTGTCATCAAGACCGTACTGGCGATGCACCACGAACGGCTCCCGCGCACGCTGCACGCCGACGAGCCCTCGCCTCGGGTGGACTGGTCGTCGGGCGCCGTACGGCTGCTGACCCGGGACGAGGAGTGGCGGCCCGTGCCCGGGCGGCCCCGACGGGCGGCGGTGTCGGCGTTCGGCATCGGCGGGACCAACGCGCACGTGATCCTGGAGGAGGCCGAGGCGGGCACGGTCGCCGCGGCACCGTCACGGCGCGGCGCGGCGACGCCGCCTCTGCTCCTGTCCGCCGCTAGCCCGGCCGCGCTGCGTGCGCAGGCCGCGCGGACCGCGGCCGTACTGCGGGAGCGACCCGAACTCGCCCTGGTCGACGTGGCGTTCACCCATGCCACCGGCCGGGCCGTACTCCCCCACCGTGCCGCCGTCGCCGCCGACGACCGCGCGGGGACGCTGAGCTCCCTGGACGCCCTGGCGGCGACCGCCACGTCGCGCCCGGCGGGCTCCGCCGGTCGATCGGCCCTGCTGTTCACCGGCCAGGGAGCACAACGCCCTGGCATGGGGCGTGAGTTGTGCGAGGCCTTCCCGGTCTTCGCCGACCGCTTCAGCGCCTTGTGCGACCGTTTCGACGCGCACTTGGAACGCCCGTTGCGCTCGGTGCTCTGGGACACCGCCGAGAGCGCGCTGCTGGATCGTACGGACTTCGCCCAGGCGGCCCTGTTCACCTTCGAGGTGTCCGCCTTCCGACTGCTGGAGTCCTGGGGCGTACGGCCGGACTTCCTGGCAGGTCACTCGATCGGCGAGGCCGCGGCGGCGCACGCCGCGGGCATCCTGTCGGAGCGGGACGCCGTCGAACTGGTCGCGGCCCGGGGTCGGTTGATGCGGGAGCTGCCTGAGGGCGGCGCCATGGTGGCGCTCGACGCCACCGAGGTGGAGGTGACCCGCGAGCTGACCGACGGGACCGCGATCGCGGCCGTGAACGGCCCCCGCGCGGTCGTGGTCTCCGGCGTGGAGGAACCCGTCCTCGCGCTCGCCCGGCGCTTCGCCACGCTCGGGCGCCGAACGGTCCGGCTGCGGGTCAGCCATGCCTTCCACTCCCCGTTGATGGACCCGATGCTCGCCGAATTCGGCCGTGTCGTCGGCGGATTGACGTACGGTCAGGCCCGCATTCCAGTGCTGTCGGGACTGGCAGGACGCCCGGCCGCCGGAGACGAGTTGCGGTCGGCCGAGTACTGGGTACGGCACGCCCGCGAGGCCGTGCGGTTCGGGGACGCCCTGCGCTGGCTGGCGTACGACGGGCGGGTGACCGCGTTCGCCGAGATCGGGCCGGACGCGCACCTCACGGCCCAGGCCACGACGGCTCTGGCCGAGAGCGGCAAGGACCCGCTGTTCACGGCCGCCGCCCGGCGGGGCGCCCCGGAGCCGCGGACGCTGTTCGACGCGCTCGGTCGACTCCATGTCCACGGTGTGCCGGTGGACTGGCGCCGGGTGTACGCGGACAGCGGTGCCCGGCGGGTCGACCTGCCGACCTATCCCTTCCAGCGGCGGCGCTACTGGCTGTCCGAGCCCGCCACCGACGCGGCAGCCGGTTCGGGCCATCCGCTGCTCACCCAGACGGTCACCGTGCCGGGCACGGAGCGTGTGCTGTGCGGTGGCCGGCTGTCCGGCGCGGCCCAGCCGTGGCTGCGCGACCATGTCGTGGGCGGCCACGCCCTGGTGCCCGGGGCCGCGTTCGCCGACCTGGTGCTCCATGCCGGTGACGCGTGCGGTGTCGCCGTACTGGAGGATCTCGCCCTTCTCACCCCGCTGTTCCTCCCCGCCGCCGACGACGAGGGGATCCAGGTCCAGGTGGCCCTGGGAGAGCCGGACGGCGCCGGGCGGCGCACGGCGGACGTGTACGCGCGGCCGGAGGAGTCCGGTGCGCTCGGCGCCTGGACACACCATGCGACCGGTCGGCTCGGACCGGCGGCTGCTGGTGTCCTGGAGCGCCCGGTCCCGCTCGGCGCGTGGCCGCCGCCGGATGCCACGCCCGTGGATCTCACCGACGCCTACGAACGGCTGGCCGCCACCGGTCTCGCGTACGGGCCGGCGTTCCGGGGCGTCACGGCCCTGTGGCGGCGAGGCGAGGAGTTGTTCGCCGAGGTCGGCCCGGTGACGCTTCCGGAGGCCCGGCGTCACGCCCTCCACCCCGCGCTGCTGGACGCCGCCCTGCATGCGGGACTGCTTGCCGAGCCGCCCTCCGGACCGGCCCGGCTTCCGTTCGCCTGGCAGGGCCTGACGCTGCACGCGACCGGGGCCACGGCGCTGCGCGTACGCATCAGGAACACCGGTCCGGACACGGTCGGCCTCGATCTCGCCACGCCCGCGGGTGCGCCCGTGGCCCGGCTGGAGTCGATGACGACGCGACCGGTACCGAAGACGGGTGTCGCCCCGGTCGGAGAGCTGTACAGGCTGCGGTGGACCGGCGTTCCGGCCGTCGGCGAAGGACCAGCCGTCGCGGTGGAGGAACCCGACGACCTGGGGCTGGCCGCGTTCCTGCCGCAGCGGTACACGGCGTCCGGGTCCGCGGACGCTCCGGAGGTGGTCGTGGTGTCCTTGTCCGCCCCCGCCGACGAGGGGACCGACCTCGCCGCCGCGGCCCACGCGCTGACCGTGCGGGCGCTGGTTTCGCTGCGTGCGCGACTCGCCGGTTCCGGGCGGCTGGCCGTGGTCACGCGTGGCGCCGCCGCTGCGACACCGGACCTGCCCGCCGCGACGGTCTGGGGGTTGCTGCGGGCCGCGCAGGCCGAGTACCCCGGTCGTCTCACGCTCGTGGATGTGGACGGCCGGCCCGAGTCGCTACGGCTGCTGCCTGCCGCTCTCGGTGCGGGCGAGCCCCAACTGGCCATCCAGGACGGCTTGCTGAGTGTCCCTCGGCTCGCGGCCATTCCCGGGGTGGCGGCGGACGGCTCCCTCGGCCGGGGCACCGTCCTGATCACCGGCGGCACCGGCTCCCTGGGCGCGCTGCTGGCCCGGCATCTGGTCGATCGGCACGGCGTACGGCATCTCGTGCTCGTCAGCCGCCGGGGAGAGCGGACGCCGGGGGCGCAGGCGCTGCGCTCCGAGCTCGAAGGAGCGGGGGCGCGGGTCGACCTGGTGGCCTGCGACATCACCGAGCGAGATCAACTGACCTCCCTCATCAAGGAGGTCGGGCCCGACCTCACCACGGTGGTGCACGCGGCCGGGGTCCTGGACGACGGCGTGCTGGAAGCGATGGCCCCCGAGCGGCTGACGACCGTACTGCGGCCGAAGGCCGACGCGGCCTGGCAGCTGCACGAGCTGACGAAGGATCTGCCGCTGTCGCAGTTCGTCCTGTTCTCCTCGGCCGCCGGGCTGCTGGGCAATCCCGGCCAGGCCAACTACGCGGCGGCGAACTCCTTCCTGGACGCACTCGCCCGTCACCGCACCGCCCTCGGCCTCCCCGCGCTGTCCCTGGCCTGGGGTCCTTGGGCCGACGACGACGGGATGGCGGCGCGCGCGGGCCGGGTGCGCGGCGGCGTGGTGCGCGCGGTCTCCCCGGAACAGGCGCTGGCACTGTTCGACGCCGCACTCGGCGGCCGGGAGCCGGTCCTCGCACCGCTGCCGCTGGACCGCTCGCCGGGAGCGCTGCCCGCCGGGACACCGATTCCGCCGCCGCTGCGCGGCCTGCTGCGCCCTGCCCGGCCGACGGCCTCGCCCGCGGCGGTGGACGGAGTGGTGAGCGGGCTGGAGGAGGGGGTGGTGGAGTCGGAGGGAGTCGCCGGGGCCTGGCGGGAGCGCCTCGCCTCACTGCCGTCGTCCGAGCGGGCGCCCGCCCTGGTGGAACTGGTCCGCGCCGAGGTCGCCACGGTGCTCGGTCATACGCAGGTCGAGGCCGTCGACCGGGACTTCCCGGAACTGGGTCTCGACTCGCTGATGAGCGTCCTACTGCGCAACCGGCTGAGCCTGCTCGCCGGGATCCCACTGGCGGCCACCGTCGCGTACGACTGGCCGAGCGCTGAGCGGCTCGCGGAGCACGTGTACGCCGAGCTGAGCGGCGCCCTGGTCGACGATGCCGCTGCCGCCGGGCCGCCGCAGGGCGATCGGCGTCATGAACCGACCCGCCCCGCCGTCCCGACGGTCGAGCGCCGACGCGGAACCGGCAGGTCGCTGCCGACCCTCTATCGGCAGGTCTGCGAGACGGGCGACGTCGTCTCCGCGATGCACCTCCTCGTGAGCGCTTCCCTCGCCGCACCCACCTTCGGCCACGACGAGGGGGCCCGGCACGCGATGGCGCCGCTGCGACTGGCCTCGGGGGCGGACGGTCCGGCACTCGTCTGCGTTCCCGGCTTCGCCACCAACCTCGGCCGGCCCTGGTACGCGGGGCTCGCCGGCCCCTTCGACGGCGAGCGGGACGTCTTCGAACTGCGCCACCCCGGCGTCGACACCGGAGTCGCCGTGGCGCGGGACCTGGAGACGCTGGCCGAACTGCACGCCACGACCGTCCGGCGGCACCTCGGCGATCGCCCCTACGTCGTCGTGGGCCACTCCATGGGCGGCTCGGCCGCCCACGCGCTCACCGCCCGGCTGGCAGCCGACGGCGCGCCCCCGGTCGGACTCGTGCTGGTGGACTCCTACCACGTCACCCCCGATCTCGAAGCCGAGCCCTGGCTGCTGGCGATGCCCGCCCGGATCCCCGCGGCCGTCGGCGAGCGGTTCGACAGCGCGGTGGACGATCTGACCTTGCTGGCGCTGGGCGCGTACACCCGTATGTTCCGCGGCTGGGACCCTCGACCCACCCCGGTTCCCACCCTGTTGGTGCGCGCCTGCGAGCCACTGCCGGACATGCCGGAACGGTGGCGGTCGTCCTGGCCGCTCCCCCACGACACGGTGGACGTCCCCGGCAGCCATCTCGGTGTGCTGGAGGAGAACGCCCCGACGACGGCCCGGGCCGTGCGTGAGTGGATCGACGCGCTCGCTCCGGGCCGAGGAAGGACCGCATGAGCGCCGTGACGGGATTCGTCGCCCGCCGCGGTGTGCCCGAACGGGCACGTGACCTTGCCTCTGGTCCTCCTGAAGTCCGGCGGACGAAACGCTAGCGTCCCCTGGTGAGTATCAGGACCCCCGAGTCGCCACCCGAGCCCGGGGCTGCGCGCACCCGGCGCAGACGCCGCCCCGGACCGTTCACGCTGCTGGTCCTGCCGGGGCTGACCGCCGTGGTGGGGTTCGCTGTGTTCATGACCGCGACGGGCCGGTTGACCACTCTTCTGTCGCCGGACCCGAGTACGAACAGCGCGGTGGTCGCGGACGGCGCGGTCGCCGAGCACGTCGAGGATGCCTACGTCCCGTGGCTGCGTGCGGCGGCCAAGACATGCACGGTCCTGCAGCCGTCCGTCCTCGCGGCCCAGATCGAACAACGTTCCAGCTGGGACACCGACTTCGCCACGCTCTCGGGTGAGACGGGGATCGCCGGGTTCACCGACGCGCAGTGGCGGACCTGGGGCAAGGACGAGGACGGCAACAAACGGTCCTCGCCCCGCGACCCGGTGGACGCCATCGTGGCGCTCGCCCGCGAGGACTGCGCTCTCGCTGAGAAGGTCACCCGTCTCAAGAACCATGGAACGGTCACCGGACAGCTCCTCGACCTCACCCTCGCCGCCTACACGGTGGGCACGGACGCGGTGACCCGGGAGGGGCACGTCCCCACGAAGGCACGAACCTACGTCACCGAGGTCAAGGCACTGTTCCCGCGCTACAAGACGTACGACCGGGTGGAGAGCGGGAGTTCCGGCAGCGGGACGGCGAGCGCGGTGCTGGCTCCGCCGCTCACCTCTCTCGTGGTCACCTCACCGTTCGGCACGCGCCAGCACCCGCTCACCGGTGTGACCAAGCTGCACACCGGCGTCGACTTCGCGGCGCCCCAGGGGGCCCCGATATCCGCCGCACGGCAGGGACAGGTCGTGTTCGCGGCGATGACCAAGGCCTACGGCAACCGCATCGTGATCGATCACGGCACCATCGGCGGGAAACGGGTGGAGACGACGTACAACCATCTGTCGGCCCTTCAGGTCACCTCGGGCCAGAGCGTCGACGCCGGAACGGTCATCGGATTCGTCGGCTCGACCGGTCTGTCGACCGGCCCACACCTCCACTTCGAGGTACTCGTCGACGGCACGTACACCGACCCGATGCCATGGCTCGCCGCCGGCTCATGACGGCGCCCTGAGCCGGTCGTCGCCTGCGCGGGCACACCCGCGCAGGAAGCGGCTGACACGTCACAAGGTGGCTTTGCGCTCCTGCTCCGTCAGGGGCGGGCCTTCCAGGGGCGGTGTCTTTCGGCCGAGGTAGACCAGCGCGAGCATGTCGGGCATGAGCAGTCGGGCGGGCGGCTTTTCCATGCTCATCACGTCCAGGAGGATGCGCAGGGCGTGGGGGTTGCGCGAGCCGGCGTCGACGGCCTTGTCGACGAAGGCGGCGAGGGTCCGTTCGAGCCGGGTGGGCGGCTGGTCGCTGGCGTCCGGATAGAACACGTCCTGCCCCACGGCCAGACTCCAGGCGTTCTCGACCGGCCGCGCCGCGGCCTTCTGGACGCGCCGGGCGGTACCGGGTGCGCCGAGGTCCTGCTGCCGCAGGACGTGGCGCAGGGCGATCACGCTCTGCGCGGCGGCGCTCAGTCCATGGCCGTAGACGGGGTTGTAGCCGGCGACGGCGTCGCCGAGCACGGCGAAGCCGTCGGGCCAGCGGGCGGCTCTCTCGTAGTACCGCCGCTTGTTGGCGGTACTACGCGTGGTGATGACGTCGGTCTCGGGTTCGGCGTTCTCGAGCAGTTCACCGATGACGGGGTGCGGCAGGCTCAGGGCGAAGGGCATGAACTCGTCGTTGTCGCTGCTGGGTTGCCCGCCGCGGGATCCGGCGAGCGTCACGAGCCATCGGCCGCCCTCTATGGGGACGATGATGCCGCCGCGGCCGGGGATTCGGCGGGGATCGGCCTGGACGTTGACGATGGGAAAGCCGTCCGCGGCGCTGCCGGGTGCGCGGTAGATCCTGCTGGCGTAGCCGATACCGGCGTCGACCGTGCGTTCCTGGACCGGAGGAAGTCCGAGTTCCCGCAGCCAGACGGGGGCGCGGCTGGCGCGTCCACTCGCGTCGATCACCAGGTCGGCCGAGAGGGATGTTTCGGACTGATCCGTGCGTACACGTACGCCGGTCACCCGGTCCCCGTCGCCCAGCAGGGCGAGCAATTCGGTCTGCTGGAGGAGGGTGATGCGGTCGTCCCGCAGAACCCTGGTGCGGATCACCGCGTCGAGGAGGTCACGGCTGCACAGGAGGCTGGTGTGGCGGGCGTGGGTGAATCTGCGGAACCACTGCCCCGAGGGGGCCTTGGACACCAGGTCGGTCATGATGCGCGGTGTGTGGGCGCCCTGGTCGACGAGTTGGTCGACGATGCCGGGCAGGAGGTCATCGAGGGCTTTCACGCCGCCGGACCAGAGCACGTGGGCATGGCGGGCCTGCGGCAGTCCCTTGCGGGGGTGTGGGCCGTCGGGCAGCACATCGCGTTCGATGATCCGCACGTCTGCGAAGTCGGCGAGCACGGCCGCGGCGAGCATGCCCGTCATACCCCCTCCGATGACCACCGCGGTACGGCGGGAGGCAGTTCTGGCAGACGACGACATAGGGTGCACTCTTTTCTGTTGCGGGGAGCGGGAGTCTCAGTCACGGCCGGCGGCCGTACGGGCGGCGGCCTGCCGTCGGGCTTGGGCGACGATCGGGGACGAGGACAGCGCGCGCGACAGCAGAACCATCCGTCGCGGTGTGGAAATGGACTCCAGGGTTCCCGCTCTCGCCGGTACCTCCGCGCGGCCGTCGTGGAGGACCTGGACACGGGCCGCGGCCAGCATGGCCGCCTCGGCCACCACCGTGGCCTGGTGCGGTGATCGGACTCCGGAGGTGCCATCGGCGGCGGCTGACGCCACTGCCTCGGCGTACGCGGTCGTGCGCACCTGGTCATCGAGATAGGGCGAGCAGGCCAGGACGCCGTCCCAGATGGCGATCTCCTGGCGTGCCAGGCGCACGACCGGCGGATCCCACCAGCGGATGATCCCCTCGGTCGGCGCGCGCAACGTCTGCAGCTCCGCCCAGAGGGGCTTCAGGAGTCGGTAGCGCTTCCACGCGCGCAGATTGTCGACCGCCGGCGGCCCGACCCGGGGGACCGCGAAGCCGGCGGCGGTGGTGACGCCGGCGAGCATGACGAGCGGTGGGGACACATCGGTGGAGAGGAAATCCCAGTCCACGCCGTTCCAGCGGGCGGCCATGGCCGTGTACTTGGCGATCTGGTAGCCCGCGTCGAACGCCAGGCCGACGATGAGCAGGATCAGACCGACGCGGGTCACGCCGCGCACCTCTCGCAACCAGCTCACGCTCATGACGGCGAGAGCGACGGTGGCGGCCGTGTGCGCGACCATGTACAGCACGATCATTTCCCGCATGCAGGGCGTGTTGGCGTAGTACGTGTCCAGGTCCTGGGTCCGTTCCACGGGGACCTCGGCCAGGCCGAACAGGACCCAGATTCCCGCGACGACCAGTGCGTAGACACCCAGTACGAGCCGGGCGGCGCGCTGTTGCGTCTCAGGCGGGCCGCCCTTCCACCGGATCATGAGAACGAGGTAGCTCGCGCTGAGCGCCGTCATGCCGGCGTACACCAGCGGGGCGCTGAAGTTCGCGACGCCGGTCGCGTCATTGACGTACCGGATCGTGGGCGGGGCGGACAGAACGCACACGGCGGAGCCGACCAGCAGGATCGCGTTGCTCGGCGCGACCAGGGAATCCCGCCACAGGCCCGTGCCCGCCGACAGCTTCAGTCCCGCGGCGACCAGGAGAAGAACGCCGGGTATGTAGAAGACGATGCCGCTGTCCACTGGGCCTGCCTGCCTTCCGGGGATGTACGTGGGACCGGTCGATCGGACGCGAAACGTGCGCCGTGGCCCGCCGGGGCGTGTCCGGTGGTGGGACGGGCCGGCGCTGGGGCACGCCGTGCGGGCTCATGACGGGGTTCTTTCGTCGGCGGGGGCCGCGGCGGCCACCGCGGCCGCGCGAGCCGCCGCGACAACGGGGGACGTACGCAACGCATGCGCCACGCCCATCAAGGTGGCGCGTGCCATGAGGCCCGCGGAGTGGTCGAGTACGGCGGTTTCGGCGGGTGCGCCGTCGGGGTGGACCCGAACGGCGGCGGCGATCATCGCGGCGAGGCCGATGCGGGAGGCGTCCTCGTCGCCGTGTCCCGCGGACCGAGCCGCTGACTGGGCCCGGGCCCGGATCCGGTCGTCGAGATGCGGGCGAAGGAGGTTCAGCCCGTCCTGTATGCCGGCCTCACGCCGGGTGAGCCGCACGGCGTACGACGAATACCAGGGGATCGGAGCGGCGAGCGGACTCCCGGGGGAGGCGCCGCTGAGTTCGTGCCACAGCGGGCCGAGTCGCCGCCAGGTCACCACGGTGTGCCAGAGCAGGCCCAGCCGCGGCCCGAACAGCGGCACCGTGAAGCCGACGGTGGCGACGGTGGCGGCCAGGCTCGCCATGCCGGGCGCGAGGCTGGTGCTCAGCACGTCCCAGTCCGCGTCGGCCCACCGCGCCGCCACCGCGGTCAGCTTCAGGGTGCTGAAGGACAGGTTCAGCAGCCATCCGGCCACGAGGAGCCACAGCCCGGCCCGCAGCCATCCGCGCACCTCCAGCGCCCAGCGCCAGCACAGCGCCGTGGTGGCCACCGCCGCGGTGATGTGACCGAGCAGGTACAGCGCGATCATCTGCCCGATCCAGGGCGTGGTGGCGTAGTAGGTGTCGAGGTCCGTACGGCGCTCGACGGGGGCGTCCCCGGCCACGAAGAGGACGATGATCAAGGTGATCAGCACGCTGTAGCCGATCTGCCAGCGTCGGGCGAGGCGGCGCACATGGTCGGCCGGCCCGCCACGCCAGTGAAGGATCAGCAGCAGGCAGGCGGCGCTGTAGGCGCTGACGATGACGTAGTCCAGCGGGGCGGCCAGGTTCGGGATGCCGCTCGCTCTGTTCACGGCGGCGACGGTGGGCGGGGCGGCGAAGAGGAATCCGGCGCCGCCGAGGAAGATCACCCAGCAGACCGAGCGGACCAGAGGGTCGCGCCAGGTTCGGACCAGATCCGGCAGTTTCACTCCGAGGCCGGCCCACAGGGCCAGCGCGGGTATGTAGTAGCGCGAGGCGTTCACGGCTCAGACCTGGGACCGGCGGTGTCCCAGTGAGGCGCCGATCCGGCCGGCGATCTGGGACCGGTCCGTGGCGAGGCTGTCAGGTTCCCCTTCCAGCCAGATCCGCAGATGCGTCACCGCCCGCAGGGCGAAGGTCTCGGCCTCCTGCTCCGACCGTTCGTGGAACTCGGTGCGCGCGGCCACGGCCCGCACCGTCCGCTGCACATCGGCCCGGTCGCTCAGCACGCGTGCGGCGACGGGGACCCCGGCGGCGTGGTGGCCGCAGTCGCCCTTGATCATGTGCCAGATCTCGTGGCAGAGGATGGCCAGTTGGTGGACGGGCGCTGCCCGCTTGTCGACGAGGACGATGTCGTGGTCCGGCATGTCGAGCCACAGTCCCGTGGCGGTGCGGTGCGGGAACTCCTCTTTGAGGAGGACGACCTCGCGGCCCCTGATCTCGGCGACCACGGCGATGAGCGCGTCGAACAGCGCGTCAGGAGCGGCGGGTACGGGCAGGCTCACTCCGTCGGCCAACCGGCCGATCAGGTTCCGCATCTCCTTGGCTCTGCCTGTGCGCACCGCTCTCCCCCGCGAACTCCAGCATGGGGCACCGTCGCACGACGCCCGCCGATCCCACCCTGCCTGCACCCACCCGGCCGAAGGTACGCCCAACTCGGCCTGTCAATATGCCAAACAAGGTGCCTTGTCGGCCACGCCAGGCTCTGCGGTCTGCAGCAAGCTGAGGGGGATCAAATACCGATCAAACGGGATACACGCGCATCCGGGCCTGGCGCATCCGATACGTTCGGGACGCGCTCGGGCCCGCGCACAGGACGCCTGCCGGTGGCCGCGCCCGGCGGACGGTGCGGCGTGGGCTTCCCGCCCCGGGCGGCGACGCGCCTGCGTACGACCGGGTGCCCCCATGATCAGTGCCCTTCGGTGTGCGAACTGTCCGATTCCGTACCCCGTACCCGCTGAGCGTTTCTTCGCTGCAGGATGGTGTCGATCCAGTCAGTCACCAACTGAAGCTCATCTTCGGCCAATTGCGGGGCACGCGCGGCCAACTCCCGTAGTCCGTGGGTACTGCGCAGCCGAGCCATCGGATCGGCCGCCTCTCCCTCCAGGCCGTGCAGGACGGACTGGAGGGCATTGTCGAGCGAGGCCTGCGGTTCGGCGGAGAGCCAGCCGTTGGGCTGGCCGAAGAAGAACGTCTCGATGCCGGCCTGGGTGGATGCCAACGGGCCGCCGGAGCGGGCCGGGCGCCGCTCCCCCGTCTGTTGCGAGGGCACCTGCTCCGAGGGCACCTGCTGCGAGAGCGCCCGCCGCGAAGGCGTCTGCGGCGAAGGCGTCTTCCGGCGGCTGTTGACGAGGTTCGACAGGGATGCCCGGGAGGCCCCGTAGGAGGCGGCGATCTCGTCGTATGAGTGCCGGGTCCCGTCGGGGCGCAGGCGTGTCTCGCGCAGGTGGACGATGCGGCGGACGATCCGGTCGGTGATGTCCTCGGCGGGTGGCTCCTCGCCGTCCAGGAGCATCCGGACGACGTCTCGTGGGACGCCGCTTTCGTTCGAGAGCTGTTCCACGTCGAGCACGTCGTCGCGGCTCTGCCCGTCCCCGATGAGGGAGCCGATACGGCTGAGGGTCTCGGCGAGCGCTCGGCGCGTTTCTCTCACCGGCAGGTCTCCTGGTGTCGGACGGGGGGAACTGCACGTTGACTTCCGAGACTTTAGCCGCTGCCGGGCCCGGCCAACCAGAGCGGAAGATACTCCAATAGCCGTACTCGGCTAGAACAGTTGACATGACTGGCTGGGGATTGCAGGATCACGACACGACGTGCGGACCGGTCGTCACGCCGCGGGGATGGGGGAGCCCGCGTGCGCTCGGACGCGGGTCCCACGGCGTGTTCCGGGCTGCGGCGGTACACCATCACGGGGTGTGCGGTCGCAGCTCGGGCCGATTCCCGGGCGTTGCCCGGATGGCAAGCGCTCTCTAGACTCCCGTGCGATGGACGCGGAAACCGCTCTCGATGACGCCTACTTCGACTACTGCCCCTGGGACTTCGTGGGCCGCGCCTCCGCCGGACAGCGAGCCGCGCAGGACGCGCATCAGCGACGACTGGCGGAATCAGGCGCGCGCCTCGGGCAGCGTTGTTACGTCTCTCCGGCCGCCGGGGTCTTCACCGACACACTGCGCCTGGGCACCGACTCCTACATCGCCGGGCACGCCTACGTCACCGGTGAGGTGACCGCGGGCGACGACTGCACGGTCAACCCGTATGCCACGGTCCGGGGCCGAATCACCCTCGGCGACGGGGTCCGGATCGGCGCGCACAGTTCGCTGCTCGGCTTCAACCACGGCTTCGCCCCCGACCGGCCGGTGCACCGGCAGCCCCTCACCCACAAGGGCATCACCGTCGGCGACGACGTGTGGATCGGCTCGCACGTGGTCGTAGTGGACGGAGTGACGATCGGCGACCACTGTGTCGTGGGCGCGGGCGCGGTCGTCACCAAGGATCTGGCGCCGTGGACGGTCGCGGCGGGCAACCCGGCCCGTCCCCTGCGCGACCGCCGCGCCCAGGGCGGACCACGACGGGATCGAGCGGTCTCGGGCGACCTGCCGGGCGGACTCTCGGACGATCTGTCAGGCGACGGCCCGGGTGACCCGTCAGGCGACTTGGGGGACGCCGTCGCCCGGTTCGCCGACCGGGCCCGGGCGCAGGCCGCCGATCTCGTCGCCCGGTGCTGGAACCCCGACACCGGCCGCTACGCCGACCGGCCGGGCACTCCCGCGACCGTTCGAGCACACTGCGACGCCGTCGAGATCGCCGATCTGCTGCTGGGCTCGCCTCCGGAGCAGTTGGCCACCGACGAACACGCCGCGCGGCTGCGCGCCCTTCAGGATCCGGGCAGCGGGCTGGTGCCCGAGTTCGCTCCGGGCGGCGGTCCGGGGGTGCTTCCCGCCCCGGCGGCCGACGGCTGGATCGATGACGGCACCGCCCAGTACCACGTGCTGGCCGTGGGCTATGCCCTGGACCTGCTGGGCTCCCGACTCAGCCAACCCGTACACGTGGTGCGCCGCATGACGGCGGGTCAGCTGCTCGCGCGGCTGGAGTCGCTGCCGTGGCGGACGCGGACCTGGTCCGCCGGCGCGTGGGTGGACTGCTGGGCGACCGGCGCCCATCGCAATCTGGAGCTCGGCGTCGAGGACGGGCAGCCGGGCGCGCTGGAGGCGCTGTTCGGCTGGCTCACCACACGGGTGGACCCGTGGACGGGCATGTGGGGCACCGCCGGGTCGCCCGCCGCGGGCCGGTTGCAGCTGGTCAACGGCTACTACCGGCTCACCCGGGGCTCCTACGCCCAGTTCGGGCTCGATGTGCCGTACGCGGAGCGGGTCGTGGACACCGTACTGGCCCATGGCCGCGATCAGCGCTGGTTCGCGGCCGGCCGGGAGAACGCCTGCAACGTGCTGGACGTGGCCCATCCCCTGTGGCTCGCGGGGCGGCGCAGCGGGCATCGGACGGCCGAGGTGCGGGCGTGGGCCGAGGAACAGCTGACACGGGCGCTGGGGCGGTGGCGGGACGGCGCCGGATTCGGTTTCGGTCCCGCCGGCGAGGGCCGTGGGGGTCCGGGCCGCGAGCCGGGGCTTCAGGGCACCGAGATGTGGCTCGCGATCGTATGGCTGCTCGCGGATCTGGTGGGCGTGGCGGACCGGCTCGCGTACCGGCCGCGCGGCGTCCATCGCCCGGAGCCGGCCCGGTCGCCGGGGTTCGCGACGCCGGGGTAGCTCACGCGAAACGCCGCGTCCTCCGGGAGCGGGCGCGTACGGTTGGGCCGCGCGATGCGCCACCCCCTGGCATGCTGCACCCATGCCGACGCCCATACAGCCGCCCTCGTCCGCCGAAGCCTCCGCCACCTCGGTCAACGGCCTGCGCATACAGGCACGTTCGGTGAGGCAGCGCATACACGGCGCCGGGAACGTCCTGCACGACGTGTCCCTCGACGTCGCGCCCGGGCGGCTCACCGTGATCGCCGGGAGCAGCGGGGCGGGCAAGACGATCCTGTTGCAGACGCTCGCCGGGCTGCGCGCGCCGACGGAGGGGACGGTCCTGCACGACGGGACGCAACCCGGCTCGCCGGGACCCGAGTTCGGGTTCGTGCCGCAGGAGGACATCATCCACCGCGAGCTGCCGCTGCGCCGGACGCTGGTGTACGCGGCGGGTCTGCGCATGCCGCCGGGCACGACGCCCGAGTCCGTCGGGGCGGGCGTGGACCGGGTCCTGGAGGCTCTCGGTCTCTCCTCCCGGGCGGCGACGCCCGTGCGCGCGCTGAGCGGCGGCGAGCGCAAACGGGCCAGTATCGCCGCCGAGTTGCTCACCCGCCCCCGCGTGCTCTTCCTCGACGAGCCCACCTCGGGGCTCGACCCGGTGACCGGTGCCGCCCTGCTGCGGACCCTGCGCGCGCTGGCCGAGGACGGCACCACCGTCGTCCTCACCACTCACACGCTCGCCGATCTGCTCCGCGGCGACCAGGTGGTGTTCCTCTCCCCCGACGGCGAGGTCGCGTACGCCGGTGAACCGAGCGCGCTGTGCGGGGCGTTCGGGGTGGGCACGGTCGAGGAGGTGTACGAGGCGGTGGCCCAGGGCGTACGCGTCGAGCGCGCCACGCCGCCGGACGACGTACACCAAGCGGACACACCGTCATCTGCGGTTCCCGTCCGGCGTGTCGGTGCCCTGCGCCAATGGGCACTGCTCACCCGTCGCGGTACCGCACTCCTCCTGCACAACCGGCTCTCCGTCGCCGTCCTCGCCGGTTCGCCGGTGATGATCGTGGCGATGTTCGCGGTGCTGTTCCGGGCGGGCGCTTTCGATCGCGCGGCGCCCGAGCCCGGATCGACCGCGATGATCATGTTCTGGATCGCGTTCGGCGCGTTCTTCTTCGGCCTGACGTACGGACTGCTGCAGATCTGCACGGAGCTGCCCGTACTGCGCCGGGAATGGCTGGCCGGGCTGCGGATCGGTCCCTACGTCGCGTCGAAGCTGACCACCATGCTGCCGGTGCTCGCCGTCGCCGACGTACTGCTGCTGGTGGTGCTGCGGGCGCTGGACCGGCTGCCCGCGGCCGGATGGGGCACGTACGGTTCGCTGTTCGTGTCGAGCGTGCTGGCCTCGGCGGCGGCCCTCACGCTGGGGCTGCTGGCCTCGGCCGCGGTGACGGAACCGGGCCAGGCGACGCTGATGCTGCCGCTGCTGTGCTTCCCGCAGGTCCTGTTCTCGGGGGCGTTCGTGCCGGTGCCGCGGATGACCGGCGCAGGGGAGGCGATCAGCTGGGCGATGACCAACCGGTGGGCGTTCGAGGCACTGGGCAGCGGGGTCGGCCTGGAGTCGCTGTGGCGCACGGGCGCGTCGCCCCTGGGACCACCGCTGCTGGACTCGTACGGGGACTCGTTCGGTCATCCGGCGAGCCGCGGCTGGTTGATCCTCGCGGGGTTCGCGGTGCTGTTCCTCGCGGTGACGTGGGCGGTCCTGGTGCGCAAGTGCCGGGAGGGCGCGGCACGGAGCCGGGCGGGTCGCTGAGCGGCTGTCACCCCCCGCCAGACCCTCGGGGCTGTCATCCCCGGCCAGCCCCTCAGCACCCCACCCGAGCCGCCAGACCCGTCACCCCCGGCACCCGGTCGCGGTAGGTCCGGGTCACGAACGTCAGGAACGTCTCGATGTCCCTGGGCTGCGACGACACGCCCAGGGAGATGCGGACGGCACCCGCCGAAGGCAGCCGCAGCAGGTCCAAGTACTCCTCCATCGAACCGAGTTGTCTGCCCGCGGCCGAGCGCAGCCGGCGCAGCGGCAGTGCGAACGCCGCCTCGCCGGCACCCGGGTTGCAGAAGCAGCCGGTCCGCAGCGAGATGCCGCGCGCGGCACTGTCACGGGTGACGACGCGTTCGTCGACGATCCGGCCGTCCGCACCCAACAGGTTGAGCGCGACCGTGCCGCCACGATCCGCCCCGGCGTCCGGGGGACCGTACACGCGGGCCATCGGGGCACCGTCGCTGTGGCGCAACGCGCGCAGGCCGGTGAGCAGTTGGCCGGTGAGGGCGGTGACGTGGGCGTGCACCCGGTCCATGCCGAGGCGGTCGATCCACTCCAGCCCGGCGGTGACGTCCGGGACGGACAGGAAGTTCACCGTGCCGTCCTCGAAGGCCGCCTCGTCGTCGGCGAGGACGTGCCACTGCGCCTGTGCGCTGACCGCGTAGATCGTGCCGCCCGAGAACCAGGGCCGGCGCAGCTTGGCGAGGGCCTCCCGGCGGGCTATCAGACTGCCGATGCCGGTGGGGTGGCCGAAGACCTTGTACCAGCTGACCACGGTGAAGTCCGGGTGGAACCGGCCGAGGTCGAGCGGGTTCGTCGGCACGAAGGCGGCCGCGTCCAGCAGGACGTCGTAGCCCTGCTCCTGCGCCCGCGCGATCCACTCCAGCGGATGCTGGACTCCGGTGAAGTTGCTCTGGGCCGGGTAGGCCAGCAGCCCGCGCGGCCCCACGCCACCACGCCGCCCCAGGCGGCCCAGGTGACGCCCGGGACCGCGTCCGCGCGCGGTGAGCGCGTCCCACAGCCGTTCCTCGTCGATCCGCAGGCCGGGCCCGCTCACGGGGACGTACGCCGCCGCGGCTCCTCTGGCCCGCGCGTACTCGCGCAGACCGTTGACCGAGTTGTGGTTGTCCAGCGACATCACCAGCCGGCTGCCGCGCGCGAACGGATACGCCTCGCCGACCAGGCGCAGCGCACCCGTGGCGTTGGGCGTGAAGATCACGGCGTACTCGGCGGGGTCCGCGCCGAAGTGCCGGAGCACCGCGCGGCGGGCCTCCGCGAGCAGCACTCCCGAGGCGCGGGAGGCCGGGCTCTCGGAGTGCGGGTTGCCGAATAACCCGCCGGTGATCCGTTCGGCACTCCCCGTGACGAGCGAGCGCGGCGGAAGCCCGGCGCCCGTGTGGTCGAGATAGGTGTGGCCGCCCTCGTCGAGGTAGCCGAAGTCGCGCGCCCGCAGCCCGGCGAAGCCGTCCGCGCCCCCTTCGCCGGCGGCCGTGCCTCCGGAAGGCGTGTCGGTCGCCTGTATGTGGCCGCTGCTCGGTGCTTTGTCCATGAGTTCCCTCCGCCCGGCCGACCCTTCCCCACGCCTCGGACCGACCCTCCATGAAGCTTCACCCAAGGTATCCGTACGGACGGGCCTCTCCCCTGTGCCACGGCATCGAACAGTGATTGGGTGGGCGCGGCCATATCGTTCGAACCGCAGGAGAACCCCGCAGTCATGAGCAACGCTTACACGTTCGAGTACAAGGTCGTCACCTTCCGGGAGTCGCTCATCGGCGACGCGCTGGACAGCGACAAGCTGGAGAAAGTTCTGAACAAGCACGCCGGGGACGGCTGGGCGCTCAAGGCGATCACGTCCGCCGATGTCAAGGGCCGCATAGGCCCCGGCGCGGTGGAGGGGCTGCTCCTGACCTTCGAGCGCCCCCGAGCATAAATCCGTTTATGCCCGTTTATTTCCTTGTATGGTGCGTGGGAGGCCGAGGCGCGGGATGCTGGAGCTGATGAGACAGCGGATCCGCGGGTACTCCTGAGCCGTCGGAGGCCTTCCGGTGCGGAAGGCCTCCCCGGGCTGGGCGGGTGTCGGTCGCGTGCCGTACGCCACCGACATCCCGGAGTACTCGCCTCCAGCCGCTGCCGGCCAGTGAGGTCAGGACGGTACAGCGATGAAGAGCGACGGAACACTCGACCGTGCGGTTGTCTCCAGCCACTCGGTGTTCGGAGCGCCCTGCTGGGTCAGCCTGGCCACACGGGATCTGCGGGCCGCGCAGGATTTCTACCACGCCGTGCTGGGCTGGGAGTGGCACACGGGCAGGCTGGGCAGGGAGTACCGATTCGCCCGGGTCAACGGGGTGCCGGTCGCCGGCGTCTCGGCGATGTCCGGCATCGGAGCGAGGATGGCCACGTGGACGCCGTATTTCGCGGTGGCGAATGCGGACGAGACGGTGTCCCGTAGTCAGGAGCGCGGGGGTACGACCGCGGTGGGGCCGCTGTCGTTCCCGCCGGGCCGGGCGGCCCTGCTGGCCGACCGGGACGGAGCGGTGTTCGGCATCTGGGAGGGCGAGCTGGTGGCCGGCTGGGAGGAGTGGCGCCGGGCGGCACCGGTTTTCGTACGGCTGCACACCCGCGATGCCTTCGACGCCGCGATCTTCTACGCGGAGGTCCTGGAGTGGGCGTCCTCGGCCCCCGGGTCCTGCGAGGTGCGCTACGAGGACAACGAGGTCGTCCTGCGCAGCCGGGGCGACGTGGTGGCCCGGATCCACTCCGGCGCGGTCGAGGCGGCGCCCGACCCGACGATCCGGCCGCACTGGCAGATCCACTTCACCGTCGACGACGTCGAGGCCGCCGCCCGCGCCGCACGCGCCCACGGCGGCACGGCCCACCAGCAGGGCCTCGGCTCGACCGAGGCCATCCTGACCGACCCCGACGGAGCGCACTTCACCGTCACCTGCAAGGGCGCCGCGTAGCTCACCGGGCCCCGGTCGCCAGCGCGTCCCCCAGCGCCGTGCGCTCGTAGAGGACGTACTGCCCCTGCCGGTGCGACACCAGCAGTCCGGCCTCGCGCAGCACCGAGAGGTGGGACGAGACGGACGAGAGGGCCAGACCGTGGCTGTTCGCCAGGGTCGTGGTCGAGGCGGGACCGTCGAGGCCGACGAGGACGGCGGCGCGGTGGGGTCCGAGCAGCCGGGCCAGCGCGGCGGGCGCCTCGGCCGGGGCGGCCCCGGTCGGCGGGCCGCCCGTGCCCCGGGCCGGATAGATCACCGTCGGCTGCCAGGGCCGGGCGAAGCCGCTCACCACGTCCGGCCGTACGAAGACACTGGGCATCAGCAGCACACCCCGCCCGTCGGGCCCCTGCGCCTCCTTCAGGTCGGCGTACATGCGCAGGGTGAGGGTGTCGTCCGCCCACCCGATCTCCGGGTGCAGGTCGCTGAAGAGTGCCTCGAGGCCGCCGTCCGCCAACTGCCGTGAGCGGTAGGCGATATCGGACTCCAGGAGAGCCTGGTGGCGGGGCCAGTCCGGGGCGAGCAGCGCGTGCCAGGCCCGCTCGGTGAGGTCGGCGAGGCGTCGCACGGTGCCCGCCGGGTCCTCCAACGCCGCCCGCCCGTACGGCGATGCGGTGGCGCCGGGTGTGCAGGCGAGCGAACGCGCCAGCTCCGTACGGGCCATGGCGGGGTCGGTGGCGCGCATCAGGGCCAGCTCCTCCTCGAAGGAGGCGTTCGGCGTCCGCGGCGGCGGTCCGAGGAAGTCCGGGGTGTAACCGCCCTTGCGGGGGATGAACAGCCACAGCTCCGCCAGGTCCAGGCCCGCCACGACGTCGCGCACGCGCCGCAGCCAGTCCCGGTGGAAGGCGTGCCGGTCCGGGCGCCGCAGCATGCGCAACGCCTCGTGCGTCTGGCAGAGCGGTGACACCGCGAACCGGCAGCGCGTCAGATCTTCCGTGCCGAGGTGCAGGGTCAGCGGCAAAACAGTCTCCGACGGGTCTTCGGCCGAGCTCACGGGGTCGGGATGGGCGATTCGGCTCCAGCCGAAAGAGTAGTGGGCCGCGCGGCGACCCCGCAGGCTGGCCCGTGGCCGCATCCGGCCGCCCGCCCCCCTTCAGCACCCCCTCGACCTCAACGAACTGCCTCGACAACCCCTCTCAACAACCTCTCGCAGAAAGGCTCGTGGATGGCGAGCGTTCGTCTCACCACCTGGCGCAGGGCCGCCGTCGTCGCCGCGCTCATGCTGGCCGCGTTCACCTTCAACACCACGGAGAATCTGCCCGTCGGACTGCTCCCGCTCATCGCGGACGACCTGCGTGTGTCGCTCTCCTCCGTCGGGCTGCTGGTCACCGGGTACGGCCTGACCGTGGCCGTCGTCTCGCTGCCCGTCGCGCACCTGACCCGGTCGATCCCTCGCCGCCATCTGCTGTCGGGCCTGCTGGGGCTGCTCGTGGCGGCCAGCTGGATGTCGGCGCTGAGCGGTCTCTCGTACGGCTTCCTGCTCGCGGCACGGATCGCGACCGCGCTGGCCCAGGCGCTGTTCTGGGCGGTGATGGGTCCGGTCGCCGTGGGGTTGTTCCCGCCCGAGCGGCGCGGGCGGGTGATCGGGCTGCTGTCCGTCGGGGGCTCGCTCGCCACGGTGCTCGGGGTTCCGGCCGGGACCTGGCTGGGCGGGCACAGCGGCTGGCGGGCGCCCTTCGTGGTGCTCGGCGCGCTCGGCCTCGTCGCGCTCGTCGCCGTCGCCGTCCTGCTGCCGACCTCACGCCCGGACGAGGGACACGCGGCGTACGGGGCGACTCCCGACGTCCGCCGGTTCGCCGTGGTGCTGGCGGCCACCGCGCTGTCGGTCACCGGCGCCTTCGCGGGATTCACGTACGTCGTCGCCTTCCTCGGCGAGGAGAGCGGTTTCTCCAGGGATTCGGTGAGCGCCGTGCTGCTGGCGTTCGGGGTGGCGGGCATCGCGGGCGTGTCGGCGGCCGGCCCGCTCCTCGACCGGTTCCCGCGCGCAACCCTGACGGTCCCGGTGGCGACTCAGGCGGTGGCGCTGCTCGGCCTGTACCTGGGCGGCGGGCGCAGCCAGGTGGCGGCCGTCGCCCTGCTGATGCTCCTGGGCGCGTCGGTGGGCCCCGTCTTCATGGCCACGCAGAGTCAGGTCCTCCACGTCGCGCCCGGGCGCACGGAACTCGCCCTGGCGGCGAACTCGGCCGCCTTCAACGCGGGCGTCGCGGCGGGCGCGCTGACCGGCGGCGCCGTGCTCCACGCCGCCGGGGTGCGCGGGACGTTCCTGGTCGGCGCAGTGCTCACGCTCGGCGCCCTGGCCGCGCTGACCTGGCCCGCGACCGGCTCGTCGCGGGCGAGGGCCTGTCCGGCGGATCAGGTCGTAGGAAAGTAGCGGCACCGCACAAGCACAGGTGAGCGCGGCCTGGTGCGTCCACCCAGTGATCGACCAGTACGTCGCCGAACGTCAGGCATGTCCGGCCGCAGCCGACAGCGACTTCCAGAGGTGGAGGCCGACGAAGCGTACATCGACGAGGACAAGGAACGGATTGGCATCATCCATCGGTCAGTTGCTGGATGGCCTTGAGCGCCTGGCCCGTTCCGTTCTCGGTCACCAGGTGTTGCGCCGCTCTCGCGGCGGCTCGACTGTGTGCCTGCTGCTTCACTACTTGGTCGAGTGAGTCGGCAAGCCGTTCGGCGGTGAGGGACCGGAAGGGGATCGGGTCGGTGGCGGCGCCGAGGGCGGCAAGTCGCCCCGCCCAAAAGGGCTGGTCCGCGGTCACCGGTACGGTGACCGCAAGCACTCCAGCGCGCAACGCGGCGGCCTCGCCCATGAGCTGGCGCCAATCGTCCTTGGTGTGGGCAGTCGCGCGCGCCATCGCCTCGCGCTGTCCCTCCGAGTGCGCCCACTTCAGCTCTGCCTCAGTGGCATAGCTCAGGTCGAAGGTGATCTCACCGAAGACCTCGAAACGTTCCTGAGGAGTCAGGGACACCCCGGCCTTTTGGACCTCCATTGCCCGCTCCGCCATCTCGGCGAGCCGCCGCAGTCTGGCGATCTCCTCACTCAACTGCCGCTGCCGGGCCCGAAGGCGCTCCAGGGGCTTCACCTGCGGATCCTTGAAGATCGCGGCGATCTCATCGAGGGAGAAGCCGAGTTCACGGTAGAAGAGGATCTGCTGGAGACGGACCAGGCCGCGTCCCAGGCGACGGCTTGAGCGATCCGGATTCCCCCAGGGCGCCCGCCTCCTGCCGGATCCGGAGGTGCACGCCGAGCTCACGGCCGGTCTCAAGGGCGATCACCAGGTCGGCGAACGCCTGCGCGGACAGGGAGTTGAAGATCCGGGACTCGTCGCAGATCACCGCCAGGTGGGGTCGGCCGGTCATCCGGCCGCGCGCCGGGAACTCCCGCTGCACGAGATCACTGGACGACGACGAAGACGAGCCCGAAGGAGATCGAGCGGCAGCTTCGTGAGGCCCGCGCGGATCCCAGCCGGACGGGGGCGCGAGCAAAGGTCCAGCGGCCGATCGGCGAACTGCACTGCGCAGGGCGGCGCAGGCGCGTGACGTCGCCGACATGCAGGGCCCGGCGCACGATCTGGCGGTGGTGACGCTCGCGCGCTCGACGCGGCGATCACACCGTGGTGGCGGTGACGACCTAGACCTGTGCCGGGGCCAGGTCTGGTCAGTCACGGCTCCATCACGGAATCCGTCACCCTGAGCATGCGAAAGCCATGATCACCCCGACTTCGCGATCGTGAACTCTGCATAACCATGATGAGTCGGCAACCGACGACACGACAACGCCGCTGGGAGAACCCCTGCGCGAAGAGCTTGGGCGAGGGCGTGCCGGACCCCGTGTCTCCGGCATGGTCCGCCGGACAGGCCCCAGGCCGGACGATCAGGGCAGTGGTTCGGCGGTGGGCACCATCGGCGACTGGTAGCCGCCGCTGGCCAGCATCCGCACTTCCCCGGCTGTGCTGATCTCGGCGCGGAGGATGCCGGTGGGGTCGGAGTACACCGGGTTCCCGCCCGGCCCAAGGGTGTCGGTCCGTTCGACGACCACCTCGTCGGTGATGACGCCGACGCCTGATTCCTGATGGGTGAAGATCAACCGGTAGCGGTCCGGAGTGTGCATGACGACCTCCCGTACCCGAGACAAGCCAGAGTTACATAAGCGGGCAAATCGACCCTCCTCCATGATGCGGCCAGATCAGCCCGACAGCAGCACTCGCCGAGCGGCCCGTGCCACGGGGCCCGAACGGGCCCCTGTCACACCACGCGCCGCCCCTCGCCTCGGGGCGCCCGGCAGTGTAGACATAGGCACATGGTCCGGCTCATGGGTCGATCCCGGGCTCGGTCGACCCCTCGCCCAGGCGGTCCGCGTGCGTGGCGCAGACCCGCGTGGGGACCGCGGTCCGCGCTGGGCGGGCGCAGCGTCGCGGGCCAGGTGTTCGTGCTGCAAGTGGTGATCGTGCTGCTGCTGATCGTCTCCGCGGTGGTGGCGCTGGTGCTGCAGGTACGGCACGACAGCACGCAGGAGGCCCGCAATCGTTCGCTGGCCGTCGCCGAGACGTTCGCCCACGCGCCCGGCACCCGTGAGGCGCTCAGCAGCCCCGACCCCACGCTCGTGCTGCAGCCGCAGGCCGAGGCCGCCCGCAAGCAGTCCCACGTGGACTTCATCGTCGTGATGAACACCGACGGGATCCGCTACACCCACCCCAAACCGGACCGGATCGGCAAGAAGTTCGTCGGGAACACCGCCCCCGTGCTGGCCGGCCATCCCATCACCGAGGAGATCAACGGGACCATCGGGCCGCTGGTGCAGGCCACGGTTCCCATCAAGGCGCCCGACGGCAAGGTCGTGGGCATGGTGTCGGCCGGTATCACGACCGCCAACGTGGGCGGTGTCGCGGACCGGCAGCTGCCCCTCCTGCTGGGCGCCGCGGCCGCCGCGCTCGCCCTGGCCACCGGGGGTACGGCGCTCGTGAGCCGGCGCCTGCTGCGCCAGACACACGGCCTGGGCCCGTACGAGATGACCCGGATGTACGAGCACCACGACGCGGTGCTGCACGCCGTCCGGGAGGGGGTGATCATCGCCGGCGGCGAGGGACGGCTGCTGCTCGCCAACGACGAGGCACAGCGCCTGCTCGACCTGCCCGCCGACGCCGAGGGGCGGCATGTCCTGGAACTGGGCCTCGAGGCGGACACCGCCGAGCTGCTCGCCTCGGGACGGGTCGCCACGGACGAGGTGCATCTGGTCGGGGACCGGCTGCTGGCCATCAACCAGCGGCCCACGGACCTCCAGGGCGGCCCGCCCGGCAGTGTCGCCACCCTGCGTGACTCGACCGAACTGCGCGCGCTGTCCGGCCGGGCCGAGGTGGCGCGCGAGCGCCTCAAGCTCCTGTACGACATCGGGGTCGGCGTCGGCACCAGTCTGGACGTGACCCGCACCGCCGAGACGCTGGCCGAGGTGGCCGTTCCACGGTTCGCGGACTTCGTGACCGTGGACCTGGCGGACGCCGTTCTGAACGGGGAGGAGCCGGACGGGGTCACCGAGCTGCGCCGTACCGCGTGCAGCGGCATCCGCAAGGACGCCCCGCTCTACCCGGTGGGCGAGAAGATCCGCTTCGTCGCCTCCACTCCCCAGGCCCGGAGCCTGCGCACGGGCGAGGCCGTCGTCGAGCCCGACCTCGAAGGGGCCCCCGGCTGGCTCGCCCAGGACCTGGAACGCACGACGCAGGTGGTGGAGTACGGCATCCACTCGCTGATCACCGTGCCGCTGCGGGTGGGCCCCCTGGTGATGGGCGTCGTCAACTTCTGGCGCTCCCGCAAGCCCGAGCCCTTCGACGAGGAGGAGCTGGTCCTCGCCGAGGAACTGGTCGCCCGTGCCGCCGTCTCCATCGACAACGCGCGCCGCTACACGCGCGAGCACACCATGGCCGTGACGCTGCAGCGCAGTCTGCTGCCGCGCAATCTGCCCGAGCAGAGCGCCCTGGACGTCGCCTACCG
Source organism: Streptomyces sp. NPDC111656 (assembly GCF_055656965.1). Lineage (NCBI taxonomy): Bacteria > Bacillati > Actinomycetota > Actinomycetes > Kitasatosporales > Streptomycetaceae > Streptomyces > Streptomyces sp. NPDC111656. The sequence goes on from NZ_JBVKCA010000016.1 coordinate 148,269, forward strand.
CTATCTTCCGGCGCAGGCGGGAGTGGGCGGGGACTGGTTCGACGTGCTGCCGCTGTCCGGCGCCCGGGTCGCCGTCGTCGTGGGGGATGTCGTCGGCCACGGGCTGCACGCGGCGGCCACGATGGGGCGCCTGCGGACCGCCGTCCACAACTTCTCCGCCCTGGACCTGCCGCCCGACGAGATCATCGGGCTCCTCGACGAGCTGGTCGGCCGCATCGACCAGGACGAGGCGTCGGCGGACAGCAGCGCCGCGATCACCGGCGCGACCTGCCTGTACGCCGTCTACGACCCGGCCTCCCGGCTCTGCACGGTCGCCCGGGCCGGCCATCCGCCCCCGGCGCTGGTCCGTCCCGACGGCAGCGTGGAGTTCCCCGATGTGCCCGCCGGGCCCCCGCTGGGGCTCGGGGGTCTGCCGTTCGAGACGGCCGAACTCAAGCTGGACGAGGGCAGCCGTCTGGTGCTCTACACGGACGGACTCGTCGAGGACCGGGAACGGGACATCGACGAGGGACTCGAGCTGCTGCGCGCCGCCCTCACGGGGGTAGACCGGTCACCGGACGACACCTGTCGGGCGGTCCTGGACGCCCTGCTCCCGGACCGCCCGAGCGACGACATCGCCCTGATCGTCGCGGGCACCCGCGCGCTCGGCGCCGAGCACATCGCCGAATGGCAGGTGCCGTCCGAACCGGCGGCGGTCGGGGAGGTACGCGCCTCGGTCACCCGGCAGCTGGCGGAGTGGGCCCTCGACGACATGGCGTTCACCACCGAGCTGATCCTCAGCGAACTGGTCACGAACGCCATCCGCTACGGCAGTGGCACCATCCAGGTCCGCGTGCTGCGTGACCGCAGCCTGATCTGCGAGGTCTCGGACAACAGCAGCACCTCACCCCGCCTGCGGTACGCGGCCACCACGGACGAGGGCGGACGCGGCCTGTTCCTCGTCGCCCAGCTCGCCGAACGCTGGGGCACCCGCTACACCCCGGCCGGGAAGGTCATCTGGGCCGAACAACCGCTGCCCTGAGCGGCTCGCCCACGGGCGCACGGTCTCGATCCGGTCCCCCGGCGCGACGAAATCCGTGGTTGCCGGTCCAATGGAGGTGACGGGATACACCGGTACGACATGTGCCGTCGCTTCCATGGGGCCCTGCGGCGGTGCGATGGAGGTCCGCGATGCCCACTGCTCTCCGGCTGCTGCCCGCCCTCTCCCCCGACCACAGGGCACGGCTGATGTCCCTGGCCCGGGAGGTCTCCTTCCCGGCGGACGGAAAGATCTTCGAGGCAGGGGGAACCGCGGACCGTTTCTGGGTGGTCCGCTCCGGAACGGTCTCCCTGCACCAGCGGGTCGTCGGGGAGCGACGTATCTCCGTGGCGACGCTGGGGCCCGGCGATCTGCTCGGCTGGTCGTGGCTGTTCCCGCCGCACCACTGGGACTTCGGCGCCGAGGCGTTCAGTCCCGTACGCGCGTACGAGTTCGATGCCGCGGAGGTGCGCACGCTGTGCGACCAGGATCCGGCCCTGGAGCTGTCGCTCACCCGGACCATCGCCGCGATCCTCGCGCACCGGCTGGAGACGACCCGGGCGGCCCTGATCGAGCACTACGCGCGCCACGGCGGTGGCGGCGTGCGCTGAGGTGAGCGGTGGGGGCCGGGCTGCGATAGGAATCTCACGTGAACCAGACTCCTGACCGCGACGAGACGTCCTTCGAGCTCCTGCCCGGTGCCCCCGACTCCCCCGTCATCCTGCACGTCCCGCACTCCTCTCGGTACATTCCGGCGCCGGTGCGCGTCGGCATCGCGCTCGACGACGCCGCGCTGGAGCGGGAGTTGGACCACATCACGGACGCGCACACCGCGGAGCTGGCCGCGGCCGCGGCGCGGGCGGCCGAGGCCACACCATGGCGGTTCGTGAACCGGCTGTCCCGGCTGGTGGTCGATCCCGAGCGCTTTCCCGACGAACGGGAGGAGATGCTGTCCGTCGGAATGGGCGCGGTCTACACACGGACGACCCGGCGCACACCATTGCGGCCCGCCGACGTCGACCCGCGGCCACTGATCGAGCGCTACTTCCACCCGTACGCGGCGGCCATGACCGCGGCGGTGGCCGACCGGCTCGCCGTCACCGGGCGGGCGGTGATCGTCGACGTCCACTCGTATCCGACGGCCCGGCTGCCGTACGAGCTGCACGGCGACGGTCCGCGACCGCAGGTCTGTCTGGGAACCGACTCCTTCCACACGCCGCCCGAGCTGGTCGCCCTCGCGGAGAAGGCGTTCGCGGGCCTGAGTGGTGTCGGGATCGACAGCCCGTTCTCCGGCGCGTACGTCCCGCTGCGCTTCTACGAGAGGGAGCCGCGGGTCACCGCCCTGATGGTGGAGATCCGCCGGGACACGTACATGACCGAACCGGGAGGCCCCACCGGCCCCGGGTTCCCACGACTCACCTCGGCGCTGACGGCTCTCGTCGACGCCATGGTCAGCGAGTGAAGCGATAACAGGTCTGGCTGAAACTCCTGCCCCTGCCGAACCCGAAGACGGTGTGGGGCGCCACCTCGAAGACCAGGGCGAGGCCCGCGTCCCCGGCTTCCTCCGTCGGCGGCGGCGCCGCAGCCGCCGTGGCGGAGTCGAAGGCCCCGCTCCGCACCTCGAAACGCCACTCCGGGCCGTACTTCGCCTCCCACGCCGCCGCCAGCTCGGCCAGCCGCTTCTCGTCGGTGATCCGGACCGCGTCGCCCTCGACCACCAGGTCGGGGCCCTCGCCGTAGGCGTTGGTGCCGGTGGTGAGAACGACGTGCGGGTTGGCGGCGAGGTTCAGCCCCTTGCGCTCCCGCGCGCCGGTGGCGAAGTGGAGCGCCCCGTTCAGCCACACCGACATCAGTGGGGTCACGTGGGGCCGGCCGTCCGGACGTACCGTCGACAGCCAGAAGATCTCAGCCTTCGCCAGCCGGGAGGCGGCCTCGGCCCAGGGAGTGGCGGTGGCCCCGGGGGAGCTGTAGCGCGCGTCCAGATCGGTGTGCGGTTCCTGCGTCTGTGCCCGTGTCGGCATGGCGGAGTCCTCTCGCTCCTCGGTCCTCACCCATGGTTCCCGTGAAGCGCTGACTCCGCGCGCGGACCCCTCTAGGGTCGGGATGAGCAATCGCTCAGCAACGAGCCTGGGGAGGGCGGGGGATCATGCCGGTCGTCGACGCGTGGATGCAGCACCCCACACTGCGCCACTCCAACCACGAGATGTTCGAGTCGCTGCGCCGCTGGACCGGCATGGGGCTGCTGGAGGAGCCGCTTCCGGTGAAGGTCACGGTGGCGGCGCTCGCGGCTGCCGACGTGGAGATCGGGCTGTCCGCGGCCTGGTACGGGCCGCAGGGGCCCCTCATCGGCAACGACGAGGTCGCCGAGTTCGTCGCCCGGTCCGAAGGGCGGTTGCGCGGGGTCGCGGGCGTGGACCTGACCCGGCCCGTCGCGGCCGTGCGGGAGCTGCGGCGGGCCGTCCAGGAGCTGGGCTTCGTGGCCCTCAGGATCGTGCCGTGGCTGTGGCAGCTGCCGCCCACCGACCGGCTCTACTACCCGCTGTACACCGCCTGCGTCGAGCTCGGCATCCCGTTCTGCACCCAGGTCGGCCACACCGGTCCGCTGCGCCCTTCCGAGACGGGCCGGCCGATCCCGTACATCGACCAGGTGGCGCTGGACTTCCCCGAACTGACCATCGTCTGCGGGCACATCGGCTACCCGTGGACCACGGAGATGATCTCGGTGGCCGACAAACACGCCAACGTCCACATCGACACCAGCGCCTACACCGCCCGCCGCTACCCGACCGAGCTGGTCGACTATCTGCGCGGCCGGGGACGGCGCAAGGTCCTCTTCGGCTCCAACTACCCCATGATCACGCCGAGTCAGGCCCTGGAACACCTTTCCGACCTGCGCCTCGACGCGGAGACGACCGAGTTGTTCCTGTCGGGCAACGCCCGCCGCGTCTTCCGCCTCGGGGATCATTCGTAGATGCTGGGGCCAGGTACACGTTCGACCCCGAGGTGAGGGCAGCCCGTCGATGGCTTTGCAGATCAGCGCCACCAACCCGGAGCACCCCGCGCTCCTGCTCGAACTGCCCTGGCAACTGCCCCTGGAAGAGTGGCCGGAGCACTACCTGGTCCCGCTCCCCCGCGGCATCTCGCGGCACGTGGTGCGCTACGCGCGCGCCGGGAGTGAGGTCGTGGCCGTCAAGGAGCTGGCCGAGCGGCCCGCCCTGCGCGAGTACGAACTGCTGCGCAGCCTGGACCGGCTCGCCATCCCCGCCGTGGACCCGCTCGCCGTGGTCACCGGGCGCACCGACGGCGAGGGCGGCCCGCTGGAGCCCGTCCTCATCACCCGGCACCTGGGCGGCTCGATGCCGTACCGGTCGATGTTCGAGACGACCATGCGGCCTGCCACGATGCACCGCCTGATGGACGCGCTGGCGGTGCTGCTGGTGCGGCTGCATCTGGCGGGGTTCGCGTGGGGCGACTGCTCGCTGTCGAACACGCTGTTCCGGCGCGACGCCGGAGCGTACGCGGCCTATCTCGTGGACGCCGAGACCGGGGAGCTGCACCCGCGACTGAGCAATGGGCAACGGGAGTACGACCTCGATCTCGCCCGCGTCAACATCAGTGGTGAGCTGCTGGACCTGGAGGCGGCGGGGGCCCTGCACCCCTCCGTCGACCCGATCGAGTTCGGCATGGAGATCTGCGCGCGATACCAGAGCCTGTGGGACGAGCTGACCCGCACGTCCGTCTACCCGGCGGGCAAGCACCACTACATCGACCGCCGGATCCGCCGCCTGAACGACCTCGGTTTCGACGTCGCCGAGATGCAGATCGCGCACTCCTCGAACGGGGACACGGTGACCTTCGTGCCCAAGGTCGTCGACGCGGGCCACCACCAGCGCCAGCTGCTGCGGCTGACCGGGCTCGACGCCGAGGAGAACCAGGCGCGCCGGCTCCTGAACGACCTGGAGAGCTGGATGGCCACCCAGGAGGACTACACGCCCGGCGACCCCCTGACCGCCCGCCCGGAGGTCCTCGCCCACCGCTGGGTGCGCGACGTGTTCCGGCCGACCGTCCGGGCGGTGCCGCTGGACCTGCGCGGCTCCATGGACCCGGCCGAGATCTACCACGAGCTCCTCGAACACCGCTGGTACCTGTCCGAGCAGGCCCAGCACGACATCGGCCTGGACATCGCGGTGGAGGACTACGTCACCAACATCCTCCCCAAGATGCGGGAGTCCCTGCTGCCACCGGCGGAGGCCCCCACAGAGCCCGCGTGAAGCGGTTCCAGAGCGAAGGCGGCCATTCGTACATACGATTGAGAACGACACTGTCCTGCTCGGGGTGGGAGACGTATGGCACAGGCCGCCGCTACAGCGCGGACCGTCATTCTGACCGTGGATGACGATCCCGGGGTGTCGCGCGCCGTGGCGCGCGACCTCAGGCGCCGCTACGGCGAGTCGCACCGGATCGTGCGCGCGGAGTCCGGGGATGCCGCGCTGGACGCGCTCAAGGAGCTGAAGCTGCGGGGCGACCAGGTGGCGGTGATCCTCGCCGACTACCGGATGCCGCAGATGAACGGCATCGAGTTCCTGGAACAGGCGCTCGACGTGTACCCCGGCGCACGCAGGGTGCTGCTGACCGCGTACGCGGACACGAACGCGGCGATCGACGCGATCAACGTGATCGATCTGGACCACTATCTGCTCAAGCCGTGGGATCCGCCGGAGGAGAAGCTCTACCCGGTCCTCGACGATCTCCTGGACGCCTGGCGGACCAGCGACTACCGGCCTGTGCCGACCTGCAAGGTGGTCGGGCACCGGTGGTCGGCGCGCTCCTCGGACGTACGGGAGTTCCTGGCCCGCAACCAGGTGCCGTACCGCTGGTACTCGTCCGACACGCCGGAAGGGCAGCGGCTGCTGTCCGCGGCCGGTCAGGACGGGGAGCGGCTGCCGCTGGTGATCACGCCGGACGGTACGCCGCTGATCGAGCCCGCCGACCCGGATCTCGCGGCGCGGGTGGGGCTGGCCACGACGCCGACGTCGGAGTTCTACGACCTCGTCGTCATCGGCGGCGGTCCGGCCGGACTCGGAGCCGCCGTGTACGGCGCGTCCGAGGGGCTGCGGACCGTGCTCGTGGAGCGGTCGGCGACCGGTGGGCAGGCCGGACAGAGCTCCCGCATAGAGAACTACCTCGGCTTCCCGGACGGGGTGTCCGGGGGCCAGCTCACCGACCGGGCGCGCCGGCAGGCGGCGAAGTTCGGCGCCGAGATCCTCACCGCGCGCGAGGTGACCGGCCTCGAGGTCACCGGAGCGTCCCGCACCATCCGCTTCTCGGACGGCTCGGCGATCTCCGCGCACGCGGTGATCCTGGCGACCGGTGTCTCGTACCGGCAGTTGCAGGCGCCCGGCCTGGCCGACCTCACCGGATGCGGCGTCTTCTACGGTTCGGCGCTGACCGAGGCGGCCGCCTGCCAGGGCCATGACGTGTACATCGTGGGCGGGGCGAACTCGGCCGGTCAGGCCGCCATGTACCTGTCGCGCGGCGCGAAGTCGGTCACCCTCCTCGTACGGGGAACGTCGTTGTCCGCCTCGATGTCCCACTATCTGATCCAGCAGATCGAAGAGGCGCCCAACATCACGGTGCGCACCTGCACGGTCGTCGACGCGGCGCACGGCACGGACCATCTGGAGCAGCTCACCCTGCGGGACGTGACGAGCGGGCACACCGAACTCGTCGACGCGCAGTGGATGTTCGTATTCATCGGCGCGGCCCCGCTCACCGACTGGCTGGAGGGAACGGTGCTGCGGGACGGGCGCGGATTCATCCCGGCGGGTCCCGACATGACCATCGACGGGCAGCCGCCCAAGGGCTGGGAGCTGGACCGGCCGCCGTACCACCTGGAGACCAATATTCCCGGCGTGTTCGTGGCCGGGGACGCGCGTGCCGAGTCCGCGAAGCGGGTCGCTTCCGCGGTCGGAGAGGGAGCCATGGCCGTCATGCTCGTCCACCGTTATCTGGAGCAGTCATGAGCGGGCGGCCGATGCCGTGCGACATGGGGGAACTGAGCACGCTGTTCCTGTTCGAGAAGCTGGACGCGGACCAGCTGGGCCGGCTGTGCCGGGAAGGCCGGGTGGAGGAGTTCGACCCGGGTCCCGTCTACATCGAGGGCGATCCGGCCACCTGCTTCTTCGTGCTCCTCGAAGGGACCCTCGTGATGTCGCGCCGGGTCGGGGGCGACGACGTGGAGACCACCCGCAGCTCCCAGCGCGGGGTGTACGCGGGAGCCACCCAGGCCTATGTGAGCAAGCCGGATCAGGCGCGCTACAAGGGCTCCCTCCGCGTCACCGTGCCCTCCCGGTTCTTCATCCTGCCCGCCGAGACCTTCTCCTCGATCATGCGGGACTGGTTCCCCATGGCCGTGCACCTGCTGGAAGGGCTGTTCTACGGCACCCAGAACATCCAGCGGGCCATCGGGCAGCGCGAGCGACTGCTGGCGCTCGGTTCGCTGTCGGCCGGGCTGACGCACGAGCTCAACAATCCGGCCGCGGCGGCGGTCCGGGCCACCTCCGCGCTGCGGGAGCGGGTCGCGAAGATGCGGCAGAAGCTCGGCGCGATCGCCGCGGGCCCCTACAAGCGCCACACTCTGGAAATCCTGGTCGAGATCCAGGAGCGCACCGCCGAGCGGGTCGCCAAGGCCACGCCGCTGAGCCCGCTGGAAGCCTCCGACCGGGAGGACGCGCTCGCCGACTGGCTGGACGACCACGGCATCGCGGGCGGCTGGCAGCTCGCGCCGACGTTCGTGCAGGCGGGGCTCGACACGGACTGGCTGGACCAGGTCGCGGCGGCCGTGGACGAGGAGACGCTCCAGGGCGCGGTCCACTGGCTGAACTACACCGTGGAGACCGAGCTCCTCATGAACGAGATCGAGGACTCCACGACCCGTATCACGCACCTCGTGGACGCGGCCAAGCAGTACTCGCAGCTCGACCGCGCGCCGTATCAGGTCGTCGACGTCCACGAACTCCTGGACAGCACGCTGATGATGCTCTCCGGGAAGATCGGCTCCGGCGTCAAGGTCGTCAAGGAGTTCGACCGTACGCTGCCGAAGATCCCCGCGTATCCGGGCGAGTTGAACCAGGTATGGACGAACCTCATCGACAACGCCGTCTCGGCGATGGACAGCGAGGGGACCCTGACCGTGCGCACCGCGCTCGACCACGACGACCTGCTCGTCGAGTTCCGCGACACCGGTCCTGGGGTACCGCCCGAGATCCGCGACCGCATCTTCGACCCGTTCTTCACCACCAAGCCGGTCGGTGAGGGGACGGGACTCGGTCTGGACATCTCGTTCCGGATTGTTGTCAACAAGCACCACGGGAGTCTTCACGTGCAGTCCGTCCCGGGCGACACCCGTTTCCAGGTACGCCTTCCCCTGACCGCCGCGGACACCGAAACACCCGAGGAGTCTTCATGAGCCTGCCCGCCGGAATCGACCCGAGCGTCCCGCCGAGCGGTCCGGGGTGCGGGGACTGCGACGCCGCCGGCGGCTGGTGGTTCCACCTGCGCCGCTGTGCGCAGTGCGGCCACATCGGCTGCTGCGACGACTCGCCCGCCAAGCACGCCACGGCGCACGCGAAGAGCACCGGGCATCCCATCATCCGCAGTTTCGAACCCGGCGAGGCCTGGTTCTGGAACTTCGACACGTCCGAGCTGTACGAGACCGGCCCGGACCTCGCTCCCCCGCTGAGCCACCCCGAGGACCAGCCGACACCGGGTCCCGCGGGGCGGGTGCCGGCGAACTGGACGAGCGCGCTGGGCTGACCTGGCGGCCCGTACCTTCAGCTCCGTGCCTTCAGCGGACGTCAGCGCACTGAGTGGCCGTACATCTCTCCCAGGGGCTCGGCGAGGAGTTCGACGCGGGCGCCGTCGGGGTCGCGGAAGTAGAGCGACGTGCCGCTCTCCTCCTCGTAGTCGACCCCGGCGGCGTCGAGCCGTTCGCGCAGCCGCTGCCAGGTGGTGGGGTCGACGGAGACGGCCAGGTGGTGCAGTCCACCGAGCACCTCGGCGTAGGGGCCGAGGTCGAGGCCGGGGAAGTCGAAGAAGGCCAGCAGGTTGCCGTTGCCGACGTCGAAGAAGAAGTGGGTGGAACCCTTGTAGTCGCGGTTCTCGATCACCTCGGTGAGCGGGAACTCCAGGATGCCCTGATAGAAGCGGACGGTCCGCTCGACGTCGGCGGAGAGCAGCGCCACGTGGTGCACTCCGCGTGCGGAACTCGCCGGCCGGTCCGAGGCCAGATGCGTGTCGCGGATGCGCGTGCGCTCCGCCTCGATCGCCGCGAGGTCCAGGGGCTCCAGTGCACTCATGGGAAACTCCGTTCGCCATTCAACCACTTTGCCCTCACTCTAGACCTCGCGACCGCACGTGGGCCACTGGTCGGGGACGGCCACGGTGCCTTCGGCCGGTCACCCCCGGGGTGCCGAAGCCGAACCGACGTCACTGGTCACCCGGTCGCCCCTACCGCGTCCTCGCGCCTCGGCTGTCGTGCTGGATCTTGCGTGGGAGATGGGCCACGCGATGCGGAGCCGTCTAGAAGTCGGCATACTCCTGCTGCCCCAGTGCCTTCGCGTGGCGTTCCTCGATCGTGCGCATGATGGAGACGGCGGCCTCCATCTGGAGCAGCCCGCGCTCGGTGGGGCAGATCAGTTTGGCGCGACGGTCCCCGGGGTCCGGGTTTGCGTTCGACGTAACCCAGGCGTTCAAGGTCGTCGACGAGGGAGCCGATGACCTGCTTGTGCTGTCCGGAGACGCGGGCGAGTTCGCTGTGCGAGCGCAGCAAGTTCTTGGCATCGATCACGGTGTGCGCGGCGCTGCCCGCGATCTCCGCGACGGCCGCCGGCCATGCCGCATATGTCGCCGTGGACGCCTCCGGCACCTTCAGCCAGGCCGAGCGGAAGGCCGGACTGCTGCGCAGTCGGCAGGCGGGCATCGTCGTCAGCGACTACGCCACCCTCGTGGTCGAGGCCCTGGCCGACAACGCCGCCCCCGAGTCGGGCGCCGTCTACGCCGCCCTCGACATGCCGTTCGCCGTCCTGGTCGGCCAGATCTCCGCGGCCTGCCAGGCCTAGGGCCTGTCCGGCGGACCATGCCCGGGCCGCGGGGTCCGAACCGGTTGCGCCGCGCGGTGACGTGCTGGTCTCCGGTCTCTCGACGCCGGTCGTAGGGGGCTCGGGCGCCAGGCGACTTCGTGGGCGCCTGCTGACGGACGCTCTCAGTCCGAGCGGTGGCCGGTGGAACGGATTCCGACCGGCAACGTGCTGTCCTGCGCGGCCGGCCGCAGCGAGGTGAGGCGCGCCATCTCCTCCTCCGAGAGGCGCAGCGTGCCGGCCGCCATGTTCTGCGCGAGGTGGTCCGGATCGCCGGTGCCCGGGATCGCCAGCACGTGTGGCCCCTGCTGCAAGGTCCAGGCCAGCCGGACCTGCGCGACGGACACACCGTGCGCGCGGGCGACGGCGCACACCGCCTCGCTGTCCCGGGCGGCCGGACCCGCCTCGCGCCCGGAACCGGCGATCGCGAAGAACGCGACGAAGGCGAGGCCGAGTTCACCGCAGAGCCGCAGAAGAACCCGGTCCTCGCTCAACTCACCGATCCCGTAAGGGTTCTGCACGCAGACGACCGGGGCGATGGCACGGGCCTCGGCCAGCTGCTCGGACGTGACGTTGGAGATACCGAGGTGGCGGATGAGCCGGCATCGCGCAGTTCGGCCAACGCGCCGAAGTGCTCGCCGATCGAGCCCGCCCGCCGACTCGGCGGCACACGCAGGTTCACCGCGTCCAGGTGATCGCGGCCGAGTTGGCGCAGGTTCTCCTCGACCTGGCCGCGCAACTGGTCCGGTGTGGCCCACCACCACCCGCCCGAGGGATCACGGCCCGGCCAGACCTTGGTGGTGATGACCAGATCCTTCGGGTACGGCGCCAGCGCCCGGTTGATCAGCTCGTTCGCGGAGCGCGTCGCCGAGAAGTAGAACGCCGCGGTGTCGATGTGGTTCACGCCGAGCTCGACCGCCCGCCGGAGCACGCCGATCGCCCGTTCGCGGTCGCGCGGCACGCCGCCGTCGAAGGGCGCGGTCCCGGTCAGACGCATCGCGCCGAACCCGACGCGGTTGACGGTCAGGTCACCGAGTCGCCAAGTACCCGTGGCTGACGCGGTGTTCGTCCGTGGACTCATGACATGGATCTCCTCTTGCGGGATGGGCACAAAGAACCGATGGGCGGCGCGGCGCGCTCAGGTCTCTCGGCGGGTGAGCACCTTCGAAGCGGGTCCGCCGGTGCCGGGGCGGGCTGGACCCGGGCATGAAAAAAGCCTCCCCGGCGGATCGGAGTCCGCGCCGAGAAGGCTCATGCGATGGCCAGCATCTTAGCAGTGCGGACAGGGCACCCTCCAGCAGGTCATCGGGTCCCTCCAAAATCTCCCAGGCGGTCGGCGACGACCGGTCAGGACGCCGCGTTCATCACGTCGAGCGCACTCTGCTGGCGGGCGGCGTCCGTGGAGTCGATCGGCCCGGCCCAGTGCAATCCGTACGCGTCGAGGGCGTTGCGGTCGTTGGCGTAGGCGGAGTCGGCCTGCCGCGCGAGGTACGAGGTGTAGGGGCGGTCGGACAACTGGGCGTTGAAGGCGCTCAGACCGCGGACGTAGGCACCCTTGAAGGTCGGCCCGTCGGCCCCGCAGCCGTTCGTCTCACACGGCTCGCGCAGGATTCCGCCGGAGTTCAGCGATGCCGAGGTGGTCGAGGCGTCACCGATCTGGCGGCCGGTGGTCAGCAGGGCCGAGTCCCCCGTCGTGCGGTACAGCTCGGCCAGCCCGCCGAGGAGTACGCCCTGGTTGTACGACCATGCCGTGGACCCGTTGTTGCGACAGGTCGACAGGTCGATGCCGTCGTTGACCAGGTGCGAACTGTTGACCATGCCGGTGCCCTTGAACCACGACCACTCCGCGTTCGCCCGGCCGAGATAGACCGAGTCGGCGCCGATGCGGTTGTGCAGGGCGGCGTTCAGCTCCAGGTAGAGGGAGTTGGCGATGGCGTTCTTGTACGTCTTCGCCGTGCTCCACCACACCCCGCCGCCGCACGTCGAGTCCCAGTACTGCGCCATGTAGTCGGCGTCGGCGCGGGCGGTGTTGAGATAGCGACTGTCGCCGGTCAAGTCGTACGCGGCGACCCAGGCAAGCCCCCACCAGCCCGTGTCGTCGAGGTAGTCGTTGCGGAACTGGCCGCCCTGGGCCCCCAGTTGCCGGTCGTAGGTGTTCGCGATGGCGTACTTATAGCTGGGCATTCCGGTGACGCGGATGTTGTTGATGATCGCGGTCAGGGCGTTGGCGGAGTTCCACCAGCCGGTGGTGTCGAACAGGCCGGTGGAGTTGCTGTACGACTGCATCAGCGCGGTGGCCGCCGCCGTGGGGCGGCTGTACGCGTTCCAGGTGGTACGGGCCCATGCCGTGCAGGCGATCTCGGCCCGGTCCCCCGCCTTGCCGCAGGCCCGCAGCGCACCGACGCCGTTGTTGTTCCAGTCGTCGACGTTGTACAGCAGGGTGCGCCAACCCCCCTGTCCTGAGGGGATGGTGGTGTCGCCGAGCTTGCTGCCCGAGCTCCAGGTGCGGCCGCCGTCGAAGGAGCGGTCGAGCCAGACCTCGTCGGTCGGACTGCCGTTGGTGATCGAGGCCCAGCCCATCGCGTCGGTGTCGTCGAAGTGCAGGGCGAGGGTGCGGGAGTAGATGGTGGCGGTGACCGGCTGGCGATCCCCCGGGGAGAGGGCCGGGTCGCGGCCGTCGCAGTACTTGTTGCAGATCGTCGCCTCGGGGGCGGCGATCGCGACGCCGCCGGTGACCGTGATCAGGAGGGTCAGCGTCGCGACCAGACCGGTCCCGATTCTCCGCACACGTCTTGCCGTTGAGTTCATGTCAGCTCCGTGGACGTGGGGGGTGCGAGCCGTCAGCCCAGACGCCACTGCTGGTTGGCGCCGCCGTTGCAGGTCCACAGCTCAACCTGGGTGCCGTTGACGTTCCCGGCCGGCTTGTCGCCTCCGGTGACATCGAGGCAGAGCCCGGACTGGGTGCCGGTGATGGTGCCGTTTCCGTTGAGGCGCCACTGCTGGTTCGCGCCGCCATTGCAGGTCCAGAGCTGCACTTTCGTGCCGGAGGTGGTCTCGTTGTCGTAAGCGTCCAGGCACTGGGTGCCGTCGTAGAGCCGCAGTTCACCGGCGGCGGTGAGAGTAACGGCCTGGTTGGCGCCGCCGCCGCAGTCCCAGATCTCGATCTTGGTGCCGGGGGTGGTCTGGCCCTCGTATGCGTCGAGGCAGCGGTTGGAAGAGGCTCCGATCAGCGGGTGCGTCGTCCCGACGCTGGTTCCGCTGCCGACGGACACCCGGTACATGACGGAGCCGTGCCCCGGTACGTTGGCCGCTATGCTGCCGGTCGTGCTGCTGATCTGGTGGCTCCAGAGATTGTTGATCCGGTACGACGAAGCGGCCGGCAGGCCCACCGCGGACGCCGACGTCGTGATCGTGGCGGCGCTCGAGTTCTCGTTGAACAGGACGACCGACACATCACCGTTGGCGAGGGGTTTGGTCAGGACGTGCAGACCACCTGCCGAGGAGATCTCGGTACCCTGCTTGCCGAGGGAGTCCTGGTCCACGGCGATGACGTCCTTGTTGCCGTAGAGGGAGAGCGTGGCGGCGGAGGCCTTGCGCAGGTCGGTTCCGGCGATCAGCGGCGCGGCCATCTCGGCCCACAGGCTGAAGTGGGAGCGGTCCTCGGTGAACGACATGCCGTTGCCGACTTCGAGCATGTCCGGGTCGTTCCAGGCGCCGGGCTTGGCGTACGGGGCGAGTTGGACGTTGGCCTTGTAGATCGACACCACCGTGGAGAAGTTGACGTTGATGTCGTCGGTGGTACGCCAACTGTTGCCGACGCCCGCACCCCAGGTCCACACACTGGCGAGGCCCCAGTTGCAGAGGCTGTAGACGATCGGTCGGCCGGTGTTGGCCAAGGCGTCGCGCATGGCGGTGTAACGCTGCTGGTCGGGCACGTTCTGGTGGTTGCAGTTGTCGTACTTCAGATAGTCGACGCCCCAGGAGGCGAAGCTGTTGGCGTCCGTCTGCTCATGGCCGAGGCTGCCCGGGAATCCCTGGCAGGTGGCGGTGCCGGCGCTCTCGTAGATGCCGAGCTTGAGTCCCTTGGAGTGGACGTAGGCGGCGGTGCCGCTGATGCCGTCGGGGAACTTGACGGGGTCGGGTACCAGTTGACCGGCGGAGTTCCGTGCGGAGGTCATCCAGCAGTCGTCGATGTTGACGTACTGGTACCCCGCGTCCTTCAGACCGGAGGAGACGAGATAGTCGGCGGTCTGCTCGACCAGCGCCTCGCTGACATTGCAGCCGAAGGCGTTCCAGTCGTTCCAGCCCATCGGGGGCGTCCGGGCCAGGCCGTTGTCGAGAGCGTGGACGCGCGGGGCCGAGCCCAGCAGGAGCAGGGGCGGGGAGAGCACCAACAGCAGCAGCGCGAGCACCGCTCTCAGGGGTCTCCATGGCCTTGACGGGGCGGTCATGTCTGCGTCTCCTGTTTCGCCGTGGGGGGCCGGACGGATCCAGGCGTCCGGAGCTATGGAAACGTAACCATCGCGAAGATCTCACCACCCCGATCGGACGTCAATGGTCCGTACCACAAAGGATGTTGGGAAGAGACGGAGAACAACTGCCATGACTGCGCGGCCTGTTGACGGACTCTTGCCGCAGTAGCAACGCTTCCATTCGCCGAACGCCTGCGCGTCCCGTGCAGGCAGCGGCGCTCTGCATGGAGGCGTTTCGATGCGCATGAATCTCTCTCGCCGGGCGCTGGTCGGCGGCGGCGTTGCGGCCAAGGCCACGTTGACCGCGACGCCCGCCTCGGCCTAGTCGGCCGGCTCTGCGGGTGGGGCTCAACATCCGAACCGCGCACGGGCGTTGTCATGTGCCGTTGCCGCCTACGCCGCGCTGATGAGACACCTGGGCACTCAGGGCGGCTCCCGCCTGTCGTACAACCAGGGTGTGCCGGTCGGTGTCAACGTCTTCCTCCACAAGGCAACCCGCGACCGCACATATCTGCGCCGGGCCGAGCGGATCGCCGAGGCGGCCTACGCCTACTACGTCACGCAGGGACAGCTGTTCACCCAGCCGGTGTGCTTCAACTCGATCTTCTGCAAAAACCTGCTGATCCCGGAGCCGGTGTCCGGGGCAGCAAGTACCGCCAGGAGATGACTGATTACGCGGACGGAATCTGTTCCACGATGCGCGACCCCGGCACCGCCCTTGTGCACTTCAAGTCGTCCGGCGGCACACAGGCGTTCCAGCAGGCAGGGCCATCTCCTCCCCCGTGCAGCGAAGCCTGACCTCGGCCCCGGAGGAGAGTTCTGCGTCGAGGTCCTCGAAGGCCCGAGCCATCTACCTCCGCCAGTTCCGTCCTGGCGCAGCGTTACCGGAGGCAGCGTGCCGAACACGCCGCCAGCGCCGCGGCTTCGGACCAGGCCTGACCCGCCAGCTCTTCCAGCGCCAGGCGCAGCACGGTCCTCGTGCGCGCGGTCAGAATCTCCTCGGCTTCTTCCTCCTTCCCATCCCAGTCCTCGTTCCACGGGTCTGCCCCGCCGTAGCGTGCTCGCGAGCGCAGGCGCTCCCGCACGCGGTGGGCGACCTCTTCGGGGGCGTCGAGGGCGGTGTCGATGATCAGTAGGTCGTCGGAGAAGGGTTCGGCGGCCAGCAGGGTGGCGGCCTCCGCGAGGAGAGCGGCGCCGGGGGCGACGCAGGGGAAGATTACGGCGAACTGGTTGTCTGTGAGCCGGTCGATGATGCCGGCGGCCAGGCCGGCGACAATCCAGAGGTCGTCCCAGGGCGCGGCCAGGTCCAGTTCGTCGACCACCAGGACGCTGCCGGTCATGTCGACGAACTCCTCGAACTCCGGGCTGAACCGCCCCTCCTCGTCGAACAGCTGCTGCGCCACCAAGGCCAGGAAGGGCTGCTCGTCGGCCATCCGCTCGCGCAGGTTGTCGGCTTTCCAGTACAGGCCGCGTGTGGCCCGCAGGCTCCCGACTGCCTGGTCGCCTGCGATGACCTGGATCTGCCAGATCTGGACACCTTCGTCACCGGGATCGATGAGGCGGTTGAGGTGCCGGAACTCCAGCGACCGTGCGGCCGGATCCGCCTTTGCGCCAGTCGTGGCTGCCTGGTTGATCACCGGTTCCCTCTCGCGCCTACGGCGGTCCGCCAGGCCAGACCAGGAACCCACACCAGCCAGCACGACAGTGGTGAGGTGACGAACCGTTCGGAAACGAGCCATACGGTATCGAGGGCATCGGCCCCAGACCCAACCGCCCAGCGGCCGTGCCAGGCACCATGCCCTGCACGGTTCACGCATCCGGGCCGCAAGCGCGGCGCCTGGCAGTTGACGTGTTGGGCCTGGTGATCGCGGTGGTGGCGTTCGCCGCGTCCGTGCACGACAACGCCGTCGGGATCGCGCTGCTGGACAAGGTCGCCGCCGACACCGACACCGTGGAGAAGGCCTTGGTCGACCAGGGCTTCCAGAACGCGTGATCGACGCACCAGCCGTACGCGAGGCAGGAAGGTTCGCTGGCGATGAAGGCCCCGGTGGACCGTCGGGCGCACCCTAATGCGCCGCTGGTGTCCATCGGGGGTTTCTGCCGCTGAGGGCCAGTGCGCGGTCGAGCACGGATGCGTCTGCGTCTTGGGGTACTTCGTCACCCAGAAGGCCGAGACTGCGCATGCGGGGTGCCTCACGCGAGTATGTCGCGAACGTGGCTTCGGCCAAGGACGCGGGAACGGTGCGCCGTTGTCCGGTGGCTGCTGTCATGTCCCAGGCGTGGACGGTGAAGTCGGCGATCAGGATCCCGCCGAGCGCGGTCGCGGGCATGGGCGGTCCGCCGAGGCCGGCCTCGCCCTCCCACGCTGCCGGTTCGGACCAGGCCCTGGCCGCCGGTTCCGCCGCGCCGGCCAGGAGCAACGCCCACTCGGACTCCGGCCGCCCGGCGAGGAGGGGCACCGGGTTCGCGGTCAGCAGGCTCGGATCCGATGCCTTGCGGGTGCCCACGTCTCTCGTCATCAGCAGCATCATGGCGATGTGATTGACGAGGTCTCTCACCGTCCACGCCGAACACGGCGTCGGGTTGTGATACTGGTCGACCGGTGCACCGCGCACGGCGTCCACGACCAGATCGATGCTCTGCGCCAACCGCTCCACCTTCGTCGCCGGCAGCATGCGGCATCCCTCCTTCGAAGTCGACTGCGACGAACGCGATCACCGCGGTTCGCCCCTCATGCGTAGGGCGTCGTCCTAGTCGATGAAGGCGCTCCACGCGGTGGCGTTGAGGTTGTCGGAGAGGAAGATGTCGGTTCCTCCCAGTCGCTTTTCCCAGGACGGCATGAGTTCGGCCGCGCGAGCGGTGACCGCATCCATCCAGACCTTGATTTCCGCCTGCTTGTTGCTGGCCGGCACCTTGGCGGCGGCCGAGGCTTCCTTCATGTCGACCGTGCGCAGTGCTTCGGAAGCAGCGGCGCGCAGGTCCCGGATGTACTCCCCGTTCGTCGCCACGTCCTCGGGCGTACCGGGCAGGGCCATATGGCCGGTGACGATGGTCTCGTAGTCGTACTCCAGCAACTGGTCCATGGCGTCGAAGTACGCGGGCACATGCGCGGAGAAGTACAGGCGGAAGAACGGCGCGCTCTTCGGGGTGAAGCTGTCCATCGCTCCCATGAGCTTCAGCTCCGGCAGGTGGATGAACAGGTTGCCGGCCTGATGCCAGTCTCCCGTGTAGTCGAGGACGAACCGCACCCCGTCGATGTCCATCTCCTTGCGCCGGCCACTGAAGGTCTCGGTGGGCAGGGGACGCCGGTCGTCGTTCTTGACCTCCTTGATGAACTCGCCGGTGATCTCATGGGAGATGATCTTCAGGCCGTCCCGCTTCAGCAGGTGAGCCGCCCCGATGTGGTCGGCGTGCGCGTGGCTGTAGATGAGGTGGGTGACCGGCTTGGGGGTGACCGACTCGATCGCCTCCAGCAGTTTGTCCCCCAGGAACGGTGAGGCGTCCACGAGGACGACACCGTTCTTCGTCTCCACGAACATCGTGTTGATCATCCCCTGGGTGACGAAGTGGGCACCGCCGCCCAGGTCCTGGACGACATACCCGGACTCCGGGATGTCCGGGCCCAGGGCGAAGTCGGGTACAGGCGCGAACTCGGTCATGGTGATCTCCTTCGGGTGGCCCGCCCCAGGGCTGGGGCGGAGGGGTGTCTCGTGATGGGGTTCCAAGGGGCCGCGTGAGGACTGGCTCGGTCCTGGCCTGCGGCAGCGCGGTCTTCGAGGCGACAGCGGGCCGGTGCAGGACAGCCGCTCCTTTCTCCAGTCCGGCGCAAGGAGGTCCTCTGGCTTCGTCGCGGGAGAAGGTCGCCGCTTTTCAGCCAGCATGGCCTGCTGTGCCTGCGCGCGGACGCTCCAAGGGCGCCCTGCTGAACCTAGGTCTGACTGGTCCACCTTCACCGGCCCGTCACGCCGCTACGGGGAGCACACTGGCCGCATGAACGACAACGGCGAACTGGGGGACTTCCTGCGCTCGCGGCGCGCCCGTCTGCGTCCCGAGGACGCGGGGGCGGCTTTCAGCGGCGGCGCGCGCCGGGTGCCCGGACTGCGCCGCGAGGAAGTCGCACATCTGGCCGGGGTGAGCACGGACTACTACGCCCGCCTCGAACAGGGCCGGCATCCCCACGTCTCCGAGACGGTACTGGAGGCGGTCGCCCGCGCCCTGCGCCTGGACGACACCGAACGCGGCTACCTCTTCGAACTCGCCCGACCCAGGACACCCGGACGCCACCGGAGCAGTCCCGCCCGCGCACCACGCATGAGGCAGCCGATCCACCAGATGCTGGACGTCCTGAACGACGTCTCACCGGCCGTCGTCATCAACCACCGCAGCGACGTCCTGGGCGCCAACCACCTGGCCAGACAGCTGATCACAGACTTCGACGCACTGCCGCACCGCGACCGCAACCTCGCCCGATTCGTACTGCTCCAGCCCGCCGCCCGTGACCTGTACCAGGACTGGGACCGGGTCGCGGAGACCTTCGTCGCCAGTCTGCGCCTGGCCTCCGGACGCCATCCCGACGACCGCCTGCTGAACGAACTCGTCGGGGAGCTGTTCATCAAGGTTCCCGAGTTCTCCACCTGGTGGGCCGGCCACCGCGTGGACCAGTGCGCCCAACGCCTTGTCCACCCCGTGGTCGGCGAACTCACCCTCTCCTACGAAACGCTGGCTCTGCCCGCCGACCCTGACCAGAGCATCGTGCTCTACACCACCGAACCCGGCTCCGCCTCCGCGGAAACACTCCGCCTGCTCGCCAGCTGGACCACACCGACGAACACACCCGAGGCCGCCCCCTCCCAGGCGCCGTACGGCTGATGAGGAACAGGCGGCCGATCAGTGACGAGGACTTGAGGCCATGACGTCCACGCTCATCCAGACTCCCTTCGGAGAAGGGTCGACGGCCGCCGCGGTCATCGAGGGCGTCGACCTTTCCGGCAAGCAGGCGGTCGTCATCGGCGCCGCGTCGGGTCTCGCGCTGAGACCGCCCGTACCCTCGCGAGCGCCGGCGCCTTGGTCACCTTCGCGGTCCGCAGCACGGACGTCGACGAGCGCACCGCGACCGGCATCCGCAAGGCGGCCGGGAACGACGCCGTCCATGTCGGCCCGCTCGACCTCGCCGACAGGGCGTTGATCGCCGCCTTCACGAGCGCCTGGTCCGGGTCCCTGCATGAGCGACTGTTCCGCCCCTTGTCTCTCGGCCGGCCAGACCCACTCATTCAGGTCGCCAGAGGCGAGGCCGCATTCCAGGCCCTCGGCCGAGCCGCGGCAGCAACGGCTCGACCGGCCCAGTGAACGGCATGACACCCCTCCGGGCCAGGGGAGGTCCACGCCCACAGATCGGCAGCACGAACTTCGAACGCCTCGGCTTCACCGCTGACGACTTCACCGGCGGCGGCAGCGACCGCTTGGTCGACGCCCTGGTGGCCTGGGGAACCGACGACGCGATCAGCGACCGCCTGACCGAGTTCCACACCGCCGGCGCCGACCACCTGGCCCTGCAGCTCATCACCGCCGAGGGAGGCGAGACACCGCCGCTCACCCAGTGGCGCCGCCTCGCCGGCGTCAGCGCGAAGCGTGCGTAGCCGCACAGGTGACGACGCCCGAGGCACTCATGACAATCATCCACTGGAGCACGGCATGTCCACACCCGAGCAGAACAAAGAACTCGTTCTGACGGCCTTCGACACACTCTTCGGCAAGCGCGACTACGCGGCCGCGGAGGAGTTCTGGTCCGAGGACTACCTTCAGCACAGCCGGCACATCCCGCCGGGGCGGGAGGGTCTGTTCAACCTCGTTCGCGCCCTGCCCGCCGCCCTGCGCTACGACAACCAGCTCGCCGTCGCCGAGGGCGACTACGTGATGCTCTACGGCAAGTACTCCGGCACCGGCGAGACCGCCCCCGTCGTGGCCGACGTGGCGCGTGTCGAGAACGGCAGACTGGCCGAACACTGGGACGTCTGGGAGGACGAGGCGACCCGCGCCGAGTCCGCAAGCGGCCTCCCGATGTTCGGCGACCGCTTCCCGCACGAACGGGCGAGGTGAGCCGAGATGACCGGCACCAATCGCCAGTTCCGCCTCAAAGCCCGCCCGGCCGGCCCCTTCGAAGACTCCGACTTCGAGCTCGTCCGGACACCCATTCCCGTGCCCGGCGACGGCGAGTTCCTGGTCAAGGTCACACACTTGTCGATCGACCCTGCCATGCGCGGCTGGATGAAAGCAGAGCACGTCACTCCGGTGGACGTCGGAGCGGTCATGCGGGCGATCACGATCGGACAGGTCGTGGACTCCCGCCACCCCGGCTTCACGGAGGGCGACTTCGTCCACGGCACGTTCGGCGTCCGGGAGTTCGCGCTGTCGGACGGAACCGGGGTCCATAAGGTCCACCCCGAGGAGGGCCGGTCGCTCGCGGCGTATCTCGGCGTCCTGGGCATGACCGGCATGACAGCCTACTTCGGGCTCCTCGACGTCGGCCGGCTCGACGCGGGCGACGTGGTGCTCGTATCGGGAGCAGCCGGGGCCGTGGGAAGCGCCGCCGGTCAGATCGCGAGGATCAAGGGCGCGCACGTGATCGGGATCGCGGGCGGCCCCGAGAAGACGCGCATGCTCGTCGACCGGCTCGGGTTCAGCGCCGCCATCGACTACAAGCGGGACGACTTTCTCGACCAGTTGCGCGACCGCACCCCCCGATACGTCGACGTGTTCTTCGACAACGTCGGCGGAGACATCCTCAACCAGGCACTCACCCGCCTCGCCCGCGGCGCGCGAGTCGTCATCAGCGGCGCGATCTCCCAGTACGACAACGCCGATGCGGTCGTGGGACCGAGCAACTACCTGACCCTGCTGTACCGGAGCGCCTCCATGGCAGGCGTCGCCGTTCCCACCTTCGCCGACCGGTATCCCGAGGCCATGGCGCAGATGTCGCACTGGCTCGCCGACGGTCAGCTGACGAGCATCGAGGACACGATGCACGGCGACATCGAGACGTTCCCGGCCACGCTCAGGCGCCTGTTCGTCGGCAAGAACACCGGCAAGCTCGTCCTCGAGCTCGAGCACCAGGCGTGAGCCCACCCCTCTGTCTTTCCGGCGCACCTGCACCAGGTCTGCCGGGACCGCCTCCCTCACCTGTTCAGGTGAGGGAAAACAACCGACCAATGACTAGGACTTGAGGTCATGACAAACACCCAGCACATCCACACCCCCTTCGGAGAAGAGTCGACGGCCGCCGAGGTCATCGAAGGCATCGACCTTTCCGGCAAGCACGCGGTCGTCACCGGCGCCGCCTCGGGTCTCGGCGCCGAGACCGCCCGCGCCCTCGCGGGCGCCGGTGCCTCGGTCACCCTCGCGGTCCGCAACACGGACGCCGGCGAGCGCACCGCCACCGACATCCGCAAGGCCACCGGAAACGACGCCGTCCATGTCGGCCCGCTCGACCTCGCCGACCAGGCGTCGATCGCCGCCTTCACGAACGCCTGGACCGGGCCCCTGCACATCCTCGTCAACAACGCCGGCGTGATGGCACTGCCCACGCTCGAGCGCACACCGGACGGCTGGGAGCTGCAGTTCGCGTCCAACCATCTCGGCCACTTCGCGCTCGCGCTCGGCCTGCACGACGCGCTCGCGGCCGCCGGCAGCGCGCGGATCGTGTCGCTGAGCTCCCGCGGCCACCACGCCTCGCCCGTGGAGTTCGACGACATCAATTTCAACAACCGCGCCTACGACCCGTGGCTCGCCTACGGGCAGTCCAAGACCGCCAACGTTCTCTTCGCGGTCGAGGCGAGCAACCGCTGGGCCACCGACGGGATCACCGCCAACGCCGTCCACCCCGGCGTGATCATGTCGACGAACCTGTCGCGCTACATGGATCCGGACCAGGCCGCACAGCTGCGCGCCGCCGAGGCAGCCGGAGAATTCGGCTCGATCCAGGGCGCACCGTTCCGGTTCAAGACCATCGCCCAAGGCGCCGCGACCAGCGTGCTCGTCGCGACCTCCCCCCAGATGGAGGGCATCGGCGGCCGCTACTTCGAGGACAACAACGAAGCGGAGAAGCTGTCGGCCGACGCCGTGGGATCCGCCCCCGGCGGCGTAGCCCCATACGCGCTCGACCCGGACGCCGCCAAGCACCTGTGGGAACTGTCACTCGCCGCAACAGGCGCATGAGCAGAATCCTCGCCGCGATGCAAAGAACATCTGCCTCCATGCGCGGTCCTGGGAGTCCGCAGAGGAGTCGGCCATCGTCCGGGACCGCGCCGACGAAGGCACAACACCTCGCGGCAGCGGCAGGACGGCTGCCGCAGGTCACACCTGAGCGGAAATTACGGACGCCCTTTGGGAGTCAACTTGAGGGTGCCTCGGAGGAGTTGCGCCCTCGTACGCCCGTCGGGGCACTCCAGCTGGCGAGCATGTTGAGCGTCTCCGCGGAAGCCGAACCAGGTTCCGCGGTGTAGAGGCAGATACTCAGGTCAGGGTCGGCGGGCAGGGCCAGAATCTCGTAGGAGAGGGTGAGTTCGCCGACCACGGGGTGAACAAGGCGCCGGGTGCCGTGGGCGCACTGGTCCACGCGGTGGCCGGCCCACCAGGTGGAGAACTCGGGAACCTTTGTGGACAGCTCCTCGACGAATTCGTTCAGCAGGCGGTCGTCGGGATGGCGTCCGGCAGCCAGACGAAGACTGGCGACGAACGCCTCCGCAACCCGGTCCCAGTCCTGATAGAGGTCACGGGCGGCGGGCTGGAGCAGTACGAATCGGACGAAGTTGCGGTCGCGGTGCGGCAGTGCGTCGAAGTCCGTGATCAGCGCCTTGGCAAGATGATTGACTGCCAGGACGTCGCTGCGGTGGTTGAGGACCAGGGTCGGCGAGACATCGTTGAGGACGTCCAGCATCTGGTGGATCGCCGGACGCACGCGCGGCAGCGGGGCCGGACGGCGCCGTTCCGAGCTGGGGGACTTGGGGCGGGCGAGTTCGAAGAGGTAGCCGCGTTCGGTGTCGTCCAGGCGCAGCGCGCGGGCGACCGCCTCCAGCACCGCCTCCGAGACGTGGGGGTGCCGGCCCTGTTCGAGACGGGCGTAGTAGTCCGTGCTCACCCCGGCCAGGTGCGCGACCTCTTCACGGCGCAGTCCCGGGACCCGGCGCGCACCGCCGCTGAAAGCCGCCCCCGCGTCCTCGGGACGCAGACGGGCCCGGCGCGAGCGCAGGAAGTCACCGAGCTCGTCGCTTTGATCCATGCATCCAGTGATACCACTACAGCGGCGTGACGGACCGGTGAGTGGACCAGCCAGACCTAGGTTCAGCAGGGCGCGCGCGTGGCGTCCGCACGCGTGTCCCGGGCGGGATGCTGGACGCGAACCGGGAGGCAACGCCGCCTCCACAGGTGGACCTCGCCGGCAACGGGCCCTTTCTGAGAAAGGGCCGCGCACGGCCGAGCGGAGCACCCGGTTACCCCTCGTTCCTCACACGAAGCAGATGAATCATGCCCTTTGTGATCTACGTCCTTGGGCTGGGCATCTTCGCCCAGGGCACCTCGGAATTCATGCTCTCCGGCGTGATGCCCTCCATCGCCCAGGACCTCGACATCCCCCTCGCCTCCGCCGGAATGCTGGTGTCCGCCTTCGCCATCGGCATGCTCGTCGGAGCACCGCTGATGAGCCTGGTCACCCTGAGGATGCCGCGCCGTGCCGCGCTGGTCGGCTTCCAGCTCGTCTTCATCGCCGCCCACGTCGGCGCCGCCCTCGTCCCGCACTTCGGATTCCTGCTGGCCATGCGGGTGCTGTCGGCCATGGCGTATGCCGGATTCTGGGCCATGGCCTCGGTCGCGGCCATCTCGCTGGTGGACGCCGACAAGCAGGGCCGGGCCATGGGAGTGGTCGTCTCGGGACTGAGCGTGGCCACGATCATCGGTGTCCCCGGCGGCACCCTGCTCGCACAGCACGCCGGCTGGGAGGCCGCCTTCTGGGCCGTAGCCGCGATGACCGCTCTGTCCACGATCGCACTGCTCATCGCCCTGCCCGGCGGCCGGGACACGACAACGGCACAGCCGCGTCTGACCACGGAACTGCGCTCGCTGATGCAGCCACGGCTCTGGGTCGCCTACGCCACCACCGCACTGACCGTGGCCGCCCAATTCGCGATCTTCTCCTACCTCGGAGCCCTGCTGGAGGACGTCACCGGCCTCAGTACAGGCCTGGTGCCCCTCGTGCTCGGACTCTACGGCGTCGGCGCGTTCATCGGCCTGACCATCGGAGGACGCGTAGCCGACCGCGCCCCCTTCACACTCCTACTGGTGGGCATGGCCGCCTTCATCGTCGCCGCGACAGCACTCACAGTGACCGCACATGTCGCCTGGGTCACGATCGCGCTCGTGGCGCTCCTGGGCGCCGCCAACTTCGGAGTCACGCCCGCAGTCAACGCCAGAGTCTTCTCCATTCTCGGAGAGACCAGGACGCTCGGCGGCGCCGTGAACATAGCCGCCTTCAACGTCGGCATCGCCGTCGCCCCCCTGGCATCCGGCCTCGTGATCAACACGGGACTGGGGCTGGCGGGTACGGCCTGGATCGGCGCGGCCTTCGGGGTCGCCCACATGGGCAGCGTTCTGCTGGACCGCCACCTCACCCGACGCCACGAAGCGGGAACCGAGGAGCCCACAACCGTCTCCGAACTGGAGCACGCTCCCGCTGCCTCCTGACAACTGCAACCGAAACCAGTCTTCGGTGCGGGGTCGTTCCACGCCGGAGGCGTGGGCCTTGCGGTGTCGGATCATCCTGGCCTGCGCGGAGGGTGCCTCGAACATGGACGTGGCGGCTCAACTCGGTTCCACACCGCATGCGGTGGGTCGTTGGCGGGTCAGGTTCGTGCAGTACCGGATTCGCAACGCACTGGTCGACACGGTCGATGGCGAAAGAGATGGGCCTCTCACAGTCGTCGGTGTCACGGATCTGGCGGGCGTTCGGCCTGCAGCCGCACCGGTCCGAGACCTTCGAGCTGTCGACCGATCCGTACTTCGTCGACAAGGTCCACGATGTCGTCGGCCTCTGTCTGGACCCGTCCGAGCGGGCATTGGTGTTCTGTGTGAACGAGAAGTCGCAGATCCAGGCCTTGGACCGGTCCCAGCCGGTGCTGCCGATGATGCCGGGGGTTCCCGAGGCTTGTCGCGCAGTTCCCCGCGCCCCTGGTGCTCCAAGGCTCGCCCCCGGGGACCCGTCGCCGTCCCGCGGGCCGTCGTAAAGCCCCGAGGCAGCCGCCCAACCAACTGACCTTGCGCCCCGCGCATTCCGTCACCCCGAGCACCGCATTTCGCCGGTTGCCCACTGCTGGCGCAGGTCGGTGCGGCAGGAGGGGCGATGCCGGCCGTCCTTGGGCGGGACGAACTCAGGGCGAGGAGAAGGTGCGCTGACAGTCGAGGCCGTCCTACGCCGTTCCGGTGGCCGTTGACCCGTTCCTTGTCCAAGCTGTCCGGTCACGCCGTGACGTTCCTGTTCGCCGTGGCCGTCGCTATGTCCGCCAACGTGGCCGGGGTCCTCACCTCCGAGTCGCCGGCCGGCGTCGTACGTGGGTTTCTCCAGGTCTGCACGCTGTGTGCCCGCTGACCCTGTACTGGATGCACAGGCCGGCGTACGCCCTGGTGACCGCTGAACGTCCGGCAGAGCCTGAGGGGTGAGTCGTACCAGCGGCCACTCGCCCGGACGGCGGGCAAGTCAGCGGTTGTTCCGGTTCGAGTCGCATTCCCAATAGCCCTGGTGCCAGTGGTGGTAACTGTCGTACCAGCCGCTGTGCCACGAGCAGCCCGCGGGAACCGAGACGGTCGTCGTGGCGGGGGCGGCTGCTGCGGCCGTGCCCGCCACTCCGATTGCGGTGCCGCCGGCCAGTAGGAAGCCGGCCGCGACGCAGACGAAGGCGCGCTTGGCGCGATGTGCTCGCATGGCTCTGCTCTTTCTTCCACGTTCTCGCACTGTCCCAGCGCGAGAGGGATGGCCTCACGCCGAAGCATGGGGTCCGCGATGGCTGAATGGTGCCGCCCGAATACCGATGCGGCGCTGTCGTCGAGGTCGGCGCGTGAAAGCAAGGGACGCACGTCTCCCGGCTGCAGGCTCACCTTTGCGGGAGCGCGTCGCGGGACGTGCCCTGAATCGCGACCTCACCTCTTTCGACGGTAGCGGCCTATCCGCTGACAGGCACCTCGAGCCCCTGGCGCGAGAGCCCCTCCGGCAGGTGAGCCGTCCCGTGGGGAGCGGGCCGCTTCCGAGGGCATCACCGCTCCGAGGAACTCGTCGAGGTCTGGAAGAGCACCCGTGACGCCATCACCCCGAGGGGCCGCTGCAGATCGGGGGCTTCGCGTTCTGGCGCCGCATCCGTCTGCTGCCTTTCGAGCGGACCGTCCCCGACCACCGCAAGATCGACAATCTTGCGCTCGAACTCATCCGTGACGAGGGCCCCGGCATCCTGCAGTGGCTCATCGAGGGCGGCCGCCGCTACCTCACCATCATGGGATACGGATCGTTCACGCGCCGCAGCCGGCGTAGGCAGCAGTGACGCTGCAGTCACGGCCGCCCCAAGGTGAAAACGGTGCGCGACCCACAACGCGCCGAGGATCCCGCCCAATGCCAACACAAAGTAGACCGCACTGACTCGTCGCGCTGCGCTTCTCCATCCCCCCGTGCCCGCCATCGTCCTGCGCGCGTCCGTGCCTAGGAAGGCAGATGGTGAACTGCGTGGATCGGCTACCTCCCTACCATGCGAAGCGGCTGGTTCAGTGGCCCAGCGCTGACCATGCGGCCACGCCATGAGCCTTCTGGGCCGTGTCTGACAAAACGATCACGGTTCACGGAATTCAGGGCGAACCCGCCTCCGCCACCCACCGGCGGAACATCGACCTGACACAGGTACCGGGCCGACGTGCCCTACGACAAGGTCTGTCTGTGAGGACGGCCGAGCGGAGGGGCTGGGGGCTCAGCAAGCCTCGACCGGTGCGCCGGCGGGCAGTGCGAAGTGCGCGCGGGCCGCGGTCTCCAGCGCGGCCGGCGTCCCGGCGTCGTCGTCGAGCCGGGATTCGGCAAGGAAGCTGAAGTGGTTCTCCTCCCACTCGGCATAGCCGGCGCCGTCCGGCGGCTCCTCCTGCGCCACGACGCGGTAGCCGCCGTCGGTGTCCCGCTCCAGCCGCACCACCTGCGGGAAGTGAGCGCCGCCGCACTCCACGAGGGCGCCGTCACGCACCCCGTACTCCAGGCACAGTGTGTCGACCCCGGCCCGCACCCGGTCTCCGTTCTCCCGGAGGTCCAGTGCGTCCGCCCGGCAGAACCACTTCGCCCTGAGGGCAGGCATGCTCTCCCCGTAGCCGCTCCCCGCTGCCTGAGTCACGAGCCGGGCCTCGACCACCGGTCGCACCTCGGACCACAGCCGTGTGTCCACGCCCGCCGGCCACCGCGCCCACGCTGCCGTCGCCAACAGCACTGCCACGGCTCCCACTCCGGGCCCCCACATGCGTACGGACATCATCGCGAGCTCCTCACCCTGCCGCGCGCACTGCGCCGCTCCTGCGGGTCAAGACACACACGAAGGGCGCGGGGTTGCGTCCGAAGTCTGCCCGAGGGCTCCGCGTCTCTCCTCCCGAAGAGGGGTCCGGTGCCCCGTTCCGCTCACCGCGTGCCGCCCGGACAAGCCCCTGACCAGGCCGGACAGGCCACGGATGTCCCGGACATGTCCTGGACACTTCAACCCATTGATGACCTCGAACACCCTGGCCAGCCTTTCGGTCTGTCAGCCGGACCCGCCTTCGGGTCCGGTACGGATCGAATGGAAGGAAACACGGGATGTCCGCAAGGAACACGGTGAAGACCACAGCCGTCGCGGGGGCGGCCCTGGCCATGACACTGGGGAGCCTCGCCATGGCCGCCCCGGCCCACGCGGCCACCGCTCCGGGGGCGCTGATCGCCGAGCAGGCGCTGGGCCAGTACACGAGCGGCAACGCCGAGGTGCAGAAGCGGAAGTACGAGGGCGACGCCAAGGACGGCGACACCGAGAGGAACAACTGCAACTTCTACACCGGCTTCTGGACGGCGAAGGCAAACCTCCAGTGGGACCACACCAGCGCGCCCCGCACCGGCACGATCGTCAACCGCCAGGCATGCGGGACGAGCAAGGGCTACATGTACATCAAGGTCAACGGCGTCTGGACGAAGACCTGGACCAGCGTCAAGTGGACCTCGCGCGCCTGGTGCGCTGATTTCGCCAAGTACACCTGGTACTGGGGCAAGGCGAGGATCACCGGCCTGAACGCGGCAGCCGACTCCTTCCGCACGTACGGCAGGTCCAACGGAACCTGGCACACCAAGGCGCAGGTGGCGGCGAACACCTACAAGCCGAAGCCCGGTGACGTCGTGAGCTACGACAACAACGGTGACGGCCGGGCCGACCACGTGGGCGTCGTGACCTCGTACAACACCGCCAGGAAGGTCTACAACTCCGTGGAGGGCAACACCTCGCTCGAGCAGCTCACCTACAAGAAGACCCAGGCCGCCACGGCGGGCAGGGTCCTCGGCTACACCTCGCCGAAGGCGCGGTAGTCGTCCGGTGACGTTGACCTGAAAGGGTTTTGTTCCATGGCAGGCCCACGACAAGTATGGATCGCATGGAACAGAGGGCGCTCGCGCTGCAGGAGTTACGGACCGCGGTTGAGCTGAACGCGGAGCTGCGCGAGCTGAAGGCGCGCTCCCGGCTGACGTACCGACAGCTGGAGGAGCGCGCCGCCCGGCACGGGGAGCTGCTGCCGCGCAGCACGCTGGCCGACGTGCTGCGCAACGGCTCACTGCCGCGACCGGAACTGCTGGCCGCGTTCGTCCGCGCATGCGGGGAGGGCGATGACGTGGACGAATGGCTTGCCGCCCGGCAGCGCGCCGCCGAATCTCCGGCGCCGTCCTCGGAGAGCGGTGCCTCGGCGGCGAACGCCCCTGGCACGGTCCGCCGACTCACGGAGGCCCGACGCACGCGCGTCGTCGCCGTGTCCGTCGTCGCCGTCGCGGTGGTCACGGCCGCCTTCTGGGCCGCCCTGCGTGACTCCGGCGGCTCGGGGACGTCCGAGTCCGGACAGACGTCCACGTCCACGCAGTTGCCGCGCGACCAGGTCCTCATCCGGCCGCTCGGGTCCCCCGGCCTGTGTGTGACGGACGGACAGGTGGCGGACAACCGGTACGGCTCCCTCGTCGCCGTACAGCGCCCGTGCGGCGAGACGGAGCCCCAGACGACGACCCTGGAGCCGGTGGGCAAGAACGCCTACCGCATCTCCTGGTTCCGCCCCGACCAGGGGAAAGGCTGTCTGAAGGCGCTCACCTCCGGGCCCGGCAAGGATCTGCTCGAACCCTGGGAGGCGTGCGATCGGACCACCGCCTTCCGCTTCGTACGCACGGAACGCACGGAACGCAAGAAATCAGAACGATCCCGGGAATCCGGGCAATCCGGGGAATCGCGGGATTCCGGGGTCTCCGGGAAGGCCGCCGGCCGGACCTATCTGATCCATGTGACCGACGAGAAGTGCGTGGGCATCAGAGCCGCGAGCACCGTCGCGGGCGCGGAGGCCGTCGTCGAACCCTGCTCGGGCACGGACGCCCAGCTCTTCGTCGTCGAAGCCGCGCTGTGAGCCTGGCCGTGGTTCACGGACGGCCGAGCGAGACGCCCCGCGATCGAGACGGGGGCGTGAAGCGGGCGTTGGTGTGGTGCCGGCCCGCCTGATCGCCCTCCTGGCAAGATAGCGGCATGGAACGTGTGCTTGGAATCGGTGGGTACTTCATGCGGGCCTCTGACCCGGCGGCCCTGAACGCATGGTATCGCGACTGCCTGGGCCTGGACGCCGAAGAGAATGGACTGTGGCGTCAGGAGACCGGGCCGACGGTGTTCGCGACGTTCGAGTCCGAGACCGACTACTTCGGGTCCCGCGCCCAGCAGGCCATGCTCAACTTCCGGGTCCGCGACCTGGATGCGATGCTCGCGCAATTGCGCGCCAAGGGAGCGGACGTGTCTGAAGAGACGCAGGACATGGAGGGTGTCGGTCGATTCGGCTGGGTCACCGATCCCGAGGGCAATCGGATCGAGCTGTGGCAGCCCGTCTGACCGCGTCTTCACGCAGGCGCGGGAATTGCACCGTGGCGACAACCTTGGCGCGGGCGAGGAGGATCAGGCGGCGCCGGGCGTCCGCCTCCCCTCCTGTTCCTCCCGCTCGGCGAGCAGCGCGTCGAGGCCGCCCGCGGCACTCCAGGTCCGTGTCATTCCGAATGGCGCGGTGACGCGGACGGCGGCGCGGACCTCATCCGGTGCCGCCCCCGCGCCCGGTGCGCGGCCGATGTGAGCGCGGGAGCTTTCCTGGCGGCGATCCGTCCCTGCATGGGCGCCGGGCCGGCGCCCGGGGGCGACGCCGAGACCGTATCCCTGGATCTGCGGACGGCCGTCCATGGCGCGGTGTCACTGCGCGTCAACCAACCCGAGCTGCCCCGGCCCCCGTTGGAGGAGCATGTCGACCGATTCCTGGCGAAACTGGTCGGTGTGCCGCCCGCGAAAGCATGACGGAGCGACGCGACCCACGGCCCCGCACAGGCTCAGCCGCCGGAGGACACCGGTGGTAGGGACGTGTCGTTCTGCCGCAGTTCGACCAACAGTTCGTTCTGCCCGGCCAGCAGCTCCGTGAGGATGCGGCGGGCCGCACGCAGGAGCTCCGCGACGTCGCCGCCGGCCAGCGCGTAGCTCACGGTGGAGCCCTCACGGATGGACACCACGATGCCGGAACGACGCAGGACGGCCAGCTGCTGCGACAGGCTGGACGGCTCGATGTCGAGGTCGGCGAGCAGGTCCCGCACCGGGACGGGACCGTGTTGCAGCAGCTCGAGGACCCTGATGCGCACGGGGTGTCCCAGCATGCGGAAGAACTCTGCCTTGGCCTGGTAGAGGGGGACCCGCATCGGTGCTCGCTCCCTGCCGCGTGGGGATGGTCGTCACCTGGTGCGGTGACGCCCGGAAGGCGCCGCCGCACCACGTGCCCGTCGCTGCCGATCCTTCTCGCTCACGGCCGCACGCATCCACCTGTTGGGATGATGCTGATGTGGTGACTTGAAGAAGTCTTCACATCGTGGGCGCACGTCAGTCCGAGGATCCGGCCGCCCTAGACTTCCAACTGCTCCTCGACGCGCTTGAGTTGATGGCGGGCCATCGCCAGGTTCGATCGCGCCTTGTCGAGCACGAGGTAGAGGAACAGACCGTTGCCGTTGCGTCCGGTGACCGGTCGGATGAGGTGGTACTGCGTTTCGAGAGTGATCAGGATGTCTTCGATCCGGCTCTTGAGACCCAGTTGCTCCATCGTCCGCACCTTCGCGCGGACGACATCTGTATTCCCGGCGGCAGCGATCGTGAGGTCGAGGTCCTTGCCCCCGCCCAGCGTGCCCAGCGCCATGCCGCTGGTGTAGTCGACCACGGCCGCCCCCAACGCTCCCTCGGCCGCGGTCATCATTTCCTTCAGCGACACTTCCACACTCGCCATAGCGCCTCCCCTTGGTTGTCGGCTGCACGGCGGGATCGGCGATGCCCGTCCCGCCGCGTGACCGCACCGTATGCGGACGACCGGGGCGCCGAAGGGAGTATCTCCGAGGCTGACATCCGGCGATCGGAGATGAGCGCAATGGCATCGATTCTCGACTGCTACTGCCCCATTGCGGCCAGTGCGGCGAGGGTGGCGAGGGTGGCGTCCAGGTCGGTGGCACGGGGCTGGTTGAGCGGGAGCTTGGCCAGAACACGGGCCATGGCGCAACTGCCACTGACGGCCGAGTAGACCAGGCCTCCGGCGACGCCGACGGACAACCAGCGAGCGACCGAACGGCGTTGTCCGACCGCGAGTCCGACGAGGACCAGCGACCCGGCGACGAAGCGGACCTGACGGTCCATGGGCCACACGCCGCGGGCGTCGGCGGGACGACGCAGGTCGTGTCCGTGCCGGCTCCAGGCGGTGGTGCCGCCGGTGAGGGTGGCGGCGGCGATGCCGTGTGCGGCGAGGGTGGCGCAGGCCTGCGCGGAGCGGGCGCCTGAGGCGCACACCATGACGAGGTCGCGGCGTTCGGCGGCGGGCTTCAGGACAGGCACCGCCGCGTCGAGATGGTCCAGGGGGATGTTGTGGGCGCCCGCCATGTGGCCCGAGATGTACTCGGCGGGGGTACGCACATCGATGACGGTCAGCTCGTGGAGCCGGGCGTGGGCCTGGTCGAGGGTGAGGGAGGTGGGGGTCACGGGAATTTCCTTCTCTTTCTGGTGCTTCACCCCACGGACAGGATACCGGCGGGGGTATATCGAGGGAGTGCCTGTGGAACTGGCGATGGCAGCCGAGGAACTGAAGACGGTGGTCAACCGACTGCGCCGGGCGCAGGGGCAGATCGCCGGAGTGATCAAGATGATCGAGGAGGGACGGGACTGCGAGGACGTGGTCACCCAGCTCGCCGCGGCCTCCCGGGCGCTGGACAAGGCCGGGTTCGCGATCATCGCGACCGGCCTGCAGCACTGTCTGACCGATGCCGACCCGGCCGCCGGCGGCGACCGTGAGCGGATGCGGGCCCGTCTGGAGAAGCTGTTCCTGTCCCTGGCGTGAGTCCGCCGGGACCGGCCGGGGTCAGGTCAGGGCGTCGACGAGCATGAACCCGGCGACCGCCAGCAGGACCACGGCGAAGGTGCGCTGAAGGACGCGGCCCGAGACCTTGCCGGCCAGGCGTTTGCCGTCCCAGGCGCCCAGGATCGCGGTCCCCGTGAAGGGTGCGATCAACGTCCAGTCCAGGCCCGACGTCGTGGCACCGCGGCTGAGCAGCGAGGCCAGCGAGTTGACCGAGATGATCAGCAGGCTGGTGCCGATGGCGGCCTGCATCTCGAAGGCCAGGACGGTGACCAGGGCCGGCACGGCGAGGAACCCGCCGCCCACCCCCAGCAGTCCGGTCAGCGCGCCCAGCCCCGCTCCGGTGCCGAGGGCCCTGGCCGGCCGGACAGCGCCGGGCTCCGTTGTGGACGTCGCCCGTGAGGGACGCAGCATGCGAGTGGCCGCCAGGGCGGCGACGGCGGCGAACGCGGCGATCAGCAGCGGCTGCGGCAGCCGGGCCGACGCCGCTCCGGCCGCCACGGCCGGGAGGATGCCGGCGGCCGCGAACAGGGTGCCGGCCCGCCACCGCACATGGCCGCTGCGGGCGTGGCCGAACAGGGCCGTGAGCGAGGTCGCGGTGACGATCAGGAGGCTTGCGGTGGTGGCCGCCGCCGGGGTGAAACCGAGCAGGTAGATCAGGGCGGGCACGGCGAGGACGCTGCCTCCCCCGCCCAGCGCGCCCAGCGCGAGTCCGACCAGGGCCCCCGCGACAAGCGCAAGAACGAACGCGCTCACGCTATGGCACCGTCGTCTCCATCCGGGCCGGCCACCGGCAGACCGGCCCGCGCCCAGGCGACCATGCCGCCGGTGACATCGGTGGCCTTCGTGCCGCGGCCGGTCAGGATCTCGACGGCCTGTCGGGAACGCCGACCGGAGCGGCAGATCGCCACGACGGGCCTGCCCTGGGCGGTCGGCGGCAGGGCTTCCCCCGCCACCAGCCGGGACAGGGGCAGGTGCAGCGCATCCGGTGCGTGTCCCGCCTCCCACTCGACGGTTTCACGGACGTCGAGCAGGACGGCCTGGCCGTGGGCGGCCCGCTGGTGGGCCTGGACAGGGTCGAGACGACGGGAGGTGCTGCTGCGACTGCCGCTGCGACTGCGACTGCGGAAGAACATGGGCTCATCACTCCGAAGGGTGTTGCGGCGGGGGGCGGGGGTCCGCGCGGGACTGACTGAGGTGCAGTAGTCCGTACGGGACCGGGTGTCGTCGGGACCGGTGCGGGTCGGTCCCCGCATGACCGGCCGAGGTCGGTCGGTGCCGGACCAGCTGCGGGTCGGTCCCCGCGAGACCGGCCGAGGTCGGTCGGTGCCGGACCAGCTGCGGGTCGGTCCATGCCCGACCAGATGGAAGTCAGCCTGTGCCGGACCAGGCGAGGGTCAGCCCGTGCTGGACCTGGCGGGGATCAGCCCGCGCTGGACCAGGTGAGAGTCAGTCCGGCCTCGACGGCGGCGTCGAAGCCGTCGTCGACGGCGACCACGCCGCGACCCGTGGCGTCCAGGAAGGAGGCGGCGATCGCCGCGCGCATCCCGCCCGCGCAGTGCACCCACACGTCACCCGCGGGCACCTCCCCGAGACGACCGGGCAGTTCATGGATGGGGATGTGCACCGAGCCCTCCACGAAGCCGCCCGCACGCTCGGAGTCGCGCCGCACGTCCAGCACCACCACGTCCTCGCCGCGACCGCGGCGGGCGGCGAGGTCGGCGAAGGTCGCGCGTGGGAAGGACCGCGGCTCCACTCCCCCGGGCACCCAGTCCCACGGGCCGCCGGTGGCGGCGGCGACCGGCCGGTCGATGCCGACCCGGGCCAGCTCCCGCTGCGCCGCGGCGATCCGCTCGGGTGTGTCGGCGAGCAGCGTGACGGGCTTGCCCCACGGGATCAGCCAGGCCAGGTAGGTGGCCGGCTTGCCGTCGCCCTCGAAGTTGAAAGAGCCGGCGACGTGCCCCTCGGCGAACGCGACACGGTTACGCAGGTCGACCACCCATTCACCGGCCGCCAGCCGCTGGGCGATCTGCGCGGCGTCGGCCGGACGTGGCGGGGTGAGGTCGACGGGAGCGGGGCCCGCGGCGTTGGCCGGGCCCATGTGCGCGTAGTACGCCGGGACGTCGTCCAGACCGGCGAGCAGGTCGGCGACGAAGGTGTCCACGTCGCGGGTGAGGGCTCCGTTGGTCTTGCGTTCCCGCCCGATCGTGGAGGTGTCCCCCTCGGCCTGGGATCCGGAGCAGAAACTGCCGAACCCGTGCGTGGGCAGCACCGGCACCTCGTCGTCCAGCTCCTCGGCAAGACGGTGGGCGGAGGCGTGCTGGGCGCGGGCGAGCTGCTCGGTCAGCCGCGGTTCGACCAGGTCCGGCCGCCCCACCGTACCGATCAGCAGTGATCCGCCGGTGAAGGCGGCCACGCCGCGCCCGCCCTCTTCCAGGACGTAGGAAGTGTGGTGCGGGGTGTGGCCCGGGGTGGCCAGTGCCCTCAGGGTCAGGCCCCGGTCGACCGTGACGGTGTCGCCGTCGGCGACCGAAGTGCGGGCGAAGGACACCGAGGCCCCGGCCGGGACCAGATAGCGGGCACCGGTGACTCGGGCCAGTTCGAGCCCGCCGCTCACATAGTCGTTGTGCAGGTGCGTCTCGGCCACGTACGCGATCCGCACGCCTCGCCGGGCGGCCGCGGCGATCACCTGATCGATGTCCCGCGGGGGATCGACCACGACCGCCTCGCCAGGGCCGCCGGCCAGGTAGCTGCGGTTGCCCAAGCCCTCGAACTCCAGGGTGTCGACGAAGAACACGGGTTCGGCTCCTTCCGGATGAAAGTACCCCGGGGGGTATCTGACATCCACCGTAACAGAAATACCCCTGGGGGTATCCCGAGGGATATGGGCGGAGGTGTTTCAGCGACGGCCCCGGCCGACGACCGTGAGCGACCACGAGGGCTCCCTAGGACCTGTCCGGCGGATCAGGTCGCAGGAAACGGGCGGTGCCTCATCGACGCTGGCGAGTGGGGCTTGGTGCGTGCAGCTGCAAGGCGGAGGAGGGAGTCATGGCGGAGCCATGGCGACCGACGACAACGCCGCAGATGGGCGTGCCAAGCCCCGCGTCTGCGGCATGATCCGCCGGACAGGCCCTAGACGAGGCCCTTGAGCATGCCGCGCCAGTACAGGGCAGGCAGGCCGTACCGCTTGAGCAGCCACATGTCGCGGCGCTCCTTGGTGGTGTCCAGCAGGGGGATGCTGGGGGCGGGGCGCTGGTCGTAGTCGAACTCGGCGAGCAGCACCTTGCCGCGGGCCGTGACCAAGGGGCAGGACGTGTATCCGTCGTAGCGGCGCTGTTCACGGTGCTCGCCGTTGATCTCGGCCAGCAGGTTGGCCACCAGGACGGGTGCTTGCTTGCGGACGGCGGCGCCGGTCTTCGAGGTGGGCAGGTTGGCGACGTCGCCAAGGGCGAAGACATTGCGGTGCCGTGGGTGTTGCAGGGTGTGCTTGTCCACTTCGACGTAGCCGTAGGGGCTCGCGGGATCGGCCAGCGGGCCGCGCTCGACCCAGCCCGGGGCGCTCTGCGGTGGTACGGCATGGAGCATGTCGAACGCGAGACCGCCCTCGGTGCCGGTGGAGTGGTCGGCCACGGTCAGCCGACGGGCCGCACCGTCGACGGCGGTCATCTCGGAGTTCAGCCGGACCTCGATCCCGTAACGCTCGGCTACGCGTTCAAGGGCCCTGCGCCAGACCGGAACGCCGAACATGGAGTCGGCGGGCAGCACAAGGACCACCCGGATACGGTCCAGGACCCCCTGCCTGCGCCAGTGGTCGGCGGCTAAATAGGCGATCTTCTGCGGGGCGCCACCGCATTTCACCGGGCCGCTCGGCTGGGTGAAGACCGCGGTGCCCGAGCGCAGGCCACGGATGAGTTCCCAGGTGTAGGGGGCGTGCTCGAAGGCGTAGTTGCTGGATACGGCGCCGTGCCCGACGGCGGCGTCGAGGCCGGGGATCGCGTCCCAGTCCAGTCGGAGACCGGGGGCCATCACGAGGTGGTCGTAGCCGATGGTGCGGTGCGCGGCGGTGGTGACGGTCCGGGCCTCGGGGTCGACGGCGGCGGCGGCCTCGCGGATCCAGTGCACCTGCCTGGGCATGACGGAGGCTTCGGGGCGGTGGGTGACACCGAGTGGGGCCCGGCCGCCGCCGACCAGGGTCCACAGCGGCTGATACCAGTGGACGTCGGCTGGTTCGAGCACCGCGATGTCACCGACACCGGCGCGCCGCAGGCGGGCCGCGACGGTGATGCCCGCGGTTCCACCTCCGATGATCAACACCTGGAAGTGGTCGCGGGCGGCGCCGGAGGCGGAGTGGGTGGAGGGCATGGAGGGCTCCTCGCAATCCTCGGGATATACCCCCAGGGGTATTGGGTGAGCCCGATGCTAGGCCACGCCCGACGACGGGACCAATGCGCGGTCGATTAATTGCCATCCAGGAAAGGGGAGTTGACGTACATGCCGACCGTCGACTAGGTCCGGGCGCTGAGGATCAGCCGTGGGGCGTGTTGAGCGCGCGAAGACGATCCGACCGTCGAACACGGTCCGGCCGACCTCGACCGAGGTGACGTCGTGGAAGTCGACGGACAGCAGATCGCCGTCCAGTACGTCCGAGGACGCCGCTCGGACACCGAGGGGCAGCGCTTCCGCCAGGGCTGGTTCCACTCCGAGCGGGTGCGCCCCGCGGGTTTCCGCGACGAGGTCACCTGGGCGCTGCGCCACCGGGCGGTCACATCGGCCTGATCCCCTGCGGCTGCGGCTGCCGTGACAGGTGGAGCGCGACGGCTACCGGGGGTGCTGCGCCGGCCGCCCGTCCGCCGTCGTACGGGACAAACGGTCGCGGTGCGAGCGCCTGCCCGGCAGGACGGGCACCGTCGCCCTCGCCGAGGCCACCGCCCGCGCCCGCACCCGACAGAACGGTCTGCCGCGGCCGTCCTCGGAGGACCTGGACCACTTCGTCCAACGCCACCCGGGCCGCTGAGCCGCCGTGTCAGCTCATGGCGAGGACCATCCGGAAGCGGGCGGCACCGGACAGCATCTTCTGGTACGCCTCGTCGGTCTCGCCCAGCGTCACGACCTCGGTCATCGGACGGATGCCGTGCAGGGCGCTGAACTCCATGGTGTCCTGGATGTCCTGCGAGGTGCCGCTCGGGTGGCCGGTGACGACCTTGCCCGCCATCAGCAGCTGGGCCGGGTTGATGCCGAGCGGCTCCGCGTCCAGGCCGATGACCACCAGCTCACCGCGGGGACGCAGGCCGTCCACGGTCGCGGTGATGGCGGCGGAGTTCGACGCGGTGGCCAGGACGACCTGGGCACCCCCGAGGGACTGAAGCGCCTCGGCGACCGGAGTGCCGGCCGTGCTGTCGATGTAGTGGTGCGCGCCGAGCTGCTTGGCGAAGTCGGCCTTGTCGGCACCGCGGGCGATGGCCACGGTCTCGAAACCCATCGCGGCCGCGTACTTCACCCCCAGGTGTCCGAGGCCGCCGATGCCGAGAACGGCCACCAGGTCACCCGGCCGCGCCGAGCTGCGCCGCATGCCGTTGTACACGGTCACGCCCGCGCAGGCCAGGGGCCCCGCGTCGGTGGGCGCCAGCGCGTCGGGGATCCGGGCCAGCGCGTCCACGGGCGCGACCACCGCCTCCGCGTATCCACCGTCGTACATCCATCCGGGGACCTGCAGGTTCTCGCACACGATGAAGTCGCCCTGCCGACAGGGCGTGCAGTGGCCGCACGCGCCGCCGAACCAGCCCACCGCCACCCGGTCGCCCACCTGCCAGCCCCAGTCCCCCGTCCCCTCGCCGAGTTCCGCGATCCGCCCGGCGATCTCATGCCCGGGGACCACCGGGAACGTCACGCCGGGAACGCCGGCGTTCACGAAGAAGGTGTCGCTGTGGCACACCCCGCAGGCGTCGACGGTGACCCGTACGTGTCGGGGGCCCGGCCGCGGTACCTCACGCTCGACGACCTCGAACGAACCGCCGGGGGCGGTCACCTGCGCGACGCGATAGCTGGTCATCCGGATCCCTGCCTTGGAGAGTCGGTCTGATCTCGAAGCGCTCCGCCCGCAGGTGGTACGGGGGCCGGTGACAGGCGCGCGGGCGACACACGGACCACACACGGGCCCGACCCGCTTGCTTCACTCCGGTGGTGGTGTTGTCGGTCGGTGGCCGGGCGGGATCCGTCTGCCGGGCCTCGGCAGGCCACGGGCGGACGGGCGCGGGTAGCCTCACGCTACTTCAGGTCTCTGCAGGGCGCTCGGCGAGTTCGCCGTCCACCGCGCGCCCTGGGCAAGTGCGGGCCGCCACCCACCGCCTACTACCTACCTACCGGACAAGGGCACCCGGCGGTCACAGCCGGTCCCCCACGGGCGCCTGGAGCGAGCGCAGCCGACCGCCATGGATCGGTGTCGTGTGCCAGCGCACGGTGAAGGTGCCGTCCGGCAGTGAACACGTCACGGTCAGCCGGTGCGGGGTCTCCAGGAACAGCACGTCGAGGCGCAGCGTGTCCTGGTCCCTCCAACCGCCGCTGACCGCGGTGGGCGGGCCGCCCGCGTCGACGGTCCAACCGGTCGCGCCGAGCCGCAGCTCGATGAGCTCGTCGTCCTCCGCGAGCGACACGCCCCAGCTCTTGCCGTCCGCATCGGCGCTGACCGTGACGCCCGTCAAGGTCCGCTGCTGCGGGCACTCACCGTCCTCCGGTGCGAACACGGCGCTCTTCCAGTCGTCGCCCCGCGCGGGCGGCTCGGGGCTCGCCTCGACGGGCGGCAGGGCCAGCTCCGCGAGACGGCGGCGCAGGCCCTCGTCCGCCGTGCCCGGGAGCTGCTCGGCCGGGAGGGATGCGGTCGGAAGCGGTGCGGCGCCGAACGCCGGGAGGAGGTGGCGCCACACCAGGTTCAGCAGACCCTGCATGTTCTCGGTCGCCGCGGTCGTCGCGATCACCGCGTCGTGCTCGGGCAGGACGAGACAGTACTGCCCGTACGCGCCGTCGCCGCGATACCCGTGCCCGTGCCTGCTCCTCCAGAACTGGTACCCGTACCCCTGCTGCCAGTCCGACAGCGCTCCCTCCTGCGTGCCGTCCGCGGTG
Source organism: Streptomyces sp. NPDC111656 (assembly GCF_055656965.1). Lineage (NCBI taxonomy): Bacteria > Bacillati > Actinomycetota > Actinomycetes > Kitasatosporales > Streptomycetaceae > Streptomyces > Streptomyces sp. NPDC111656. The sequence continues at coordinate 188,687 of NZ_JBVKCA010000016.1, forward strand.
GAGATGTGCGCGCGGGTCGCTTCCGCGATCCATGAGGACGGGAGCAGCCGCCGCCCCTCCCAGACACCGTCCTGCAAATAGAACTGGCCGAGCCGGGCGATCGCGTCCGTCGTGGCGTGCAGGCCGCTGAAGCCGAGGTCACGCCCGGGTGGCCGTTGGAGCCAGGCCGTCTCGCCGATGCCCAGCGGGTCGAACAGCCGGGGCCGCAGATACTCCGTCAGCGACTGGCCGCTCACGCGCTGGATGATCGCGGCGAGCGTGTACGTGCAGGGCTGGTTGTACGCGAAGACGGTCCCGGGGTCCCGGTCCGGCGGGAAGAGCAGGAACCCCCGTACGATCTCGTCGCGGTCGCGTCGGATCGAGGTCGCGTAGGTCTCTTCGAGGTGGCCGCTGGCCATGGCGGCCACATGGCGTACGAGCATGGCGCGGCTGCGCGGGTCGGTGATGTCGGCCTCGAACTCGGGGAAGTACGAGATCACGGGGTCGTCCAGGCGCAACAGCCCTTCGGCGACGGCGAATCCGGCGGCCGTGGACGTGAAGCTCTTGCTGAGCGAGTAGAGCAGGTGGCGGCGGTCGGGTGTGTAGGGCGCCCACCAGCCGGAGGCCACCAGATGCCCGTGGCGCAGGATCATCAGGCTGTGCGGTTCGATGTCCGGCGCCGCCTCGACGGCGTCGAGGAAGGCATGGATGCCCGCGGCGTCCACCCCCTGGTCGGCGGGGGTGCTGGCGGGCAGGGGACGGGCGCTCATGAAGGCTGCCTCCGGGCGGCTCTGGCGGTGACGGGAGCGGGGCACTGTGTGCATTTGGCATCTTTCCCTCGCCGGACACCGTCTGTCCACGAGGTGCGTGCAGGACTCTTGAGGCTGAAGAGACGGGATGCGTAGGATCGTTGCCAGCGGAATGAAACGTTTCAATTCATCGCTTCACCATCAACGCCTTCATCAGCGCCTTCATCAACGACTCCACCGTCGACTTCACCATCGAGAGGCGACACATGGCCAAGGATTGGAACCGCCGCGTCTTCCTGCGCAGCTCCGTCGTCGGAGCGAGCGCCACCGTCGCGCTCGGGTCCGGGGGCGCCCACACCGCCTCCGCGACCCCCGGATCGATCGCCGACGCCCCGCGGGAGGGCGGTCTGCGCATCGACCGCACCACCGTCGAGTACGCCGAGACGCTGCTCGGCACCGAGGTCGAACACCCCAGGCTCACCTGGGAGTTGACCGCCCCGGGCCGGGGGGCGCGGCAGTCCGCGTACCGGGTGCGGGTGGCGCTCGCCGAGAAAGACCTGCGCGAGGGGCGGCGCCTGGTCTGGGACTCGGGGCGGGTCGAGTCGGACCGCAGCGTCGGCATCGCCTACGCGGGGCCCGCGCTGCGGCCCCGTACCCGCTACCACTGGCAGGTCAGGGTCTGGGACGGCGACGGCCACCCGTCGGAGTGGAGCGCTCCGCGCTGGTGGGAGACAACGTTGCCGAAGGACGGCTGGCAGGGATTCTGGATCGGGGCGGCGGCCCTGCCCGAACCGCCCGGCTTCGACGGAGCGTCCTGGATCTGGTCGCCCGGCTCGACCACCGGTTCCGCCCCCGTCGGGCCCCGTTGGTTCCGTACCGCGACCACCCTCCCCGCCGGCAGCGAGGTGCGCAGGGCGAGACTGGTGGCCACGGCCGACGACGACTTCACGCTCTACGTCGACGGACAGCAGGTCCTGTATCAGCCCCAGCAGACGGACGCCTGGCGCACCGGGCATCTCGCCGAGGTCACCGAACAGGTGCGCGGGGCGAGTGGCGGGCGGATCGTGGTCGCCGCCGTCGCGACCAACCGCGACAACGGGTCCGCCAATCCGGGCGGGCTCCTGCTCCGCCTGATCGTGGAGACCACGTCCGGTGACACGGTCGAACTCGTCACCGGCGACGGCTGGCGCTGCGCCGACAGCGAGCAACAGGGCTGGCAGCGGCCCGATTTCGACGACACGGGCTGGTCCGGGGCCGCCGTGCTCGCACCGTGGGGACAGGGCCCCTGGGGCACCGGCGTGTCCGTCAGCGTCCCCGAACAGCCCGCTCCCCTGCTGCGCCGGACGTTCAGCGTCCCGAAGGACGTCGTGCGCGCCCGTCTGCACATCAGCGGACTCGCCTACTACGAGGCCGAGATCAACGGAGTCCGCGTCGGCCGTCAGGTCCTCGACCCCGGCTTCACGGACTACGAGGAGACGGTGCTCTACGCGGTGCACGACGTCACGGACCGCGTCCGGCGCGGTGCCAACGCGATCGGGGTGACGCTCGGGCGCGGCTTCTTCGGCCTGACCAGCCCCACCGCCTGGAACTGGAACCGAGCGCCCTGGCACGGTGAACCCCGCCTGCTGGCGCAACTGGAGATCGACCATCCGGACGGTTCGCGCACCACCGTCGCCACGGACGGCACCTGGCGGATCACCGACGGACCGACCCTCTCCAACTCCCTCTACGCGGGGGAGACCTACGACGCCCGCAAGGCGCCCCGGGACTGGACGCGCCCCGGGTTCGACGACCGCTCCTGGCAGGAGGCCCAGCGGCAGACCGCGCCCAAGGGCATCCTGCGCGCTCAGGGACACGACCCGATCGAGGTGGCGGAGACCGTACGCCCGGTGGACATCCGTGAGTTGAGCCAGGGTGTCCACGTCGTCGACATGGGGCGGACACTCGCGGGCTGGACCCGGCTGACCGTGCGCGCCGAGGCGGGGACGACCGTCCGGCTGGTCCACGGGGAGCGGCTGAACTCCGACGGGAGTGTGCTTGCCCGCAACGACCTGGTGCCGGGCCGCTGCCAGACGGACGAGTACGTGTGTGCGGGCGGCGGCGCGGACGAGGTGTGGGAGCCCAAGTTCTCGTACAAGGGCTTCCGTTACGTCCAGGTCAGCGGACTGCCCGCGAAGCCGGGGCCCGATCAGGTGCTCGGTCGGGTCGTGCACACGCGGGTGGCGTCGACGAGCACGTTCTCCTGCTCCGAGCCGTTCTACGAGCAGTTGGACCGGGCGATGCGCCGCACCGTCCTGAACAACCTGCACGGCATTCCGACGGACACTCCCGTGTACGAGAAGAACGGCTGGACCGGCGACGCGCAGCTGGGGGCGCCCGTGATGGCGTACGCGTTCGGTGTGCACCGCTTCCTGACGAAGTGGCTCGGTGACCTGAGAGACAGTCAGAACGCCGAAGGGCAGCTGCCGGTGATCGTGCCGAGCGGCGGCTGGGGCTACCACGATCTGGCCCCCGCTCCCGAATGGACGACCGTGTACCCCTTCCTGCTGCGCGAGATGTACCGCGTGTACGGGGACGAGCGGCTCGCCCGTGACCACTGGGCGCCGCTCATCCGCTATCTCGACTGGGAGATCGGGCGTCTCCAGGACGGGCTTGCGGTGACCGCCCTCGGCGACTGGCTGCCGCCGGGTTACGGCGGCAACCCGCCCGAGGACACCAGGCTGACCGCCACGGCCTATCTGCACCGCGCGCTCACCGGAACCGCGGAACTGGCCGACCTGCTGGGCGACACCGAGGTGGCGGCCCGCTACCGCAAGACGGCCGACGCGTTGAAGGAGGCGTTCAACGCGGCGTTCCTCGGCGCGGACGGCCACTACCGCACGGCGAAGGACCCCGACTACCGCCAGACCAGCAACTGCGTCCCGCTGGCCTTCGGGCTCGTCCCGCCCGGCGCCCGGGCGAGCGTGGTCGACTCGCTCCTGGCCGACATCGCACGGCGTGGCAACCACCTCAACACGGGGGCGCTGGGCACCAGCGTGCTGCTGCGCGAGCTCTCGGCCCAGGGGCATCCCGAGGTGGCCCACGCCCTCGCCACCCAGCGCACCTACCCCGGTTGGGGGTACTGGTTCGACAACGGCGCCGACACCATGTGGGAGATGTGGCCGCTCGACTCCCGCTCCCGGGACCACTACTTCCTCGGCACCGTGGTGCAGTGGCTCTACGAGAACGTGGCGGGCCTGCGCCCCGGCGACGCCGGCTACCGCACCTTCACGGTCCGCCCGGACGGCCGTACGGGCGTGGACTGGGCCCGTACCTCGGTGCGGACCGTGCGCGGCCGAGCGGCGGCCGCGTGGTCCGTCGTGGACGGGACGACCCGGCTGTCGGTGGGAGTGCCGGTCGGGGCGACGGCGCAGGTGCATGTGCCGGCGGCCGACCGCTCGGCCGTCGCGTCACCGGTCGGTGCGAAGTGGCTGCGCTCGGAGCCGGGGTTCGTCGTGTACGCGGTACCGCACGGGAGTTGGGAGTTCGTGGCGCGCGCCTGAGCAGCGCCCGGGGACACCGCGGCACGTCTGCGCGGGCAGGGGCGGGAGGGGTTGTGCGAGCCGTGTCAGAGGGTTGCGCAGGCGCTGTGAGGGCTTGTCGGATCGCCGCAATAATGCCGGGATGATCAACCCCTCCCCCACATCCGCGCCGGCACCGCGCGTCCCCGTCGTCATCCTCGGTGCGGGACCTGCCGGGCTCACCGTCGCCAACATCCTGCGGTCCGCGTCCGTCGACTGCCTGGTCCTGGAGACCGAGAGCCGGGAGTTCGTCGAACAGCGGCCCCGCGCCGGCTTCATCGAGGAGTGGGCGGTGCGGGCGCTGCGTCGACGAGGGCTGGCCGACCGGCTGGTGGAGCGTGCGCAGGCGCACAGCGAGTGCGAGTTCCGGATCGACGGCGAGCAGCACCGCTTCCGGTACGCCGCGCTGACCGGGGACCGGCACTTCGTCTATCCGCAGCCTCTGCTGGTGACGGACCTGGTGCGCGAGTACGCCGACGTGAAGGGCGGCGAGATCCTCTTCGGTGTGCGGGACGTCGCCCTCCATGGCCTCGACGGCGACCGCCCGACGGTGCTCTACACCGATCCGCAGACGGGTGAGCGCCGACGGATCGACTGCGACATCGTCGCCGGCTGCGACGGCGCGCGCGGAGTGACCCGCACCCATGTGGCCCCGGGCCGGGGAACGGTGGCCCGGTACGACTACGGGGTCGGCTGGCTGGCGCTGCTCGCCGAGGCACCGCCGTCCAGTGACTGCGTCGTCTTCGGTGTCCACCCGCGCGGATTCGGCGCCCATATGGCGCGCAGCCCCGAAATCACCCGCTACTACCTGGAGGTGGCGCCCGGTGAGGACCCGGAGAACTGGTCGCACGACCGCGTGTGGTCGGAGCTGCACGCCCGGCTGTCGGCCGCCGGGGTCCCGGCGCTCACCGAGGGACCGCTGATCGAGAAACGCGTTCTCGACATGCACAGTTACGTCGTGGAGCCGATGACGTACGGGCGGCTGTTCCTGGCCGGAGACTCCGCGCACCTCGTCGCGCCGATCGCCGCGAAAGGCATGAACCTCGCGCTGCACGACGCCCTGCTGCTGGCCGACGCGCTCGTCGCCTACTACCTCAGGGGGGACGCCGACGGGCTGCGCGGCTACTCGGCGGCCTGTCTGCGGCGGGTGTGGGAGTACCAGGAATTCTCCCGGTGGTTCGCGGAGTTGCTGCACGGACCGTCCTCGGGCGATCCCTTCCGGGCGGGTTCCGCACGAGCCCGCCTCCGACGGATCCTCGGCTCACCCGCGGCGGCGGCCACCTTCGCCGAGTCGTACATCGGCAAGGACACCGGCCTGATGTCCACGACGACACCGTGAGATGAACTGCGGTGGATGAGGCCTGAATTCTTCGCACGGGTGCGCTACGCGCAAAGATTTCCGGAAAACCGGGCCTCGGAATGGCCTGCCTTTGAACACACAACGTCACATCCGCCGTACATCCGGGAAAGGTGAGAGTCCGGTGCGCAGCGAGGGATGACCATGGTCAAGGTGCAAGTCTCCACGGATGAGTTGGTCGCCGGAAGATACCGCCTGCTGGAGGGCGTCCAGCACGAGGAGGGACGTGAGGGCTGGCACGGTCAGGACGTCGAGTCCGAGCGGCCGGTCACCCTGACGCGCTCCCGGCTCCCGGCCCATCTCCGTGAGGAGGCGGAGCTGCGCACCGCCGTCCGGATCACCCGGGAGTCCGAGGCCCTGGGGCTGGTCTGCCCCGGGCGGGTGTCCGTCGTCTTCGACGTCGTCGAGGACAAGGATTTCCTGTGGACGGTCACCGCACGGCCGGAGGGCGTTCCGCTCAGCGTGCTCCTCGGGCACGGCCCGGTGGACTACGTCCGCGCGGCCCGGATCGGGCTCGGCGTGCTCGACGTCCTGGGCGCGGCCCATCAGGAAGGGATCACGCACGGCGACCTCAGCCCCGGCCAGCTATGGGTGGAGGAGCAGGGCGGGGTCACGGTGGCCGGCTTCGGGCTGATGGGGGTCAGCGCGTCCCCGCGCGTCACGGCACCGTCGTACGCCTCTCCCGAGCAGGCCCGTGGCGAGGGCGGTGGACCGGCCACGGACCTGTGGGCGCTGGGCGCGATCATGTACGAGATGGTCGAGGGCCGGCCGGCCATCCGGGACCGGGGAGGGCTCGAAGCGACGTTCCGCGCCGTGGAACGGCTGCCCATCCGGGCCCCGTTGAGCGCCGGTCCGCTCAGTCCGGCCATTCAGGGGCTCCTGCGCAGGGATCCGGTGGAGCGGGTGCCCGAGTCGGTCGTACGGGAGGCGCTCACGCGCATTCTCAAGGCGGAACTCGACGACGACTCGATGCCCACCGAGACCCTCCCGATCTTCCGGGACCTCGACGCCCCGCCGACGAGGCGGGTGTGGGGCAAGGTGCCCCTCAGCCGCCCGGTGCTGCTGGGCGGGGCGCTGGCCGTGACGGTCGTCTGCTTCGCCGGGCTCACCGCGGCGGGCGGGCTGTCCGAGCGCGGCACCTCCGCGTCCGGTCCCGCGCCGTCCCCCAGGGTTTCCGCCACACCGTCCCCCGCGCCGAGCGCCTCACCCAGCAACACCGTTCCCCAGCAGGCCCCGTCGACGTCCCCCTCCCCCTCTTCCTCATCCGCCTCCCCTTCTCCGTCCCACACCGTCACCGAGGACCCGCCGACCGGCTTCTTCCGCTACACCGCGCCCCAGGGCTTCTCCGTCGAGCTGCCCAAGGGCTGGAAGCCGCTGCGGACCGAGAATTCCGCCGACGGCTCCTATCGGGTCACGCTCGGCGCGAGTGGGGACCCGCGCACGCTGGTCGTCACCTACAGCACCCAGCTCACCTCGGACCCCGTCGCGGTCTGGCGTGAGGTGGACACCTCGCTGCGCGGCGACTCCATCGCCTACGAACGAGTGGGTGACATCCGCGCCGTCACCTACCAGGGCTACAAGGGGGCGGACATGGAGTGGCTTTCGACGAACGGCGGAGTCCGTGAGCGCACGTTCGGGCGCGGCTACCTCATCGCCGACCACGAGGGCTTCTCACTCAGGTGGACGACCCCGGCCGCCGACTGGGACACCACCGCCAACCGGGCCGCCCTGGCCACCTTCCTGCGGACCTTCAAGGGCGGATCACAGTGAACCCGTATGGCAACAGCCGTCCCTGCGCATCAGCCGCCCCACTTCGAGCCAGTCGTCCTCGGTCGCGGCGCGCCACCGCTCCGATGCCGCCGTCGCCGAGACCTGCGACGGCGGCTCGAACGCGGCCACCAGGTCCTGCGTCACGTACGGCGTTCCGCCCCTCAGCACCGACACCGTGCGGACGAGGGTGTCGAAGTCCTCGAAGGGATCGCCGTCCACCACCGTGAGATCGGCGAGTTTCCCCGGCTGTACGGTGCCGAGGTCGCCGTCGAGGCCGAAGAGGCGGGCCGGCAGGACGGTCGCGGTGCGCAGCGCCCCGGCCGGGGACAGCCCGCCGCGGTGCAGGGCGCGCAGACCCAGGTGCAGGGAGAGCCCGACCGGTACGAGGGGCTGGTCCGTGCCGAGCGCGACGAGACCGCCCGCGGCCAGCACCCGCCGGTAGACGTCCGTCTCGGTGCGCAGAGTGGCCAGTTGGGCCGCGGTGGGCGGCACGCCCGCGGACCGCCGTACGGCGGCGGAGTCCCACGGAGGCATGACGACGGTGACGCGGGCGTCGTCGGCGAGCCCCGGATCGGCGCCGAGCAGCGGCGCGGAGGTGAACGGTGTGGCGACGAGGGCGAAGTCGGCACCCTGCCCGGTGTAGATCTCCACGACGTCCTCGTAGGCCCGCCCGGTCGCGCTCAACGCGTGTCCGAACTCCCCGCGCTGGGTGGCCAGCAGATGAGTCGTCAGGTCCAGTCCGCTCTGGATGCCGGGTGACAGGAGATGGCTCCCCGAGCGCACCCCGAGCCGCTCGTGCGCGAACCGCGCCGCTTCCTCCATCACCCAACTCGGCGCTCGCACATAGGTCTTGACGAAGTCCCAGTCGAGGGCGACACCCCGCTCCAGCGACCTGCGCAGACCGTCCCGCGTGCGGTGGGCGCGCCCCATGCTGTAGGCGACCCGCGAGCCGTCGAGCAGTTCGCCGGTCGTCAGCAGGCGGGGTCCGGCGAGCTCACCGACGGCCACCGCCTCGCGGATACGGGCCTGTTCGTAGGCGAATCCGCCCAGGGAGACGGCCGTCGTGATCCCGTAGGTCAGTTGTCCTACGGTCTGGCGACCTCCGTAGGTGCTCTGCCAGGGGTGGGTGTGGGTGTCCCACAGCCCGGGGATCACGGTGCGGTTCGAGGCGTCGATCCTGCGGAGGGCGCCACGGCGGCGGGCCCGGTGCGGCGCGACTTCGGCGACGCGTCCGCCGCGTACGACGATGTCCACGTCGTCCCTGACCGACTCGCCGGTGCCGTCCCACAGGCGCCCGGCGTGCACCACCATGTCGGCGGGAGCGGGCCGGTGCTGGTCGAGCGGGACCCGGACGGTGCGGTGACCCTGCCCGTCGATGCCGATGAGCCGCAGGCGGCCCGCCGAGAGGTACAGGAGGGTCTTGGAGTCGCCGGACCAGGAGGGGTGGTCGGCGGGTTCGGTGGCGAGGGTGCGCGGGGCGCCGGTCGGGGTGCCGTCGGGGGCGACGGGCAGCAGGCACAGCGCGGACTCGACGACGACCGCCATCCAGCGTCCGTCGGGTGACCAGACGGGTCCGGAGTCGTAGCGGTCGGCGATGCAGACGTGGGGTGCGACGGCGTGGAGGCGGTCGGTGCCGGTCGTGGTGTCGACGATCCGGATGACGTTGTAGCCCTCGCGGAAGCGGAGGTTGAGGCGGTTGCGGTCGCACAGCGCGAGGTATCTGCCGTCGGGCGACCAGCTGGGGCGGCCGGGCAGCCCGCCGCCGCCGAGCGGGGTCACCAGGACCCGCTCCTCACCGCTGCCCAGATCGCGCAGGAGGAGCCCTCCGGTCATGTCGAGACAGGCGAGCCGCATCCCGTCGGGCGAGAGCGCGGGATGGACCCGTCCGCCCGTGGCGAGCGCGGTCTCCTCTCCGGTGGCGAGATCGCGCCGGTACACGCCGAGCAGTCCGTCGCGGTCGTCGGCGTACACGAGGGACCGTCCGTCGCGTGCCCAGACCGGTGCGAGCAGATAGCGGGTGGGCCCGGACTTCCGCAGCCGCTCGGGCGGGCGCCCGCCCGAGGTTGCGGCCAGCCAGAGCGAGTTGAGGGCGGCGAAGGCGATCCGCCGTCCGTCGGGGGCCAGCGCGGGCAGGTGGATGCCCCGCACCGGGCGCACCCGCTCCTCGCCGAGGTCGTACTCCTTGGTCCGGTACCGCGGCCGGTCCACCGGCAGTTCGCCCTCGAAGGGGATCGGCTCGGTCCGCGCCGGCTTCTCCGGTCGTACGAGGGTGAAGTGGCCGTCCACGGTGAGGAGCAGTTCCCCCGCCGCGGTCCAGCGTGGCGGCACGGGTGCGAGGTCTCCGGCGAGCGCGACGGGCGAGCCGTCGACGACGAGGGTGCAGGAGGCGCTCGGGGCAGCGGTGACGCGCAGGTACGCGAGGCGGCGGCCGTCGGGGGCGAGGGCCGGGGTCATGACCTGTGCGGCCGCGGTCTCCGTGTGCTCGACGACGACCGGGCCCGCGACGCCGGCCGGTACGGCGGCGATGGTGCGGGCTTCGAGGCCGGGTCCCGTGGGCAGGGTGACGGCCTTCGCGCGGACGAAGAGGACGCGCCTGCCGTCCGGCGACCAGGTGGGATCGAAGTCCTCGTAGGGGCCGTCCTGCAGCGGGCCGTCCTGACCGGTGAGCCCGGTGACGCGGGTCAGTTCGCCGCTTGCCAGGTCCAGGACGTGGATGCGGTACGGGCTGCCCTCGACCGGGTCGCCGCCCCGCTCGGAGGCGAAGGCGATCCGGGTGCCGTCCGGGGACCAGGCCGGGGCGCGGTCGTCCCAGGGGCCGTCGGTGCGCTGCCGTACGTCCGAGCCGTCGGGGCGCATGGTCCACAGGTGGTAACCGCCGCCCTGGTACGCGCAGAACGCGATGAGCTTGCCGTCCGGGGAGTGCGTGGGCCGGTCGGGTTCGAGGCCGGCCGGGGTGAGGGGCACGGCACGGCCGCCGGTGCGCGGGAGCGACCACAGCACATGCTGGATCTCGACGATCAGCCGGTCGCCGGCCGGCGAGAGCGTGGCCGCGCCGTTGGTGGCCTCCGAGAACGGCAGGGAGAGCGCGGCACGGCTGCTCGCCGCGGACGGAGCGGCGCCGAGGACGGTGGAGGAAACGCCCACGACACCCGCGGCGCCTGCCGCGGCGAGGAGTTGACGACGGGAAGGACGAGAGAAGGGGGAGCGTGCGGAAAGCGGGGAGGGACGGGAGGTGGGGAAGGCTTCGGGGCTCCGGTCACGTTCCATGGCAGAGAACGCTTACTCATCTCAAAGCCCGTGAGCAACAGCGCCATTCACGCCAAACGGGTACGGTCGGCCTCCATCGAAGTCGGATCGACGCGCGTCAACGAGGTCGGGTCGACGCGCGTCAATGGCCCTTGGCAGTCGGCCTTCGCTGGGAGAGCCACAGGGCGACCGCCTCCGAGATGGGTTGGCCGGTCTCCAGTTCGATGAAGCCGAACTGGCCGCCCTGGTTGCCCTCGAGGAACCACCAGACGCCGTCCCCGTCCTCGGCGAAGTCGAAGGCGGCGTAAGCGAGTCCGGTGAACGCGGTGTACTCCTGGACCGAGCGGGAGATGCGGCCGGGCACCGGGGTGGGCTCCCAGCCGTGTCCGGTGTCGCCGAAGCGCCCGTCGACCTGCCCGGCCTCGGCCACCTTGCGTGCGGCGAACAGTTGGTTGCCGATACAGGTGAGCCGGATGTCGGCCCGCTTGGGGATGTACTGCTGAAGCAGCGCGGGACCGGCCGCGACGCCCGAGAAGTCGGCGTCGGGGCCGATCAGTGTGGTCGGCAGGGCCACCGGGGGTTCGCCGGGCGGCGGCCCCGAGGCGGACTTCACCACGACCTGCCGGTACTCCTCCACGAACTGCTGGGCCACCCGGGGAGCGGTGGTGATCACGGTCGGTGGGACCGCGAAGCCACTGCTGTGGGCGACCCGCAGCTGCCAGGGTTTGTGCCGGGCCTGCTCGGCCCGGCGCGGGTGGTTCATCCAGCGGGTGGAGGCGGAGTAGAGCATGCCGAACAGGGCCTGCTTGGTCTCGGCGGTGAGCCACGGCGAGGGCTCCGCCGCGTGCGCCGCGGGTTCACCCGGACGGCGTACCCACACGGAACGCAGGCCGCCCATGCTGAGCACATGGCCGTTGACCGAGAGGTAGCCGTCGAAGTCGCCGTGCGCGTAGTCCGCGGACAGCACCGCCTTGCCCGGCAGGTCGGCCGGGTCCAGGCGCACCATGGGCACGCCCTGTTCGTGCAGCCTGGCCACGACCATGTCGGCGGTGACGTCCTGCTCCGCCGTGAGAATGAGTACCGTCATGTGAGTGAGGGACCGTCAGTCGTCGAAGTGCGTCTGGGAACCGGCGGTGGAGGTGGTCGTGCCGGTGGCCATGAGGAGGGCGTGGTCACTGACGGCCGGGCGGCCGTCCGGCAGCACGTTCAGTTGCAGGGACACGTCGAAGTGGTACGGGGGTATTGCGGCCGAATGCCCTGTGGGCAAGGCGTAGTTGAGGGTGAACGGTCGCACGAAGGTTCCTCCCGCCATCTCACAATGTTCTGCACCCTTCCCTACGTGTCACGACCGTAAGGAATTCATCACTTTCCGCCACATCGGGGTGAAGGGCATCACATCGCGTCGATTCAGGCTTGCTAGTTTCCGTATTGCACGTGTGTGTGCTTGGTTGTCTGCTTGACCCAGGCCGAAAGCTTCGGCCAAGGCTTCATTCTCTGTAATCTAGACGCCGTCCCACCCAGGAGAGTTCCCGGTGACCGTAGTTCTCGATCCGAGTGCCCAATCCGCCCCGATCCAGGGCGTGTTGGACCCCATCTCGTGTGACGCACGCGACTTCGGTGCCTATGCGCGAACCGGCGGCTGGACCTTCGCCCTGAAGGTGGCGCGGAGCGTGCGCCCCGGTGGGCAGTCCGCGGACGAGACGCCGAAGGTGTCCGCGAAGGAGTTCGCCGAGCTGGCCGGGTGCTCCCCCGAACGGGTGATGCGCTATTACAAGGCCTGGGACAGGGCCGCCGACGAGGGTCTCGTCCCGCACTTCGAAGTCCTCGTCCCGGGCCAGGACATCGAGCTGCCGGACGCCGAGGCGTGGCAGACGTACTACGTGTCCCGCTCCAGTGCCACCTCCGAGCGCGGCAGCGCCATCACCGAGGCCGCCGCGGCCGAGGGCATCCGCCCCACCAAGGCCCTGGAGGTCGCCGAGAACCCCACCGCGCTGCGGGCGGCGATCCTCGCCGACCCCTCCACGGCCCAGGCGGCCCGGACCGCGCTCCTCGACCGGGTGAAGGAGGACCCGGCGCTGCAGGCAGAGCTGGCCCGTGACATCGCCCGCACCGACGAGCTGAAGAAGGCGGTCGCCACCGAGACCAGGGCGGCCGACCGGATCGGCTACGTCCGCCAGATCGCGGAGAAGGGCCAGATCAGGACACCGGCCGGACAGACCCTCGACGCCCCGGCCGAACTGCGCTCCGAGGCCGAGCGCCACCTCTCCCTCCTCGACGAGCTGGACGAGGGCGAGGACACCGGCGAATGGGCGACCGAGGCGTACGACACCATGAAGAACCTCGTCGTCGAGACCGTCGAGGCGGACCCCGAACTGCGCGTCCAGGAGCGCCGCACGAAGTTCTACAGCAGCCTGCAGAAGGCCACCAAGGTCTTCGAGGAGCTGACCTTCGACGACGCCGACGACATCTACGAGGACGACATGGTCCAGCGCCTGGAGGAGCTCCAGCAGGCGATCGGCTCCTGCATCACGGCACTTCGCAGCGCGGCTCCCCGCCCGTGAGCCGTGCCGGTGGTCTCCCGGGAAAAGGCCGTTCCCGGGAGACCACCGGTTTCACCGGGGAAGACCGGACGGGTCGGTCGCCCACTGGGTGTTGGGCTGTTCGGCGAGCCGGAAGGCGATCCTGCCGCCCTTCGTCGTCAGGTCGGCATCCGTCCAGGAGCGTTGCGTGGGCCGCCCGTTGACGCGTACGGCGTCGACGTACGGGTGTGCGGCGTCCGCGTCGGGCGCGACGATGACGAGGTCGGCGCCGCCCGGACGGTCCACGACCGCGCTCGGGAAGAGCGGGGCGCCCAGCAGCATCGAGGCGCTGCCCGGGCTCTGGGGATACAGACCGAGGGCGGAGAAGACGTACCAGGCGGACATGGTGCCCAGGTCGTCGTTCCCGGGCAGCCCCGAAGGGCCGGTGCCGTACACGGTGTTGAGGATCTGCCGTACCGTCGCCTGGGTCTTCCAGGGCTGTCCGAGGGCGTTGTACAGCCAGGGCGCGTGGATGCCGGGTTCGTTCGTCGGGTCGTAGCGCAGCGGGTCGCCGCCGCGCACCGACCAGGAGCCGTCCGCCGCGTGGAAGAACCCGTCGAGGCGGGCGGCGGCCTTCTCCCGGCCGCCCATCGCGGCCGCCAGACCCTGGACGTCCTGCGGCACCATCCAGGTGTACGTGGCGCTGGTGCCCTGGGCGAAGCCGAGGTCGCTGCCCGGGTTGAACGGGCCCACCCAGGAGCCGTCGAGCCTGCGGGCCTGGATGTAGCCCGCGTCGGCGGTGGCGGCGGGGTTGAAGACATTGCGCCAGTAGGCGCCGCGCTCGGCGAACACGGCGGCCTCCTGGTCACGGCCGAGCAGCTTCGCCCATCGCGCGAGCGCGGAGTCGGCGACGGCGTCCTCCAGGGTCTCGGCGGCGCCGCCCCAGCAGTGGCAGACGTCCTGCGCGGCGTAGTGCGAGGTCAAGTACTGGGCGAGATTGGGCCGTTGGCCCACGCACTGGCCGGGGCAGCCCGCGTTCGAGAGACCGTCGGCGTTCGGCACGGTGGCCTGCCGGACGAGCGAGTCGAAGGCTCCCTCGTAGTCGAAGTTACGGACGCCCATGGCGTAGAAGGTGGCCAGGGTGGCTGCCGAGGGATCGCCGGTCATGACGTGGGTGGCGCCGCTGATGTGCACCCAGCGGTCCCAGACCCCGTTGTTCTGCTGCGCGAAGTTGTAGAGGGACTGGGCGAAGTCGCCCGCGATCCGCGGTTTCAGCAGGGCGAGCAGCTGTATCTGGGCGCGGTACTGGTCCCAGCCCGAGAAGTTGCTGTACTGCGCGCGCTGGCCGCGGGCGAGGCGGTGCACCGCGCCGTCCATGCCGTAGTACCGGCCGTCGGCGTCGCTGATCAGGTCGGGCTGCATCAGCGCGTGGTAGAGCGCGGTGTAGAAGGTGGTGCGCTGGGCGGAGGTGCCGCCCCCGACGCGTACGGTGCTCAGTTCGCGGTCCCAGGCGCGGGCACCCGCGTCGGCCACCTGGGCGACGCTCGCGTGCGACGGGATCTCCCCACGGAGGTTGGCCTCGGCGCCGCCGAGGCTGACGTACGAGATCCCGATGCGCATGTGGACATCGTTGTCAGAGCTGGTGTCGAAGCCGACGTATCCGCCGGAGCCCCGGCCCGCGCGGTCCGCCCCGGTGGCGTACCCCTCGCCTCCCGAGGCGGAGGCCGAACCCGCCGACAGCGTGCCGTCCTTCCACGTGCCGAAGTCGGAGAAGGCACGGTCGAAGGAGGCGCTGAAGTACAGCTTGTAGTAGCTCTTGCGGTTGTTCGTGCCGCCGTTGGCGCGGCGTCCGCAGAAGGCGCCGGTGAGGACCCAGCCGGTCACCTTGCGGTGCGCGGTGTCGATGTCGACGTACGCGTCCTGGCTGCCGTTGAGGGAGTTGGAGACGCGGAAGAGCAGGTTGGCGGGGCGGTCGCTCGGGAAGCTGAAGTCGGCGACACCGGCACGCTCACTGACGGCCAGGTCGGCGGTGGCGCCCGTCTTGAGACCGAGGGTGTAACGCCCGGGTACGGCCTTCTCCTCGGCGTGGGTGAAGTTCGCGGCATAGACCGCGTCCTTGGTGTCCGCCGAGGGCGAGGACGTCACGTCACCCACGAACGGCATGATCGGTACGTCCCCGGCGGCGCCCGGGTTGCAGCCGGCGCCGTTGACGTGGGTGAGGCTCAACCCCCGGATGCGGGTGGTGTCGTACTGGTAGCCGTTGGCGGCCCCCGTACTGGTCTGATCACCGGTGGTGCTGGTCGGGGACCAGGCGATCATCCCGTACGGGAGGGTGGCGCCGGGGTAGGTGTTGCCGCCGTTCGCCGATCCGATCAGCGGGTCCACGGCGGAGACCGGCCACTGGGGCGGGGGGCCGGCCGCGTCCACCGGGGCGGGAAGGGCGAGGACGACTGCCGTGGTCACGACCACCGCGGCGGACCTGCTCGCGGTGCGACTGCCGAACCGTCTTGCTGTGCGCAGCCATTGGGGGCGCATACGTGGTGTCACCTTCCGTTGGACGAGGAGGTGCGATGACGGGTCGGACCGGGCTGCCCCGACGACTGGCCGCCTCGGGCGCCGGTCCGGGCGTGAGGATAGAAGGCAGCCGGGAGTGCCGGAAGTGGCGTGTGCGGACTGCTGGTTACGGGGTGGTGAAGGGTGCGGGCGGGACGGGCGGACGGGACGGGGATGCGGGCGGGACGGGGGTGCGGGGCTCGGGCGTGCGGGGCTCGGGCGTGCGGGGCTCGCGGGTGGCCTCAGTCGGTCGCGTTCGCCGTCGCCGTCTCGGCCGCCGCACGGTAGAAGGCCATCTGGTCGACGAGCGGCTGGGGTGCGTGCGGGGCGAAGCAGAGGTCGAGGTTCTCCGCCGATGCGGCCGCCGCGGACTCGCTGCGCGGGAAGAGCGCCTGCTCGTACGCCGCCAGGGCCTTCTCGGTGTCGTCCAGGTGGGCGGCGATGGCCGTCCCGAGTTCGGCACCGTCGAGCATGGCGAGGTTGGCGCCCTCACCGGCGAACGGGGACATCAGGTGCGCGGCGTCTCCCAGCAGGGTGACACCCGGGACACGGTCCCAGCGGTGCCCCACCGGCAGGGCGTGGACCGGGCGGGCGACGAGTGCCCCGTCCGCGTCTGCGATCAGCGCCCGCAGCCGCTCGTCCCAGCCTTCGAAGTGCTCCAGGAGACCCGCCTTGGCGGCTTCGACGTCCGTGAAGTCGATGGGGCCGGACGTGGCCCAGTCGGCGGGCGTGCGCAGCGCGGCGTAGACGTGCAGTGAGCCGCCGGGGGTGCGGTGGGCGAGAAAGCCATGACCCTCGGCGAGCGCGAACAACATGCCGTGGCCCACGACGGCGGCGCTCTCCGGGTGCCGGGTGTCGGCGTCGAGGAGGTGCGCCTCGACGAAGGAGAGGTCGAGGTAGGCGGGGGTGGCGTCCGAGACGAGCGGCCGCACCTTCGACCAGGCGCCGTCGGCGCCGATCAGCAGATCGGCGGTGATCGTCCGATCGTCGGCGAACGTCACCTCGTGGCGGCCGTCCTCGAGCGTCCGTACGCCGGTGACCTTGGCGCCCCAGCGGATGGTGCCGTCGGGCAGGGAGCCGAGGAGGAGGTCGCGCAGTACTCCCCGGTCCACCTCGGGCCGTGTGCCGCCCGCGCCGTCGTCCGCCATCCGGACGGTGGCCTCCCGGTCGAGGATGCGCATGGCCTCGCCGCCGGCGTGGATGACCGCCCGGAACTCCTCGTGGAGACCGGCGGCCCGCAGAGCGGCCTGACCGGATTCCTCATGTATGTCCAACATGCCGCCCTGTGTGCGGGCGGCGGATGAGACGTCCAGGTCGAAGACGGCGGACTCGATGCCGTTCAGGTGCAGTACGCGGGCGAGAGTGAGGCCGCCGAGACCGGCGCCGACGACGGCGATGGAGTGGTGAGTGGACAAGGTGTCGCTCCTTCGGAAGGGGTGACGCGGGTCGCTGTCACCTCGCAAAGGTAGCGAACATGTTCGTTGCGAACAAGTGCGTTGCGATCGCGTTCGTTCTCCTTGGGCGTGGCTGCTCGAGGTGCGGGAGGGTTGTGTCGGTAGGTGGGCTGTCGCCAGGAGGGCGAACCAGGAGCACGAACCAGGAGGGCGGACGGGCCCGCCGGAGAACCGGTGGCAGGCAGCCACGCCGGAGGCCCTGTGGCGGGCAGCGCCGACCAGGACAAGGTGCCGAGGGGCCGGAAGGCCGCGCAACAGCACGTCGCCGCCGAGTAGATGCCGGGTAGATCTCGTGGGCGGCGTCGCGCAGCGGCCTTCACAGCCGAGCGCGGTCCCGCTGCGTCCGGGGAAGGCGGTCACTGCTTACTGTTGCTGCCCGCACGCTACCGAAGTGGGTGCGGGCAGCCGGGGGCCACGGACCAGGCTCGCGCGGGCCCGATCCGGCGGGAGCCGCGCCAGGGACCCCGCCCACGCGGAGGCCCACAGGTCCCAGGGACAGAGCGCGACCGCCCGACGCCCCTCCTGGAGGCACAGCCTCAAACCGTCGAGCGGCAGGCCACGCCTACGCGAGGGCAACCCCACGGGCCGAGGCCGCCGACGCCGCCCCCTGACCTGCCGGAAAGCCGAGGCCGGGGACGGCAGCCACCTCAAAAGTCACCGGCGCAGGGACGAGGCCACGGACGGCACTCCCCCGAGGCCGGCCCGACGGGCCGGACCGCCGGCCCGACGAGCGGGGGCCACCGACGGCACCCGTCGCGCGGCCGGCCCCGGAGGGGTGCTACCAGCAGCCCTCCACCTGCTCCTTGATCCGTCGGTCGTAGAGTTCCTCGATCGCGTCCAGCGTCTCCGCAGGCAGCGCCGGCAGCTTCGCGGCGGTCGCGTTGGCGCGGGCCTGTTCGGGCGAGCGGGCGCCGGGGATCACCGTGGTCACTCCGGGCTGCTGGATGATCCAGCGCAGCGCCAGCTGGGCCGGGGTGACGCCCTCCGGGGCGAGCGCGGAGAACTCGGCCGCCGCCTCCACGCCGGTCACGAAGTCGACGCCGGAGAAGGTCTCGCCCTGGTCGAAGGACTCCCCGTGACGGTTGTACGTCCGGTGGTCGTCCGCCGCGAACACCGTGTCCTTCGTGTACTTGCCGGAGAGCAGCCCGGAGGCCAGCGGAACGCGGGCGATGATCGCGACGCCCGCCTCCCGTGCCGCCGGCAGGACCTGCCGCAGGGGCTTCATGCGGAACGGGTTCAGAATGATCTGCACGCTCGCCACGTTCGGCCGCGCGATCGCGGTCAGCGCCTCGTCACACGTCTCGACACTCACCCCGTACGCGGCGATCCGCTCCTCCTCGACCAGCGTGTCCAGCGCGTCGAACACCTCGTCCGACGAGTAGACGGGGGTCGGTGGGCAGTGCAGCTGCACCAGGTCGATGCGGTCGACGCCGAGGTTGCGCCGGGAACGGTCGTTCCACGCACGGAAGTTGTCGAGGACGTAGTTCTGCGGAATCTGCTCGACCCGGCGCCCCATCTTCGTCGCCACCATCACGTGCAGGTCAGGTCGGGCACTGAGGAAGGACGCGACCGCCTGCTCACTGCGCCCGTCGCCGTACACGTCAGCGGTGTCGAAGAACGTCACCCCCGACTCCGCCGCGGTCTCCAGCACCGCCTCGGCGTCCGCAGCGCTCACGTCGCCCCAGTCGGCGCCGAGCTGCCACGTACCGAGACCGATGACCGATGCCTTCTGGCCTGACCTGCCGAATTCACGCTCGTCCATGCCGTCAGTCTGACATCTCCACCCGCCCGCGCAGGACGCCCACCCCGCCCGCGCCCACCTGCGCCCCCCAGGCGGACGCAACAGCGCGTCATTCACTCGAACGGGTGAGGCCTTTTGGCGGACGGGTGATGCGTGTCAACCGTCACCTACCGTCAACCGGGTGACCGACCATTCAGAAAGTGAAGGGCGCACCCCCTGGTCCCGTCGGGGGTTCCTGCTGAGCGCGGCCTCACTCACCGCGCTGCTGCCACTCGCGCCGGCGGACCGCGCCGCCGCGGCGCAGGAGCTCCCCGGATTCCCCGAGGGTGTCGACGTCTACCGGTCGGCGTACCGCAACTGGGTCGGCGAGATCACCGCCACAGGACTGTGGGCCTGCGCTCCGGCCGACCAGGACCAGGTGGTCGCCGTGGTCAACTGGGCCTGGAATCACGGCTGGTCGGTGCGCGCCCGGGGCAGTTCCCACGGCTGGTCCCCGCTGACGATCCCCACGGGGACCGAGGCGGGCGCTCCCGTGCTGCTGGTCGACACCGCCCGACATCTCACCGGTGTGTCCCTGGAGTCCACCGACCCCGCCGTCGTACGAGCCGGTGCCGGCCTCACGCTCGAAGCGCTGCTCGGTCATCTGGAGGACCACGGCCTCGGCCTCACGGCGACGCCCGCGCCCGGTGACCTGACGCTCGGCGGCGCCCTGGCCATCGACGCGCACGGCACGGCCGTTCCGGCCCACGGCGAGAGCAGACTGCCCGGGCACACCTACGGCTCGCTCAGCAATCTCGTCCTGTCCCTCACGGCGGTGGTGTGGGACGCGGACAGCGACGCCTATGTCCTGCGGACGTACGAAAGGGACGACCCCGACGGTGCGGCGCTCCTCACGCATCTCGGCCGCGCCCTGGTCACCGAGGTGACGCTGCGCGTGGGCGCCAACACCCATCTGCGCTGCGTCAGCCGAACCGACATCCCCGCCGCCGAACTCTTCGCGCCGCCGGGCGGCCCCGAGGGCGGACGCACCTTCGCGAGCTTCCTGGACGAGTCGGGGCGCGCGGAGGCGATCTGGTTCGCGTTCACCGAGCACCCCTGGCTGAAGGTCTGGAGTGTCGCCCCCACCCGGCCGCCCGCCTCCCGCCGCGTGGGGTCGCCGTACAACTACCCCTTCTCGGACAACATCCCCACCGTCGTCGCCGATCTCGCCGGACGCATGGTGGCCGACGCGGCGTGGTACCTGGCCCCGCTCCTGGGCGCCGCGCAGCTCACCGCGGCGGCCGTGGGACTGACCGCCACCTTGTCGGCCGACCTCTGGGGACCGTCGAAGAACACGCTGCTCTACATCAGGCCCACCACACTGCGGGTGACCGCCAACGGGTACGCGGTGCTCACCTCGCGTGCCGAAGTGCAGCGCGTCGTCGCCAAGTTCACGGCCTTCTTCCGCGAGCGTCTCACCGCCTACGCCGCCCAGGGTCGCCACCCCGTCAACGGCCAGGTGGAAATCAGGGTGACCGGCCTCGACCACCCGTCCGACGCCGACTCGGCGGGCGCCCGCGCGCCACTGCTGTCCGCGCTGCGCCCTCGCGCCGACCACCCCGAATGGGACACGGCTGTCTGGCTGGACGTGCTGACACTGCCCGGGACGCCCGACGCGGAGGCGTTCTACCGGGAGTTGGAGCGCTTCCTGCTGACGACGTACGACGGCGGGTACGCCCTCACCCGCGTCGAGTGGTCCAAGGGCTGGGGCTATACGGACGAGGCCGCCTGGGACGACGAGGAGGTGCTGGGCACCGCGGTGCCCGCCTCCTTCGGGGACGGCGTGGGCCCGGGCTGGGACGAGGCGGCCGCCGTCCTGGACCGGCTCGATCCTCACCGGGTTTTCGGCACGGCCCTCCTCAACCGGCTCTTCCCCTGATGTCCGGTCCCGCGAAGCGCGGTGGTCTCACTCGACGGCAGCGGTCAGTTGCTCGTGGTCGGGCGTACTCGTCTCTCGGAACAGCAGACGCACGGGAACCGTGAGGAGCCACCAGTACTTGGCGGCCGTCGGCGAGGCGAGCGACACCGGAATCGAGGTGGCGAAGACGAGGACGGTCAGGAGGCCCCTCAGGACCGACTGCCTGAACTGCGCGGGGGTCACGGTCGGCTTGGCAAGGGCCGGACTGGCCCACAGGCGGGCGGACATGGCTGTGAGCAGCCCGACGGCGAGGACGATCGTCGCCGCGTAGACCGAGGTGGCCACGGCGGTGTTGCCGTACTCGCTGATGAGGCGCGTGGGGAACGGGAGCGCGGCCACGACGGCGAGCAGAGCGAGATAGAGGCGGAGCAGCCAGTTGTCGAGCGCGGCGATCTGCCGGAAGAGCGCGTGCTGGCCCAGCCACAGGGCGCCGATGACGGCGAAGCTCAGCAGATACGCCCCGAATTTGGGCAGGGCGTCCCTCAGCGCGGCTCCGACCTCGCCGTCTGCCAGTCCCTCGGGAACGGTGATGTCGAGCGCGAGCAGCGTGATGGCGATCGCGATCACCGCGTCGCCGAAGGTGACGAGTCGGTCGGGATCCATCATGGCGTCGCGGCGGGGCAGGCGCGGGACACGGTTGTTCATCAGGAGGGCACCAGGGGTGTGAGGAACGCCTGTCGGCGTCTACGGGGACGACGAGCGGCAGAGTACAGGCGCCTGCCGCAAAGCCCGCCCGATCGGAGCCTGTTGAACCTCCCCAGTATGGCCGATGCGTTCAACTCCTCGTGAACCCCGGTCAATTCGAAGCCCGCTTTGCTTCATCTCTTGACGAGTTTGGTTCAGACCTTTAGGTTCACCGATCACTACAGCTCCATGAATGCACTCAAGGTTCACGGACATGAACGCCCCCCCACTTTCAGCCTCCCCGAAGGGCTGTGACCCTCTGATGGCAAGACAATCCCTCGCGCGCTCGACCGCGCTGCGCGCCACCCTGACCACGGCGGTGTTCGCTCTCTCCGCCGGCGCCCTGAGCGTCTCCCCCGCCTCCGCCGCCACCGGGACCATCACCGGACTCGCGGGCAAGTGCCTCGACGTGGCCGGCGCGAACTCCGCGAACGGCACGGCCGTTCAGCTCTACGACTGCAACGGCACCACCGCCCAGCAGTGGACCGTCGGCTCCGACGGAACCGTACGGGCCCTCGGCAAGTGTCTTGACGTCACCGGCAACTCGACCGCGGACGGGGCCAAGCTCCAGCTGTGGGACTGTACGGGCGGCGCCAACCAGAAGTGGACGGTCTCCGCCGCCCGCGACCTCGTCAATCCGCAGGCGAACAAGTGCGCCGACGTCACCGGCAACACCTCGGCCAACGGCACACCGATCCAGATCTGGACCTGCAGCGGCGCCGCCAACCAGAAGTGGACCGCGCCCGCCGCCGACGGCGGAGGCACACCCCCCTCCGCGCCGATGGCCGTCGCCCCCTACCTCTACAACGGCTGGGGCAACCCGCCGAGCCCCACCACCGTCATGAACGCCACCGGCGTCAAGTGGTTCACGCTGGCCTTCGTCCTCAGCAACGGCTACTGCAACCCGCAGTGGGACGGCGGCCGCGCGCTGACCGGCGGCGTCGACCAGCAGACCATCAACGCCGTGCGCTCGGCCGGCGGCGATGTCGTCCCCTCCTTCGGCGGCTACAGCGGCAACAAGCTGGAGAGCTCCTGCTCCAGCGCCGGAGAACTGGCCGCCGCGTACCAGAAGGTCATCAACGCGTACGGGCTCAAGGCGATCGACATCGACATCGAGGCCGACGCCTACAGCAACACGACGGTCCAGCAGCGCACCGTGGACGCGCTCAAGACAGTCAAGGCCAACAACCCGGGCATCAAGGTGTACGTCACCATCGGCACCGGGCAGAGCGGCCCCGACACGAGTCTCATCAACCGGGCCGCGTCGTCCGGGCTGACCGTGGACGCCTGGACGATCATGCCGTTCGACTTCGGCGGCGCGGGCCAGAACATGGGCACGCTGACCCAGAGGGCCGCGGAGGGCCTGAAGACGGCCCTCAAGAACGCGTACGGCTACAGCGACGACCAGGCGTACCGGGACATGGGCATCTCCTCCATGAACGGCATCACCGACAACAACGAGACCGTCACCACCGCCGACTTCCAGACCATCCTCGGCTACGCGCAGACGCACCACCTCGCGCGGCTGACGTTCTGGTCGGCCAACCGTGACCGTCCCTGCCCGGGCAGCTACCCGAACGACGACACCTGCTCCGGAGTGGCCCAGAGCAACTGGCAGTTCACCAGCATCTTCGCCAAGTACACCGGCTGACGGACACACTCCGCACTCCCCCACCCCCCATCACCACAGGAGACATCCGTGCCCAGATCCGTGCCCAGATGGCAGAGACTGTCCGGCCGCCACCGGATACCGAAGGTTCTGACCGTGTTCGCGCTCGTGGCGACCACCGCGTCCGGCATCGAGTTCGCCTCGCAGGACTCGGCGAGCGCGCAGACCGCGGCGGCCGCCGCCCTGCCGACCGGCTATACCACCGTGGTCAACAAGGGCAGCGGCAAGTGCGTCGACGCCCGCTCGGCCGCGAGTGCCGACGGCACCGCGGTCCAGCAGTACGCGTGCAACGGCAGCACCGCCCAGAACTGGCAACTGGTGGCCACCAGCAACGGCTACTACCGCGTGAACAGCAACCTGGACGCCACAAAGGCGTGGGACGTCACCGACGTCTCCACCGCCGACTCCGCGCCCGTCCAGCTGTGGACGTACGGCGGCGGCAACAACCAGCAGTGGCTGCCCGTCGCCGAGGCCGCCGGCGCCTACCACTTCGTCAACCGCAACAGCGGGAAGTGTCTGGATGTCCCCAGCGCCTCCACCGCGGACAGCGTGCAGTTGGCGCAGTACACCTGCAACGGCACCGCCGCGCAGTCCTTCACTCTGGGCGGCGGCACGACGAACCCGCCGGGCACTCCGGACTTCGGTCCCAACGTGACGGTGTTCGACCCGTCGATGTCGGCGGCCGGCATCCAGTCCAAGCTGGACTCGGTCTTCTCCCAGCAGGAGACCAACCAGTTCGGCTCGGCCCGCCAGGCCCTGCTGTTCAAGCCCGGCACCTACAGCGCCAACGCCAACGTCGGCTTCTACACGCAGGTCGCAGGCCTCGGCTTCTCGCCGGACGACGTGACCATCAACGGTTCCGTGCACGCGGAGGCCGACTGGTTCCAGGGCAACGCCACCCAGAACTTCTGGCGCGACGCCGAGAACCTGTCGGTCAACCCCACGGGCGGCACCGACCGCTGGGCCGTCTCCCAGGCCGCCCCGTACCGGCGCATGCACGTGCGCGGCAACCTCGCGCTCGACGACGGCGGCTGGTCCAGCGGCGGCTTCATCTCCGACACCAAGGTCGACGGGCAGATCCAGTCCGGCACCCAGCAGCAGTTCCTCACCCGGAACTCCCAGATGGGCAGTTGGTCCGGCTCCAACTGGAACATGGTCTTCGTCGGTGACCAGGGCGCGCCCGCCCAGTCCTTCCCGACGTACACCAACGTCGCAAGTTCCCCGACGATCCGCGAGAAGCCGTTCCTGTACGTCGACAGCGCGGGCGCCTACCAGGTGTTCGTGCCCGGTCTGCAGTCCAACGCCGTCGGCACCACGTGGAGTGGGAAGACCCCGGCGGGCAAGTCCCTGCCGATCGACCAGTTCTACATTGTCAAGCCCGGCGCCACCGCGGCCGACATGAACTCGGCCCTCGCGGCAGGCAAGAACCTGCTGGTCACCCCCGGCGTCTACCACCTCAACCAGACGATCAACATCACGCGCCCCGACACGGTGGTGCTGGGCATGGGCCTGGCCACCTTCGTGCCGGACGGCGGGATCACCGCCGTCACCACCGCCGACGTGGACGGCATCCAGCTGGCGGGCCTGCTGATCGACGCGGGCACCACCAACTCCTCGACCCTGATGCAGATCGGCCCGTCCGGTTCGTCCGCCACGCACGCGGCCGACCCGACGCAGCTGTCCGACGTCTTCATCCGGATCGGCGGCGCCACCGTCGGCAAGGCGACCAACTCGCTGGTGATCAACAGCGCCAACACGATCATCGACCACACCTGGATCTGGCGGGCCGACCACGGCAACTCCGGCACGGTCGGCTGGACGACCAACACGGCGGACAACGGCCTGACCGTCAACGGCAACAACGTGACCGCGTACGGCCTGTTCGTCGAGCACTACCAGAGGACCCAGGTCATCTGGAGCGGCAACGGTGGCCGGACGTACTTCTTCCAGAACGAGATGCCCTACGACCCGCCGAACCAGGCCTCCTGGATGAACGGCAGCGGGAAGGGCTATCCCGCCTACAAGGTCGCCTCGTCCGTCACCAGCCACGAGGCATGGGGTCTGGGCAGCTACTGCTACTTCAGTGCCAACTCGAGCGTGGTGGCCGATCACGCCTTCGAGGTGCCGAGCGTGTCAGGGGTCAAGTTCCACGACATGGTGACCGTCTCGCTGGGCGGTGTCGGCACCATCAGCCACATCATCAACAGCACGGGAGGACCGTCCAACTCCAGCACCAACGTCGCCTACCTCACCAACTACCCGTAAACCGCACGGAAAGGATCGATCAGCAGATGCACACCATCAGATCCGGTTCCACCCGCGCGGCCCTGAGGATCCTCCTCCTGCTGGGGGCGCTGCTCGGCCTCGCGGTACCGCCCGCCGCCCACGCGAGCACGGCGGCGACCCCGTTCAAGGTGCTCGCGCTCTACAGCGGCACCTACGACGCGGCGCACATCGACTTCGACAAGGAGGCCAACGTCTGGTTTCCGCAGCAGGCCGCGGCGAACGGCTTCACCTACACGGCCAGCACCAACTGGGACCTGCTCGCCAACGGCGGGGTCAACGCCTACCAAGTCGTCCTCTTCCTCGATGACTTGCCGCAGACGTCCGCCCAACGAACCGGTTTCGAGGCGTACATGCGGGGCGGTGGTGCCTGGATGGGCTTCCATGTCTCCGCCTTCACGACCGATGCCGCGAGCTGGTCCTGGTACCACAACCAGTTCCTCGGCTCCGGGAACTTCCAGTCGAACACCTGGGGTCCGACATCGGTGACCCTGAAGGTCGAGGACCGGACGCACGCGGCCACCAAGAACCTGCCGGCCACGTTCACCTCGTCGGTCAGCGAGTGGTACAGCTGGTCCAACGATCTGCGGCAGAACCCGAACATCAGGATCCTGGCCTCGATCGACCCCAGCAGCTTCCCGGTGGGAACTGATCCCAACCAGTCCTGGTACAGCGGCTATTACCCGATCCTGTGGACCAACACGCAGTACAAGATGCTGTACGCGAACTTCGGCCACAACGCGATGAACTACTCGACCAACACGCGTCTGTCCTCGACGTTCGCGAGCGCGACACAGAATCAGTTCCTGCTGGACGGCCTCAAGTGGCTGGGAGGGGGCGACACCGGCACGCCTCCGGCCGACTCCCCCTCCGAGACCGCCTGGTACTCGCTGACCAATGCCGGCAACGGCACCTGTGTGGACGCCCGTTCGGCCGCCACGGCGAACGGGACCGTGATCCAGCAGTACGCCTGCAACGGCACCCAGGCCCAGCAGTTCCAGTTCCGCTCGACCGACAGCGGATACCGACAGGCCGCCATCCGTGTCAATCCACAGCAGGTCATCGACGTGACCGGTGTCTCGACGGCCGACAACGCGCCGCTCCAGTTGTGGAGTTACTCCGGCGGACAGAACCAGCAGTGGCTTCCGGCGAAGGAGAGCACCGGGCGCTACCACTTCACGGCTCGCCACAGCGGCAAGTGCCTGACCGCGGCGAGCGCCTCGACGAACAGCGTCCAGCTCACCCAGCGCACCTGCGACGGCTCCGCGGCACAGAGCTTCACGCTCACCGCGCAGCCCTGACAGCGACAGGCCGGTGCCCCCGCCGTATGCGGCGGGGGCACCGGTGCGTCGCGTCAGGGTCCGGCCAGGCGGGCGAGTTCGGTCCCGGCGAGCAGGAAGGCGCCCACGCCGAAGTTCGCGGTGCTGTCGTAGGTGACGGGCTGGCTGGATTCCGGGCGGTCGCCGACGTTCTGGACGTAGCCGAGGAACCCGTCCGGGTGTACGGCCGTGCTGACGAGGCCGTTCCAGGCGCGGGCCACGACCGGGAGGTGGGTACGCCGGTCGACGAGGCCGGCCCGGATCGCGTAGGAGGTGCCGTAGAGGAAGAAGGAGGTGCCGCTCGTCTCGGGGCCGGGCAGATGGGTGGCGTCGGCGAGGTTGACGTTCCAGAAGCCGTCGGTGCGCTGGATCCCGGCGACGGCCGTCACCAGACGTACCAGGGTGTCGCGGTATTCGCCGGTGTGCCGCTCGGCGGGCGGCAGCGCCTTGAGCGTCTTGGCGTGTCCGCCGGCCACCCAGCCGTTGCCGCGCGACCAGACCACCGGCTTGCCCGCGGGCGAGAGGATCCCGCCGGGGACCCCGGGGAGGAACCGCTTGTCCCGGTACCAGAGCCCCGTGTCGGCGTCGTAGAGTCCGGGTCCGCCCTCCACACGCTTGGTGTGGTCGTAGAGGGCGTACAGCTTCTGCCAGTACCCCGGGTCGCCGCGGAGCACTCCGATCCTGGCGAACGGAGGCATCGCCATGTGCAGGGCGTCGTCCCACCACCAGTCGTCGTTCTTGTCCGGCTGGTCGGTGTAGACCATGCGGTGGAGCGACTCCTCGATGGCGGAGATCTTGCTCTCCTCCGGCTCGATCTCGTACAGGTCGAGGTAGGCCTGCCCGGCGTTGTGGTTGTCGGCATGGCGCGTGGTGACCCCGCCGTTGAGGCCGTACGCGTGCTTCTCGGCCCAGTTCCTGGCGTACCCCAGATAGCGGGGGCTGCCGGTCAGGCGCTGGAGGGCGAGCAGTCCGCTGAAGAAGGTGGCGTTGGCCCAGCCGTTGTCGCCGGGGTCCGCGTGCGCGCCGATCCACTGGTCGGCCACGCGCCGCAGGACGGCGACGACCGCGGCTCTGGAGGGCAGCGGCGCGGCGGGCGTCGGAGCGGCTTGCGCTGGGTCCGTCAGGGCGGGCTGGAGCGAGGCGGCGGCCGCGAGGGCGGCTCCACCGGTCAGCAGGCGTCGTCTACGCATATGAACAACTCCTACGGATGGGGACTCCCATCCTCAACACCCGTCTCACTCCCTGTCCATGGCGCGTCGTCAACTTGTCGCGAATCAGGCCAGGTTCACATCCTGATGCGATCTTCATGGAGCAGAACCGGGCCGTACGGACTCCCGATCACACCGGGCCATGTCGCCCACCGGGCTCCCGACCTCACGTTCCACGCCCGCCGAGCTACGGCGTGTGGTCATCCATGCCCTGGTCAGCACGGTCCGTGAGCTATGTTGAGTTCTCGTGGGACACGAAGGAGGCACATCGGTGCCATCGCCGCAGCAGGCACGCGCTCAGGCGTCTGCCATCACCTCGGGGAAGACTGCTCCGGAGGTGGGCGCGGCACCCACGTCCCAGCTCAGGGAGTTGTTCGACGGCCCCCGGCTCTCGCCAGGACAGCGCCGTATCGCCCAGTACCTGATCGAGCACATCACCGAGGCGGCGTTCCTTTCGATCACCGATCTCGCCGAGCGCGTCGGGGTCAGCCAGCCTTCGGTGACCCGCTTCGCCGCGGCGGTCGGCTTCAGCGGCTACCCCGCACTGCGGGAGAAACTGCAGGCCATCGCCCTCAGTACACTCTCCAGCACCCCGGGCGCGCCCGCGGAGGACCACGGCAACGAGCTGCAGTTGGCGGTGGACGCCGAGATCGAGAACCTGGAGAACCTGCGCCGCGACTTCGCCGATCCGGACCAGGTGATCACCATCGGCCGCGCGCTGTCGCAGTCGACCCCGCTCACCGTTCTCGGCCTGCGCATCTCGGTCTCGCTGGCGGAGTACTTCGCGTACGCCGCCCGCCGCATCCACCCCGATGTGCGGCTGGTGACGCGCGGCGGGAGCGTCGCCTACGACGCGCTGCTCCAGTCGCGCGAGGCGGGCGGCACCTGGCTGCTCGCCTTCGGAATGCCCCGTCATGCCCAGGAGACGCTGACCGCGGTGCGGGTCGCACGCAGCGCGGGGCTGAAGGTCGCGCTGATCACCGACCTGGCGCTCGGACCGCTCGCGGACGAGGCCGACGCCACCTTCACCGTAGGCACCGGGGCCCGTCTCGTCTTCGACTCCTACGCCGCGCCCGTCATGATGTCGGCGGCGCTCCTCCAGGCCATGTCCGACGCCGATCCGGAGCGGACACAGGCCCGGCTGGAGGAGTACGAGCAGATCGCGGAGCAGCATCAGTTCTTCCTCAAGGACTGACCCCGCACGGCTTCCCCTACCCCCTACGCCCCGTACGCCCCCTGCCGGCACGGCATCACGGGATCATTCGCCCATATCGCGGATGAATTTTTTCATGTCCTTGCGTATCCGGCGGTATATATAAATACTTCTCGCGGATGCGACCAGGAGGCCTCCGGGTCACGTCCTACGGCCATCCGGGGCCGTCCGCTCCTACCCGCATGGGGCCCCGGATGTTCGGACGGGCCCCGCGTGAGCGGGTGCCCGTGGTGGCGGCCCCGGCCATCCCCTAGACCGGGGCCGCCCCATAACCCGCACCCTTGCCGCCGACGTAACCCGGAAGCGATGAACATGGCCCTGACGACGTACTCACCGATCACCTCGGACTGGCCGTGCCAGGTCAAGACCCCCGGCAGCTTCGACTGGGAGCGCTCCGCGACCAAGTGGCTGCGCGATCTGGTGCCCTCCCGCTACGCGAGCTACCCAGTGCTCATGAAGCACCCCGTGCTGCTCGCCCGTCACGCCCAGATCCAGGTGCAGCACGAGATCCGGGTCGCCCGGACCGCCCTGCAGACCGCCCGGGCCGAACTCCCCGCTCTCGGCCTGCACGAATCGGTCATCGAGCACACCATCAAGATGTACGCCGCCGAAGTGCTGCAGCTCAACCACATCGCCCGCAGCGTCCGAGCGGTGACCCAGGCACTCGTCGACCACAACGCCGGGCGAAACTGAGGGTCCCGGGTCCAGGTGGTGGTCCCGGCGGGATCATCACCGGGAGACGTCGTGGACACCCAGAGGCCGAGGACCGAACAGACCACTGAAGCAGCGGAGAAGGCCGCGGGCGCGCGGGCGCTGGACGTGCGGTGGATCCACGGATCGCCGTCGGCCAAGCACAACACCGATCCCGACATCCAGGTCCACGCCCACGACGCGCACACGGTCATCCTGCGGCAGAACATGGCCGTCGACTACGAGGCGCCGTTCCTCTTCCTGCTGTTCGGCGAGGCACGGGCCGTGCTGATCGACACCGGTGCCACGGCCTCGGCGGACTTCTTCCCGCTGCGCCGGGTGGTGGACGAACTGATGGAGACCTGGCTGACCGCCCGTCCCCGGGCGGGTTACGAGCTGTTGGTGCTGCACACCCACCCCCACGGCGACCACGTCGCGGGGGACGGACAGTTCGCCGACCGACCCGGCACCACGGTCGTCGACGCGGCCCTCGACCAGGCCTGGCCGTTCTTCGGCTTCGACGACGACCTCGAGGGCGTCGCCCGCGTCGATCTCGGGGGCCGGGTCCTGGAATGCCTGGCCACGCCGGGCCACCACGCGGCCGCGGTGACGTACTTCGACCCCTGGACCGGCTTCCTGCTCACCGGAGACACGGTCTATCCCGGCCGTCTGTACGTCGAGGACTGGGCCGCGTTCACCCGCACCGTCGACCGCCTGATCGACTTCTGCGCCGAACGGCCGGTCACGCACGTGCTCGGCTGCCACATCGAGATGTCCCGCCAACCGGGTGTGGACTATGCCGTCCGCACCACCTACCAGCCCGACGAGCCGCCCCTGCAGATGACGACGGGCCAACTGCACGACATCCGCGCGGCGATCGACACCGTCGGCGACCGCCCCGGACGGCACGTCTTCGACGACTTCGTTCTCTGCCGCCGTGACGTTCCCGAGGGCCGGTAGGAGCTGTACGGCCGGATTGTCAGAGGCGCGCAGTACGGTCCTGTCATGGCAGCCAAAATCGATCTGACCCTTGACTGCGCGGACGCGACACTCCTCGCCGAGTTCTGGAAGACGGCACTCGGGTACATCGACGAGCCCCCGCCCGCTCCCTTCACCACCCGCGAGGAGTGGCTCGCGCAGTTCGACCTTCCGGAGGACGACTCCGCGGACGACGGCGCGTGGCTCTGCGATCCCGACGGCGTCGGCCCCCGCCTGTCCATCCTCAAGGTTCCCGAGCCGAAGACGGCGAAGAACCGCCTTCACATCGACGTCCGTGTGCCGGGACACGGCGGCCCCGAAGAGCGGTGGGCGCGGATCAGGGCGGAGTCCGAGCGGCTCGTGAAGGGGGGCGGCTCCGTGCTGGAGGAGTTCGACGGGCACCACGTGGTGATGGCCGACCCGGAGGGCAACGAGTTCTGCGTCGCCGCCGGCTCGGCCTGAATCGGCCTGAATCGGCCGGTGTTTCGGGGGCGGTACGAACCGGGCGAGCGGGAACACGAAGGGGAGGAACTGCCCTACGAGAGCTCAGGACGGAACTCATGGACTCCACGACATGGACGGTGGTCCTCATCGTCGCGATCCTGGGTGCCGCCGCGCTCGGGGTGGCGATCGCGGTCCTGGTACGGCTCGTGCGCGCCCGCCGCGACCTCAGACGCGCCGGGCTTCCGACCGGGTCCCGCTGGGTCTTCTGGGGCGCCGTCGCCTATCTCGTGCTGCCGACCGACCTGCTGCCCGACCCGATCTACCTGGACGACATCGGCGTACTCCTGCTCGCGCTGCGGTCGTTGCGCCCGCCCGAGGCGATCGACGCCCGCGGTGCCGCGGAGCGCGGGAACCCTCGGGAGCGAACGGGACGTTGACGAGGTGAGCGGGCGGGAAGCGGGTGCGCCCGTGTCGGTGGTCCGCGAGGACCATCCCTTCGACGGGCGGCACGATGAGCGAGTTGGTTCCCGGGGGCAATGTGCCCCTGCCGGGCGGCACCCTGACAATCCGGGTGCCGGGTCCCTTCGACGTCTCCGCGCTCATCACCGACGACAGCGGCAAGGTGCGCGGCGACGCCGACTTCGTGTTCTACAACCAGCCGACGGCGCCGGGCGCCCGGCTCACCGGTGAGCACCTCACCATCGACCCGCCGCGCCTGCGGTCCGGCGCGAGCCGCGTCACCGTGGTCGTCAGTCCGGCCGATCCCGGTACGCCGCTCGGCCGACTGCCCGCTCCCACCCTGCACGTCAGCGGTCCGGGCGGCCACACCCTCGCCCGGTTCACGCCCCCGCGCCCACAGCGGGAGACCGTGCTGCTGCTCGCCGAGATCTACCGACGCGGCACGGCGTGGAAGCTGCGCGCACTGGGCCAGGGATACACGGACGGACTGGCCGGCATCGCACGGGACTTCGGGGTCGAGGTCGCCGAGGATGCGACCGGGGACGATCCGACACCGGTGGCGACTCCCGACCCGGACGGCTTCCTCGTCCTGGTCAACTCCGTGCGCGGCGCGGCCGGTTCCCCACCCGTCTCCCTCGACGCGCGCCTCGCGACCGCGGCCCGGGCCCACGCCTCCGACATGGCGGCACGCGGACTCCTCAGCTCCGAGAGCGCCCAGGGGATCTCCGTCTACCAGCGCATCACGTCCGCCGGATACGCGTATCTGACCGTCGGCGAGCACCTCGTCTCCGGCCCGCGCACCCCGGGCGAGTTCGTGGAGTACTGCCTCAGCACCGAGCAGTCCCGCGACACGCTGTACAACCCGGCGTACAGCCAGGCGGGGCTGGCGTACGTCCCCGGCCGACGCTCCGGCGACATGTACTGGACGGCGCTGTGGGCCAGGCCCTTCAGCCGCGGGGGCCTGCAGCGGACGGCGGGTGAGGTGGTCGCGCTGACCAATGCCGAGCGCACCGCGCAGCGACTGGCGCCGCTCGCCGTCGACGCCCTGCTCACCACCGCGGCCCAGGCGCACAGCGACGACATGGTGGGCCGCGCCTTCTACTCCCACACCTCCCCCGACGGCAGCCAACCGTGGGACCGGGCCGCCGCCGCGGGCTCCGAACGCCGCACCATCGGGGAGAACATCGCCTGCGGCCAGCGCTCCCCCGCCGAGGTCGTCCGCGGCTGGATGAACAGCCCGGGCCACCGCGCCAACATCCTCAAGCCCGACTTCACCCACATAGGCATCGGCCTCGCGGGCGGCGGCACGGCGGGGACGTACTGGACGCAGCTTTTCGGCCGCTGAAGGATCTTTTCCGCTTTCCTTCGCGTGACATGCAACCCATCTGCCCCTCCGGCGCGTACAGATGGTGCCGACGTTCGCATCCGCGGCGCGGTACACAGAGGGAACTCGGGAGAAGAATCAGATGGTCTCAGCAATGGTGGGCAGAGGTACGGCGCTGGGCGCGGCGCTGTTGGCCCTCCTCGCAGTCCCCGCACAGGCCGGCACCGCCGCGGCCGCGGATCTGCCGACACCCGACGACGCCGGTCTCCAGGCGGTGCTGCACACGGCCCTGTCCCAGGGAGCCCCCGGTGCGATGGTGCGGGTCGACGACAACGGCACGGTCCACCGGCTGTCGGAGGGAGTCGCCGACCGGGCCACCGGGCGTGCGATCACCACGACCGACCGGTTCCGCGTCGGCAGCGTCACCAAGAGCTTCTCCGCCGTGGTCCTGCTGCAACTGGTGGACGAGGGCAAGCTCGACCTGGACGCTTCGGTGAACACCTATCTGCCCGGGCTGCTGCCCGACGACCGGATCACCGTGCGTCAGGTGATGAGCCACCGCAGTGGGCTGTACGACTACACCAACGACATGTTCGCGCAGACGGTCCCGGGCTTCGAGTCCGTCCGCAACAAGGTCTTCAGCTACCAGGACCTGGTCACCCTGTCCCTCAAGCACGGGGTCACCAACGCACCGGGCGCGGCCTATTCGTACTCCAACACGAACTTCGTCGTCGCGGGCATGCTCATCGAGAAGCTCACCGGACGCTCCGTGGCCACGGAGTACCAGAACCGCATCTTCACGCCGCTGAACCTGACCGACACCTTCTACGTGCACCCCGACACCGCCATCCCGGGCACGCACGCCAACGGCTACCTCACGCCGGACGAGGCCGGCGGGGCCCTGGTGGACTCCACCGAACAGACGGTGTCCTGGGCGCAGAGCGCGGGCGCGATCATCTCCAGCACACAGGACCTGGACACGTTCTTCTCCGCGCTGATGAGCGGGCAGCTCATGTCCGCCACGCAGCTCGCGCAGATGCAGCAGTGGACGACGGTCAACAGCACCCAGGGGTACGGCCTCGGCCTGCGCCGCCGTGACCTGTCCTGCGGTATCTCGGTGTACGGGCACACGGGCACCGTGCAGGGCTACTACACGTACGCCTTCGCCTCGAAGGACGGCAAGCGCAGCGTCACCGCGCTCGCCAACACCTCGAACAACGTGAACGTGCTGAACACGATGGCCCGCACGCTGGAATCCGCGTTCTGCGGCAAGGCGACGACCGCGAAGCTGCGCAGTGCGACCTCCTCGGCGACCACCGTGGAGCGCCACGAGGACATCGCGCCGGGCATCGCCCGCGACTGACGCGCGAAGGTGCGGCCGGACCCACCCGTCCGGCCGCACCCCTCCGCGGACAGACCCTGGGCCTGGTTCATGACTTCTTCAGGTCCGCCCGGTAGGTCCGGTACAGGGCGCTGCCGTCGCCGCATCGCCGCGGGGGTTCGCTGCACTTCCGGCAGGCGAGCAGGTGGTCGAAATACGCCCGGTAGCTGTGGGGGGCGAGCGTAGGGCGTTGCTGCGGCATGACGTTCTCCCCGTGGACGGCGGCTGCGACGCCCGTTATTGACCAATATTCAACAGCTTGATGAGCATAGGCGGAATGACCGGTCCCAGACCCGAGGTCGCCGGAGCCTGGCCGAATCCGACTCTCGCAGCCTGATACTGGTGGCATGGGATTCGCCGTCTTCATGACCCTGCCGGGACTGGTCATCCTGCTGACTCCAGCGGCCTTCGCGGACCAGCTGTTGCTGCGCGCCGGACGGGCCGGCCTTCTGCCGTGGCGGAACGGCGTGCGCCAGGGCCAGATATCCGCGACCGGATTCGAGCAGTTGATCGACCTGGTGGGCAGGGCGGCCGTCGTGCGCAGGCCCGGCTCATGACCTTCGACGATCTCGTGGAGCGGGCCGCGGCGCTGGTGCGCCCCGGTCGGCGTGCGATTCTCGGGATCGCGGGAAGCCCTGGCGCGGGCAAGACGACGCTGGCCGAGCGCCTGGTCCGGGAGCTGAACGGCGACGCGCCCGGCCGGGTCGCGCACGTGCCGATGGACGGGTTCCATCTCGCGGACGTCGAGCTGGACAGGCTGGGCCGCCGAGACCGCAAGGGCGCTCCGGACACCTTCGACGCGGCGGGGTACGCGGCGCTGTTGGGCAGGCTGCATGACGAGGAAGAGGACGACATCGTCTACGCGCCCGGCTTCGAGCGGACCTCGGAGCAGCCGATCGCGGGCGCCGTCCCGGTCCTGCGCAGCGCCCGCCTGATCATCACCGAGGGCAACTACCTCCTGCTGGGGGACGGGGCGTGGGCGCGCGTACGGTCACGGCTGGACGAGGTGTGGTTCTGCGAGCTCGACGAGGAAGAGCGCGTACGTCGTCTCGTCGAGCGCCACGAGGAGTTCGGCAAGGACCACGACACGGCGGTGGCCTGGGTGCTCGGCACGGACCAGCGCAACGCCGACCTGGTCGCCGCGACACGGGACCGTGCCGACCTGGTCGTCGGCGCGGAGGTCACCGCCGCCGCAGTTCCAGCGCGGGTTCCCCTCGGTCATCACCCACGGGATTCCCGATCAGTGCGGTGAACGCCTCGGTGCGGATCGTCAGGCCCGCCGGTGTGTCCGCGAAGGTGGGGACGAGGGGGCCCGGGGAGCCGTAGCGCACGGCGAAGACGTGCAGGTCCTGCGGGGCGCCGGGAGCCGGTCCGGCTTCGAGTGCCGTGGAGGCGACGAGGTGGCGCCAGCCCTCGTCCGGGTTGCCGTAGCCGCGCGGGTCGGCGGCCAGGGCGAACGCCGCCAGCTCCTGGGTCGTCTCGGAGCGGGCGTCGAAGCGGTCGACGCCGTCCGCGCGTGGATGTGTCAGCGTGAGCGGGCCGGCGGAGGTCACGGCGGCCTCGGCGGTCCTGCGCACCCGATCCCCGTCGTCGGTGGCGTACGGCAGTCCGGCGAGCAGATACGGCGTCCCGTCGAGGCGTTCGACGGCGACCGTGGTCCACAGGCTCACGCCGTCGGTGACGTACAGCGACCGGACGTGGCGCAGCACGTGGTCGCGACCGACGACCGGCTTGGTGACGAGCTTGGCGCTCAGGCCGTCGCTCTCGACGTCGCGCACCCGTACCTCGCCCATGGGGCGGCTGAACACGAAGCCGTCGACGACCGGGCCGAAGCCGTGCTGTCGGTTGACCGCGGCGGGCAGGTAGTACGTGCCCGCCGCCTCGACCAGCGAAGGGGTCATCCGCTGGTCGAAGGCCACCGAGACCGTGCCCGCGCGCAGTTGATGCCGTGCGGGGTTCCTCGACGGCGTCCGGTGCCAGTGCGTGGCGTCCTGGATCTGCCAGACCAGCATGAACGCGAAGTGGCCGTCGAGCGCGCCGTCCGGCCCGACCGCGTGCCGGCCCCAGCGGGTGTCGCCCCGGTAGCGGCCGAGGTCGGCGCCGATCCGACGGCCGAAGTGGCGCAGGCCGAGCACGGCCTCGAAGCCGGAGTGCTGTTCGCTGTAGCGCGGCCCGCCGATGTCGAAGCCGCCCACCGTCAGACGAGCGTCGAGATACCGGGCGAGCGCGTCCCCGTCCTCGGCGAAGACCGGCTCCCCGCTGACCCTGTGGGCCTGGGCGAGGAAGGAGAGGGAGATCGGCCCGTAGTTGTTGTCGTACGCGCCCCCGTGCTCCGGGGGCAGCAGGGCACCCCGGTCGCGGACGCGGCGGGCGCGGATCTCGTCGGCGTACAGACGCATCGCCCGCGCACGGACCGACTCCCCTTCCTCCGTGGGGAGATGGCCTGCGAGCATCAGCCCACCGACGACACAGCCGATGGCCTGGTTGCCGGCCTCCTGCGGGTTGAAGAAGGTCGCGTCGGTCAGCCACAGCCAGTAACCGTGCGCCAACTCGACCAGTTCACGGCGGTCCTCGTCGGGGACGACCGGGGCGGCCGTGCCCAGGATGTTGAGCGCTTGGAGCAATGCCCACACCGTGCTCGGCCAGTCACCGATGGGGTGGGCGCCGTCCTCCAGTACGTAACGGGCGTACGGCAGTCCGGAGCCGCGCCTCCTCAGGTTCGGGTAGCCGGGGTTGTCCTCGGTGAAGACCCGCTCCCGCAGATGGAAGCGCAGACCGCGGCTGACGGCCTCCGGCAGGCGCGGGTCCTTCGTGCGCCGCCAGGCGAGCGCCAGCAGGGAGGTGACGCCGAGGGAGGTGTCGCCGACGTCGTCCACACAGTCGGGGTGTTCGAGATTGCCCTCGGGCGTGATGCGGGCCAGGGCCTGCTCCACAACGTCGGCGAGGACCGCGTCGTACGCGTCGGGGGTGGACGGCAGGTCGTGCAGCGGGCCGAGCTGGCGTGGCAGGTGCATGGGTGGATCGGCCCTTCATGCCGGAGGTGGCCATGGCGTGGTTCGTCGGAGTCAGACGACAGGCGAGGGACGGCGGGCGCGCAGTGCGACGGTCAGCGTGTGAGGGCCGTACCCACCGATGTAGACGCGGTTCCCGGTCGTCGCGTCGGTGCCGCCGACCACGGTCTGGTCCTGCCCCGGGTCGTACCGTAGTACGTCGCTCCGGTCCGGCCCCGCGAGCGGCTCGCCTGCCTCGACGCCGGCCTCGACCCGGATCTCGTCGTCGCCGACCCGGTAGGTCATCGACCCGGTCGTCAGGCACCAGCGTCCGTCGCCGATCGCTACGGCGCCCTCGGGCACGCCGCCCGGCCGGAAGGTCAGTTCGAGGGCCCAGGGCACCCTTGGTCCGCTGATGTCGATCCGCAGGTCGGCACCGTCCTCCCGCAGCTCCGCTTCGACGCGGGTCGTGTGGGAGACCTCGTCCCGAGGCCGGTCCGGGAAGGCCATCGCGGCGGAGAAGCGTCCCTCGTCCGCCATCCGGTAGGCGCCGTCGTCCCGCAGCAGGTCCGGCGGGAGCGGCTGGTAGTAGGCGGCCGTGAGGGTTTCGGTGAGCCGGTACCGGTTGTCGGCGAGCTGTTGCATGTCTGCGGCGCGGAACGGGCCCAGGTCGAAGAAGCCCCGTGAGAGGCGGACCGCGTCGAGGACGGCGTCACCGGCGAACAGGCGCAGGAAAGTGGGATTGCAGGCGAGGCCCGAGCGGATGCGCCGGTGCTCGGGCACGTCCGAGCCGCCGTACAGGACGCTGTGCGCGGTGGCGGAGGCACGTGAGGCGAGGCGGGCCGTGGTGATGTACCGGTCGCGGGGAAGGGCTTCCGGCGCCGGTTTCGGCAGCACACGGCACAGGTCGGGGGTGAGGAGGGTCGCGGCGAGCAGGTCGGGGTCGTCGATGCCGCCGGCTGCCGCCAGCCGCGCCGCCCGGCTGAAGTCGCCCCGGCCGGTGCGGATCGCGAGCAGCCGGTAGTGCGGCAGGTAGGGCGCCAGCGGGAACGGGTGGTTCTGGTCCTGCCGCCGCGAGTGGACGGTCTCCACCGTGCCGTCCGGTCTGATGAGGTCCAGGGTCGCGGTGAGGTTGCGTTCGACGGCGTCCCACAGGTCGGTGCGGCCGAGGACGTCGGCCAGGAGCAGCAGCGACGGGTTGGACACGTGGGCCGCGTAGTTGGCGCTCCGCTCCGAGTACAGGCCCTCCGCATCGATGTCGACGCCCTCGGCGAGCCACGCGTCGACACGGTCGAGCAGCCGGCTGTCCGGGAACGACCGGTGCAGCCGGGCCAGCGCCGCGCACAGCTCCCAGCGGTGGTTCGGGGTGTGCACCCCACCGGTCAGGAGACTGCCGGAGGCGGCCCCGGCGATCTCGGCGAGCGCGGCCGTGACGTCGCGCAGTTCCGGCCCCGCGCCCGCGGCGAGGACGTGCGCGTCGCACACGTCGTTGACGGTGAACGCGGAGTCCGGCGGTGACTGCACGTTGTCGCCGCCGGCGAAGAGGCCGGTGGTGGTCTGCGCGGCTCGGAGGGCGCCGAGGTGGGCCATCATGGCGGCGACGACCTGCCTGCTGCCGTGCAGTGCCGAGTCCGTGGAACGGTACGCCGCGACCAGGGTCTTCACCCGGCGTGCCAGAGCGCGGTGGGTCACACCGGCGGGTTCCTCGTCGGGGCCGGCCGCCGGCGGGGCGGCCAGCCGGTCGGCTGCGCCGGCCACCGCGCGGACGAACTCGTGGTCGAGCGGGGTGGGCACGGTCAGTCCTTCAGGCCGGCATTGATGTCGGCGCCCATGACGTAGCGCTGGAAGACCAGGAAGATGGCGATCAGAGGGATCATGGAGATGACCGATGCGCCGAGCAGGACCGACCAGTTGATGTTCTGCGCGCCGACGATGCTCTGGATGCCGATCTGCACGGTGAACTTGTTGGGGTCGTTCAGCATCAGCAGCGGCCAGATGTAGTCGTTCCACCGCCACTGGAAGGACAGGATGGCGAGGGTCAGCATGATGGGCCGGGAGAGCGGCACCATGATCCGCAGGAAGATCGACAGTTCGCGGGCGCCGTCGATGCGTGCGGCTTCCACGAGTTCGTCGGGAACCGTCAGGAAGAACTGGCGGAACATGAAGCATCCGGTCGCGGTGAGCACGGCCGGGAGGATGATGCCGGCGAACGAGTTGTAGAGGCCGAGGTTGCGGACCACCAGGAACTCCGGGGCGAGCATGACCTCGGACGGCAGCATCGTGGTGGCCAGGATGCAGATGAAGAAGACCTTGAGCCATTTGTTGTCGTACTTGGCCAGCGCGTACCCGGTGCAGCAGCTGACTCCCACCGTGAGGATCGTCGTGATCACGCACACGATGGCCGTGTTGATGAAGTACTGGGAGAAGTTGGCGCTTTCCCACGCTGCTTTGAAACCCGACAGGGTGGGGTTGTGCGGAACCAGTGTCAGCGGATAGGAGAACAGGTCGCTGGACGGCTTGAGGGAGCTGAGGATGAACCACAGCACTGGAAACCCGTACAGGCACGCCATGATCCACAGCAGTGTCGTCGGGGCCACCGCCCGCCGGAGCCCGCCACTGCCCGCCCCGCGGGGCCGCTTCTTGGCGACGGCTCGTTTGGGATCGGCGTCGACCGGACGTGGCAAATCTGTGGTTGTCATCGGTTCTCCACCCGCCGGTTGACGATCAGCTGGATGATCGCGACGGCCATCAGGATGAGCATGAGCACGAACGACGCGGCGCTCGCGTAGCCGATCTGGCCCCGTTTGAAGCCGGTCTCGTAGATGTACTGGACGAGCAGGTTGTTCGAGGTGCCGGGTCCGCCGTTGTTGAGGGCGACGAACACCGGGTATTCCTTCATCGCGTTGATCGTGTTGAGCAGGATGACGATGAACGAGGTGGGCGCGATGCTCGGCAGCGTGATGCTGAAGAACTGGCGCCATGGGCCTGCGCCGTCGAGCGAGGCCGCCTCGTAGTACGACACCGGTACGTTCTTGATGGCCGCGATGAACAGCAGCATCGAGAAGCCCGTCCAGGCCCAGGACGCCGCCATCACCACGACGATCAGCGACAGTTCCGCGTTCGACTGCCACGGAACGGCGCTGCCGCCGAACTTCTCGATGACGTAGTTGACCAGTCCGAAGTTCTCGCCGAACATCCACCGCCACAGGACGCCCACGACGATGGGCGACAGAAGCCATGGGATGAAGAAGATGACGCGCGCGACCGACCCGCCCTTGGCGTTCTTGCTCACCACCAGGTTGGCGGCGAGCAGCGAGACCGCGAAGTTCAGCGGTACGAACAGCACGGTGTACAGCAGCGTCCGGCTCAGCGCGTCGTAGAACGTGGAGTCCCCGAACAGGTTGTCGTAGTTGTCCAGTCCGATGAACTGGAACGCCCCCACGCCCGTGTAGTTCGTGAACGAGTAGACGAGCCCGATCACCGCCGGCCAGACGAAGAACAGCGAGAAGAGCACCACATTGGCCGCGATGAGGACGAGCGGCGCAAGGGTGTACTTACTGCGTCTCCTGGGCGGGCTCGCGGACACGTCCGAGGCGCGTTTTGTCATCTTCCTGACTCCGTGCTGGTGGAAGGGTTTGCTGTGGGCTCGGACCATGAGCCCCGGCTTCACGCGGGCGCCCGGGGCCGGGCGGCGGTGTCTCGAGCCCGCCGCCCGGCCCGTCGGCCTACGATCCGCCGCCGACCTGCTGGTTGTAGCCGGCCACGATGTTCTCCAGGGCCTTGTCGGCCGACTGCTGACCGTTGATCGCCTTGCCGAGCTCCGTCTTGGTCGGGTCCTCGGTGAGGCTCTTGCCCTTCAGCACCCAGTTCGTCTGCGCGCCGTTGAAGTAGCCCGAGATCGGGGCGTAGAGCGGGATCGACTCGTTGTACAGCTTGAACGCCGCCTGCGCCGCTTCGGACTTGAAGGGGTACGTCGGGTTCAGACCGCTCTCGACGGGCAGGAACCCGGACGCCTCACACAGCGCCTGGTAGTGAGCCGGCTCGTACAGCCAGGACAGGAACTTCGTCGCGGCGGTGGCCGCGTCGGCGTTGTTGTTGAAGCCCACCGTCATGCCGCCGCTGTTGACGTCGCTGGCCTGCACCGGCTGGGCGGGAGTCGGGACGCTCGCCCACTCGAACTTCTTGATGCTCTCCGCGAAGGCGGGAACCTGCCACACGCCGGACCAGTAGGCGACCACGTCACCGCTCTGGAACATGGCCGACGGGTCGGCGCCGCTGGTCCACACCGACTTCGGCATGGTCTTGTCGTCGTTCAGTCCGACGAAGTAGTTCACGGCCTTCTTGGTCGCCGCGTCCACCGAGAACTTGCCGGAGGAGTCCGCGTGGACGTACTGCCCGCCCATCTCGTACACCATGGCGCGGAGTCGGGACGGCGACTGGTCGAACGTCAGGGAGTACTTGGCGCCGGCCTTCTCCCGGACCTCGTCCGCCGCCTTGATGAAGTCGGTCCAGGTCCAGGTCTTGTCGGGCGAGGTCGGGAAGGAGACGCCGGCCTTCTCGAAGAGCGACTTGTTGATGTACAGGCCCGACGCGGTGACGTCCGAGGGGATGGACAGCACCTTCCCGGACGAGTCCTTGGCGAGGAAGTTGGCGTTGATCTTGTTGGCCTTGTTGTTGGCGATGGAGCTGAGGTCGATCAGCTTGCTCGACCAGATCGGGTCCAACGCCGGCACGGCCGCCACGTCGGGCAGGGAGTTCGCCTGCGCGGCGTTGTGCAGCTTCGTCGGGTAGCCGTCGTAGGGGATGTTGACGAGCTTGACGTTGACGCCGGTTTCCTTCTTGTACTGCGCCACCATCTTCTTCCAGCCCGCGTCCTGCCCCGGAACCGTGGAGATCCAGAACGTCAGCGACTTGGAGGTCCCGCCCGAGCCGGATCCCGACCCGCACGCGGAGAGCAGCAGGGCTCCTGCCGTGGCCACGGCAGCGAGAGGAACCAGGCGGCGCATGCCGCCGCGGCCGAGTCGGCGAGAGTGCCGCACACCCACACTGGTCATCTTCAATCCCTTTTCGTCGTAGCGGAAGAAGCACGGCGCCAGCCGAGGCGGCACGGGTGCGTTTTGAGGGAGATTTCGCTTTCCGGGGGCACGGCCTCGCCCGGCCGTGTCGCCTTGACGGGTGGGGTCCCCAGCCTCGAAGGCCGCCGCCCGCGAGCACGCCCTCGCCGGGCTGCCGTACGTCTGGGTACGGCCGGGACGCTCACCCCAAGTCGACGTCCCGGCCGACTTAGAAAGCGCTTGTCCGGACATTGGCAGACCGATAAGGAAGCCGTCAATCCTTCGCCTGCGCGCCTTCGGTCACGTTTTGGACTCCCTTGGCCACGGCGAGCCGGGCGGCACCCACGACGGTACCGAGATCCCCGATCTGGCTGCTGACCACCTCGGTGGGCCAGCTGAGCCGGCCCAGTTCGGCCCGCACCCCCGGCAGGAGCTGCGGATCGGCGCCCGTGCTGCCGCCCAGCACGATCAGCCCAGGGTCCAGTACGGCGGTCACGGCGGCGGCCAGCCGGCCCACGTCGGCGGCGTGCCGGGCAACGAGCCCACGGGCGGGTTCCCGGCCCGCGGCGGCCAGCGCGAAAAGCCGCTCGGCGGTACGGGGGCGCGGGCCGTCACCGGCCCGCCAGGCCCGGGCGGCCCGGCGCAGCAGGGCGTGCGAGCCGACATAAGCCTCCAGAGCCTCCTGACGCGGCTCCCGGTCGTCGTCCCAGGGATACGGCAGCCGGGCCAGCTCACCGGCCGCGCCGTTGGCGCCGCGCAGCACCTGGCCGGCGATGACGATGCCGAGACCGATACCGACGCCGATCCGCAGATAGACGAAGGTACGACGGCCCCGCGCGGCGCCCTCCTGCAGTTCGGCGAGGGCCGCGCAGTTGACGTTGTTCTCCAGGTGGACGGGCACGCCCTGCGGCAGCGCGACGGACACGGCGTCGAAGACGGGCCCGGCCTTGGCGGTCGCCGGGCGCATGCCGGTGCCGGCACGGTCGGGCTCGGTGACGTCACCGACGGCGACCACGATGGCCCGCAGCGGGGCGCCGGGGGGCAGCGCGGCCAGCGCCTCTCGGACGGCCTCGGCGGCCCGGGCCCGCGGGGTGGCCGCCTCGGCGAGCAGGGTGCCGTCCAGGGCGCAGCCGCGCACCCGGGTGCGGGCCGGGCCCAAGTCGACGGCGAGGACCGAGCCGGAGGCGGGCCCCAGGCCGTATACGGCCGCGGAGCGGCCGGTGCCGCTGGACGCGGTGCCGGAGTGGGTGGCCAGCCGGGCGCTCTCCAGTTCCGCGACGGCGGCGGAGACCGTCGGCTTGGACAGCCCCGCGAGGCTCGCCAGCTGCGGCCGGGTGGCGCTGCCGGCCTGGGCCAGGACGGCGAACACCGCGCTGGCGCTCTCGGTGAGGCGAGGGACTTCAGTCACGACGTGTTCCACAGTTCCCCCATGGGTCAGGGGCCGCGCTCCCCGGGTGACGGAATGCGGCGATGCGATGCCCTCGTGCCGCGCGGTCCCGCCCTCCGGCGGCGTCCCGTTGATCGACTGCG
This sequence comes from Streptomyces sp. NPDC111656, assembly GCF_055656965.1. Lineage (NCBI taxonomy): Bacteria > Bacillati > Actinomycetota > Actinomycetes > Kitasatosporales > Streptomycetaceae > Streptomyces > Streptomyces sp. NPDC111656. The sequence continues at coordinate 232,798 of NZ_JBVKCA010000016.1, forward strand.
CGACAACTCTTGACGCACTGTACTTCGTTAGTTAACTTCCTAACGAAATCCGGTACTCGCCTGCCGCGCTCCGTAAGAAGCCCGTCCCGGGGCTTCCCGACTCGCTCAACTCCTCTTCGACCAGACACGGTTCGCCCGCCGTCTCAGCACAGTGCCATGTTCTTCGGCGCTCTTCGCCCAGACGACGAAAGAGGATCCGTGCAGGACACTCCTTCATCCCCGCTCGTGGTCGGTATCGACGTGGGTGGCACCAAGACCCATCTCCGCGCGCTCGTCGGCGCGGACCCGGTCGCCGATCACGTCCGGTCGAGCAGCGGCTGGCGGCCGCACGAACCGGCCGCCGCCGCCCGCTGGCTGACGGCACTGATCCACGAGGCCCTGCCCGTCGACACCCGCCCGGCCGCACTGGCCGTCGGCGGGCACGCCTGTGAGACCCCCCGTCAGTGCGCAGGCATCGCCGCCGCGCTGCGAGAGGTCCTCGACATGCCCATCCTGGTGGTGGGCGACGCCGAACTCCTCGTTCCCGCCGCGGGGCTGGACAAGGGGGTCGGTCTCGTGGCCGGCACCGGTTCGGTGGCGGTGGGGCGACTGACCGACGGGAGCGCCGTTCAGGTCGGCGGCTGGGGCGCGGCGCTCGGTGACGAGGGCGGCTCCGCCGGTCTCGTACGGGAAGCGGCGCGCGCCGTGTGGGCGGCGCACGACCGTGGTGAAGCCCCGGACGAACTCGCCCAGGGGCTCATCGCCGCGTTCGGGGTGAGTGAGGTGCCCGCCCTGGGCGCCGCGCTGGAGAGCGCCACGGACGTGTCGGCCGAGTGGGGCCGGCACGCGCCCGTCGTGTTCGCGGCCGCGGAGCGGGGTTCCCGGATCGCGCGGTCGGTGATCGCGGACGGCGGCCGGTCCCTCGCCGCGCTCGTCGCGCGGCTCGCCGAGCGCGGGGTCGCCGTCGACGACGTGGTGGTCGCCGGCAGCACCGTGCTCTCCCAACCCGCCCTGTACACCTCCTTCACGACGTCCCTCGCCGAGTCCCTCCCCGGGGCACGGCCCAGGCCGCTGCGGGCGGCGCCGGTCGAGGGGGCCGTGGCATTGGCACGTGCCCTCATATGAGGGGACGGGGTGGCGCGACGCTCGCGAGGCGACCGGCGCCCCGCGGGGCAGCGCGCGTCGCCGCGGTGTGGGCGCCGGACAAGTAGCTTGCGCCGGGGGCGCGTTCGCCCGCACAGCGGGCGCACAGGGTCAGCGCATTCGTCCGTACGACACTTCGCCGCCCCTCGCGCTTCGCAAGCGTGACATGAATCAGCCGTAGATCTTCGCTCGTATGACTCGTCCTCACCACAGGGGCACAGTCGCTTCACGACTTCACCCGGCTGTCGGAGGACCCCATTCCACTCAGGAGAGGCACATCCATGCCGTCACCAGCCGGGCAGCAGTCCGTCCCCTCGGTCCCCGTCCGTGAACGCGCCCTGAACCGACGGGTGTTCCTGCGCAACTCGCTCGGCGCCTCGGCGGGACTGCTGGCCGCTCCGACCGTCGTCACCTGGCTCGCCGCCGCGGACGCGAAGGCCGCGACGAGCCCCGCCGCCTTCGTGGACGACTACACCACCAACATCCTCGCCAATCTGACGCCCGAGACCAACGCGGTGGTCCGCATCCTCGGCGGCATGAGCAAGGTGTGGAAGACCGGCGGTGCCTGGAACACGGGCACGCCGCTCATGCCCGAGGTGCTGCGCGCCAACATGCGTTACTGCGCCCGCATCACACACGCCCGCACCGACGCACAGGCGAAGGAGGCGTTCATCTACGACCGGCAGCACCAGAGTTACGCGATGATCGCCGGCCTGGGTCCGCTGGCCGACCTGTACAAGACCGGCGCCAAGGCGGTCACCTCCATCACCAGCGCTCCTGACGGCACTCCTTCCGGCAAGATCAACGACGCCGTGCCGGCCGACGCTCCGGCGGGCTCCGCACAGGGCGCCGGTTCGCACGACTCGGCGCTCGGCAAGGTCGCCGAGCTGGTGGACACGGTGCGCGGCCCGTACGCCTCCGGCAACCCCGGCAAGTACGCCTTCCAGTACCCGCGTCCGTGGCGTATGAACGAGAACAGCGAGGTCGTCGACACCGGGAAGGTCGACGCGCTCGGCTTCCCGGTCTACGACTCCGACGTGATCGTCGCCCCGCAGCTGCTGTGGCAGCGCGGCACGACCGCGGTCGACGACGGCGGCTTCCCCAGCGGCCACACCAACGCCTTCCACCTGGCGGGGCTGGCGTACGCGTACGCGATGCCCGAGCGCTTCCAGGAGTTGGTGGCGCGCGCCTACGAGCTCAGCCACACCCGGATCATGGCGGGCATGCACTCCACCGTCGACGTCATCGGCGGCCGGATCATGGCCACGGCCCTGGCCGCCGCGACGCTGGCCGACCCGGCCAACGCCGCCCTCAAGGCCGCGGCGCGCGCCCAGGCCGCCGCGTACTTCCAGCAGCAGACCGGTTCGACGGCGGACACCCTGTACGCCTACGCGCACTCGGCGGGCGTCGCCACCGACTCGTACGCCGACCGGGCCGCCAACGTCCGCGCGCTCACGCCCCGGCTGACGTACGTCCTCACCCGGCACGGCCGCTCCGAGGGCATGCCCGTGCCCAAGGGCGCCGAGGTCCTGCTGGAGACGCGGCTGCCCTATCTCGACGCCGCCCAGCGCCGCGAGGTGCTCCGCACGACCGCCCTGCCTTCCGGGTACGTGCTGCTCGACGGCTTCGAGCAGTGGGGCCGGCTCAACCTGTTCGCCGCCGCGGACGGGTACGGGGCCTTCGAGTCCGACGTGAACGTCACCATGAACGCCGCCGACGGGGGCTTCAGCGCGGCCGACACCTGGCGCAACGACATCTCCGGGTGCGGCCGGCTGGTCAAGCGCGGTACCGGTGCGCTGACCCTGACGGGCCACAATGCCCACACGGGCGGCACCGTGCTGGCGGCGGGCGTGCTGACGGCCGGTTCGTCGGGTGCGCTGGGGTGCGGCGACGTGCGGGTGGACGGCGGGACCCTGCGGGTGAGTGCGGCGTCGTCCGTACGCGTGCGCGGCAGCTACACGCAGGCGTCCGGCGCGAGCCTGGAGGCGACGCTCCGTGCGGGCCGCGTGCCCGCGCTGACGGTGGAGCGACGGGTGGTACTGAGCCGGGACAGCGCGCTCACGCTGCGACTGGACGCCGACCGGCCGCCGGTCCCCGGCACCACCGTCCCGGTGCTCCGGACGTCGTCGCTGCGAGGCCAGTTCGCCCGTATCACGGTCGAGGCGGACGGATACCGGGCCGTGCCCGTGTACTCGGTGGACGGGCTGTCCGTACGACTCGTACGGCACTGATCCCCGCCCCGGGGACGAGCTGAGCGACAGGACCCGTGGACCGTGCGTGAACGGTCCACGGGTCCTCTTCGTTTCCGTGCGCCTTCGGTCCCGTGCGCTCTCGGTCCCGTGCGCCGCGTCCGATTTCCGCCAGCCAGGACGGCGGCCATGGCGCAGAGTGGGCAGCGGAGACACACTTCGAAAGGACAGGACCGATGCCGGTGTACACAATGTTCGACAGCCCTCTGGGCGAGCTGCTGCTGGTGGGCGAGGAGTCGGTCACCGCGAAGGGCGGCACGGCGCTGGTCTCGCTGTCCATGCCCGGCCAGAAGTCCGGCGCCGTCGTCCAGGACGGCTGGACCAGGGACGAGAAGGCGTTCGCCGAGATCGTCTCGCAGCTGCGCTCGTACTTCGACGGGGTGCTGACCGACTTCGACATCGAATACGTGAGCGGCGCGGGCAGCGACTTCCAGCAGCGGGTGTGGAAGGCGGTGGAGACCGTCCCGTACGGCATGACCGTCAGCTACGGAGAGATCGCCGCGCGGATCGGCGCGTCGAGGGCCGCCGTGCGCGCGGTGGGCACGGCGATCGGCGCGAACCCGCTGCTGCTCGTACGCCCCTGCCATCGCGTGATCGGCGCCAGCGGCTCTCTCACGGGGTACGCCGCCGGTCTGGAGCGCAAGCAGCAGCTCCTCGACCTGGAGCACGCGCGCCCGGCCACCACCTGAGGATCGCCACCATCATGAACACGCTCGACACCGCCCACCTGGCGGGTCCGGTCGCCGACCGCGTCGCGGCGAACGACTGGACCGCACTGACCGACGAGCTGAACGAGCACGGACACGCACTGACCACTCGACTGCTGACCCCCGACGCATGTCGCGGAATCAGGGCGCTCTACGACGAGACCGACCGCTTCCGCACCACCGTCGACATGGCCCGCCATCGCTTCGGCTCCGGCCAGTACCGCTACTTCACCCATGAACTGCCCGACTTGATAAGGGAGTTGCGCGAGTCGTTCTATCCGCGGCTGCTGCCCGTCGCCCGGGAATGGGCCGACAAGCTCCGGCAGCCCGCCCCCTGGCCCGAGGACCTGGAGGAGTGGTTGGCGATGTGCCACGCGGCCGGGCAGGCCAAGTCCGCTCAGATCCTGCTGCGTTACGGGCCCGGCGACTGGAACGCGCTGCACCGCGATGTGTTCGGCGCGATGGTGTTTCCGCTCCAGGTCGTCATCGGCCTCGACGCACCCGGAGTCGACTTCACCGGCGGCGAATTCATCATGACCGAGCAGCGGCCCCGGGCGCAGTCGCGGGGGTCGTCCACGACTCTCCCGCAGGGGCACGGGCTGATCTTCACCACCCGCGACCGGCCCGTCGCCTCCCGGCGCGGCTGGTCGACGGGACCGATGCGGCACGGCGTGAGCACCGTCCGTTCCGGGCGGCGTCACACACTGGGCCTGGTCTTCCACGACGCGGCGTGACCTCCGCGCCGAAGCGGCGGTGGCGGGTGACCGGACCGACACCCGGCGAGAGGCACGCTTTCGGCGAGCCCGTTCCGCACAGCGTGATGTTCAGCCGATGGCCGTCTCGCAAAAAACGCGGTGGTGCCCCACCGAACCCGCTGGTTAGGGTCGCCGGATGAGCACACGTACCTTCCGCGTCACCATCCGCGGCGTCTTCGACGGGCTCGGCGCGGAGCAACGCGCCGAGCTCCTTGCCCGCGCGTCCGAGCACGACGTGCTGCGTGCCGCCTTCACCCCCGAGGGGCACCTCAGCTACGACCTCGCAGCCCGGCCCGCCTTCACGTTCCGGTTCCTGGACTCGGGAGACGCGGAGGAGGACATCCTGGAGGCGACCGAGCGTGCCGAGACCGCCGCGCGGGCCTGGCTGACCGAGCGCGGCTACGGATACAAGAACCTCAGGTCGAAGGCCGAGGACCTGTCCCAGGCCCCCCTCGGCAAACGGCAGCGCCGCGCCGCCGCACACGGCTCCTAGGACGCGTTCGGCCGATCTTCGACGCGCCTCGTGACCACGGGGCCGGTTTTGCCGAATCGGCAACAGGCTTGGCTCGCGCCACACCGACCGCCGCATGATCGTCGGTAGTACCGGAGGCCGCATGCCGAACGGGCCGCTCCGGCCCCTTCACCGCAGCGGCCCCGCGTCGAGCCCTCTGGGAGGATCCGTGCCGCAGCCGTCCGCAACAGACCGCGTCCACCGTCTTGTCCCCTCGCCCGCCGGGCGGATCCACCTGGTGGAGCAGGGGACCGGCCCGCTGGTCCTGCTCGTCCACGGTTTTCCGGAGTCCTGGTACTCCTGGCGCCACCAGCTTCCGGCACTCGCCGCGGCCGGCTACCGGGCGGTCGCCATCGACGTCCGCGGCTACGGCCGCTCCTCCAGGCCCGAGGCGCTCACCGCGTACCGGATCCTCGAGCTGGTGGAGGACATCGTCGCCGTGGTGAAAGCCCTGGGTGAGGAGTCCGCGATCGTCGTCGGACACGACTGGGGTGCGAACATCGCCGCCGTCTCCGCCCTCGTCCGCCCCCACGTGTTCCGCGCGGTCGGACTGCTCAGCGTGCCCTACGCCCCGCGCGGCGGCCCGCGCCCCAGTGAGATCTTCGCGCAGCTGGGCGGGGACGAGGAGTTCTACGTCTCCTACTTCCAGGAGCCCGGCCGGGCCGAGGCCGAGATCGAGCCCGACGTCCGCGGCTGGCTCGCGGGCCTGTACGCGGCGCTGTCCGCCGACACCATGCCCGCGCCCGGCGCGCCGGACCCGCACTTCGTGAGCCCCGGGGGCGCGCAGCGCGACCGCTTTCCCACGGGGCGGCTCCCCCACTGGCTCGACGAGCACGACCTCGATCTGTACGCGGGAGAGTTCGAGCGGACCGGGATGACGGGGGCCCTGAACCGCTATCGGAACATGGACCGGGACTGGGAGGACCTGGCCGACCACGACGGTGCGCCCATCGCACAGCCCTCGCTGTTCATCGGCGGCGGTCGGGACGCGTCCACCACCTGGCTGGCCGACGCGATCGCGGCCTACCCCACCACCCTGCCCGGGCTGCTCTCCTCCCACCTCCTTGACGACTGCGGCCACTGGATCCAGCAGGAACGGCCCGAGGACGTCAACCGCATCCTGATCGACTGGCTCACCCGGGTCACGGGCGACAAGTGACGTTCCCGACCGGGGCAATCCCTCGATCGGGTGACTCACCTCGGGCGAGTAGACCGAACGCCACACCACGACCGCATCACCCAACGCCCCCTGGGCCCAAATGCGGGGCACCGAGGTGGGGGCATGACCGACTCGAATCCACTGCCGGGTCGAAGACACTGCCAGGCTCGAAGACACTTCCCGACGCCGTGCACGCGTGGGCCGAGAGCGCCCTCGGCTCATTCACCGTCGTACGCGATGCCTCACGCCCCCGGCCCGGATCCCGGGTGTGGGCCTGACTCCGGAAGGCAAGCCAGGCCCCGCCTGCTTCGGACTCGGCCTGAAGTCCGTCCCGCTGCCGGACGGCACCGAGCTCCGGGGCAAGGCCGGACACGACCGCCTTCTCCTCGCCGTGGTCGCACCGACCTCCACGTAACGGCCACGGGCGGAGAGGTGCGGCGGTGAGTGCGCCGAGCGCGGCGTCGCTAGGCGCGGGTCGATGCCCTGACGGTCAGTGCGACGGGCAGGGTGCGCACGGTTCCCGGTGGCGTCCGGCCGGACAGGATCTCGCAGAGCAGGCGGGCGCATTCGGCTCCCATCGAGCGGGGGCGCAGGTCGATCGCGGTGATCGCCGGCTCCGCCGTCCGCATCGCCGAGCAGTCCACGCAGGACGCCAGCAGCAGATCCCCGCCCACCGTGCGGCCCGCCGCGCGCAGTTCGGGCAGCACGGCCGCGGCGGCGCCGTCGGGAGCGCACACGACGGCGTCGGTCCCGGGTTCCTTGGCGAGCAGGTCCCGCGCGATACCTCGCAGTACCTCGGGGGTGGCACCGACGGGCGCCCTGCGCAGGACGCGGGGTACGCCGTGGTCGGCGCACCAACGGGCGTGGGTCCGTTGGAGGGTGAGGGACCAGTCGGAGGTGGCCTCGGAGGCGACGAGCGCGGGCCGCCGGGCACCGGAGTCACGCAGATGGTCGAGCAGTTCGGTCATCGACACCTCGTGGTCGGAACGGACCACCCCGGTCGGCTGCTCATCACCGGCGTACCGCTCGGCCGTCACGACCGGCAGCCCGGTGTTCATCAGGTGCCGGACCACCGGATCCTCGGGGGCCGGGTCGCACAGCACCAGCCCGTCCACCTGGGGGGACGCCGTGCCGTGCTGCGGCAGATGGCCGGAGGACAGCAGGGTGACATTCAGGCCCGCGCCCGCGGCACGCTCGACCACTCCGAACACGAACGCCATGGAGTACTCGGCGCTGGTCAGGAACTCCGGGAGGTAGAGCGCGACGGTGTCCGTGACGGAGGTGCGCAGGCTGCGGGCGCTGCGGTTGGGCGCGTAGCCCAGCCTCCGGGCCGCCGCCAGCACGGCATCCCGGGTCGCTCCCGACACCCGGCCGTGACCGCGCAGGGCGTCCGAGGCCGTGGTCTTGGAGACCGCGGCCGCCCGTGCCACGTCGGCGATCGTGGGCGGGGTGCCGGGGCGGGGCGCCGGCACGGCCGCGGATCCGGGGGTCGGCATCTCCCGTGTCACCAGCCGTGCGTCAGTACGTCGTCCAGCGCGTCGGCGAACACGTCGGCGCTCCGCCGGGTCAGACACAGCGGCGGCTTGATCTTCAGTACGCACTGCCGGTCCGAGGTCGGCTGGACGATCACCCCGAGTTCCCGCAGCCGGTCGCAGATCGCGGCCGTCTCCTCGGTCGCCGGTTGCAGGCTCTCGCGGTCCCGGACGAACTCGACGCCCAGATACAGCCCCGAGCCGTGCACCGCGCCGATCAGTGCGTGCCGCTCGGCCAGTTCGAGGAGCCGGTCCTTCAGGTGGGCGCCGATCTCACGGGCGTTGGTCTGAAGGTCCTCGTCGCGCAGGGCGTCCAGGACGGTGAGCCCGACCACCGAACTGACCGGGCTGCCGCCCGCGGAGGAGAAGAAGTAGCCCTGCGTACGGTAGGCGTCGGCGATCTCGCGTCGGGTGATCACCGCGCCCAGCGGATGCCCGTTGCCCATCGCCTTGGCGACGGTGACGATGTCCGGCACCACGCCCTGCTGTTCGAATCCCCAGAAGTGCGAGCCGAGTCGGCCGTAGCCGACCTGGACCTCGTCGGCGACGCACAGCCCGCCGACGTCGCGGGTGGCCTCGTACACCTGCCGGAGATATCCGTCGGGGAGGGCCATGCCGCCCGCGTTGCCGTAGTACGGCTCGCACACGAAGGCGGCCAAGGGGTGCCCCTGGGCGGCCAGTTCGCGGATCCTGGCGGCGGCTTCGGGAGCGTACCGCCGCGACTGCGGTCCCCGGTGGCGGCCCCGGTAGGAGTTGGGTGCCGCGACGGTGTGCACCCACGGGGGCCGTGAGGCGAGCGCGTTCGGGTTGTCGGCGATCGAGGTCGACACCGCGTCGCTCGCGTAGGTCCAGCCGTGGTACGCCTCCTCCACCGCGACCACGTCCTGTCGTCCGGTCGCCGCCCAGGCGAGCCGGAGCGCGAGGTCCACGGCCTCGGAACCGCTGTTGACCAGGAACACCGTGTCCAACTCGGCCGGAAGGAGTCCGGTGAGTCGCTCGGAGAGCTCGACCACCGAGGCGTAGTGGAAACGGGAGTTGGTGTTCAGCCGCTGCCACTGCCGGTGCACGGCTTCGCCGAGCCCGGGGTGGCCGTGGCCGAGGATGGTCACGTTGTTCAGCATGTCGAGGTAGCCGCGGCCCCGGGTGTCCACCAGGTGGTGCCGCCAGCCGCGTTCGATCTGGGGCGGCGTCTCGAAGTAGTGCTCCTGGACGGTGGCGAAGGAGTGCTCGCGCCGCTCCAGCAACTCCGCTTCCGTGGAGGCCTGTTGGGTGTCGCGGGCGGAGAGCGACGCGTCGTCGGGAGCGGAGGGCGGCGCGTCAGGGGCGTCAGGAACGTCAGGGGCGAGGAAGAGGCGGGTCGGGTCGGGGCACACCGCCAGCCATCCGGCGGCCAGTTCCGGCGGCGCGAACCGTGGCGGTCGGCCCCCGGTGGCGCACGGCCGGAAGAGCTGGATGCCCAGCACCCGTACGCCCTCGCGGGCGGCCACCGTCCCGAGCTGCTGACCGGAGACGACGGGACCCGGCTGGACCTCCGCGTCGACGCCGTCCAGCAGCAGGTCCAGGCCTCCGGTGTGCAGCGTCACGCCGGTGTCGCCGTGCCGGGTGACCGTGCCCGCCCAGGGTGCCCGTATCTCCGCCGGACCGGCGAGGTGGAGCTCCACGCCGAGTGCGCAGGTCGCGGCGGGGACGGGGTCGTCGACGGTGGTGCGGGTCAGCCGGAACTCGCCGTGCCGGGTCCGTACCGCCGCGTGGCCCGCCGTCAGGGCGGTCCGGGCCAGGGCGGTTTCGGCGTCGGGCGCCAGCCAGCGTCCCGTGTGCAGCTCCTCGCTCGACACGGACAGGTCGAGGCTCGCCACGTCGTCCGGCAGGCCGGGCAGCAGCGGATGTTCGGCCACCGGCAGGAGCTGCGCCGACGGGCGGCCGAGGGCGTGCCGCAGCTGGGCCGTCATCACCTCGGCCGGAACGGACACCGCGGCCTCGAACATCGCCCACTCGCGGTCCAGCGCCACCGAGGCGTAACTGTTGCCGGGGTCCAACAGGGTGTCGTACTGGCCGCTCACCACCATGACGGAGGTCCGCAGCACGACCAGCGGCCACAGCGCGTCCACCTCCTCGTTCGCGAGAGGTCGCACCGCGTGGAAGGCGTGCACGGCGGGCAGCACGGATGCCGGTCCGGCCCCGTGATGATGGAGCACGGAGGCGCAGGTGACCGCCAGTTCGGCCACCGTCCAGCCGAGGCCGAGGTCACCGAAGTCGATCACGCCGACCGGCATCCGGCGGCCGTCCGGAGCCGGTTCGCAGACCACGTTGTTGTCGGTGACGTCACCGTGGATCACCTGCGCCGGCAGGCGGTCCACGAACGGTTCCAGCAGGGTGTGCGCGGCCCGGGACGCCCGCAGTACCCGAGCGGCCCGTTCCTGGTCGGGCAGGTGGGGAGCGAGCGTCTCGACGACGGTGAGCGCGTTGCGCAGATCCCACAACAGGGGCCGTTCCTGCTCCACGCCCGCGAAGTCGGCGAGCCCGGCCACGACCCGTCCGGCGAGTTCGCCGAGCCTGGCCACGACCGGTGGTGCGAGATAGCGGCTGTCCATGATCGGCTCACCGGGTACGTAGTCCAGCAGACGGCATACGAGATCCACGCCGCCCGCACTCAGTCGCTGCACCATCTCGCCGTCGACGCCGGCGTGGGCTCGCGGCAGCCTCAGCCCGGACATCACGTCGGACAGGCGCTCCACGGCCGCGCACTGGGCGCGCAGCGCGGCCGGGTCCGAGGCCGGGTTCGCGATCTTGAGGACGTAGTCCCCCGTCCCCGTACGCACGCGGTAGTTGCGGTCCTGCTGGCTGCCCAGGTCGTGGACGGTTCCCGTCACCCCGAACCGCTTCGCGAGCACCGCCGACACCTCGGCCTCGTCGACAGGACCGATCGGCCGCACCAGCCAGTCGGCGGACGGGATGCCCATGGGGTCGCTCGCTTCCGTTCGGCACGCCGCACGCGCGCGGGGGCCCGGCGCAGGGGGTGCCGGAACGTTCCGGCAACCGTAGATTCGTCCGCTGAGGTGTGTCAACGGTCCCGTGGGCGATCGCATATCCGCCCCGTAGCCGCCCCCAAGGCTGCCCCGTAGCCGCCCCCATGACTGCTCCGTGGCCGCCCCCGCAGTCACCCCGTGCAGAACGGCCGGGAAGCGTAGCCCGGCCTCTCGGCGGGATGCCTTAGCCTGCGCGACTGAACCGGTTCAGCTTCCTCACCGGCATCACTGGGAACCCGGCAGCACGGGGAACAGGGAGGGCGCACATCCATGAATCGAAGATCGTCGATCGTGAGCCTGGTGGTCACGGGGTTGCTGGCGGCCGCCTTCGTGGTCGCCTCGCCCGCCGTGCGGGCGGCGGACGCCGGCCTCGGGTCGTCTCGCCCCACTGAAACGCATCAGCCGTCGATCGGGCATTGGGTGAACACCTGGGTCTCCATGCCACAGCTCACCGAACCCGCCAACATGCCGCCCGCGCCGTTCACGCAGGACGGCCGGGTACTCGCCGACGCGACCCTGCGGCAGACCGTCCATGTGTCGGTCGGCGGACGGCATGTGCGGCTGCGCTTCTCCAACGCGTTCGGCGGCGCGGCGCTGCCGATCACCTCGGTCTCCGTGGCGCTGCCGCTCGACGGGCAGGCGGGCGTCAGCGCGATCCGGCCCGGCAGCTCCCGGCCGGTGACCTTCGGCGGCCGCTCCTCGGTAGTGGTTCCGGTGGGAGCCCCCACGGTCTCCGACCCCTGGACTTCGCGCTCGCCCCGGGGGCCAACCTCACCGTGACGGCCTACCTGGCCGAGGGCCAGGCGTCCACCAGCATCACCTCCCACCCCGGATCCCGGACCACCTCCTACCTCCTGTCCGGCAACCACGTCGGAGACGAGGACCTGCCCGGAGCCACCCCCACCGACCACTGGTACTTCCTCAGCGGCGTCGAGACCTGGTCGCCTCGCACCGGCGCGGCGGCCGTGATGCTGGGCGACTCGCTGACCGACGGCCGCGGCTCCACGACCAACCTCAACAACCGCTGGCCGGACCAGCTGCTCAGGCGGTTGCAGGCCGAGGAGGGTTCGGCCGGGGTCGCGATCCTCAACCAGGCGGCCGGCGGCAACCGCGTGCTCCACGACGGTCTCGGGCCCAGTGCTCTCGCCCGACTCGACCGTGACGTCCTCGCGCAGAGTGGTGTCGCGTGGCTGCTGGTCTTCGAGGGCGTCAACGACATCGGCACCGCCGAGCCCACCGAAGCCGCTCAGAAACAGGTCACGGCGGATCTGATCGCGGCCTACGAACAGATCGTCGTGAGGGCGCACGCACAGGGCATCCGGGTGTACGGAGCGACCTTGACGCCTTTCGCGGGCAACACCGGGTACGAAGACGCGGCCGGGTACCGGGAGGCCTCCCGGCAGGCGGTCAACCGGTGGATCCGCACGAGCGGCCGCTTCGACGCCGTCGTCGACTTCGACCGGGCTGCCCGGGACCCCCGGCAACCGGCCCGTCTGCGGACCGCGATCGACGTCGGCGACCACCTCCACCTCAATCCGGCCGGTTACCGGCTCCTCGCCGACGCCGTCCCCGCTCGACTCTTCCAACTCGCCCCACTTACTGGGAACTTCGGCTTCAAATAGCACCCGGTTGGAATGTGGACGAGCGTTCTCGGGCCCGATGTCAGGGGCCGGCCAGCAGCGCCTCCAATGCCAGCGCCGTGTCCGGATGAAGACTGAGCAGCGCCGCCCCGGACGAGACGGGGGCCGCCGTCCGCCACGTACCGTCGCAACCCAGCAGACTCGCCACCGCGTCGCACGTCGCGGGGTGGGCGCCGAGCAGCACGGCACCGGGGCCGTCGTCCGCGCCGCGCGCCGAGGGCGGGGCCTCCGGCAGCGACTGCGCCCGCCACGGCGGTACCCACGCGTCCAGCGCCGCCAGCCGGCCGGGGAAGATCCGTCCGGCCTCCCGGATCAGCAGCGGGGCCAGCTCTGTGCCGCTCGCACGCAGAGTGGTGATCAGGGTGGGCAGCCAGGGCAGGAGCACCGGGTCCGGCAGCCGTCCGAACGCGTTCGACACCGCTTCCACGACGAAGTCGGTGAGGGCCGGGACGGGCTCCAGGGCGTGTACGAAGCCGCTGAGGTAGCGCGGATAGGCGGGCACCACCAGTGGGTTGCCGAGCAGCTCGTCGCACCTCGTCCGCAGGTCGGCGCGGGAGAGGTTCCCGAGCTGTGTCTGCGCCGCCCACAGCAGCGCCGTCTTCGAGGGGTCCGCCGGATGCGACTGGCCGACGGCCAGCTCCAGTTGGGTACGGTCGCAGCCCAGCGACAGCGCCAGGCTCTCCATGCTGAACAGGAAGCCCAGCATCGCCGCCACGTGACGGACGGTGGCGTCCTCGTCGGTGAACGCCGTGGGCAGCAGGGTGCAGTAGTGCGCGTACCCGGTCTTGACGAAGGACTCGATCCATGGGGGCAGCGTCGGTTCGCTGGTGCGGTAATACGCCAGCAGCCGGCGTACCCGGCGCAGCACCTCCGGCGCGCCGTCGACACTGCGTTCGGTCGCCAGCACCTCCAGCGCGCGGGTGCCCAGTTCGTCCGCGAGGCGGCGGCTGCGCAGGTAAAGCGTCGCGTCCTCGACGGTCCCCAGAACGGTCGCCGTGGTGGCCTGCGGGCCGTACGCCGTCCGGCGCAGACGCTGTTCAAGGACCTGTTCGATGCTGACGCCCTCGTAGCCCAGCTCGATGAGCGCCCGCTGGTGGGTGCCCAGCGCCAGGTCCCACGACTCCTGGATCGACCGCTCCCCCAGCGTGCGCTCGCCCATGATCGGCCGCGCGGCGCCCTGGGGCAGCAGATGGCGGAGCATCCACAGCACGTCGGAGCAACGCTCCAGTTCCGGCTGGGCGGCTATGTTCAGCAACGCCCTCTGTACGCCCCGCTGTTGGAGTTTCAGGTTCAGCGGAGCGAGCCGGTCGTGCACGTCGCGAGCCAGCGGTGGCAGCGCGTCGTAGCCGACCTGGCCGACCCGGTCGCCGCCCATCATGATCTCCACGAGCCGGCGCACATCGCGCCGGCCCGGCACGGTGTCCTTCTCGATGCAGGTGACGGCCGCGTCCTGGAAGTCGTACGGCGTCGGCCTGGCCCGGTCGCGCATCCCGGCCAGCAGGATCGACGTCTCGAACACGGCGATGGCGTCGGCGGTGGAGGCGAGGTAGCCGTTGCGGCGCGCTGCCCGCACGATCTCCACGCACCAGCCGAGCAGTTCGTCCTCGTCCAGCCGGTCGAGGACGGGCGGCCGCCGCAGGAAGCCGGTCAGCTTGTCCGCGGGTGGGAGCGCCGGTACCGCAGCCGCCGCGGCCACGGTCTTCTTCGCCCTCGACTTCTTCGCGCCCGCCTGTCCCGCCAGGCGGTAGGGCTTCACACGGGTGCGGCTGACGTTCTTCGCCCAGACGGTCGCGGCGATCGACACCGAACCGGCGGCGAGGCCGAACTGCGCCTCGATCGCCGCGTGGCTGGACGGGATCAGGCCGTGCTGCCACTTGGTCGCGCTGCGCGGGGCGATCTCGAAGGTGTCGGTGCCGTGGACGCCGAACTCCTCGACCCGGCTGGCCGCGTGGAAGGCTCCGCAGACATAGAGGCAGTCGTCGGGATCGGTGCCGGTCGCCGTCAGGTGCTCGCGCATCCTGGTCCACATGTAGCGCTCGCGGTCCTCGTCCACCCGCACCCGGTGCGGGTCGCCGGGTGCGAGGCGCCGGAAGAGGCTGCCGATCAGGAGCATCACCTGACGGTAGGTGTCGTGGTCGCTGTCGCCGAGCGGCAGTTCGACGTACTGGTGCCACCACTCCGACCAGTGCCGCACCCTGCCGTGCCGCAGCAGGTGTTCCTCCAGTTCGGCGAAGCGCGGGCGCAGGTCGCCGATCTCCACGCCGACCGCGTCGCCGTGCAGCGCGGCCTCCTCCTCGACGGGCGGGGCGTCGGGGTCGGCGGGCTCGCCCGTGTGCGTCCCGCGTGCGTCCCACTGGAAGACGTGGTCCGAGGAACGGTCGACGAGGACGAGTTCGACGCCGGGTGTGTCCAGTGCGTAGGCGATCGCCTGGTACTCGGCGGAGGCCTCGGTGATCGGTGCGACCACCGACAGCGGGGACCACTCGGCCGGGAAGCCGTCGATCTCGGTCGCGAAGGCCTGGACCGCCACCGGGAGCCTGCAGTTGCGCAGTTCGGTCAGCAGCGGCGCCATGTCCTCGCACAGCTCCAGGTACACGACCTTCGGCTGCTTCTCCCGCAGACGGCGTGCCATGGCCAGCGCCGAGGCGGGCGAGTGGTGGCAGACGGGGAAGATCTCCAGGGGCTCGCGCACCGCGCGGTCGACGTCCTCGACGATGCCGAGGAGGATGCCCTCCAGGGCGTCGGGCCCGTCGGCCAGCGTCGCGGCGGCCCCCTGCAACTGCGCGCGCAGCGCTTCGAAGGTGCCCTCGTGCGTGGTCTTGTGTGCGCCGCTCATGGTCCCGTCCTGGGTGCTCTCGTGCGCGCCGCTCATGACAGTGTGGCGATCGCGTCGCGGCCGCCCTCCAGGAACTCCGGCCAGGATCCGCCCTCTTCCTTGCTGCGCGGCTCGACCACGCCGTGCAGGTACTTGTTGAGGATGGCCAGGTCCTCGGGCTCGCGTCGGGCCAGTGACCCGACGAGCGAGGAGGCCAGGGTGTGGGCGGTCAGGGCGCGTTCGCCGAAGAAGTTGCTGTGCAGAATCGCGTCCTCGAGCACGCCGATCTGCTCGGCGGTGGACAGTGCGGACTCCAGCTTCTCGTCGTCGCTGCCGGCCGCGGCCGCGGAGGCGCGCAGGTCGGCGAAGCTCTGCAGCAGCACGTCGAGCAGGGTCGGCGGCACGTCCAGCTCGATCTGGTGACGGCCCAGCAGTTCCTCGGTGCGGAAGCGGACGATCTCCGCCTCGCTCTTCTTGTTCGTCACCACGGGGATGCGTACGAAGTTGAAGCGGCGCTTGAGCGCCGAGGACAGGTCGTTGACGCCCCGGTCACGGCTGTTGGCGGTGGCGATGATCGAGAACCCGGGCTGGGCGAAGACGATGTTGTCGCTGTCCAGCTCCGGGACGGAGATGTACTTCTCGGACAGGATCGAGATCAGCGCGTCCTGGACGTCGCTGGTGGAGCGGGTGAGTTCCTCGAAACGGCCGATCGCGCCGGTCTCCATCGCGGTCATGATCGGCGAGGGGATCATCGACTCCCGCGACTGCCCCTTGGCGATGACCATGGACACGTTCCAGGAGTACTTGATGTGGTCCTCGGTGGTGCCGGCCGTACCCTGCACCACCAGCGTGGAGTTGCGGGAGATCGCGGCGGAGAGCAGCTCGGCCAGCCAGCTCTTGCCGGTACCGGGGTCGCCGATGAGCAGCAGACCTCGGTCGGAGGCGAGCGTGACGATGGAGCGTTCGACGAAGCTGCGGTCACCGAACCACTTCTGCGAGATCTCCCGGTCCAGGCCGTCGGAACGCTCGGAGCCCAGGATGAACAGACGGACCATCTTCGGGGACAGCCGCCAGGAGAAGGGCTTGGGGTTGTCGTCGATGGACTCCAGCCAGTCCAGTTCCTCGGCGAACTTGATCTCGGCGGGGGCGCGCAACAGGTCGGACATCACGGGGCCTTTCTGAACGGAGAAAAGATGAGCGCGGAGTGTCTGAGCGAGCGGGACGCCTAGGCGAGGAACGTCTTGAGCTCGTGGACGAGCTTGCGGATGTGGCCGGAGAGCACCGGCGTACCGAGGTCCTTGAAGCGCTCCCGGAACCACGGGTTGACGCTGCCGCGGCCGGAGCTGGTCACCGAGCCGACCGGGATGAACTTGGCTCCCGAGCGGTGGATGGCGGCCATGCTGTCGAACAGCGGCTCGGACCGCCATTCGTAGAAGTCGGAGATCCACACCACGACGGTGTTGCGGGGCTCGGCGATCTTCGGCTGGGCCAGGGCCATGGCGACCGTGCCGTCGGTGCCGCCCCCGAGGTTGGTGCGCAGCAGGGTCTCGAAGGGGTCGTGCACCCATGCGGTGAGGTCGAGCGCCTGGGTGTCGTACGCGATCAGGTGGACGTCCACCTTGGGCAGCCCGGCGAATATGGATGCCAGGATGGTGCAGTTCACCATCGAGTCGACCATCGAGCCCGACTGATCCACGACGACGATCAGCCGTTGGGGCGTCGTCTTGCGTGCGGTGTGCCGGTAGTAGAGGCGGTCGACGTACAGCCGCTCCTCCTCCGGGCTCCAGTTGGTGAGGTTCTTCCAGATCGTGCGGTCGAGGTCGAGGTTGCGGAACACCCGCTTGGGCGGGACCGAGCGGTCCAGCGCACCCACCGAGGTCTTCTCCACCTGGGTGCGCAGTACTTGGGCGACCTCGTCGACGAATCGGCGGATCAGGGCCTTGGCGTTGGCCAGAGCCACACCCGAGAGGTTGTTCTTGTCCCGCAGCAGCTGTTCGATCAGCGACATGCTCGGTGTCAGCTGCGCGGCGAGCTTGGGATCGGCCAGCACCTCGCGCAGGCGCATCCGCTTGACGAGATCGGCCTCGATCGCGCCGAGTTCCGGGCCGATCGCCGGAATCAGCCGGCTGAGGTCGGGGGTCGTGCCCGGGCCGCCGGTACCGGTCGGGCTGACCCCGGACCCCGCGCCGGCGCGGCCAGCGCGCAGTTCGCCCGGCTTGCAGCCGAGTGCGCGCTCCAGCCAGCCCGCGTCGGACTGCCAGCGCGCCAGCTGTCCGGCGGTGACCGTGCCGGAGCCGGCGGTGAAGACGTTGAGCAGCACCTTCGACACCAGTGCCGCGCGCCGCACTTCGGCGGCCCGGTCCCTGGCCTCGTCGTCGGCCTCGGGCACCATCAGACCGTCGAACTCCTCGGCCAGGTCCGGATGGCGCTGCACGATCGAGTCGACGGAGGCGCCCGGGTCCAGCAGCGCGGACGGCAGGCCGATGTCCTCGACGACGGCGAGGCTCGCCGACTCCAGCGTCGCCTGCTCCTCGTGGTCGAAGAGCCGGGCGAGGAGCCGCCAGTACAGAACCTTACGACGGTTGTCGTGCGGGGTGTGGGGGTCGTGGGCGTCCGCTTCGGGGTGGGGTGAGGTCGTCGCGTCGGTCATTTGCGCAGCAGCCTTCCGGCACGCTCTCGCAGCACGGCCACGGCGTCGGTGGCGGCCTTCTCGGCCTTGACGCCGACCTTGTCGGTCGTGCCCCCGGCCCATGCCCCGGCGTGGAGCGCGACGGGCTTCTTCCGCACGGTCGTCTCGACGGCCAAAGGCTGGACGCGATACGTGCCGGCGTCCCAGCGGAGCAGCCCTATGCAGGCGTTCGATGTCGCGACGGCCTCGGGGGTGAGCGGGCCGGCGGTAGGAACGCGGTCGGTGTCGACGGCGAGCGGGTGCCCCGCGACCGTGAACGTCATCGTCTCGTCCTCCTTCTGGACGGCGTAGCCCTCCAGGAACACGGGGACGGCGATGCGCGTCGGGTGCCGGTCCAGCGGTGCGGTCGCCGGGTCGGCGGCGGTGGGCAGGGCGACGCGGGCGGTGGTGAAGGCGTCGGCGGGCTCGCTCGGACGGGCGTGCTCGTCGCTCCAGATCAGGTCGCCCTCGGCGGTGATCGGCATGTCGCTGAGCTCCATCGAGCGGCCTTCGCCGACGGCTGCCAGAAGCGACATGTGCGGCCGCAGCAGCTGCCAGAGGCCGGCTCCGACGACCGTGTCGGGCTTCGGCGCCGACACGGTGGCGCGCACCAGGCCGGGCGCGGAGCCGTCGGCTGGTTCGAACACCGCGTGGACCTGGGCCTGTGCCGCGGTCGCGTGTTCCTGCAGGTCGACTCCCAGGGGCAGCAGGCGACCGGTGGCGGTACCCGGCGCGGGCGCGTCGGCGGCACCGGGCAGCGTCAGCAGCATCCCGCGTGACCAGAGGTCGCCCCAGCGGCGTGCCGGGATCCTCTCGAGGGCGGAGCCCGGGCAGGACGCGGCGAGTTCGGCGGCGAAGCCGTCGAGGAGCGTCGCCGGTCGGCGCAGGGATGGGTCCGGAAGCATCGCGGAGACGACCTGCGCCGCCCCGGAGACCACCTCGTGGTCGATGCCCCGCCATCCGGCGCGTGCGAGATCGCAGAGCCAGGCGCGGGCGGCGGCGAGCAGGTTCGCCTCCTGCCGCCCACCGGTTGCCGGGACGGTCTCCTCGCCGCGGGGGCGACCGGTCGCCTCGGTGACGCGGGTCATCAGTGCGTCGTGGACGGAGCCGAGCAGTGCGGTGCGGGCGGCGGAGAGGGCGACGAAGTGGTCTTCGCCCGCCGCTCCGGCCGCCGCCTTCGCCGCTGCCTCGGAGACCCGGGCTGCCAGTGGTGTCCCCGCGACGGCGTGCGCGAGCTCGGTCAGACCGGCGGCCTGGGCGGGTTGCGGACGGAGCAGGCCCGCGACGAGAACCTGGTCGAAGGCGTCGACGGCCGCCAGCGCTTCGTCGAGGCCGGCGACGGGGTCGCAGAGCAGATCCGCGCGCATCACGCCACCGCCCTGGTCGGCGGGAACCACTGCATCTCCGGCAACGGCGCGGTGGTCGGGGCGAGTTCGAGATAGGCCAGGTGGCGCAGGAACCGGCTGAAGACGGGCGCGGCGGCCTTGGTGTCTCCCTGCGCGGGTCGTGTGTGGTCCATGACGTGGGCGATGGTCTGTCCGCTCGGCTCGCCGTCCGTGAGCTCGACCCTCAGATAGCGGGCGACGCGCTCGGCGCCGTACTGAAGCACCGCCTCGTTGATCAGGGCCCGGATGTGATTGCAGAACATGCCCCGCGCGCCACCGCAGGGGCGGTTGTTGTTGGTGCTGCAGGCGAACGCGTAGGTGCCGGCCGCGACCGACGAGACGTAGACCCGCTCGATGTCCGAACCGCTGGACACCACACCCTGGAGGCGTCCGTCGGCCAGCTCGACGAAGGGCACCTTGGCGAGCTTCCGCGGCCGCGCGGGCACGGTCACCCGTGCCGTACTCGACCTCTCCCAATCCGACAACGCACCATCTCCTATGCATCAGAGGGGACTTCCACACCACTTCGGCGGGACACGACCGAACATAGTGGCGACCACTGACAACGCCGTTTCGCGGACGACCACCAAGGTGGGGGGGCGATGCGCGGCCGCTGTCGAAGCCGGCCCGGATCCGACGGTCGGATCGTCGTGGTCCGGCGGCCGGATCATCGCGGGAGATCGGGCGGCCAAGCCACTTCAGCCACAGGTGGCAGCCGTCTGAAAGCCACACCTGGCACTCCTGGGCGGTCCACCCCGACGAATCCTGGAACGTAAGGCCAACTGACTCTGATGTCGTACGTGGCTGGCACGATGCTCCGCATGGAACTCGTACACCCGCTCGACGACTTGGACTCCCACCCCTGGTCCTCCTTCAGCCACGCCTACGGCAGCTCGGAGGACCTCCCCGATCTGCTGCGGGCCCTGGCCGACAGCGACGCGGGGGCGGCTGGGGAAGCGCTGTCGGAGTTGTACGGAAGCGTGCTGCACCAGGGGACGGTCTATGCCGCCAGTGCGGAAGTGGCGCCGTTCCTGGCCAGGATCGCGGTGGCCGGCCACCAGGTGGCTGACGTGTTGATGCTGCTCGGAGGCATGGCCGAGAGCGAGGACGAGCACGGCGTGACATCGGGCGCGGTCCGGGCGGCCGTGGCCGGACAACTTCCGCTGCTCCTGCCCCTGCTGGACGCCGCGGAGCCGGAGTTCCGTCGGACCGCCGTGTGGGCGGTGTCCCACACCGGTGCGACCGCGCTCGTGCTCCCCGCCCTCCGCAGGCGCTGGGAGGAGGAGGCCGAGCCGCTGGTGCGCGCGGAGGTCCTTTCCGGGATCTCGCGGCTCGACCCGCCGGCCGGTGCGGCGGCGGCCGCCACCGTCCTGGACCCGTCCCAGCCGGCCGGGATACGCATGGCCGCCCTCTTCGCCTGCCTCGATGCGGGCCTGCCCTGGACCGAGGCGCATCACACGACGATGCTGTCCCTTCTGCCGACCGAACGGCTCGGCGGCGACTGCCTCGACCTGGAACGCAACGAGCCGTTCACGGCCGTCGTGGAGGCCCTGCTGAGCAGGGATCGCCTCGCGGACCGGGAGGCGGCGTTCGCGCTGGTCGACGCGGCCCTGCGCGACGGCCGGGCCGAAGTGCGGGCCAAGGCCGTCTGGACGGCCGACCGCGCCTGCATGCTCTCCCGCGGCGCGCCACGGCGGTTGCTGGCCGGCCTGCGCGCGGCGGCCGTCGACGAGGAGGCAGTGGTCGCGATGGCGTCGCTGCTGGGCCGTCTGGGCACCGCCGCCGCAGCGGCCGCGGACGTCCTGGCCCCGCTCGCCGGCCGGAACCCGGACCAGGCGGATGACCACGCGGACCGTGCGCTGGCCGCGCTCGTCCTTGTCGCGCCCGCCCATGCCTCGCCGTTCCTGGCAAGCGGGCTCGGACGACGGCCGCGGGCGCTCGACGCCGCTGCCGGGTTCCTGCGTCCGGCGGGCTCCGCCTTCCCGTACGACGGTGAACTCCTCGGCGCGATCCGGCACCGCCTCCTCCGGCCCGAGGCCCTGAGCGGCAACGAACCTGGGCTGCTGACGAGCCTCCTGGGCGGGTGGGGCGCCCGGGCCGCGTCGGCGCTGCCCGAGCTGTACGAGGCACTCGTGCGCTTCCCGGGCCAGGTCGCCCCTGCCATCGCCGCCATCGCCCTTGACAGCGTGCCTGGCGAACGCGCTGAAGCGGTCGCGGTGTTGCGGGCGGTGGCCGGGGAGGGCTCACTCCCGGCGGCGAAGGCCGTGTACGACCTCGTCGCCGAGCACGAGCCCCTGGTGCACTGCCTCGACCGGGAGCTTCGCAGCGGTGGCCGCCGGCTCAGGGAGGCCGTGGGGACGGTCGGCGCGCTCGGTCCTCGGGCGGCGGCCCTGGCCCCGGTCCTGCGCGAGGCGCTCAGCGGCTCGGACGGCGAAACGGCCACACCCGCGCTGGACGCGGCCACGGCGCTCGCCGAGGCTCTGTGGCACGTCACGGAGGACGTCGCCACGGTGGTCGCTGCTCTGGACTCGGTCTTCGCCCGGGCCGAACAGAACTCCTGGTCCCAGTGGTCGGCGGTGCGGGCCGCTCGTACGACGGCCCTCCTCGGCCCGGCGGGGCGGCCGCTGACCTCCCGCCTGAAGACCCTGCTGGACCATCCCGTGCAGGTGCCGGCCGCGGTGCTGGCCCTCACGGCCGTGGCGGCACCCGCCTCGCTGGACCGCACTGCGCTCGCCTCGGCCGTCCTGCGGTCCGCCGAACAGGAAGCCGACCCGACGGGTGCCTGCGACGCCCTGGAGGCCCTCGGTGTCGCCGCCTTGACCGCCGACCACCTGCGCCGGCTGTCCGCCCTCGCCGACGGCGACGCGCGGATCATCCGCTCGGGAGTGGAAGACCGCATCATTCGCCAGGACGAAGCCTTCCGGAACCGCGCCCGGGCGCTCGTCACCACCTTCACGGCCCCCACTGCCCCGGCAGCTCCCACTACTTCCGCTGCCCCCTGACGCAACCGGGCAGTCAGCCGTTCGGGCCGCACTACGGCGCCCGGTCGCACTGACGACAGGAATCGTCAAGGCCTGTGGATCAAGTCAATTGGGCTGGTCCCGGTGTTGCAGCTGACGGCTCGCCGCGTTTCGTACGCGGCGGGTTCGTCCGTGTTCGGCCAGCAGCCTGAGGGCCTCGGGTGAGGCCACGACCTGCGTGGTTGTGGCCATGCGCTGGAACCAGTCGGATGCGCCGGTGAGATCCTCGGCGGCCCACGGCTTGCCCAGGGCGATGGTTCTGAGCAGGGTCCACTCGCGGAGACGGAGGGTGAGGAAGTCGCGATCCGCGATCACCTCGGTCATTGTCCGGGCCCAGGCCGTGAACGCGGGGCCGGTCAGCAAGTCGGCAGCCCGGCGATCCAGATGGCGGCCCACTGCGCTGTCCGCCATCGTCGTGTCCTGGTCGCGAAGGACGGCGGCCACCAAGTCGGCCTCGTCCGTCTCGGCGACGGCATCGAGGGCCTGCAGGTAGCAGGCGAAGCGCCGGTGCTCGGCGGGCTCCTCGTCTGGCTCTTCGTCGGTGTGGAGGCCGGTCATGCCGCGAGTCCTTCCGGCCGTTCGACAGGCTCGCCGCGCTCGGAGCGTGCACCGATCCGGACCAGGGATACCAGGCGGGGTGTGTTCACCGCGTGCCGACGGACCTGCGCGAATCGGCGAATAAACGTAAGAGCCACACCAGGGTCCCGGAGCACGTGCTCCGGGACCCTGACATACATCCTGGCCGCGAGGTCAGGCGGGCGTGATGTTCTCCGCCTGCGGGCCCTTCTGGCCCTGGGTCACGTCGAAGGTGACCGCCTGGCCTTCCTGAAGCTCGCGGAAACCGCTGGCGTTGATGTTGGAGTAGTGCGCGAACACGTCCGGTCCGCCACCGTCCTGGGAGATGAAGCCGAAGCCCTTTTCTGCGTTGAACCACTTGACGGTTCCGCTGGCCATGCTGGTGCCTTCCAGTCGATATCGGGCTCCGCACCGCGCGGACCCGGAGGTGATCGCCCTGGTCCTGCACTGCACAGCAAAACGCCCACGCCGGAGCGCGGGCAGATACTGCGAACCACGACATCTGACAACGACGCTACACGGCGAAACTGCCTACCGCCAGAGAGCAACCGTCATGATCCGCACGGGTCGCAGGGGAACCCACCGCAGGCCTGTGGCCGGCACACTACGAGCCGAGTGGCCGGCACAGGTCCAGGAAGCCATACCGCTGCGAACAGCCCGTTTGGCAGCAGCAGGTCGTGGACCTGGCGCAAAATACGGTCGGGGTCGGACATGTGGTGCACGGAGGCCGATGCGATGCCCACTCCAGATCGTCCGGCCCCCCGAGTGCGGTGCGAATCCAGCTTGGCGCCATGAGGACGAAGGCGCGCTGCGTCTCGGCCTGCCGGGTCGCGAAGCTGCGCATGAACATGTTCAAGGCCGCCTTACTTCCCCGGTGCACTGCGGATCGCTCCACGGGTTTCCTTCGCCTCGACAGCGGTCGCGCCCGGCCTCACCGAAGGCACGGTCAACCGCCGGTATCACCATCTGCGCGCCGATGGCATCATCCGCGTCGCCGGCGTGGTCAACCCGGGGGCGCTGGGACAGAGCAGATGGCTGGTGCGACTCCGCTGCCGCCCCGGCAGCGTCGTAGCGATCGCCGACGTCCTCGCCAGGCGCGCCGATGTCAACTGGGTGGCGCTGAGCACAGCCGGCTGCGAAATCACCTGCGCGACCCAGTCACGGACTCGAGAACAGCGCGAAGACCTGCTCGGTCAACGACTGCCGCGCACCGCGGCGGTGCTCGACATCAACGCCTTCGCCATGCTCCGTCAGTTCATGGGAGGGCGCGGCCACTACTGGGACCCCCTGCAAGGCGCGCTGTCCCGGAGCAGGAAGCCATGCTCGGGAGCGACGGTTCCGCTTTCGCTGAATCCCCGGTAGTCACTCGCGATCCCGTGCACCTCGCCGCTGAGGACGAGAAGATTCTCGACACTCTCGCGGCAGACGGCCGCGCCGGTCTCGTCGACCTCGCCGCAGCCGTTTTGGGCACCAACTCGCCACCGGGCGCCGCCTGGTAGAGCTGGGCGGCGCTGATGCTGTCCGGGTCGGCCCCGGTGAGTACGAGGCGTTGCAGCGTGGGTGCAGCCACAACCCGTATGCCACCGACCCCGTCTGCTCCTGCGTCAGATACTGCCGCCACCGCTTGATCCCGTGGTCGCACGAGGCCGTACAGACCTGCTCGGCCGGCCCGTCGGCGGGCGGCATCCGGAGCTGAGCCGCCATCTGCGACGGGATCAGCTCCACCACCTGCCGGTCCGCTTCCTCCTCACCGGGCGGGGGCGGGCGCAGCCGTAGGTGAGGGTGTCGTGACCGTACGACGTCAGCCGGGCCGCCCACCGCACGGGACGTTCCTCCAACACCGACAGCGCCCGCGGAAGGCCGCCCATCGGGGAGTCCGTCCGGCGCTCAGCGCGTTCTCGGCAATCCGACGGGTCCACGACGATCATGGTCTCGGGGCCGGGATAATTGGCGTAGGGTAGAGGAATCCGACGCGGGGTGGAGCAGCTCGGTAGCTCGCTGGGCTCATAACCCAGAGGTCGCAGGTTCAAATCCTGTCCCCGCTACTAAAATCCTGAGGGGCCGGCACGATGTGCCGGCCCCTCAGGCGTGTCCAGCTCCGGGGCGCGCGGCGTTGCAGCACGCGCGCCGGACAGGTGCCTCCGAGGGAAGAGCGGGAGCGACCGACGCCCTGTTCCGGGCGGCTGGACAAATCGCACTGCGATATGGGCTGCGCGTCTCCAGCTCGGCCATGCGCGCACGTGTCGATCACCGAAACGATGGTGGCCGGCGGTGTCCGTGAGGCCGGTGTCAGAGGCAGGTCCTAGCCTCGTCCTCGAAGGACTGACGCCTGTAACCGGAGGGCAGCACCATGGCCTCGATGCCACAGAAGATCACCACTTTCCTCATGTTCGAGGGCAGGGCGGAGGAGGCGCTGACCTTCTACGTGTCGTTGTTCGACGACGCCGAGGTCGTCGACATCTCCCGCTACGGCGCCGACGGCCCCGGCGAGGCGGGCACGGTCCAGCGCGCCACGTTCTCGCTCGCCGGACAGCGGTTCATGTGCATCGACAGCTACGTCAAGCACGCCTTCGGGTTCACCCCGGCCGTGTCGCTGTTCGTCGAGTGCGACACCGAGGCCGAGCTCAACCGCCTCTACGGTGCCCTCGCCGAACAGGGCACGGAGCTGATGCCGCTGGGCTCGTACGGCTTCAGCGCCAAGTTCGGCTGGGTGAACGACCGCTTCGGCGTCTCCTGGCAGCTGAACCTGCAGGAGTGACAGTGGTACGGCGCAGAGTCAGAAACGGAAGATCGTAAGCGGCTGTCAGTCAGCAACTACTGAACGTCACCGCCGCTCGTGATCAGCCCGATCCCCTGGTTCTTGATCGTCTCGGTGCGGGCAGCGAACCGGAAACGTGGGCGCCTCGGCCGGGCCGGAGGCGCCCTGGACTGCTGGACGCCGACCGAGCATGCCGGCGATGCGACCCCGTACGGCCTGCAGCATCCGTTGCCGAGGACGGAGTGGGATGCCGCCGTGTTCCGTGACGATCTCCGCGGCTTCGTCGTCGGACAACTGCACGATGAGGAAGCGGTGTTGGTGGTCGATGAGACCGGCGACCTGAAGAAGGGGGTCGCCACGGTGGGCGTACAGCGTCAGTACACGACACCGCCGTCACCGGCGTCCGAGGCCTCGGCCGACGGGTCGCCGCCGGGTCAGACGTACTTCGTGAAAGCCATCCCGCCATCGGCACCCTCCACCTCACCTTCGAAGCGATGGAACTCGTCGCCGACGCAGGCCTGACTCTCCTCGCCTACGGCGCCGAGGCCGGCACCTCCTCCGATGACGGCCTGCGCCTGCTGACCACCTGGGCGGCCACCCGCGATCATCAGCGGGCGGTTCCCACTGTCGACGAGACCTGAGCAATCGGCCTGGGCCCGTCCAGCGCACCGAGAGTTGACACCCTCGTGACGGCGTTCTCGCCGGGCTGTGCCCGCACCACCCACGAGACGACTTCTCGTGTCGGCGTGTCCGGGTGCGCTCTCGCCGGGTTCCCGCTTGCGCTCCTGGCCAGTGGCGACTTCCGATGACGGAGATCCGCCCCATACGATCTTGAGTCCAGACCATGGATGTCGGAGGGCGACGATGGAAGAGCCGCGGATACGCCTCGGCAACGATGATGTGTGACTGGCACTGGCTCGGACGCGTGCGGACAGCTGGCAGATCACCGCAGATTGGTCCGCCTGGCTGACAGCTGACTTCACCGCGGATCTCAGCGCTGCGGAGGTCGTGGACTTCGCGGCCCGCATGCTCGCTCATCTGCGCGCGCCGTCGGGTGGACGCTTTTCGGCGGCGGTGACTCCCGGTCGGAACAATCCGCTGACGTTGAAGGCGGAGCCCGTGGGGGACGGTTTCGCCCTTTTCGTGCGCCTGACTCCCAACGGCGACGACGACGTGTGCCATTTGCAGATGGAGATCGATCCGATCACCACGTCGGAACTTCGTGAGACATTCAGTGGGCTGTACGCGGCGCTGGTGGTCTGACCCCCGGAGCCTCTTGGTCAGGCTGCCGTCGTGAGCGCCGGGTCCGCACGGGGTGGCACGGGGTCGGTGGGAGTTGGCGACGGTGCACTGCCTCAGTGGTCCGAAGTGGGCTTCGACGGGGTTTGGTCGGGAAGCGGTGGAGGACCCCCTCGATCCGGTCCAGCTTCGCCTCGCGGTCCGGGTCTGGTCACTCCTTTGAAAGGGAGTCCCCACCCCACACGGTCCCTCCAGCTGATCTCCGCCCATCACGGGTCGCACACCGGCCGGCCGGGAGCTGGACGACGACGGTTACGCCGATGTACCGCGCCTGTCAGAAGGCCACCACCTCGGTGCGGGATCCCCCGGAGGGATGCGCCGCCTGCCGCGTGGGGACCGCTCGGGCGCCGCGCAGGACGGCCCGGTCGGCGAAGTCGGAGGGCGAGAGGGCGATGTCCCCGTCCAGTCCCTCGTCGTCGGTGTCGGTGATCGTGATGCGGCCGCCGGCTCGGTAGGACCTGAGATCCCATTCCGGCTGGGGCCAGGTGGTGTGCGCCGCCCAGTGTTCCTCCCGGTCGGGCGGGGGCATCTTCTTGACCTTGGTGTCACCGTTCACGGCCTGTCCGCTCGCTGCGGTGACGGTCAGCGTGTCGCCGGGATGCAAGGACCGGACACTGCCGAGCGGCAGCGGTGCCGGTTCGGCGGCGGAGGCCGGGCCGGCGGCCAGGAGGGGCAGCAGGAGCGGCAGTGCCACCACTGCCGCGGTGCGCAATCGGCCCATTGCCTCGCCTGTCTGCCTTATGACGCCACGTCAAGCCGCATGTGACGCTACGCTACCAACCGCCACGCTGAACATATGTGCGATTGCGTGAGATCGATATCGCCCTCCGTTCGGCTTCCTCCACGACGGAAAGACACCTCGTTGCGTTCCAGTTCCAGATGGATTCCGGCCCTGGCGCTCGGTCTGTGCGCGGGCATACTCGGCACGGGCCAGGCGCCTGCCGCGTCCGGTACTCCCGTGCCGTCGTCGCTTGCCCCCTCGGCGACGCCGACACCCGCGCAGCCCAGCCACCCGCCTGTATCCCCGACCTCCTCCGGCGGCCCGAGCCTGAGCGAGGAGGAGAAGTACTGGACAGCCAACCGCATGGACAACGCGGTGCCGCTCGACAGCGCACCCAACCGGACCCCCCTGGCGTCGGCGCCCCACATCGGCACGCGCAGCAGGCCGCCGGCCGGCACGCCCCGTCCCGAGCACTTCGGCGGCCACCCGATGGTGGGCACGTTCTTCTTCGACGGCAAGCCCTTGGGCGGCAAGAGCACGTACTGCACGGGCAGCGTGGTGCACACGGCCGCCCATGACATCGTCCTGACCGCCGGGCACTGCGGGCGCGGTCTGCAGAGGGCCACCCACCGCATCTTCGTGCCGCAGTACCGCGACGGGCTGTCCGCCGCGAACCAGCCGCGCGGCGTCTTCGCGGTGTCGCAGATGTACATCGATCCGCGCTACGTGGCCAACACCAAGAAGCCCACCTCCGACCTGGACCTGGCCTTCGCGCAGGTCGATCCCAACAGCCGGGGCAAAGTGGAGGACGTGACGGGCGCTCTGACGTTCACTCCCACCACCAAATACACCCACAAGGTCACGGTGATCGGGTATCCCAGCTCCGAGAGTGTCAATGTGAGGCACCAGGCGATCCGCTGCCCCGTCACCACCTCGCGCCTGCCCGGTTACCGGCAGGTGCGCATGACCTGCACCGGCTTCTACGGAGGGGTCTCCGGCGGCCCGTGGATCGAGGACTACAACCGCTCCACCGGTACCGGCAAGGTCGTCGGTAACACCGGTGGGTACAACGGAGGTGGCAACGACGCCAACGACGACTGGGTGACGTACGCGCCCATCTACGGCAAGGACGCCAAGGACCTGTTCAACGACGCCGCCGCCCATCGCACGGTGGGCGCGAGACCGCCCTACCACCCGTCGACGGACAGCCCGGTCCTGCCCGGTGCGGCGGGCACCGGGCAGCACGCCAGGCTCCTGGCCTCCGGCGACTTCCGCCTCACCGGGCGCAGCGGCACGATCGTGGTGTGGACCGACGGCGAGACCACCATGTACGCCGACACCGGCGCCACCCGGCTCGGGACCGAGCGCACACCCGTCGCCGCGACCCCCTGAGCCACAACCACCACAGCCCAGCGCCCCGCCCCACCGGGGCGCCACCACCACCGGGGCGCCGGACCACCCGCGACTCCGCCGGCGACGGTATGCCGACACAGATCGATGGGACTTGGTCCTGGACCGCCGAAGGCCCTGGGTCCCGGCAGCAGCAGCGGGCTGCCGGGACCGAGCGTCGTCCGTGCCGGGTCACCGGGATTCCCGGAGGATGCACCGGCCTTCAGGCCGGGGAGGAAGCCGGTTTCCCGCGGAGCGGGGCAGGGGAAGCCGGATCCCCGCTGGGCGATCCGGCGTCCGGCCAGGGAGCGGTGAGGGCGACCCCCAGGGGGTGCAGGATCTCGGAGTTGAGGGACCGCCGGTCCGCGGTGGCGCGGGCGGTCACCCGTTCGGGTAGGCCTGCCGGGATCCGGAGTGACAAACGAATCATGACGTCATGTTGGTGCCATGATGACACCCAGTGAAGCCGACAGGGCCGGGCACGCCCGGTACACGTACCGGCTTCGCGTGTCCTCGGGCGCCGGTACGGCGCTGCTGGCGGAGTGGGACCGGTGCCGGTGGATCTGGAACGAGTGCGTCGCCAAGTCCAAGGCGGTCCACCTGCACAACAAGGCCACGGGACAGAAGCGGACCTGTGGCCCGGCGCAGTTCGACCGGATGCTGACCCAGGCGCGGGAGCGTACGTCGTGGCTGCGTGGGGGCAGTTCGGTTGTTCAGCAGCAGCTGATCCGGGACTTCGGCAAGTCCCGCGCGAAGGCGCACAAGGACATTCGGGAGGGCCTGCCTCAGCGGCAGCGGGCCGGTATGCCGGGGTGGAAGAAGAAGCGCGAGGCGTTGCCGACGCTGAACTACACCCGGCGCGGGTTCCGGCTGAAGGACGGTCGCCTGCATCTGGCGGGTGGGATCGTGCTGAGGGGGGTGTGGTCGCGCAGCCTGCCGGGTGAGCCCTCCTCGGTGCGCGTGTACCGGGACAGCGTCGGGCACTGGTACGCATCGATCGTGGT
Organism: Streptomyces sp. NPDC111656; assembly: GCF_055656965.1. Taxonomy (NCBI): domain Bacteria; kingdom Bacillati; phylum Actinomycetota; class Actinomycetes; order Kitasatosporales; family Streptomycetaceae; genus Streptomyces; species Streptomyces sp. NPDC111656. Next base: position 263,134 of record NZ_JBVKCA010000016.1, read on the forward strand.
CCGAGCCGAAGTGCAGCCGCTGCCGGAGACCGGCCGGGTGCGCGGCGTGGACTGGGGGGTGAGGGAGACCGCGACCACCACATCCAACGCCCATGATCTGCCGCACGCCCAGCACGGCCGCAAGGCGCAGGCCCGGCTGACGCGTTACGACCGGATGATGGCCCGCCGCCGGCCGAAGACGGGGCAGGCCGCCTCGAAGGGCTACCGCGAGGCGAAGAAGTGGCGGGCGAAGACCTAAGCGAAGATCGCCCGGCAGCGGCAGGGCACCGGCCGCAATTGGGCGAAGAAGGTCGTGACCGACCACGACGCCATCGCCATCGCCATCGCCATCGCCATCGAGAACTTCAGGCCGAAGTTCCTCGCCAGGTCCTCGATGGCGCGCAAGGCGGCGGACGCCGCGATCGGCGCCACGAAGAAGACCCTGATCGAGATGGGCCGCAAGCACGGACGGGACATCCGTCTCGTGCATCCTGCACACACCACCATGGACTGCGCATCGTGCGGAGCGAGAACCAAACACGCACTGCCGTTGTCCGAACGCACCTACACCTGCACCGCATGCGGAGTCGTCTCCCCCAGAGACAAGAACTCCGCCCGCGTGATGCTCGTCCGGGCAGGTCTGAACCCGGCTGGTGTCGAGGGCGTAAGACCACTGGGAGCGCTGCTCCCAGAGGCAGCCTGAGCCAGGAATCCCCGCTCGGCCCTGAAGGGATGGACTCCCCTCCCTTCAGGGAGGGGAGCAGTCAATTCATAAAGCGGTACTTCACGTGGGTGGCGAGGGGTGTGTCAACCACCCTGACCGGCTCAAGGTTCCGCCGCCCGGCGCCCAGTCCCTCGAAGAGCCGCAGTCCCTCTCCGAGGAGCACGGGCACCACGTGCAGCTGAAGCTCGTCGATGAGCCCCTCCCTGAGATACTGCTGCACCGTGCTCGCCCCGCCCGCGATGTCGACGTTCCTGTCCCCGGCGGCGGCCTTCGCCCGGTCGAGGGCGCTGTGGATGCCGTCGGTGACGAAGGTGAAGGTGGTGCCGCCCTCCTTGACCAGGGTCGGCCGGGGACGGTGGGTGAGCACGAAGACCGGGGCCCTGAACGGCGGGTTGTCACCCCAGAACTCCTCGCCCGTGTCGTACATCATCCGCCCCATGACCACCGCTCCGGTGGCATCGAACCACTCGCGCATCAGCGCGGAGTCACGGTTCTCCTCCCCGCCGGTCATGCCCTGACGCTGCCGCCAGCTCGCCAGGTTGTGGATCCACTCGAAGAGCGGCTCGGCGCCGTCGCCTGCCGGGTTGTCGATGGCGACGTTGGTGCCGGCGACGCACCCGTCGAGGGAGATGGCCATGTCCGCGGTTACGGTCACGATGAGTTGCTCCTGAAGTCCTGGGATGTGCTGCCTCTACTCTCACGTCGATCGGGAGCCGACGTATGCGACATGCCCGGCGACATTCGACGGCTCCGCCCGCCAGAGGGTGCCGTCCCGGCGGTTGAACGCCAGGTCGGATTCCCGCCAGCTTCCGACACGGGTCCCAGCAATGCTCAACGTCATGAACCGACTTGAAGGAAACGTGGCCTTGATCACGGGCGGAAGCCGGGGTATCGGTGCCGCTGTGGCATTACGACTGGCCGAAGAAGGTGCCGACCTCGTCCTGACCTATGAGAACAACGCGGAACGCGCCGGCGAGGTCGTGGAGCAGATCAAGGCCAGGGGGCACCGAGCCCTTGCCGTCCAAGCCGACAGCGCGGTCCCTGAGGCACTCACCGCCGCGGTGGACGAGGCCGCCGCACTGTTCGGCAGACTCGACATCCTGGTCAACAACGCCGGGGTCTTCCTCGTCGGCCCACTTGAAGACCTGGGGTCGGCAGAGATCGACCGCACTCTGGCGGTGAACGTCCGAGCCCCGTTCGCGGCGTCCCAGGCCGCAGTGCGTCACATGGACCGGGGCGGCCGGATCATCAGCATCGGCAGCAATGTCGCCGAGCGTGCGGTCTTCCCCGGACTGGCGCTGTACTCGATGAGCAAGACGGCTCTGGTCGGGATGACGAAGGGCCTGGCCCGGGAACTCGGCCCGCGTGGAATCACCGTCAATCTGGTGCACCCCGGCCCCACCGACACGGACGCCAACCCCGCCGACGGGCCGAACGCCGAGATGATCGCCGGGTTCACCGCTGTTGGCCGCTACGCGGAAGCGGCCGAGATCGCGGCCACCGTCGCCCACCTGGCAAGTGCGGACGGCGCGTACATCACCGGAGCATCGATCCACGTCGACGGCGGCTTCACCGCCTGACACGCGAGCTCTGCTCCAGCAACCAACTCTGCGCCGACCGCACCCACGACCACGACACCAGGCTGGACATCCCAGAAACGTTCCTCGAACGGGCCTGCCGCCTCATCACCCACCGACAACTGTCAGGATTCCGTGGTGTTTGACGTCGTCGCCGGCTTCTTCGTCGAACCAGAAGTCATCGGGATTTGCGAAGTGCCGAATCGCTCCGTCGCGGCGCGCAGCCAGCCGCGCGCCGCCTTCGTCCATGATGGGCAGCGGGACGGAGCCCGCAAGGTCCCGTCCCCTGGGGTCAGTTGACGCCCGTCGGGCGCCGTCCGACGCCGGACGGCGCTACCGAGCATCCCGTGTCCGTGTTCACGCGTCGAGTGTCTTCTTCAGTGCGGCCAGACCCTCGGCGTAGATGCCACGGAACAGGGTGATCGCTTCTTCTTCGCTTGACCCTGCCGGTGTGAAGGTGCCGGACCACTCCACACGGCTCTGCCCGCCGGACACTTCGTGCACGGTGAGGGTGGAGCGGTAGCCGGTGACGGGGAACGGGGCCTGGAGAATGGAGTAGCTGTACGTGCGCGCCCGGCTGTCGAACGCTTCGAGGCGTTCGACGATGACGCCGCCTTCCTCGTTCGCGAGGCTGCGGACGCGGCCGCCCTCACTGAGCGTGCTCGTGGGAATGTAGGGCAGCCAGTCGGGCAGGGAGTCGAAGCCGCCGATGAGCTGCCAGACGCGTGCGGCGGGCACGGGGATGTCGATGGTTGCGGTCGTAGTTGCCATGGTCGTCTCCTGAACAGGTGAGGTGGAGGTCAGGCGCTGGGTACGGGGGCGTCCTGAGCGATCAGCCCCTCCGCGCGCAGAGCCGTCCAGAAGGCCGCCGGGACCCTCTCGCCGAGTGCGGCGACGTCCTCCACGATGCGGCTCGGCCGGGAGGCACCGGGGATGGCCGCGACGACCGCGGGGTGAGCAAGGGAGAACTGCAGCGCTGCCGCCTTGATGCCGACGCCGTGCTGCCCTGCGAGTGCCTTGATGCGCTCCACCTTGGTGATGACCGGGGCGGGGGCCTTCTGGTACTCGAAGTGCTGCCCACCGGCCAGGACGCCGGAGCTGTACGGTCCGCCGACGACGATGTCGACGTTCTGGGCCTTCGCGGCCGGCAGCAGCCGCTGCAGGGCGCGCTCGTGGTCGAGCAGCGTGTAGCGGCCGGCGAGGAGGAACGCGTCCGGCTTCGGCTCGTCGAGGTCCAGCGTCAGCTCCAGGGGCTCGACCCGGTTGACCCCGAGGCCCCAGGCCCTGATGACGCCTTCGTCGCGCAGCTTCTGCAGCACCCGGAATGCGCCGGTACGGGCGGTCTCGTACGCGGCGAGCCACTCGTCGCCGTAGAAGTCCTGCGCGACGTCGTGCACCCACACGATGTCGAGGCGGTCCGTCTTCAGTCGCTTGAGGCTGTCCTCGATGGAGCGCAGCGTGGCGTCGGCCGAGTAGTCGTTGACGATCTTGTTGGGGCGTCCGTGCTCGAACAGTCCGCCCTTCTCGCCCAGGTCGCGGGCGGAGGGGTCCTCGATCTCGTCGAGGATGACGCGGCCGACCTTCGTGCTCAGGACGAACTCGTCGCGGGGGCGGCCGGCCAGGGCTTCACCGAGCCGGATCTCGGACAGGCCCGCGCCGTAGAAGGGCGCGGTGTCGAAGTAGCGGATGCCGTTGTCCCAGGCGGCATCCACGGTGGCCGCGGCCTCCTCGTCGGGTATGGCCCGGAACATGTTGCCCAGCGGTGCGGTGCCGAAGCCCAGGCGGCCGGGCAGGGAGGACTTGATGGCCATGGTGCGGATCCTTGCTGTACGAGTTGCGATGGATGTGACTTATGCGCTGTTCGCGCGGTCCGTCGGTCTGACTCGTTCGAGGCTAGGATCTAGACTTGAGACTGTCCAAGACTTACTTGGACACACTTGAGTCCCTAGAGGTCTAACATGCTTGACCTGCGGCAACTCCGCTACTTCGTCGCCGTCGCCGAGACCGAACACGTCGGCCAGGCCGCCGAGCGGCTGCACATGTCCCAGTCACCGCTCAGCCGGCAGATCGCGCAACTCGAGCAGAGCCTGGGCCTCACCCTGTTCGAACGGGGCCAGCAAAGAATCCGGCTCACCCGGGACGGCCAGGTCTTCCTGGCCGAAGCCCGTGCGCTCCTGCGGCATGCTGATCGTCTGGAGAACCTGGGCCGACGGCTGGGCCGCGGAGAAGAGGGCGGCCTGTGCATCGGCTACGTCGCGGACGCCATGCACACCGGCATCCTGCCCGGCGCACTGCGCGCTCTGCACAACGAACGCCCCGGCATCCACATCGCTCTGTACAACCTTCCGCCCATCGAGCAATTTGTAGGCCTGCGGCAGCGCAGCCTCGACATCGCGCTCGTCCACGAACCTCCGACCGCGGATGACCCTGACCTACTGGCCGCACCCCTGCTCGAGGACCCGCTGCTCCTGGCCCTGCCCGCGGGGCATCCACTCGCCGACCAGGAGAAGGTGACTCCCGGGGACCTCGACGGTCAGCCGTGGATCGCGGTCGAGAATGCCCAGGACCCCGCCTGGCGGGACACATTCGTCGCCACCTGCACGGCAGCCGGCTTCACCCCCGACATCCGCCTCGACGCTGCCGAGCCACTGACCGCGCTCGGTCTGGTCGCCTCCGGACTCGGACTCGCACTCGTGCAGAAAAGCATGGTGCGCGCCACCACCGAGGATGTCGCGGTGCGCGAGCTTCCCTGGTACGACACATGCATCCAGCTGTGGGCCGCATGGCACCGAGTCGACCTGCGGCCCCTGGTGACATCGTTCCGCGCCACAGTCCTGCGCACCGGCAGCACCGCCTAGTAGGACTCCGTTAGGTTGCTCTGGCTCTTGGGTCTGGGCTGGTGGTGGTTGTTCTGGGCAGGGGGCGGTGGCAGGTGGTGCAGGTGCCGGTCCAGCAGTTCAGCAGGTCTTGGATGGCGTCGAGGATCTGGTAGAGGGTGAGTCCGCTGTATCGGCTTTTGGGGCCAGACGCTGTTCGGTGAGGAACGCGTGGGCGGCGGTGACCAGGGTGACGTGATGATGCCACCCGGCCCAGGAACGTCCCTCGAAGTGGTCCAGGCCGAGGCCGTGCTTGAGTTCGCGGTAGTCGTGCTCGATACGCCAGCGGATCTTGGCCAGACGGACCAAGCCGGTCAGCGGTGTGCTGGTGGGCAGGTTGGACAGCCAGTAGCCGGTGGGTGCTTTCGGCTTCCTCGGGCCATTCGACCAGCAGCGTCACCTCGGGCAGGACACCGTCCCAGTGCCGGTGTTCGGCGGTGGTGGCGGCGGCCCGGGCCAGACGGCGGGCCCTGACTCCGGCGGGCCGCACCCGCACTGCCAGGAAGTGCGAGCGCATCGGCCCGCGGGAGCCTTCACGCCAGGTCACCTCAGTGAAGGCCTGCCGTCCGTGGCCGGCCGCCAGCGCAGACAGCGGGGACGGCTTGTCCCGGTAGCGGGGCTGCGGCTTGCGGCCGTTGCCCGACCACGCCGGGGCGGTGGGCTGCGCGTCGTGCGGGTGAACGGTCACATCCGAGCGGACAGCGACGACATATTTGATGCCCCGGCCGTCCAGGCCGTCTCGGAAGTCGGCGTTCTGCCCGTAGCCGGCGTCGGCCACCACCACCGGCGGCACCATTCCCCACCCGGCCAGCTCGTCGATGGTGTCCAGGGCCAGGCGCCACTTCTCCCGGTGTCCGACCTCTTCCGGTATTCCGGTCTTCTGCCGCCGCCCGGCATCGTGCGCCCACTCCTGGGGCACGAACAACCGCCACTGCAGCGGTCAGGAGGCGGTGCCGGAGACCGCGTGCACGCTCACCGCGACCTGGCAGTTGGCCTGCTTGCCCAAAGCGCCGCAGTACTGGGGAGCGACCGCCACCGACATCTTCCCGTCCTTGGGGAACGACAACTTGCACTGCAACTCGGCAGCGGGAAAGCGGACTTGCGAAGGCACAGTCATGTTCCAGCGTCCCCACTGATGACCGTCCCGCAGATCAAATCTGACAGTTGTTCATGGACAAGCCCCGGGCCGCACCGAGAACTGCCAAATCGGCGTGTTCGCCGCCTATGCCTCGTCGAAGGGACGGGCGTTAGTGGACCGCGAGTTGTATCTGCCCAGGTCCTGGACCGAGGATCCGGACCGGTGCCGGGCGGCGAAGATTCCCGCTGCCCGGGCGTTCGCCACCAAGCCGGAGCTGGCCCGCACGATTTTCTTGCGTGCCCTGGCGTCCGCTCTGCCCATCGCCTGGGTCACCGCGGACGCCGCCTACGGACAGGAGTGGCGTTTCCGCGACACGCTGGAAGAGGCGGGGGTCGGCTATGTCCTGGCAGTGCCGAAGTCTCAGCAGGTCAAGTACCAGAGCGGGAGCTGGCGCATCGACCACCTGCTGACCGGTGCTCCGGACGAGGCATGGGAACGACTGTCGTGCGGAAAAGGGGCCAAGGGCCCGCGTGTCTACGACTGGGCCGCCGCAAAGCTGCCCGAGGCAGAGGGCCCTGGCAGTGGGATGCCCACCCGTCGTCGCTGGGTGCTCGCCCACCGCAGCCTGAGCCGGCCCGATGAGATCGCCTATTACCTCGCCTACGCACCCTGCGAGACGAGCGTGGCAGAGCTGGTGCGCGTGGCCGGCTCCCGCTGGGCCATCGAGGAATGCTTCCAGGCCGCGAAGAACGAATGCGGCCTGGACCAGTACGAAGTCCGTCGTTATGTCGGTTGGTACCGGCACATCACACTGGCCATGCTCGCCCATGCCTTCCTTGCCGCCATGGCCGCCCGTGCCTTCGAAAGGGGGGCCGAAGAATCGGTTCGACCATCCTCACGCCCCTCACCGTGGCAGAAATCCGGCGACTCCTGGATCTTGCCCGTTCCCCGAAGGCACGACCACCGCGATCCTTACACCCGCACACAGACTCCGATGGTCCAACTGGCGACGACACCACCAAGCCATCGCCCGAATCTGCCACTACCGACACCGCACGCACCCCGATCAGGTGAGTAACGAACGACCGCCAACCTGACGAGACATCAGCCCGCTAGACTCCAAACGGGCACTCTGACCAGCACAGATGGAGAAACGCTGCTGGAGTACTAAGAACTCCTAACAGAATGGCCTTGATGGCCTTGGAATGTGTTGGCCCGTCAGGTTGTTGACTGGTGCATGCGCAGGGGGGAACGGCCGCCGTG
>NZ_JBVKCA010000017.1:0-266068 GCF_055656965.1 Streptomyces sp. NPDC111656
CGGAGCGAGTATGTCGACCACCGTGACAGCCGCGATCAACGCGATGGGTACCGCCAGCAGGGCACGACGTGGCTCCCCTGACAAACCGTGATCTTTACCGAGTCGCCGAGAAACCATATGTCCTGGATACACCGCATCGCGCCTCGGCGCCCGCGCCGACAAGCGGCACTCCTACCGCGCCTGAGGCACCCCACGGCCGGGAGCGCCGATCACCAGGTCTGACCGTGCCGCCGAAGGCGCTCTTGCCCTGGTCGGCACGGCCCGGACACTGAACGAGCGGGCGGCCCACACCGACCTGGCCACCTGCCCACTGCCCCCGGTGGAGAACCGGCTGCCGGTGGCCATCGAGGCCGGGCGGAAGACGCCCCTTGAGCGAAGCCGAGCCTGATCGGCGGAACCCTCTCCAGCTGGGCTCGGGCATGAGCCCAGCTGCGGCGGTGCGGCCACTCACCCCGCACTACGCCGCCCTCCGCTCGCCGGTTCGCACACGTTGTCCGAGCACGTAGCCGGCCTGGAGGCGTGTCCTGGCTCCCAGGGCGTCCATGAGATCCGCGATGCGCCGCTGGCAGGTGCGCAGGGAGATGCCGAGCCGCCGGGCGATCACCTTGTCTTCGAGGCCGTTCAGCAGCAGGCGCAGAATGGCCTCGTCGATCAGGGCGGAGGTGGAGCGCGCGCTGTCGTGGTCGTAGTTGCCGTCGAAGGGCCGTGCCTCGTCCCATGCGCCGCTGAGCGTGCGCCACAGCGCTGCGACCACGGACTCTTCGCGTACGAGGCTGATCCCCTGCCCCTCCCCGACGGGGACCACGGCGACCTCGGCGTCGACGACCAGCAGCCACGCCGGAGGGGAGACGGCCGTGCGCACCTGCCCTCCGTCGCGCAGCAGTGACTCCGTCTGCTCCCGCACCCGCACGTCGAACCTGGCGGCCTCCGGCAGCAGCACCCGGAGGAGATCGGAACGCGTCCCCGCGTACCCCGGCAACGCCCCGCCGTCCAGGTCCGCGCGTTCCTCCCACGGATCCCGGGTCGGCAGGGACAGCAGGATCTCTCGCTCCGCCTCGACGGTGATCGTGGTGAGGATCCCCCGGGGCCGCTCGGGGGTCCTCGACGCGTTGTACGTACGGATGTTGTGGCTCACCCGCGAAATTGGCCCGGTACAGCGGCAGCAGGCTGTGCATCTGCTGCCGCAGCCGCTCCAGTTCGTTCTGACGTCGGCGAAGAGCCTCGTCCTGCACCGCCAGCAGTTGCAAGGAGGCGGACATCGGGCTGACGGCAACGTAGGCGTAGGTGCAGCCGTGCACCAGGTGAAGGAGCCGCAGCTGGACGAGATCCTCGATGGCCGCGGCGGCTTCCGCCTCGGAGATGCCGAGATCTCGTACACACCGCTGGATGTCGACGTACTCGCTGCGTAAAGCGAGCGTGTACACCTCGCTTGCCGCGGTGCCCGCCTGCGGGATGTCCGGCAGATCCGCTATGCCGTCGATGTTCGCGGTTCGTCTCCCCCTCGTAATCGTGCCTGACGCAAGTCGGCGGGTGCCCGGCGAGGGCGCCTGCCAGTGATTCTTCAACGGAGACAGGCCACGGACCCGACCCTGGGGCGCTTTGTTCACGCTCCCGCAACACCCGGGCAGCGCATGTCGGCCGACCGCGTCCACCATGCTGCGGACAACTGCGGCAGAGACAAGGAGATTCATGAGTAACCGTCAGCCCGAGGCGCGCTTACAGGGCCTCTGGTCCGACCTGGTTCCGGTCGCCGTTCCGTCGGAAGCGCCCACGGCCCCGCAGGGCAACGTGCTGGGGCGAATCCGCTTCACGGACGCGCCCACCGAGCCCGCTCCCGTCGACGCCACTCCCCTTCTGACCACCCACATGACGAACGAACACGTCACTGCGGTCGAGGAGATCTGGCGAACCGGCCGGCCCGTACGGGCCGGCGTCGCCGGAGACGCCGTCTTCGCCGAGGACGGCGAGCACCTCTTCTACGCGGTGCGCCTCGGCCCCCAGCCCGTGTACCGCCGACCGGTCCGCGAACTGTACGAGAATGCCCTGCGCTTCACCTGGGAGCGCGGCTACACCGACCTGGTCCGCAGCAGGTGGTCGGGTGAGTGGGCGGCGCGGCGCCAGGCCGCGGGGTGGGCGCCGTCACCGTCGAGTTCGACGGCGAGCCGCAGGGCAGGGCCGGACATGGGGTCCTACCGAGGGCACGACGAGACGGCCGGCCCGACGGGCCGACGGGGTCAGGGGCGTGCGGAAGGACAGACGGCGGAGGCGGTGCGGCAGTAGTCGACGTGCCGCCGGATGATCAGCCGCGTCCCCGTGCCGGCACCGTGTGGTGCGGCGCCACGTACGCGCATCGGGGCCTCCACCCGTCCGGGAGCGATCGCTTCAACCTACGTCGTCGACCCCGGAAGGTGTCAAGAACATTAGATGTACGCGCATACAGCAGCGCCACGGCCGGCCGGCCGGCCGGCTCCGGTGGCTCGCCGACTCCGGTGGTACCCGCCCTGGACACCATGTCCTCGTCGAGCAGGACGGCCCCTCCCATGCGGGCAGCTGACGGGGAGATGTCGTCGGGGCGCCGCTCACGGCATGCCGAACTGTCCCCCGTGCTTTGGACGATGCATGCGTACGGCGTGGACGTGCCACTCCGGCACACGGCTGGGCTCACTGGACGGCTGGGGGTACGGAAGCGGCGCGGAGGAGCAGTGCGGAGCACCGACGGCCAGTTTGTACCGTTTATCCTTCCGCGCCCCCCTTACGACCGTCCGGGGCAAGGCGCCGTCCACCCGACGCGTTTGCGAAGGACTGAAGCGCCGAAGGGTGGGCGTGCGCCGAGCAGGACAGGGCGGGACAGGCTGCGGATGATGCCATTCGCGACCGGAACAACCCTGCCTTGCCCGTGTCTTTGATGGCGTGCGCTCGTGACTGCGGGCGCACGGAGTCTTCGCCGAGAGACGGCAACTCCCCCAAGGCTCGGCCCGGCTCCTGGCTGGTCCGGCGAAGGGAGCAGGTCTGCATCCTCGACCGCGGGGACCCGCGCGTGAGGGCCTGTCGTGGCTGATCGCCAGACACGCCGGGGGCCCGGGGCCGCTCGCCGGTCCAGGGAGGCGTGACCACTCACCGGCCTCGGGATCACGACACTCAGAGCGCCCGGCTGTGAACTTCGCGCTCAGAAAGTCCTGTTGGCCTCGTTGACATGCCGCAAGCACTCGCGTTTCACTCAACACTCGTGCATGGCAACGTTGTCAGGCCGTCGGAGCGACCCGGCACCGTTGCCCCCGCCGGCGTTCCTCGTTCCCCGAGGACGTCAGCACCGATGTACGAATCGTGAACCGCTGCGGAGGCAACCGATGGTCAGACCTCGACGTTCTACGGCGCCACGTGACCGAATGAGATTCCGCCAACGCCTGGCGGTGGTGTCCGTCCTGGGCATCGCCGTACTCCCACTCCCTGCGATCGGAGGCGCCCATGCCGCGAGCGCCACGACGCCTGCCTTGGTGAAGGACCCCGCGTCCCTCGTCAACCCCCTCATCGGCACCTCCGGCGCGGTGGACACCTTTCCCGGCCCCGACATGCCGGCCGGCATGGTGCAGTGGGGTCCCGACACGACACCCGACCGCCCCTCGGGCGGCGGCTACGAGTACAACGACAACAAGATCTCCGGCTTCAGCCTCACCCACGTCTCGGGACCCGGCTGCGGCGTCGCGGGCGACCTGCCCATCCTGCCGGTGACCGGTGCGCTGTCGGGCAACCTCGGCGATGCGTCCGTCGGCTTCAGCCACGACGACGAGCAGGCGGGCATCGGGTACTACAAAGTCACGGACGCGAACGGCGTCAAGACCGAGCTGAGCGACACCACCCGGGCCGGCCTGGGCACCTTCACCTTCCCCACGGGCCGGCAGGCGAACCTGCTGTTCAAGCTCAGCGGGGGCGCCACGCAGGTGGACGGGACCCGCGTCCAGGTGGTGAACGACAAGGAGATCCGCGGCTCGATCGACAGCGGTCACTTCTGCGGCGCGAGCAACAGGTACACGCTGCACTTCGACATCAAGTTCGACCAGCCGTTCACCGCGAGCGGCACCTGGGTCGGCAGCACCATCAACTCCGGCGCGACGTCACTGAAGGCGGGCAAGGCCCAGCAGACCCTGCAGGCACACCCGTCGAAACCGCTCAAGGAGAAGCACTTCACCGTTCCCGCGGCGCCCTCCCCGACCGTGCACGGGAGGGGCCCCACGTCCACGAGCACCCCATCCCCGGCGCCCAGCGCCGACGCCGCGCCCCGGACGTCCGCCGCGAGCAAGTCCGTCCAGCCCCCCACCACGGGTGCGAACGGCATGTACCTGACCTTCGACACCTCCTCGACCCCGACGGTGAGCGCGAAGGTCGGCATCTCGTACACGAATGACGCCAACGCCGCGGACAACCTCGCCACCGAGATCAAGAATTGGAACCTCGGCGCTGTCGAGCAGGCGAACCACGACGCCTGGAACGCGGTGCTGAACAAGATCCAGACCGGCGGCGGATCCTCGGACCAGCAGGTGCAGTTCTACACCGCGCTCTACCACGCGCTGCTGCACCCCAACGTCTTCTCCGACGACAACGGCCAGTACATGGGCATGGACAACCAGGTCCACAAGCTGGCAAAGGGCCAGCAGGCCCAGTACGCCAACTACTCGGGCTGGGACACCTACCGCTCCCAGACCCAGCTGATGGCGATGGTCGAGCCCAAGGTCACCAGCGACGTCGTCACCTCGATGCTCAACGGCTACGACCAGACGGGCCTGCTGCCCAAGTGGGCCTCGAACAACGGCGAGAGCTATGTGATGGTCGGCGACCCCGCCGCCGGCATCATCGCCGACGCATACGCCTTCGGCGCCCGGAGCTTCGACACCGACAAGGCGCTCGCCGCCCTGCAGCACGAGGCCACCGCCCCGAACAACGACCGCCCCGGCGAGTCGGTGCGGGACGCGAAGGGCTACCTCCCACTGGACGAGAACGACTACGGCTGCTGCAACTTCTACGGCCCGGTCTCCACGCAGTTGGAGTACGACTCCGCCGACTACGCCATCGCCGCCTTCGCGAAGTCGCTGGGCAAGACGGCCGTCTACGACAAGTTCGCCACTCGCGCCCAGGACTGGATGAACGTCTTCAACCCGCAGACCGGCTACATCCAGGGCAAGAACAAGGACGGCCAGTTCGCGACCGGTTTCACCCCCGGCACCTCCAACGGCTTCGTGGAGGGCACCTCGGCCCAGTACACGCCGATGGTCCCGTTCAACCTGCGGCAGCTCATCCAGGCGCAGGGCGGTGCCAAGGCGTACTCGTCCTTCCTGGACGGCCTGCTCGACAACATCACGCATCCCGGCAACACCGACGCCGACCTGAGCAACGAGCCCAGCGTGGAGATCCCCTGGGAGTACGACTACACCGGCCAGCCGTGGAAGACCCAGGCGGCCGTCCGCGAGGCCCAGCAGAACCTGTACTTCAACGCTCCGGTCGGCTCGTTCGGCAACGACGACCTCGGCGCGATGAGCTCCTGGTACGTCTGGTCCGAGCTCGGCATGTACCCGGAGACCCCGGGCACGGACACCCTGGCGCTCGGCAGCCCGGCGTTCCCGGTGGCCAAGGTGTCCTTCGGCAACGGCAAGACGGTGCGGATCAACGCTCCGCAGGCCGCGCCCGACGCTCCGTACGTGCAGTCGCTCGACGTCAAGGGCAAGGAGTGGAACTCCTCCTGGCTGACGTACCAGCAATTCGCGGGCGCGGGCACAGTCGACTTCACCCTCGGCACCGAACCCGACAAGTCCTGGGCGTCCGACCCGTCGGCGGCACCGCCGTCCGACACCACGGGCGGCGACCGGGTCCTGGCGGCGACCGGCCCCTCCAGCGATGGCCTGGTGCTCCAGCCGGGCGCGTCCGATGACGGCACGCTCGACCTGACCAACCTCGGCGGCAAGGCCGTCACGGTCGACTGGAAGGCGACGGCGCCCTCCGGCATCACGCTGGACCCGGCGTCCGGCTCGGTGGCGGTGCCCGCCTCGGGCAGCGCCGAGGCGAAGGTCCATGTGACGGCGGGCACGAGCGAGGGAACCTTCCCGGTCACCTTCGCGCTGACCGACCACAGCACCGGCGCGGCGCTCAGCGGGGCCACCCTCCGCGTGGCCGTGGCCAAGGCCGGTGCGCTGTGGCCGTACGACACCAACGAGGGCATCTACCCCGACGGCACCGGCTACTCGGGCGGCTTCGACGGCGGCGGCTGGGCGTTCTCGCAGAACGCGCTGTCGGCGGCGGGAGTTACCAGCGGCTCCACCCTCACGGTCGACGGCATCTCCTACACCTGGCCGACGGTGACGTCCGGTCAGCTCGACAACCTGGAGATGGCCGGTCAGACCATCCCGATGCCGGCCGGTACGTCGGGTGCGTCGCTGGGCCTGCTGGGCTCGGCGGCCAACGCGCCGACCGACGGCAGCGGGGTCTCGGGCACGGTGACCGTCACCTACACCGACGGCACCACCTCCCGGGCGACCGTCGGCTTCTCGGACTGGACACTCAACGGCGGGTCGAGCAAGCCGCTCGCGAGTGACACGACGGCCGTCACGACGGCCTACCGCAATACCGGAAGCGGGGGTCGGGACAACGTGAAGACCTATGTCTTCGCCACGAAGGTCTCACTCGACGCGTCCAAGCAGGTGGCGTCGATCACGCTGCCGGTGACGGGCTCCACGGGCACCGACCACCTGTTCGCCTACGGCTTCGGCCAGTAAGAACTCGGCACGCGCCGACGAATGCGGGCCGGTTCCCGGGCACAAGCCCAGGAACCGGCCCCACACGGGCGCAAGCCCGCCCGGCCATCCCCTACCCGGGACCGTTCGTGGCCGCGTTCCTGCTACCGGGCAGGTCGCCGCCCGGGAGGTCGGGTGGGCGGGATGCGCGGAGGGTGGACCCGAATGGGCGCAGTCCCCGTCGAAGGGTGCGTTCAAGATGCTCGTCGTCGGTAAAGGCGGTGTTGGCCGGCGAGCCACGCCGTGACAACGATCGGACGCCCTTCACTGGATTCAAGTCTGGTGCATAAGTCCGCCGACGGCTCTCTCCCGGCCCGCCACCTTCCGGTCCGGCCCTGATCCGCCGGACACGTCTCAGGTGCCGCGCACGGCCCGCTCGGCTGCGTACCGCCCTCCGCTGCACCTCGTCACGCCAACCGGTCGTCCGCTACGAAGGACTGGGAGCGTTGGCGCCGCTCGCGGAGGTGTCCCAGGACACCGTGCGGGACAACGCCGACGTCACCGCCATCGCCCGGATCGCCCCGCCGAAGATCTGGAGACTCTGGATACCTACTGCGCCACTGGCTCCCTACGCCGGGCATCACGTGGTGAGGGTGACGGGGGGATTGATGTGACCGCCGGTCGCCTTGCCCCAGGGCTACGACACTGTGGTCATGGTGAGTTCAAACACGGCTGCCCGGAAGGTGCGCCGCCATGCGAAGGACGCGGGCACCGGACACGCGGTGTCCTGGCGCTCGAGGTCGGTCACAGCGGGTCGGTCCAGGCGGCGTCGGACCGGGTCAGCGTGAACGCGGCGATGGTTGCGGCCGCGAGGAGTATCGCGGCGAACAGCAGGGGCAGGGCCGGGCCCCCGTGCAGGATGGTGACGGCGCCGACGAGGCCGCCGGAGAACATCGCCGCCGCTGAGAGCAGACGTCGGCCGGCCTTGCTGCCACGGCCTCCGGCGGCACGACTGTCGGAGGCGATGCCGGTGATGGTGAGCGTCAGGACGGTCGTGGTCAGATCGGGTACGGCCAGCGCGCGTGCGGCGGCGTTCTGCACGCCCATGGCGAGGCCGAGCAGCGCGATCAGCGCGTACTGGCTGGTGCCCGCGTAGGGGGTGGCGGCGGCCTGGGCGACGACGTACGCCGCCAGGACCAGAACCGTCTCCACGACGAGGGCCAGATGCAGTACATGTCCGCGGTGCGCACGCGCCCCATGGGCCACGCGACCGCCCAGCAGGGCACCCACCGCGAACGCGGCGAGCGCGGCGAGCGACGCGGCCAGGGAGAAGCCCGCGGCACCGGCGATCGCGAAGCCTGAGAAGACCACGTTGCCGGTCATGTT
This sequence comes from Streptomyces sp. NPDC111656, assembly GCF_055656965.1. NCBI lineage: Bacteria > Bacillati > Actinomycetota > Actinomycetes > Kitasatosporales > Streptomycetaceae > Streptomyces > Streptomyces sp. NPDC111656. The sequence goes on from NZ_JBVKCA010000017.1 coordinate 8,106, forward strand.
GGCGACGAAGACATGCCCCAGGCCGAGGTAGCTGAAGGCATCCACGAGGCCGGTCACCACCGTCAGCGCGAGCATCAGCGGCGGGAGTGGGCCGTGCCGGTCCTTTCCGTCGGGGACGACGGTGGCCCATGCGTCGCGCAGTACGACCAGCATGACAACGCTCCGATTCGTGAGGCGGGCGGTTCCCGTTCAGCCTCTGGCGCGACGAGCGTTTCGTCCAACATATGGATGCGGCCGCAGCAATCGTTCACACCGATCAATAGGCCTCTCCCTGCCCCTTTGCGGCGTGCCGTCCCATCACGTCGAGGAACGCGGCGGCAGCTGGTGCCAGCCGCTTGCTGTCGTAGACCGCGCAGACGTGGTGCACCGCCGCGTCGTCCGCGAGACGGAGCGCGCGGGCGCCGTACGGCAGTACGTCGTCGGGGTTGGAGCCCAGAAGCGAGCCGGCCCCGAAGACCGTCGAGCGGGGTACGACCGTCACGCCGATGCCTCGCGCGGCCAGCCGGATCATGTCGTGGATCTGGCCGACCTGGAAGTGCCGGCCGGGTTCCACCCCGGCGCGCGCGAAGGCGGCCTCGACCTGGCGGCGCAACCCGGTGCCCGTCGTGAACTGGATGAGCTGGTGACTCTCCGGCAGGTCGGCCAGGTGCACCACGTCACGGTCGGCCAGGGCATGGTCGGCTGGAACGATCAGGACGAGGGGGTCGTCGGCCAGGATTCGACGGTCGAGCCCTTCCGGTACCTGCTGGGGGCCGAGGCCCACCACGGCGAGGTCGAGTGCGCCGGACAGGACTGCGGCGGCCATCTCGGAACTCGGTGCGTTGACCACGTGGAAGTCGATTCCCGGGTGCCGGGAGTGGTACTCGGCCATCACCTCGACCAGGTCGAACGAGGAGGCGCGCGTCTGCATGAGTCCCAGGCGCAGCCGCCCGCGTCGCAGGCCCGCCAGTGCGTCGAGTGCCGCCTGGGCGTTGTCCACGTCGGCCAGGATGCGCCGGGCCAATGGTTCGAGCAGTTCACCGGCGGCGGTCAGCCGTACCGAGCGGCTGGTACGGCTGAACAGTTGGGCGCCGACCTCCTTCTCCAGCCGGGCGATCTGCTGGCTCAGCGCGGACTGCGCGACGTAGCAGTTCGCCGCGGCCTGGGTGAAGTTACGCGTCTCGGCAACGGCGAGGAAGTACTTCAGGTGCCTCAGATCCATCCCACGCCCATCTCCTACACCGATCGATACAAGAAGAACCATGTATGGGGCCGCTTGATTGTTCCAGACCAGCCGTCGCACTGCCGTCGGACGACCCCCAAGGAGCCCCGTCATTTCCAGGAGCACGCCCGGCCACTGCTACTCCTCGGCACCCGCCCAGCGGAGTTCCAGGGCCTCGAACGCCGCGATGCGCGGTTCCGTGAGCTTCGGGCCGAGGCGGAACTGGTGGTGCTCCAACCAAGTTGCGGCGGGGGCAAGTTGGCCGGTCGCGACGCGGCGTCCGGAGTCTCGTCACACGTGGGTGACGACGCCAGACAAATGACGTCCCGTCAGGGCGAGTCCGGCTCGACATGCCCCCTCGGTTCGGGACCGAGGTGAGGGGCGCCGCTCGCGGCTTCCCCTCAGAGGCGTTCCGACACTCCTCGCACCGCCGCACCGCCCCGGCCGCCGCAAGAGATTCCCGCGGCCGCTCTTGGCACGAACTGGCGTTAAATCATGGCAACATTCCGGGACATGCACGTACATTTCCGAGCACTGCTTCGCGAGGGCATCGGCAGACGGGCCGAGGGATGAGCACGGCCGACCGCGTCGCGGTGACGCCCGGAATCGCACGACTGCACGCGTCGCCCGGACTGGCCGGGCCCGGACGGCTCGGGCTGGTGACCAACCACACCGGTGTCCTCCCCGACCTGCGCCCGGCCGCGCCCGCGCTGCTCGAGGCCGGCGCGCGACTGGTCGCCCTGTTCGGTCCCGAGCACGGGCTGCACGGGACCGGACAGGCCGGCGAGAGCGAGGCCGCGCAGGCGGACCCCACCACCGGCCTGCCGGTCCACGACACATACCGGTGCAGCGGAGAGCGCCTCGACAAACTGCTGGTCGACAGCGGCGTCGACGCCCTCGTGTACGACCTGCAGGACATCGGGGCCAGGTTCTACACCTACGTGTGGACCATGTTCGACCTGATGGTCTCGGCGGCTCGTACGGGCGTACGGTTCGTGGTCGCCGACCGGCCGAATCCCCTCGGCGGACTCGTCAGCGAGGGCCCGCTGCTCGACCCGGCGTGGGCCAGCTTCATCGGGCGCGCGGCGGTACCCGTCCGCCATGGCCTCACCTGCGGTGAACTCGCCCGGCATCTCAACGCCTCGACCGTGCCCCAAGTGGCGGGCAGTGCCGCTGACTTGATGGTGATCGAAGCGGCCGGCTGGCAGCGCGCCATGGACGCGCGGGCCACCGGCCTGCCGTGGGTCGCGCCCTCGCCGAACATCCCGACGCCGGCCACTGCCACGTACTACCCCGGCACCTGCCTGTTCGAGGGGACGAATCTCTCGGAGGGCCGTGGCACCACGCAGCCCTTCGAGATCGTCGGGGCCCCGTACATCGACGCGCGGTTCGCGCCCTCGCTCGCCGAGCTCGCCCTGCCTGGAGTGCACTTCCGTGATCTGCGGTACGTACCGACCTTCCACAAACACGCCGGACGGCCGCTGCGCGGGGTCCAGCTCCACATCACCGATCGCGAGGTGTTCGCGCCCGTGCGTACCGCCGTCGCGATGCTCGCCACGCTACGGCGGCTGTACCCGGACGACTTCGGCTGGCGCACCTCGGACGGCGGCGTGGAGGGGACCGGCCACCGTCACTTCATCGATCTGCTGTGGGGGTCCGACCGGTTGCGGCGCGCCGTGGACGCGGGCGACGACCCGCTGCCGCTGTGCGATCCACCTGCGCCGCCCGGTCGGTGGGCCGACGACGACGTGCTGCTCTACTCCTGAGACCTCCTGGCCCGCCGCCGCGACGCGTTGCCCGCTGTCATCACCAACGCCACGCCCAGCCCCGTCGCCGACGCTGTCGCCGACGCCGCGGACGACGTTCGACGCCGTCCGTGATCCGCGTATGGAAGGACAACCCCATTCATGACGACAACCCCGTCGACGACCGATCGCACGACGACATCCCGGGTCGAGATTCGTGGCTTTGGCGCGGGCGACGGCCCGGGGTTGGTGGAGGCGTGGCGCCGGAGTGCGCCGGCCGACTCCATCACCCCGGACCGCTTCCGCTCCCTGGTGCTGCTCGACGCCAACTTCGATCCGGAGGGGCTTCGGGTCGCCGTCGACGGCGACCGTGTCGTCGGCGCGGCCTACGCGGTGCGCCGGCTGACGCCGATGACCGGCACCGACCTGGAGCCGGAGCAGGGCTGGATCCCGTTCTTCTTCGTCGACCCGGCCGCCCGCGGGCGCGGCCTCGGCCGCCGGCTGCTGACCGATGTCCTCGACTGGCTGCGCAGCCACGGCCGCACCCGGGTGGACTTCTCCTCGTACACCCCGGACTACGTCCTCCCCGGCCTGGACGCCGAGGCGTACCCGGAAGCGGCCGGGCTGCTTGAGTCCCTGGGCTTTCGCACGCTGTACGAGGCGGCGGCGATGGACCGCGGGCTGGTCGGCTATCGCATCCCGGAGGACGTCGCGTGCCGCCTTGACGAACTGACGGCGCAGGGCTACCGGTTCGCCACTCCGTGCGACGACGACCTGGTGGACCTGTTCGCACTCGCCGGGAACCACTTCGGCCCTGACTGGGCGTGCACGATCCGGCAGTGTCTGGCCGCGGGCACACCGCTCGACCGGATCGTCGTCGCCCGGGCCCCTTCGGGCCGCCTGGTCGGCTGGGCGATGCACGGCACGTTCGATTCGGTGGACGAGCGGTTCGGGCCGTTCGGCGTGCTGGAGGAGATGCGCGGCACCGGAATCGGCAAGGTCCTGCTCCACCTGGTCCTGGAGCGGATGCGGGCGCGCCGCGCGCACTCCGCGTGGTTCCTGTGGACCGGCGAGCAGTCCCCGGCGGGCCACCTGTACCGCAAGAGCGGTTTCACCACGACCCGGGTGTTTCGCGTGATGCGCCGGGAGGCCGCCCGATGACGCCGTCACACCGCACCGGCGGCCTGAGCCGCCGTCACTTCGCGCTTGCGCTCCCCTCGGCGCTGCTCGCCTGCGGATCTTCCGGATGCGCCGCGCCGCACCAGGGCACCGGGCGGCCCGGGGATCCGATCGTCCTCACCCTGCTCTCCCACTACGCGAGCGGGACGCTCAAGGAGGCCCTGCAACGCCCGGTCGACGAGTGGAACGCCACTCATGACCGGGTCAAGGTGCGGACGAAGGCCGTCGAGTTCACGGACCTCCTGACCACGTTCATGGTCCGGCAGGCCGCCGGCCAGGGCGCCGACATCCTCCATCCGTACTGTCTGTGGAACGGCCAGCTCGTCCAGGCCGGCGTCCTGCGGCCCGCTCCGTCCGAGCACGCCGAGGAGATCAGGCGCGGCTACGGCGGGGCCGCGGTCAACGCTTCGTCGGTGGGGGGCAAGATCTACGGCTACCCCACCGAGGTGCAGACGTACGCCCTCTACTACAACAAGCGGCTGCTGCGCGAGGCCGGCATCGCGCGCCCTCCGCGCACCTGGCCTGAGTTGGAGGAGGCGGCCTACCGCACCGCCAGGCGGGACCGGTACGGCAACACGCTGGTCCAGGGGTTCGGGCTGTCGACCTACGACGACTCCACCACCGTCGGCCAGACGCTCGCCCTGCTCAACGCCGCCGGCGGAACGTTCGTCTCCGCGGACGGCAGGAGCACCGCCATCGACTCGCCGGCCGGCCGGGCCGTGTTCGATCTGGAGCACCGCCTCGTCGTCAAAGGTGCGAGCGCCCCGGGCGTCAACGTCTACAAGGCGTTCCAGTCCGGACAGGTGGCCATGGTGGTCAGCGCCGGCTGGTGGACCGGAAGCCTGAAGACCGAGATGGGCAAGGACTACCGCGATGTCGGCGTCGCGCCGCTGCCCGTCCCTGAGGCGGACGACAGGCGCGCCACGCTCTCCACCGGCTTCATGCTGGGGGTCAACACGGCCAGTGAACACCCGCGCGAGGCCTGGGAGTTCCTGCGCTGGCTCAACACCGAGGAGGTGAGCTTCAAGAGCGCCAAGAAGGGTGCGACGGCGACCCGGATGAGCTCCCTGCAGGTGTCGGTCGGCTCCCTGACCGGCCGCGCCGAGGACATGCGGACACTCCTGAGCGAAGGCAGCGATCCGAACCTGCGCCCGTTCCTGGACGCGCTGGCGTACGCGGTGCCGGAGCCGAACGTAGCGGGCGCGCAGCAGGCCAAGTCGCTGCTGCGCAAGAACATCGAGGCGTTGTGGACCGGTCAGCAGTCGGTCGACGAGTCACTGCGCACCATCCGCCGTCAGGTCGATCCGGAGGTGTCGCGCTCATGGTGAACGCCTTGGCGCCGGAAACGACCGAGCGGGCGCACAGCCCGCGGGACGCCGGGTCCACCGTCGACGGCCGCCGCCGGACCCGGCCCCGACGCCGCCAGGCGGTCGTCGGCTATCTCTTCCTGGCCCCGACGTTGCTGTTCTTCGCGGTCTTCCTGATCCTGCCGCTCGGCTTCGCACTGCTGCTGTCGATGTCTCGCTGGGCCGGGTTCGACCTCGGCGACATCGATCCGGTCGGCCTGGACAACTTCGCCGACCTCTTCGTGGACGGATCGACGTTCCTGGCGCCGATCCTCACCCATACGCTTCTGTTCGCCCTGGGCACCGTGGCCCTCGCGCTCGCGGGCTCCGTGCTCGTCGCCAACTCCATCGACAAGCTGCGGCTCCAAGGGCTGTGGCGCACCCTGTACTTCCTGCCGATCGTCACGACCGTCGTCGCCATCGGCAACGTATGGAAGTACATGTACGAGCCAGGCGGCCTCGTCAACGGCGTCCTCAACGCACTCGGGCTCGGCTCGGTGGCGTTCCTCCAGGACCCGGACACCGCGCTGCCCGCGGTCGTGGTCGTACAGGCATGGGCTTCGGTCGGCACAGCGATCCTCATCCTGACCGCCGGGCTGAAGTCCATTCCCGAGTCGTACTACGAGGCCGCCGCGCTGGACGGTGCCGGGCCCGTCACCGTCTTCTGGAAGATCACACTGCCGCTGCTGCGGCCGTCCCTGCTGTTCGTGTGCATCACGCAGTTCATCACCGGCCTGCAGTCGTTCGCGCTGATCATCGTGATGACCAAGGGCGGACCGGGGGACGCGACCAATGTCGCCGCGCTGGAGATGTACCGCCAGGCCTTCTCGTACGGCGACTGGGGCACTGCGAGCGCCGCAGCCTTCGTGCTGTTCGCGGTGGTCCTCGTGGTCACCCTCGTGCAGTTGTGGATCTTCCGGCGCAAGGGAGAGGACACATGATCCGCCGCCGCTTCCCGTGGTTCTCGTATCTGGTGGTCGTGACCGGCGCCGTGCTCACGGTGGTGCCGTTCCTCGACATGGTGATGACGTCGTTCAAGGGGCCCGGCGAGTCCGGCACCCTGCCGTACCGGTTCCTGCCCGAGGCGTTCGACCTGTCCAACTACCGGGCGGCGATCGACCAGCTCGATCTGCCGGTGCTCTTCCGCAACAGCGTGATCGCCACCGCCTTGATCACCGGATCGGTGCTGCTCACGTCGTCGCTCGCCGGCTACGCGCTCGCCAAACTCCGCTTCCCCGGCCGGAACTTCATCTTCCGCCTTGTGCTGTCGACGATGATGTTCCCCCCGTTCCTCTTCTTCATCCCGCACTTCCTGATCCTGGCGCACTGGCCGCTCGCGGGCGGCAACGACCTGTTCGGGCGTGGCGGCGCCGGCCTCACCGTCAGCATCACGGCGCTCGCCATGCCGTTCCTCGTCAACGGCTTCGGGATCTTCCTGATGCGCCAGTTCATGGTCTCGATCCCGGACGAGGTCCTCGAGGCCGCGCGCATCGACGGGGCCGGTGAGTTCGCCGTGTGGTGGCGGATCGTGGTGCCGCAGACCAAGCCGGTCATGGTGACGCTCGGGCTGCTGACGTTCGTCGACGCCTGGAACGAGTACATCTGGGCGCTGCTCGTCTCGACCGCCAACCCGGACGTGATGACCCTGCCCGTCGGCATCCAGCTCCTGCAGGACTACGTCGACCCGACCCGCACGATGCCCATCGTCATGGCCGGCCTCGTCCTGAGCATCCTGCCGGTCCTGATCCTCTTCCTGCTGCTCCAGAAGTACTACATCCGCGGCGTCATGCTCAGCGGCCTCAAGTAGAAAGCGTATCGATGTCCGGCACGGGAACGAAGACGACCGAGGGTCATCACTTCCCGTTCCAGCAGGCCGCCTCACACCGCCACACCTATCGTGGAGGGGAGGAAGGGGCGACTGCGCATCGTCGATGTGTACGCCCAGGGCTGCAACGTCAAGGAGCGCGTCATGTCGCGCAGCAGCAACGCCGCCGTCCTGGAGGCCTTCGGATCAGCGGTGAACACTGACCACCTCGGCGAGCTCGAGGAATACGTGGCGCCCGGCTCTGTGGACCACGACCCGGCCCCAGGACAGGTTCCGGGACCGGAGGGTTATGAGGAGATGTTCGCCACGATGAGGCGGGCCTTCCCCGATCTGCACATCGAGGTCGAGCACGTCATGGCCACCGACGACGAAATCGCGTTCGCCTACACCATCACGGGCACACATCTCGGTGAACTGATGGGGCACAGTCCGACGGGACAGACGGTGAGTTACCGAGGCATGCAGATCAGCCGGTTCGCCGACGGGAAGATGGTCGAGCGCTGGGGTAGCAGCGATGAGCTCGGCATGCTCCGTCAGCTCGGTCTCACCTGATCAAGTACCGGTCGACAGCTCCCGGGGTGGCGGGCGCATCGCGCCACGGAGGGGGTCCCTTCCGAGGAGGCCCCTGCCGTCGTGGCGGTGCGCTGGTCATAGGCGGCGCGTGCGGCGTGGACCTGCGCGGCGCGGTTGTGGGTCCAGGCGCGGAGGACGCGGGTTCCGCCTTCCACTCCGGCTACGGACACACCGCCGTGCGGGCCGAAGGAGTCAAGCGTGGCGCCGAGAAGTCGGGACAGCGGAACGACGCCGCCGACGCCATCATCAAATCGCCGCCGGTTTCACCAACTCCGCCTCCAAGAGCGGCGACAAGCTGTACACCCTCAATTTCATGGCCGCTCTCGCCCACCGCGGCTGGGTCATCGCACAGGACTCTTGGCATCCATCTACCAGGGCCACCCGGCCTGGCCGTGGTTCGGTCCCGCTTTCACCCTTCCAGTAGTGGGTAATCGGTGTAGCCGGCGGCATCCGGACCGCAGAAGAGGTCCTTCTTCGGTTCGGCGAGCGGCGCGTGGGAGGCGATCCGGGCCGGCAGATCCGGATTGGCGATGAACGGCTGCCCGTAGGCGACCAGATCCGCCAGGCCGTCGCTCAGAATCGCGTTCCCTCGGTGCTGGTCGAACCCGACGTTCGCCATGATGGTGCCTCGATAGACCTTCCGAAAGTGCCGGAACATGCCATCGTCGGCCAGTTCCTCCAACGGTCCTCCGGTGGGGTCGACCATCATCCCCATGAGCAGGAGATGGGACAGTCCATAGTCGTTGAGCCGTTCGAGCACGTACTCGCTGTCGGCCAGCGCCTCGTGCCCGGAGACGAATTCTCCTGTCTCGGACCAGGCGGGTCCGGCTTTCACACCGACACGCCGCAGGTCGACGAACTCACCGACGGCCTCGATGATCTCGAAGAGGAAGCGGGCGCGGTTCTCGATCGAGCCGCCGTAGTGGTCCGTGCGCAGATTGGTGCGGGGGTTCAGGAACTGACTGATCAGGTAGTTGAAGCCTGCCTGCAGCTGCACCCCGTCGAATCCCGCCGCCATGGCGTTGCGAGCCGCCGTCGCATAGTCGGCGATCGTCTGCCGGAGGTCGTACGCCGACATTGCCCGGGGCTCCACGGTGGGCTTGCGGCCAGCCGATGTCGGGGACAGTAGCCCCGGGTTGACGGCCGAAGGCGCAAGAGGCGGACGGCCGTCGAAGAAGTCGGGGTGCGAAGCGGACCCGGTGTGCCACAGCTGAGCGAAGATGACACCACCTGCGAGGTGGACCGCATCTGTCACCTGCTTCCAGTGGGCGACCTGCTCATCGGTGAACAACCCCGGAACGTCATGCCATCCGACCGCGTCACGGCTGATCCACACGCCCTCGGAGATGATCAGGCCGGCTGATGCCCGCTGAGCGTAGTACTCGACGTGGAGATCAGTGGGCAGGAGATCGCGATTACGTGCACGACTCCGCGTCAACGGGGCCATGACCACGCGGTTCGTCAGAGAGACGTCGCGCATCTGGTACGGCAGAAGCAAGGACTGTGTCGAGCTCATATGTGACTCCTGATGTGAGAGCGGGGCCAGGAAGATCCCGGGAGGCGATGGGCGGCATCTCGTGCGGCGCCATACCGACTCCTTAAGGCACGGAATTGTGCTTTAGCTCGATCGTAGCACTCGTCCACACTAAAGCCAATATCTGTGCTACAAGGGGACCCCCGCCGTCGGCAGTCGGGCCCGTCGCGCGGGGCCGAGGGATCCCGTGGGGCACATAGCCCGTGCGAATGTGTGCGCAGGGGTGACCGCCACAGGGCCAGAAGGGGAACATGCGCTTCGACGCCGCGGAATCCGAGGCCGAGCTGGGCTTCGCCGCACTGCACCAGTTGCTCAGCCCGCACCTGACCCAGCTCCCCAAGCTGCCCGATCGGCAGCGCGAGGCGCTCTGGCACTACGTCTCGCTGCACCGACGTTTTGACGGCATCGTCGTACCCGGGACCCGGGCTCGCGAGTCCAGCTCTCTCGCGATCGACGTCGAAGACGCATACTTCACCTGACAGGCAGGGCTCGTCCGGGCGGTCCCGGCGCTGCCACAAACCAGTCCGCTGAGTCGCAGAGCCCTCGGCATCAAAGAACTCCGGGCCCTTCCAAGAACTCCGGCCCTTCAAGGCTCCGTGAGGCGCGAACCGAGCACCCAGCTCGCCGGCCGTTGGAGGAGATGTGACCAACCTGCTCTCAGCAGTTCTCAAGGCTCATGGCGGCACGGAGCGATGGAATCGGCTCGCAACCGTGACTGCCACCATCGTCAGTGACGGAGAGCTCTTTGCGGCCAAGGGCCTGCCCCAGGACCTCCAGCCGCGCCGGATGACTGTCGACATGCACAAGGAACACGCTTCAGTGCGCCCCTTCGGGGCTCCCGAACAGCGCTCAGATTTCACACCCGACCGCATCGCGATCGAACGCGCCGACGGCACCGTCGTAGCCGAACGCTTCCATCCACGAGCGTCGTTCCGTGGACACACCCTGGAAACGCCCTGGGATCCGCTGGACCGCGCCTACTTCAACGGCTACGCCCTATGGACGTACCTCACCACGCCGTTCTTCGCGACCATGAACGGCATGGGCGTAGAGGAGGCGGAACCGTGGAACGAGTCGCCGACTGAGCGATGGCGTCATCTGCGGGTCACCTTCCCGGACGACATCGCAAGCCACAGCACCGTGCAGGACTTCTACTTCGGGGACGACTGTCTGCTCAGGCGCCACGACTACCACGTTGACATCGCCGGCGGCTTCGCGGCCGCGCAGTACGTCTACGACATCGATGAAGCAGACGGAATCAAGTTCCCGACCAGGCGTCGCGCGTACCTCCGCCGGTCCGACGGGCGTCCCGACCGCGATCACCTCATGGTCAGTATCGACCTGCGCGACGTCCACTACTCCTGACAGCACCAGCCAAGCGGAGCCCTGGTTCCTCGCCGAGGAGCGCATCCGAGTGACGGCAAGCCCTGCTCGCCGGAGGGCCGGCTGTCAGACCTGGTCGGCGCCGGCCCGCTTGCGCGCACGATAGTTGCGCAGGTTGGCCGCGTTGCCGCAGACGTGGACGTCGTGCCAGACGCCGCTGTTGTTGCGGGAGCGGTCGTAGAAGGCAACCAGGCAACGCGTGTTTCGGCACGACTTCAGGCGGCGCAGGGTGTCGGTGCACTGCGCCTGGTAGACCTCGATGAGGGCGAGTGACGCCACCTGCCGCCATCCCGTGCCGCGGGGCTCGGCATGGATGGCCCCGTGTTCATCGAGCCGCAGTGCGGTGGGCAAGGTCATCAGTGAAGCCGCCGGGCCGGGCTCCGTCGCCGAGTCACCGAGCTGGGCGTGGAGGCTCTGACCCAGGTCATGACGGAAGTCGCGCAGGCCCTGCACGTCCTCGGCTGTCAGTTCGATGCCGGGTGCGGGCCGGCGGGACACGCCACTCCAGCTCTTCAACGCCTGGTCGAGCCAAGCACGGGCGCCCTCAGCGGTCTGCAGAAGGTCGGGCTCCCGGGGCTTGCCGGCGGACAGTGTGTTGAGCAGATCCTGCACGAAGGCCAGCCCGCCCGTGGCGGGCTCCAGGCCGTATCGGGCTGTCGCAGTCCAGGACATTCGCGGATCTCTTTCGGTGACGGCAGCTACAGCAACATGTCCATAGCCTATTTACTTATTACGTCTGAAAGTGTAACTCTCCGAATGACGAGTGTCGGCTTCCCGAAGTTCCGCGCAGGGCCCGACGGGTTCGCCCACGCAGGCTGTGCCGCTCAGCCCTTGGCGGACCTCGCCGAGCCCCACAGTGCGCCCTGGTTGACTCGGCCAGGATGCAGTTCCAGCATGCCGCGATACAGGTCGAGAGTGGTCGCGGTCCGCTCCGCGACCGCCTCGAAGTCGTGGATGTAGCGCCGGGTCTCGGCGATTGCCCTCGGGTCGTCCGGACGATCGGGGTTCTTGTGTCCCGCGACCACCGCTTCCGGCTCCAATGCCGCGATGATGTCGAGCGCGTCCAGCCAGGCTCGGCGGCCCTCGGCGGGCGATTCCGCGAGGTAGAGGTGAACATCGTTGTAGACGGCGTCTCCGGCCACGACCAGGCCGATCGACGGCACGTGCAGACAGGTGGTGTCATCGGTGTCCGTGTGCCCGAGTCCCACGACTACGAGATCGTGGCCCTCCAGCTCCAGCCGATCGCCGGCCAGCGGCTCCGCGGCCACGATCCTGTCCGGGATCTGGCCGGGGAAGCGCTTGTCCCAGAACGACGCGACGAACTCCGGCGCCATCTGCTTCTTCATCTGCTCCACCACCGCCGGCGTCGCCACCGCGCGCGCTCCCGGGAAGCGTTCAAGAAGGGTGCCCAGCCCGAACCAGTGGTCACCATGCCCGTGGGTCACGAAGACCGTGGTGAGGTTCATGCCGCTCGCCGCCACCCAATCGGCCAGCCGGTCGGCCTGCTCCGCGGTCATCAACGCGTCGACCAGCACCGCATCCCGCTCGCCCTTGATCAGTGTGGCCGTGATGGGCGACCACATGCGCCGGGGGATGTCGGGCGGCAGGTCCGCGATCTCGGTGGGGATCGACGGCGCCACGTGGACACTCCAGCTCAGTTGCGCTCCGGGCATGATCGCTTCCTTGGGACTCAGAGGCAGCTACGAGAGAGCTGTAACCGATCAGCCATGTCGATACCCGCGAATACTGCCTGGCTTGTCGTACTTCTCCAGCCGAAACTAACTCGCCTAAACGACAGAGTCAATGCGTGTATGATTATGTCGCATAGTCGTCATTGTGTAGGCATTGAATTTCGCTGTGCAAGCGGTCCGCCGCGGCAGGTACGTGGCCAGACGACCGCGCGGGCCGCACGTTGCCCCTCAGGGAGGAGTCATCATGACCGCATCCGCGCCCAGCTCTCTGGAGTACGAGACCTTCGTTTCGGACGGCACACCCCGGGCCGGCGAGGAACGTCTGCCGAACGGTGACCGGCTCGTTTCCTCACCCCTGACCTCGACGCTGATCTTCGGGGAAGAGGACGCCGTCCTGGTCGATCCGCCTTTCACCCGTGAACAGACCGAACAGGTCGGTGACTGGGTCGAGCGGTCCGGCAGGCGCCTGACCCACATCTACTCCACCCACGGGCACGGCGATCACTGGTTCGGTACCGCGGAACTCGTGAAGCGATTCCCCGGCGTCACTGTCTACGCGACCCGCGGCACCATCGAGGTCATGCACCAGCAGGCCACCGACGGGCGCGAACAGATGTGGGACAAGCGCTTCCCCGGCCTCATCCCCGACAGCCCGGTTCTGGCCCAGCCCATTCCCGCCGACGGCTTCCAGCTGGAGCGCAACCTCATCCAGGCCGTCGAGGTCGGGCACACGGACACCGACGAGACGTCCGTCCTGCACGTACCGTCCATCGGCCTCATAGTGGCCGGCGATGTCGCCTACAACGGGGTGCACCAGTACATCCTCGAAGGCGGCAATGGCGGCCTGCAGAAATGGCTTGCGGCCATCGATCGCGTCGCCGCGCTCGAGCCGCGCACGGTTGTGGCCGGCCACAAGAACAAAGATCTACCGGACGATCCCGCCATTCTCGACAGAACCCGGCAGTACCTGCTGGACGCCATCCGGCTGCTCGACGAAAGCCCGACTGCCCGCGAGTTCTTCGACCGGATGACAGGGCTCTACCCGGATCTGCTCAACCCAGGTCCGGTGTGGTACGGAGCGGTCGGGCTACTGGGAAAGTGACCAGGAAGAGCCGTCGTGGCGACAGTGCAGAGGCTGACACGAACGGTGCCGGCAGGACAACGCCGGTCACCTGAGTAACTTCACGCTACGCAATCCGGGTGGTCCACCAGGCCAGGAAGTCGAAGGTCGACAACAGACACCGCAGCTTCGTCGCCGCGGCAGGCCACGCGGCGGGCTGCGGACCTCGAGACGTGGAAGGCGGCGTTCGAATTTCCCCGCCCCGCTCTGCAGGAGCCCGATTGCCTTTTCCCGGAGGAATTTCAGATGACCACGCGTACCGACGTCATCGACCACGCCGCCCGGCGGCTTGTCGTGGGGCTCGCCACTCCCTACGCCGCGGCCCGCGAGCACTACGAAACCCTCGTCCCCGAGGCCGATCTCGGCCGCTTCTCCGACATGACCTCCTGGCAGGCCACGCTCGAACTGGCCGAGATCAACGCTCCGCACAGCTTCATGCGCCAGTCGGCGCAGCACGCTGTCGCGCGACACCCCCGGACAGCCGCAGGCATGGCACCAGTCATCAGGGTCGACCGCTCGACAGAACAACACCGCGTGGCCGGGATGCAGCTGTTGGCCGACCACTTCCAAGCCGAGGTCATCTAGCCAGCAGAACGTCGTCAGGTCAGCAGGGCAGAAGGTAGCGTCACGCACGACCCTAGGGCGCGACCGCGGTCCTCGGGGATCGGTGATCGTCCGGTGGCGTTTGGCCGATCAGGCGCGGTCGTGGAGAGTGACCTGGTAGCCGTCGGGGTCGGCGAAGGTGAATGTCCGGCCGAAGGGGCCGTCGATCGGTGCGGAGACGATGGTGTGACCGTCGGCAACGAGAGCATCGTGAATGGCCTGGACGTCTGTGGCGTGGAGCCAGATCGCGGCACCGATGCCGGGCTGAGCAACGGATGCGAGATCGGTGCCGGGAACGACGTCGCGGAGTGCGAACGCGATCGGCTTCGTCTCGAAGACGACGGCGTGCGGAGGTCCGGCCTGCGAGCGGACGAGGCCGAGGTACTGCTCGTAGAACGCCTGCGAAGCGTCGAGGTCGCGCGCTTGAAGTGAGATGAAGTCGGGGCCGGTGGCGGGCATGATGATGCTCCTTCGTTTCGTGTCAGCTTTCTGACACAGGCAACCTATGTCAGAATGCTGACATGAATCAAGACGGTGTCGACCTGGAGACGTCACTGGGCTACCTGCTGAAAGAGGCGTCGAGCGTCCTCCGCACAGCCATGGAGGAGGTGCTGCGGCCGCTCGGGATGAGCGTGACGCACTACTCCTGCCTCGAGCTGCTGGCCCAACGACCGGGCTTGTCGAACTCCGAGCTCGCGCGGGGCGCGTTCGTGACACGGCAGTCGATGAACGTGTTGCTCCAGGCACTGGAACGAGACGGCTACGTGACCAGGCCTGCGGAGGCACCCGTCGGGAAGGTTCTTCCCACGCGGCTCACGCCTCGCGGCCGACGGAGCCTCGAGAAAGCGACCGTAGCGGTCCGGTCCGTCGAGGTCAGAATGCTGGCCGGCATGACGGAGACCGAGCAGTCAGGCGCGTTCCGGATCCTGCAGAGCATGATCCATTCCCTGCGCGATGGCAACGACGGTGCATAGCTCGTTCCCCGGCGCACGTCTCGTCGCGCCCGGACAGGAGTGCAGCCGAGCGTGAAAATCCGTGCCGTCGATCTCGAAAACCGACAGACCCCGACTGCACCCTCTTCTGCGATGAGCCTGATAACTTCGCTGGCCAGGGGTCTGGAGAAGCAATGCCATATTCCCCGGCCTCGTCCCGGGCCATGAGGACGCGATCGAGAACCGCCTTTTGGGTGGCCTCAGTTGGCGACGTTCTCAACCCAGCGTGAGCCATCGGATACCCAGGCGGCTGACGTCCGATGCTTCCTCCCTGGTGATCGGCTCACGCCCCGTCGCCTTGCGCAGAAAGCGAAGCTGACCCCAGCCCAGCTTCTCCCGTGTCGCTGCCCCATCCGGGCCGAGCAGAAGACCCTGCACCAAATCTGCGGCCTCGGCAGTCAGCCACGGCTCGCACCCCAGGGCGTCGGCCAGGTCCAGGCCGTGCACGGCGACCTCAACCACGCGCGTCAGCAGGAACTCCGACAGGAGCATCGGATCGCCGTGCCGGGTGCGGACCACACACCCTTCAGGCTCGGCCCGGCACAGTCGGTCCACCTCTTGCCAAGTGGTATTGAAGTCGTCGGCAAGTGCGGCACCACTGAGTTGTTCGGCCGCATGATCTTGGGCCAGAGCGATCCGAGCCGCGTTGGTGCCCGGAGCGAAACGGTCGTCGGGCCGGTAGTACTCCACTGCCGAGACCTCGGCACAGGTCGGCGGCGCCGGCTCGGCCAGCATGCCCGGCAGCCAGGCAATCACCACCCGAACATGAGCCAGCAAGTCGCTCACCTTCCACGGTGCACACCGAGTCGGCAGACCTCACTCGGCCGCCGAAACCCCAGTCATCGCCTGCGCGAGCTGCCCCGCCTCAAGCCGAAACGCTTCAACTACCCGCCCCCGATCCATGCCGATCAAGCTGCCCAACCAGAACCGGCGCGGAAGTAGACCTCAAACGCGCTCCGCGTCCTCGGTACGGTCGAGGTCGCGTCTGCGCAGATCGGATGAACTTCGCTGGTCAGAGGGCTGGGTACGTCGCTTTCCGGCCGTAGCGGCGCGCGTTCGGCCCACACCAGGAAGGTCACGTCCCGGCCGGCCCGCGCGAGCCTGGCCCCGAAGTATCCGCCCTTCGCGCCTGCACCCACCACCAGGACCCTCAACGGCCAACCCCGCTCGGGGCGTCGCCACAGCGGACGCTGCCGCGCTACCGCCAGAGGCAACTGCGACACAGCTACGTTCTTGCGCTTTCCCATTGTGGCAGTCAGGTACCATAATGTCCGACTTGCGCGACATAGCCAAAAGGCATACGCTTGTTTCCAACGGGAGCTCGAGGTGCAGCGCCCCCTCCCTCCGGCGCCACCCATGAGCCGCTCTCTCGGCAGTGGTCGTACGGCGTGCAGCGCTGTCCCCCTGCCGTGCTCCCACCGATGGAGGTCTGACGATGATCATTGACGCTGCGGAACTCGACGCCACCCACGCGTACAAACTGCTGATCGGAAGCATCATTCCGCGCGCCGTGGCCTGGGTCAGCACGGTGTCGACCGAGGGCGTGGCCAATCTCGCGCCCATCTCCTTCTTCACCGCCGTCGGCAGGAAGCCGCCCATGGTCTCGATCACCCTGCAGCCGCAGGCGGACGGCGTCACACTGAAGGACACCTTCATCAACATCCGTGACACCGGCGAGTTCGTCACCAACCTGGTGACGCTGCCGCAGGCGGACGCCATGCACGGTTCGGCGTACGGGTTCGAGCCGGACGTGGACGAGTTCGAGGCGCTCGACCTGGGCAAGGAGCCGTCCGAGGTCGTGCGCGCACCCCGGGTCAAGGACGCGCCGATCTCCTTCGAGTGCGTCGTCGACCGGATCATCCCGGTCGGGGACGACATGGTCGACCACGTGGTGTGGGGCCGGGTGGTGCGCTTCCACGTCCGGGACGACCTCTACCTGGAGCGGGGCCGGATCGACACCGCCGCCCTCCCGGCCGTGGGACGCCTGGCCGCCGAGTACACGCTGGTCGAGAACGTCTTCACCACCCCCGTGGACAAGGAACTGCTCGAAGCCCGGCACGACCGGCGGATGCAGCGTCTGGACGGACGGCCCGCCGACTGGTCCCCGATCAACACCAAGGAATGGTCCGCCTCGGGCGAGGTCAGGGTCGCTCCCGGAAAGTGAGCGCGGCAATGAGGACAGAGCGGGTCGGAACGAGCGATGTGCGGTTCCGGCGGCAGGGCGAGGGAGACTTCGCTGTGGTGTTCGTCCACGGCTTCCTGGACGACCAGTACGTCTGGGACGACCTGATCGGCGAACTCACCACCCCCGGCATCGAATGCGTCACCCTCGACCTGGCCGGGAGCGGGGACCGCACGCAGGCGAGCGGGCCGTTCACCTACGACCGGTTCGCCGCCGAGGTGGGCGCCGTGGCCGACGCCCTCGGCAAGCCCTTCGTGATCGTCGGGCAGAGCCTGGGATCGGGGGTGGCCGAGCTGGTGGCCGCACAGCGCCCCGACCGGGCTCTCGGTCTGGTCCTGGTGACCCCGGTCCCGCTGGCCAGCACCCGGCAGCCCGACGAGGTGATGGACACCTTCCGTTCCCTGGGCGGTGACGGCGACGCACAGCGCGCGGTCAGGACGCAACTGTCGGCCGCGCTGGCGGAGGCGGACCTCGACCGGCTGGTGGTGAGCGGCACGCGGATGCGTCCCGAGACCGTCCGGGAAGCCGCCGACTGCTGGAACAACGGGCACCCGGCGGGCGAGCAGCCCAGCCGGCACTCGGGGCCCGTGCTCATCGTGCGCGGCGAGGACGACGGCTTCGTCACCGACGAGTCGGTCGCCCGGGGGGTCGCGCCGCGGTTCGCCGCGCCCGAGACCGTGGTGGTCGGCCAGGCCGGACACTGGGCCCACCTGGAGCAGCCGACCCTCGTCGCGGGCCACCTCGATCACTTCCTGGTCCGCGCGCTGCCCGCCGTGCGGGCGTCTGCCTGGACCAACGCCTTCGAGGAGAAGTCGGCCAACGCGTTCAGCGACGCGTTCGCCGCCGACGTGACGCTGGAGGCGAGCGCCCTCACCCGCACGGTCGAGGGCCGCGACCACGTCAAGAAAGTGATGGCAGCGGCGAGCACGATCTACGACTCGCTCGTCTTCACCCAGGAGACCGTCAGCGGTGAGCGCAGCTACCTGGAGTGGCAGGCCACCGCGTTCGGCGGCACGCAGATCAACGGTGTGACGATCCTGACGAAGAACGCGGACGGGCAGATCGTCCGGGCCGCCATCCACCACCGGCCGCTCGGTGCCGTCCACCGGTTCTCCGCGGAACTGGGCCGCAGGCTGAACGGCGTGCTCGACGCCGAGTACTTCCACCGGGGCTGAGCCCCCGTTTCCACCATTCCGGCCAGGGCCCGGCCCCGGTCGAACCGAGGAGGTTGTTCCATGGTCCAGCGCGAGGATGTCGCATTCGACGCCGACGGCGGGGTCACGCTGCGCGGCTGGCTCTTCCTGCCGGACGGTCCCGGCCCCCACGCGGCGATCACCATGGCCCACGGCTACGCCGGGGTCAGGGACCACGGCCTGGAGCCCTTCGCGCGGGCCTTCGCCGAGGCCGGCTTCGTCGTCCTGCTGCACGACCATCGCAACTTCGGCGCCAGCGACGGCCTTCCCCGGCAGGACATCGACCCTTGGCGGCAGATCGCCGACTGGCGCCGCGCCATCTCCTACCTGGAGAGCCGCCCCGAGGTCGACGCCGACCGGATCGGCCTGTGGGGCACCAGCTACGCCGGCGGCCACGCGATCGTGCTGGGCGCCACCGACCGCCGGCTGCGCGCCGTGGTCTCCCAGGTGCCGACCATCAGCGGCTTCGAGCAGGGGCGGCGGCGCATCGCGCCGGAAGCGGTCACGAAGCTGGAGGCGGCGTTCGACGAGGACGAGCGCGCCCAGGCCCGCGGCGAGGCTCCCCGTACCCAGGCCGTCGTCGGCGACGACCCGGCCGTGCCAGCCTCCTACCGCACGCAGGAAGCCATCGACTTCTACCTCCAGCCGGTACCGGAGGGTGTGTGGACCAATGAGGTCACGGTCCGCTCCAACCGGCTGGCCCGCATGTACGAGCCCGGGACCTGGGTCACCCGGATCTCCCCCACGCCGCTGCTCATGGTGGTCGCCGCGAACGACACCGTGACCCTCACCGACACGGGGCTCGCGGCCTTCGAGCAGGCCCTGGAGCCCAAGCGGCTGCAGTTGATCCCCGGCGGCCACTTCGACCCGTACGCCACCGAGTTCGACCAGGCGAGCACCGGCGCCCTCGACTGGTTCCGCCGGCACCTCTCCTGACGAGCGCCCCCGACAGAGTGCAAGGACGAACCATGCCCCATCTGACCTACTCCATCGACGACGGCCTCGCCTCGCTGGTCCTGACCAACCCGCCGCAGAACCGCATCGACCCGCAGATGGCCACCGACCTCGCCGAAGCGCTGGAGGCGATCGGCCACAGCGACGCCCGCGCGGTCCTGGTGCGCGCCGAGGGCCCGGACTTCAGCTTCGGCGGCGACATCGTCGACTGGCCGGATACGGACGTACGCGAACTGCGAACCCTCTTCGAGCGCTACATGCAGGTCTTCAACCAGCTCGAGCGGCTCCCGCTGCCGGTGATCGCCGCCGTCCACGGGCTGTGCTTCGGCGGCGGTCTGGAACTAGCGCTCCGCGCCGACGTGATCTTCGCCGGCGAGACGGCCCGCTTCGGCCACCCCGAACAGACTCTGGGCATCGTCACCCTGCTCGGCGGGATCTACCGGGTCGCCGAGCGCGCGGGCCGGGCACGCGCCGCGGAGTGGGCGCTCACCTCGGAGCAGGTGCCCGCCAGGGTCATGGCCGACGCCGGTGTCGTCAACCGTGTCGTCGCCGACGACACCCTGCTGGCCGAGGCCACCGCCTTCGCTCGCAAGACAGCCAAGGGACCCACTCGCGCCTACGCCGCACACAAGGCCCTGCTGCGCGCCTGGGCCGTCGGAGGCGTCTCCGCCGCGGACGAGGCGATGTTCGACATCGCCATGCCACTGTTCGAAACCGACGACGTCAACAAGGGTCTCGCCTCAGCCGTCAAGGCCTTCAAGGCAAAGCAGCCCCGGCCCGCCGTCGACTTTCAGGGCCGCTGACCGGCCCGGGCCCACCCTCACCACCACAGAAGATCGCAGGACCCCACCCCCAGGCACCGCGCCCCTCTGCCGCCGACAGCCCCGGCACCGAGGTCCGGCAGGGCGGCCGCGCCACGGCGTGTGCCGGGCCGGCCGCAAGGCCCCCGACACCACGGCAGCACGGCAGCACGGCACCGGTACGACAGTGCACGGCGCCGACACGTCGCCCCGGGCGCCTGCCCGTCCCGGCCGGCCGGCCGCGAGCCACCACCAGTCATGGAGAAACCCGGAGTGCATCCCCAGCCCCACCCCCCGCATCACAGGCGCCGCCAGCCCATCCGTATCTGGCTGCAGCCGTTCGTGATCGGCCTGGTCATCGTCTCGGCGTTCGTCAGTTGCTACGTCGGACTCATGCGCGACCCCCAGCCACACCGGATCCCGGTGGCGGTCACGGGACCGCAGCTGGCGAACAAGGTCCAGCAGGCCTTGGGCGACTCGATCGACGTCCGGCGCGCCGACTCCAGCACCGAGGCACTCGATGCGCTGCGCCACCGCGACATCGTGGCCGCGCTCGGCACCGGCCCCCACAGCAAGGACCTGAAACTCGACGTCGCAAGCGCGAACGGCCTGTCCACGACCACCGCGGTCACCAAACTCGTCACCGCCTACGCACACGGCGCCGACCAGCACCTCAGCGTCTCCGACATCGTGCCGCTCGACCGGTATGACGCCCGCGGCCTGGCCGGGTTCTACGTCTCCTTCGGGGTGACCCTCTCCGGCTTCGCCCTCGCCCAGAACGTCGTGGGACTCAGCAGCCTGCTCCATCTGCGGCACCGTTTCACCCTGATGGCCGTGTTCGCCGCAGCGTCGGGCCTTGTCGCGGCCGCCATCGCCGGCCCCATCCTCGGCGCCGTCCCCGCACCGTATCTCCCCCTCGCTTTCGTCCTGGCCCTGCTGGCCGCCGCCGCAGCGTTCACCACGAAAATGCTGGCCACCTACGTCGGCCCCCTCGGTATCCCCCTCGCCACCCTGCTGCTGCTGACCGTCGGCAACTCCACCAGCGGCGCGACCATCGGCACCGACCTGATGCCCAGCGGAGCCCGGACCGTGTCGGCACTGCTGCCCCCCGGCGCCGCCGTCCGCGCCATCGCCGACCTCAGCTATTTCCAGAGCTCCCACGTCCTCGCCCCGCTCGCGACGCTCATCTTGTGGGCCGCGGGTTCCGCAGTCCTGCTGGCCTTCCGCACCACCAAACAACGCCCGGCGGCCCCCGCAACGCCCCAGCCCCAGACCGCTCCGACCCCGCACCGGTCCGGAGAAGACCGCCCCACACCACACCGGGCCACCACCGACCACACACCCACAACCCACTGGGCCGACACCGACGAACGACACTCCGCACCAGGCGACGGCACCACACGGCACCCGGCGTTCACCATGCCGCCGAAAGAGCCCGACACGATGCTGAAAGCTTCGTCCGATTGCGTCTGACCGATGTGACAACAACGAGGAGAACGCCACGGCACCATCAGCACGCCCACCCGCCCCGGTCAGGTGCGGACATCTGCCGAGGGGCCCATCTCTCTGCACGCGTCGACGTTGGGCACAAGTCGCTGACGCCGCGAGGCAAGGACGTCGGCCGCTGGGCAGTCCGAGGCCGGCGCGGAGAGGCGGGCATCCCGCGTCGCCGCCTCGAAGCGGATCGCGCTGGCGCTCCACGACCAGTTCGACGTCGCCGCGACGTACGGCATCGGCGAGCCGGCTTACGCCGTGGAGCACGTGGTACGGCCCGGCAAGGTAGGCGCCGCCCTCGTCAGCCCTTGGTAACTGCCACGACCCGGACGGACCTACGGATGACGTCAGTGCGGCTGACTGCCGCTCACGCTCCGGCCGCGATGGTCCGTAGCGTGCGAACCTGGAATGCGTCGAAACGTCTGACCCCTGTGCCGTCACAACACGCTCTTCCTACCGGATCGGTCTTCTCCGGACGCCCGTTCGCCTCCTTCCCCCGCGGGCGGCTGGACACGACCGCGTGGCAAAAATGGGAGGATTCCGCATGCGAATCGCGATTCTGGACGACTATCAAGGCGTTGCGCTGGGCCTGGCCGACTGGGATTCGCTCCACGCCGAGGTGCATGTCTTCACTGAAGCCTTCGAAAACGAGGAGGCGGTTGTGACGGCACTCGCCGAGTATGAGGTAGTCGTGGCGATGCGAGAGCGGACCCCCTTTCCGCCCTCAACCCTGAATGGATTGCCACGTCTGAAGTTGCTCGTCACCACCGGGCCGGTCAACGCGGCAATCGATCTGGATGCCGCACACCGTTCGGGTATCACCGTGTGCGGTACGGGGTATTTCTCGTACCCGACGGTCGAACTCACCTGGGGGCTCATTCTTTCCGCAGCACGTTTGATCCCACAGCAGGTGGCCTCCGTTCGCCGAGGTGGATGGCAAGAGGGGTTGGGGTCGAGCCTCAGGGGAGCCACTCTGGGAGTTCTGGGCCTCGGACGATTGGGGACTGCGGTAGCGGAGATTGGACGCGCTTTCGGCATGCAGACCATTGCCTGGAGCAAGAACCTGACACCCGTGGACGCGCAGGCGAAAGGAACGACATACGTGTCGCGAGACGAATTGTTCACGCGCTCCGACGTATTGAGTATTCACGTAGTACTCAGTGAGCGCACTCGAGGCCTCGTCGGTGAGCGCGAACTGGGCCTCATGAAGTCGACGGCGATTTTGGTGAACACCTCGCGCGGGCCTGTGGTGGACGAGGCGGCGCTGCTCAGGGCGTTGGCCGAGAAGAGGATCGGTTCAGCGGCGCTGGATGTCTTCGATCGCGAACCCCTACCTGCCGATCACCCTCTGCGTTCACTCAACAACGCTGTGGTGACACCTCATATCGGCTACGTAAGTCGGGATCTGTACGAGGTCTTCTATCGGGACGCGGTCGAGGACATCGCCGCATGGAATGCCGGGACGCCTGTTCGCACGCTGAATTGACGGTGCACATGGCTGCAGCCGGAGTGTTGAAGCACTACCGGCGGTCCCGGTCGGCACCGATGACGTCCTGGGCCAGCCGCCCCGCAACGGTCATGGCAGTTCCGGGAGCTGCGCTGTTCCTGCGGGCATGAGGTTGCCGGATCCGAACTGGAGCTGACCCTCGGCCCCTGCGCGCAGCAGGCGCCGGAACCACGTGCCCCACATGATGCGGTGCCGTTTCTGATGCGAAACCCTGGGTTGAGTCCCCGGTTGCTCGTCAGACGGCGAGCGGCGCCGGTGTTCGGGCTGTGTTGGTCGCGCGACTGCTTCCTAGGAAGGGGCGCCACGGGCTCGCAGAGTTCCAGATACGGGGCCCGCGGTTCTTTCGGCACGGCGGAAACTTACGAAAACGAGGTGTCCGGCCATGGAGGTCAGAGGATCGGTCGCGCTGGTGACCGGCGCGAACAGGGGTATCGGGCTGGCGTTCACCCGTGCTCTGCTCGCCGAGGGCGCAGCCAAGGTGTATGCGGGTGTCCGCGACCCCGAGAGCGTCCGGGAGCCGGGGGTCGAGACACTGCGTCTCGATGTCACCGACGAGGACCAGATCGCGGCTGCGGCGGTGGCGGCGTCCGACGCGACCATCGTGATCAACAACGCCGGCATCCAGGCCGGGCCGAGCCTGCTGGAGGGATCTCTGGCGGGCGCGCGGCGCGAGCTGGAGGTGAACTACCTGGGCACCTGGGCGGTCTCGCGGGCCTTCGCTCCGGTGCTCGCGGCCAACGGCGGCGGAGCTCTGGTGAACATGCTGTCGGTGGCGTCGTGGCGGGTGAACAAGCGGTGGCCCAGTTATGCGGCGTCGAAGGCTGCCGAGTGGTCGCTGACCAATGCATTGCGCGTTGGTCTGCGACGGCAGGGGACGCTGGTCGTCGGGGTGCATGTGGGCCTTGTGGACACCGACGCCACCGTGGGTCTCGACGTGCCGAAGGTGCCGGCTGCGGAGGTGGCGTCGCAGACCATGGACGCGATCAGCCGCGACGTGCCCGAGGTATTGGTCGACGAGGTCTCCCGCCGGGTGCGCGCGGCGTTGTCCGGCCCTGTGGAGCTCCTGGATCCAGCGCCCTGAACAGCGACGGGGGGATTACCCCAGGCCATCCGACACCAATGGAGAGCTGGAATGGACACCGACTTCGATGTCGTCGTCCTCGGTGCGGGCCCCGGCGGATATGTGGCTGCCATCCGCGCCGCGCAGCTGGGGCTTCGTACGGCCATCGTGGAGGGCCGTTTCTGGGGCGGGGTGTGCCTGAACATCGGCTGCATTCCGGCCAAGGCGCTGCTGCGCAACGCCGAGGTCGCACAGTTGATCCTGCACGACGCGGCGAAGTTCGGCGTAAAGGTCAGCGGGGACGTGAGCCTAGATTATCACAGCGCTTACGAGCGGAGCCGGGTGGTGGCCGACGGCCGCGCGAAGGGCGTCGGCTATCTCATGCGCAAGAACAAGATCGCCCAGTTCGAGGGCAAGGGCACCTTCATCGACCCGCACACGATGCAAGTGCGCCTGCGCGACGGCGAGGCGACGCTCTCCTTCCGCTCTTGCGTCATCGCCACCGGCGCGACCGTGAAGCTGCTTCCCGGCACGACATTGGGCAAGCGCGTCGTGACGTTCGAAGAGCAGATCCTTTCCGACAGCCTTCCCTCCAGCCTGATCATCGCCGGAGCAGGCGCCATCGGCGTCGAGTTCGCCTATCTGCTGCGGTCCTACGGTGTCGAGGTGACGCTGGTCGAATTCCTCGGCCGGATCGCACCGCTGGAGGACGAGGAGGTGTCGGCTGAGCTCACCAAGCGGTTCAAGCGACAGGGAATCCGCGTCTTGACCTCCACCCGCGTCGAGTCCATCGAAGAGGCCGCGGACAGTGTCCGTGTAGTGGTCCGGCAGGGCGACGAACAAGAGGTCCTGGAGGCCGAGAGGGTCCTGCAAGCCACGGGTTTCCAGCCGCGTACGGCCGGCTATGGGCTGGCCTCCGCGGGGGTACGGCTGACCGACCGCGGTGCGATCGACGTGGACGGCCATTGCCACACCAGCCGGCCGCACATCTACGCCATCGGCGATGTCACCGCGAAGTTGATGCTCGCCCACGCCGCCGAGGCGATGGGTGTCATCGCCGCGGAGAGCATCGCCGGTGTGGAGACGATGGAACTCGACTACCGGATGGTTCCCCGCGCGACCTTCTGCCAGCCCCAGATCGCCAGCTTCGGTTGGACGGAGAGCGAGGCCCGTGACCAGGGCTTCGACGTCCGGGTGGCGAAGTTCCCATTCACGGCCAACGCCAAGGCACACGGGTTCGGCGACACGGTCGGTTTCGTGAAACTCGTGAGTGACGCGCGCTACGGCGAACTGCTCGGCGCCCATCTGATCGGCCCGGACGTGACCGAGCTGCTCCCGGAGCTGACCCTCGCTCAGAAATGGGACCTGACGGTGACCGAGCTCATCAGGAACGTCCACGCACATCCGACTCTGAGTGAGGCGGTCCAGGACGCCCTCCACGGCCTCGCCGGCCACATGATCAACCTGTGAACTTACGGTACTAGCCTGCCTTCAGCGTTGAGTTTGCCTCTGTCGTGACGTTTCCCAGTGATCCTGGTCGCTCGAAACTTGCGGTTCACGCTCTGGGCTCGTCAGCGAGGACTTCGGTCCGGGCGTCGGCAATCGCCTGCATGCCGCCGACCAGACGACCGGCGACCATACCGATGCCGACCGCCGGCGCTTCGCCACGCGGCTCAGCCCGGCGAGCAGTGAAGGGCGATCCTCACCCGCTTCCCGGGACGACTTCGCATCCGCCTTCACCGACGACGTCGAACTCACGCTGTCGACCATCGACAGTGCCTTCGTGGGGCTGAAGGCGGTTCAGGTGACTGTGAGCCTCGCGGACGGCGGCGCGCCCGGCTTCCAGTGCGGTTTCGAGGAGGTCGCCCTGCCGAGCCAGGCGGCCGACCGGCGGTGTGCCCGGGGCGGGGCGGATCGAGACGATCGTCGGGTGGTGGGCGAGGGAGGCGTCGTCTTCGGCCAGGCGCGCCTCGCGGTCGAGGAACACCCTGCGCAAGGCCTCAGGCTCACGGCGCAGCAAAGTCCTGGCGATGACCGGGGCGGAGCGCGAGGGGCGCGCCGCGTCGATCGCACGCCGGGATCGCAGCACCATGACATGGGTCGCACCCTGGGCCAGCGCGGTTCGGTAGGGCACGGATTCGGAGATGCCCGCGTCGTAGAACCGGCGCCCGCGCAGCATCACGGGGTCGCCCGCCAGGAGCGGCAGGGCGGCGCTGGCCCGCAGAGCCAGGCGCAACTCCGCGGCGTCGCCGATGAAGGGCCGCAGGTCGGTGGACTCCCCGGTGGCGGCGTCGGTGGCCAGCGGGTGGTACTCGATATCGCTGGCCAGGATCGAGGCGAAGTCCATCGGCGCGAAGTCCTGGTCGCCGTAGCGGTAAAGCACCTCGTAGAAGGCGTACAGGTCTACGAGTGGCCGCCCGCGCAGAGGGTTCGAGTGCCGGATCGCCGTTCTGGCGTAGCGGGGGTGCGCCCAGAAGCGCAGCGACTGCGGGCTGCTGCTCAGCAGCCACGCTCCGGACGCGGCGCCAGCGGAGGCGCCGTAGACGGCGTCGAAGCCATTGGCCAGGCCGAGTTCGTGCAGCGCCAGGGCCATCCCGCCGGCGATGATGCCGCGCATCCCGCCACCCTCGATGGCCAGTGCGACGCGGTACCCCTCGGCGCGTGCGCCGGGCCGACTGTCGGCCTGTGCGCGCTCGGTGAGCACGCGCCAGACCGGGTGCGGCCCCTCGGGCTCTGTCTCCGCAGCAGGTGTGGCGGTCGTCGTCATCGTTGTCACGGCTCCAGGGGACTGCTCGGGGGCGGGATCTGCCCACAGGATCGGGAACGGCGCGGCGTGCGCGCCGACACGGTGTTGCGCGGCCGCTATTGGCCGATCTTGCGGGTGACGGCGGCCGTGGCCGAGTGCCACAGCGTGCAGCGGTTCTCCCAGCCCCGGCAGAGAGGGACCATCCGAGCGGCGATGTCGGCGGTGATGGTTTCCTCGGCGAACGTCTGTGTGGTGGTTGCGGAGTTCACGGATGGCGTCCTTCTCCGCAGTGGCTTTCGAGGCCCGACCTGGGCTCAGAGTGATCAGTGCGCAAGCTGCGGGTAGAGCGCACCGAGGTCGCCGGACAAGCCGGCCTTGACTTGGCGGGTCACCTCGTCGGCCAGCACCTCATAGGCGTCGGTTTCGACGCCGTCCAGGGCCAGCGCGGCGACGCTCGCGGGGGAAGACTTGGGGGCGTCGATGCGGGCGGCCAGGTCGGTGTCGACGTAGCCGACGTGCAGTCCGGTGACGTTGATGCCGCGGGGCTTGAGGTCCAGGCGCAGCGAGTTGGTCTGGGACCAGAACGCGGCCTTGGACGCGCTGTAGGAGCCGCCGAGGGAGGTCCAGGACACAACCGAGTGCACATTGAGCAGGTGGCCGCCGCCGTTGGCCTCGATGATCGGGACAAAGGCCCTGGTGGTGAACAGCGGTCCGTAGAAGTTGGTCTCGAACTCGCGGCGCACGTCCTCGATCGGCGACGTCAAGTAGGAGGCGGCGACGGCCGCGCCCGCGTTGTTGATCAGGATCGTGACGTCCGGCGCGGCCGCCGCGGCGGCGGCCACCGAGGCCGGGTCGGTGACCTCGAGAGCCAGCGCGACGGCGTCGGGGTGGGTGACGGTCCTCGGGTCGCGGGCGGTGGCGTACACCTTCTTGGCGCCCCGCGTGTACAGGTCTTCGACCAGTGCCTTGCCAATGCCCCTGCTGCCCCCGGTGACCAGGACGGTCGAGCCCGCGATTACGGTCATGCGCCTGCTCCCCAAACAATGGAAACCGATCGGTTCCAGATCACCGTAAACCGATCGGTTTCCACAGGCAAGTCGACGACGTTCCCTGGCCGGCATGTACGTGAGTTCCCCCGCCGCGCGCCGACTCAGCGTCGTCTTCGACGGATCCTGCGTCCGGACCGTCGTGCAGGCTCAGCCTCTGCACGGCCTGGCGGTCGCCACCGCGACCACACTGCTGGACGCACGAGGCCGGTTCTCGCAGCCCCTGCCCTGATCCGGCTGCTGTCCGGGCTGCGCCCTACTGGCCGTGGGACCCACCAGGCCCCGCCTTCAGAAGGGACCCCGAGATTCAGAAGCAGCGGGGCTGACCCGGTTGCCGGTCTGATCCATGCAATCGCTCGTACGGCTGGAGTGCCCTGACGTGTTCGGTGAAGGTGGACTACCTGGACCTAGGTTCAGCAAGGCGCGCGTCGGGGGCACGCAAGGGCGTAAAGGGCGCGACGCTGGATGTGAACCGGGATGGCAGCGCCGCTGCCGCGCCGCTCTGCCCGGTCCGGCCACCGCCTGAGCGACCGCCGGACTGGTCGGGCAACCACACGGCAACCAACGACCGTGCGGACCTGAAATCCCATGAACGTGATCGGGGGCCTGACTGCCGCAGGCCCTTGGGCCTGTGACCACACAGGGCCCTCGGTCACCTTCCACTCCCTGTCCCACCATTTCACCCGTCTGCCGGACGGGTGGCACGGAAAGGAAACCCCTGATGACCGCATTCAAGCCCATGCCCGAGTTCGCTCTGGGTCCGGACATCCCGGAGTCCGGCTTTGTCGTGACCGATCTGGGTGGCGGTGCCTACGGTGTCACACAGGGCATGGTCAACACGATGTTCCTGGAGACCAAGAAGGGTGTCGTCCTGGTGGACGCTCCTCCGGCCCTGGGGGGCGACAATCTGCTGGCGGCTATCGAGTCGGTCACCCCCAAGCCGCTCACACACCTGATCTACAGCCACTCGCACGCCGACCACATCGGTGCGGCTCACCAGCTCAACCGGGACGGTCTGCAGATCATCGGCCACGAGCTGACCGGCCGGTTCATCGAGGAGGCGCACGACGACCGCCGTCCACTGCCGAACGTGACCTTCAGCGGTCCGCACAAGGCGCTGGACATCGACGGGACCCGGTTCACCCTCGACTACACGGGCGACTGGCACCAGGCGGGCAACCTGTTCATACACGTCCCGGAACTGAGGACGATGGCGGCGGTCGACAGCTTCTCCGTCAAGAAGCCGCCGTTCTTCCGCCTCGTCTTCTCCGCCCACGTGCCCGCGTACTTCGAGGCCATGGATCAGCTGCTGGAGTACGACTTCGACACCATCGTGAGCGGTCACATGTCCCTGTACGGCACGCCCGAGGACGTGGCGACGAACCGTGACTACATCAACGACCTGCGGAAGTCCGCGGCCGAGGCGCTGCAGACGGTCGATCTGAAGGAGGCCGCGGCCGCCCTCAAGGTGCCGGCGAACAACAAGCAGGCCGAACTGAAGGTCTGGATGGACGCGGTCGTCGCCCGCGCGGCCGAGCTGATGCCGAACTATGACAAGCGCCTGGGAGGGACCGACATCTTCCTCGCCGACAACCTCAACGCCGTCGCATGGAGCCTCTTCCTCGACTGACACGAGCGCCCTGCGCGGTGAGGGAACGTGGTGTGCGTAGCGGCGGAGGACCGCGGCAGGTCCGAGGCCGGGTCGTTGCCGGGGCGTGACGGGGAGTAGGGCCTGTCCGGCGGATCAGGTCGGAGGAAGGTAACGGCGCCTCATCACCCCGCGTCTCCGGCATGATCCGCCGGACGGGCCTGCGGAATCAGCGACTTGGCAGTCACCCGCCAGCCGTTCGGACGAAGCGCCATACGCACCCAACGTGCGATCACCACGTACGACATCGTCTGACAGACCCTCTCATCAGGACCGTTCGCCCCAGTCTGGGGCACAACAAGGAGGAACGCCGCATGAGGCAATCGACCAAGGTGGACCTGTTGGCGCAGAGCATCGATCTGGCCCTTGACGTGGTCAGCGGTGTGTCGGTGGACCAGTACCAGGATCCAACCCCGTGTTCGGAATTCACGGTGCGAGACCTTGTGAATCACATCGCCATGATGCTTTTGATGACGAGGGACGCGGGCAGCCGGGCGGCACCGGATTCCAGCCTGCTGACTGCCGACCCGATGCCTTTTCTCGCCGGACGACCGGAGTCCGACTGGGCTGGGCTGATGACTGAAAGGGCGGGTCCGGCAGTAGGTGCCTGGTCCGCGCCGTCGGCGTGGGCAGGGGAGGCAAGCGTCGGCGGACCACCCATGGCCGCCACCGCGCTCGGCGAGATCCTCATCGCCGAATTCGCCATCCATGCCTGGGACATGGCAGTAGCCACCGGGCAGCCCATCAACGTCCCCGCATCTTTGGCCGGCGCCGCGTTCGACACCTACGCACGCGAGGCACCCCGCATGCGCGGCCTGGGCCTGCTCGCCGACGAGGTGCCGAAAGAGACCCACGCGCCCCCTTTCGACCGCGCGCTGGGCCTGACCGGCAGGGACCCCCGATGGACCCGACCCACGCGATAGTTCTGCCACTGCCGGTGGTGTGGGGAGTGCCATGCATCAGGTGTGACGTCACGTAGGAGTCACACCTGATGGCACATGCTGAGGCCGTGTTGTCGGGCCGACGAGAGGGCTGAGGGCCTGTGCGTGAGGCCTGTGCCGGCGTCCCGAAAATGGTCTGCCCAACGAGCCGCTGGAGGAACTGGCGGCGCTCGACGCGCGGCATCACACGCCGGCCGACACATGGCACCGCCGCGGTATCGAGTATGTCCCGGGAGAGAGTGGCGTCGGTGCTGGCTCGGGCCAGCGGTGAAGGCAGTGCGTACCGAGGTGCCGGGCTCGGCCGCTTGTGGTCACGGCCAGCTCGCCGAACACCGGCCAGATCTGCCGGTCGTTGACCCGGGGTCCGGTCCTTTTCGACCACCTTATGGAGCAGTTGGATCATGCCGATCGTCATCTATGACCTCGGGCTGGGCATCTTCGCTCAGGGCACCTCGGAGTTCATGCTCTCCGGGGTGCTGCCCTCCGTCGCCCACGATCTCGACGTCCCCCTCTCCGCCGCCGGACTGCTGGTGTCCACCTTCGCCATCGGCGTGTTCACCGGAGCACCCCTGCTGGGCCTGGCCACCCTGAAGATGCCGCGCCGCGCTGATCGGCTTCCAGCTCGTCTTCATCGCCGCCCATGTCGCCGCCGCACTCGTCCCGAACTTCGGGTTCTTGCTGGTCATGCACGTGATGTCGGCCACGGCGTACGCCGGGTTCTGGGCCGTGGCCTCGGTCGCGGCCATCTCACTCGTGGACGCCACCAAGCGCGGCCGGGCCATATCGGTGGTCGTCTCAGGGCTGAGCGTAGCCACCATGATCGGCGTCCCGGGCGGCACCCTGCTGGCCCAGCACGCCGGATGGCAGGCGGCCTTCTGGGCCGTGGCCCTGATCACCGCGCTCCCCGCGGTCGCGCTGCTGATCGTCCTGCCCGGCGGCCGTGACACCACGGCGGCACAGCCCCACCTGGGCACGGAACTGCGCTCGCTGAGGGTGCCGCGGCTGTGGGTCGCCTACGCCACCACCGCACTGTCCGTAGCCGCCAACTTCGCGATCTTCGCCTACCTCGGCGCCCTCCTCGAGGACGTCACCGGCATCAGCGACGGCCTCATACCCCTCGTGCTGGGACTCTACGGAGTCGGCGCGCTGGTCGGCCTGACCATCGGGGGACGCAACGCCGACCGTGCCCCCTTCACCGCCCTGCTTGCCGGCATGGGCTCCTTCGCCGCGGTCGCGGTCGTACTCGCCGTCACCGCGAACAGCGCATGGGCGGCGATCCCGCTCGTGGTGCTGCTCGGCGCGGCCGAATTCTCCGTCACCCCCGCCGTCAACGCCAGGGTGTTCTCCATCCTGGGCGAGACCAGAACGCTGGGCGGCGCCGTGAACATCGCCGCCTTCAACATCGGCATCGCCGCCGCCCCCATCATCTCCGGTCTCGTCATCAACACGGGGCTGGGACTGGCGGGCACGGCCTGGATCGGCGCAGCCTTCGCCGTAACCGCCATGGGCAGCACTCTGCTGGACCGCCACCTCACCCGGCGCCACCAGACCGTCACGCTCGAAGCCGGACTGCTCACGGCCGCCCGCAACCCGCAGCGAGCCACTGCCGCCACCCACTGACGCCCCACGACCCACGACCCATGCGCTTCAACTCGGCCTGCTCGTTGGAGAAACGGCCTGCGTGCCTTGACCTCCCGGCGGATGCGCGTGTTGACCGACTCGATCGCGTGCGTCGCGCAGACGATGCGGCGGTCGCGGTCACGGGGCCTGGTTCACCCGGTCGACAATCGAGGTGCGCGGACGCAGTCGGCGGCAGGCCGGGCGCTTCGACGGGGGTCAGACCTCCGCACGAGGTGACTATGCCCTCGGGATCAGGGCCACGGCGGACCGCGCCGCCTGCTCGAGCGTCGTGGCGTCGACATCCGCCTTGGCAATGGAATCGATGCCCCTGATGACGCTCAGCAGCAGATACCCCAGAGCCGAGGAGTCGACACGGTCGGCCACTTCCCCTACGTCCTGGGCGTCGCGGATCGCGCCCGCGAGGACGCCGGCGAGATCGTCGAACGCGCGGCGGGCCGTCTGCGCCACCTCCTCGTCCTCACCGGCACGGTCCGCGGTGACCTTGGTGAGGAAGCATCCACGGTGGGGCGACTCGCCGGCGAAGGTGCTGGCGAGGGAGACGAGGTAGTGCTCGAGTCGCGCCATCGGTGAGGGAAGCACCGCTTTCGGGCCGCCCTGCAGCTGCTCGCGGGCCTGGGCGACCAGGTCTCGGCAGTAGTCGGAGAAGACACGCACATACAGGTCGTGCTTGTTGCCGAACGCCTTGTAGATGCTGCCCTTGCCCAGCCCAGTTGCTTCCATGAGGTCATAGGTGGACGTGCCGGCAAATCCAGTCGCCCAGAACTGGTCGCGTACGACATTCAGTACAACGTCCTCGTCGAAGCCTCGTCTTCTTCCCATGCCGTCAGGGTACGCCGTTGTGGTCCACCTGGACCACTACGGCTGGTGACCCGCTCACGACGCACGGAACACCTCTCGGCTCGGACCGGCCTAATGAACTTCACTGGATACCTAGGCTCAATTTTTTATTTGAGCACCAATAGAGATGTGGTCTACTTTGGAGACCACCCCATAGACCACTTCGTTCGACTTACCAAGGAGTCCCAGATGTCCCAGGTTGTTGCCCCCCAGCCGCGCGTGGTTGTTGCCTTCCACTCCGGATACGGACACACCGCCGTCCTCGCCGAGGCCGTCCAACGCGGTGCCGAGAAGGCCGGCGCACACGTGACGTTCGTCGCGGTGGACGCCATCACCGACGAGCAGTGGTACGAGCTGGACACGGCTGACGCAGTGATCTTCGGGGCGCCGACCTACATGGGCGGCGCATCCGCGGGCTTCCACGCGTTCGCCGAGGCCAGTAGCGGCAGGTACCTCAACGGCACCTGGGCGGACAAGATCGCTGCCGGCTTCACCAACTCCGCCTCCAAGAGTGGGGACAAGCTCAACACCCTGAACTTCCTGGCCGCCTTCGCCGCCCAGCACCACATGATCTGGGTGGGCCTGGGACTGGCCCCGGGCTGGAACGCCCTCCAG
This sequence comes from Streptomyces sp. NPDC111656, assembly GCF_055656965.1. Classification (NCBI taxonomy): domain Bacteria; kingdom Bacillati; phylum Actinomycetota; class Actinomycetes; order Kitasatosporales; family Streptomycetaceae; genus Streptomyces; species Streptomyces sp. NPDC111656. The sequence goes on from NZ_JBVKCA010000017.1 coordinate 41,962, forward strand.
GCCAGCGAAAACGACCTCAACCGGCTCGGCTTCTGGGTCGGTGCGGGCGCCCAGACTCCTCAGGACGGTGGCATCGAGACGGTGCACGAAGCCGACGTCGCCACCGCAGAGCATCTCGGGGCGCGGGTCACCGCACAGGCCGCAGCCCTCACCTTCGGCCGGGCCGCCCTGGCCGAAGTCACTGTCTGACCCATCCCTGTACCCCAATTCCCGGCACTCCAGGGGCCTTCTGGTGCAAAGCCTTTCCCGTACCAGAATCACGAGGCTCCTCACGGTCCGTGCCATGAAGAACGACTAGGAGCACGAGCAATGCCTCTACACGGTGAGTACAAGCCGAGCGCCACCTCGTGGGTGCGCGACCAGGTCGCCCAGTACGAGGCCACCGACGGCGCGGAAGGCGGGACCTTCCTGGACCTGCCGGTCATCATCCTGACCACCAAGGGCGTGAAGTCCGGAAAGATCCGCAAGATGCCCCTGATGCGCGTCGAGCACAACGGCTCCTACGCGGTGGCCGCCTCCAACGGAGGCGCCGACACACACCCTTCCTGGTACCAGAACGTCGTCGCCCATCCCCTTGTCGAGGTGCAGGACCGAGCGGTCAAGCAGGACATGATCGCCCGCGAGCTCCACGGCGAGGAGAAGGCCGAATGGTGGAAGCGCGCGGACGCCGCCTACCCACCCTTCGTCGAGTACCGGGCCGGGACCGCCCGCGACATCCCGCTCTTCGTCCTCGAACCGGTCACGGACAAGCACTGACCGACCCTCACCCGGGTGGGGCACACCGAACGGCACCGCTCCACCCGGACACCCACGTACCCGCGACGGCGACACGACGGTGTCAGTCCGGCTGACAGCCCCTCAGGCCGAGGGCATCGACAGCGATGCACGGTCCTCGACGACAGCCTCGCTGACACTGCGCAGGCACTGAACGCTCAGCGCGTGGAGGCCTGGTGGCCGGCCTCACCTCGGTGGTCAACCGCCGCTGCACAGCGCATGCATGCCTTCACACGACCCACGTGTAAGGCAACGCGCGCCGCGATACGACGGTGAATCGCGGCTTCGCCACCCGCCTGACCCCGCACCACCCGGACGCCTCGTCGAGCAGCTGATCGACGAGGGGAAGTGATTCCACAACTTCCGCTTCAATGACTCCGGCCCGGTTCCGGTGGTGGGCGGCTTCTACCAGGCATACCTGGACCGCATCACTACCTTGCTCGGCACCGGACCACACGGCGGAACAGCCCGCGCGGTCCGGTCCCGGCCACTCACCGCCCGATTCGGCTCACACGCTCTGGTCGGAGGCGTGACGCTGGTCGTAGGCGACGCGGGCCGCGTGCACGCGCGAGGCCCGCTTCTCGGTCCAGGAACACAGGGCCCGGGTCTCCTCGGCGATCTCACCGCCGAGGTCGGTCAGCCCGTAGAGCACCAAAGGCGGCAAGACCTCAGGGTCGACGCTGCGCAGGACCAGGCCGTCACGTTCCAGCGTCCGCAGGGTCTGCGACAGCATCTTCCGGCTGATCCCACCCAGAGACCGGTGCAGTTCCGAGTACCGCTGGGCGCCACGCTCCCGCAGGCTCGCCAGCATGAGCAGGGCCCACTTGTCGGCCAGGTCCACAAAGACATCACGACTGGGACAGGCCGCGTCGAGGATGTCCATCGGCCGGTCCGAGCCGATGGTCACTGACCGCTCCTGCTCCACCATGACCGCATTCTATACCAGGAAACCAAAGCTCCCCATAGACTCTTCTGGAGTCAAGGTCTCCAGCGAGCTCTTGCCGGGTAGCGCCCTTCTCGCTCGGAGCCCATGCCGCCGCGGAGGCGCGGGCCAGTTGGGGCCGTGCGGCGTTCTGATCTGAAAGCGGTTGTTCTGACGTCGGAGCAGACCAAACCTCACGAAAACTGGAATCTTCGGCATTCCACCCATTCGGATAGGTTTGTTTATAACTTTCCTTGCCGGATTACAGGTGGGAGACGATGTCAGGCAAGAGCAGGTGTACCCCGCAGCCGCAGGCGGCGGAAGGATCCTTCTCCGGCGCCCCGGCGCAGGCCCTTCACTCCCCCTTGCCGCCCGCACAGAGTGCGGATTTGAACACTTACGACACGCTACGGCTCGGGCTGAACCGCGCGGTGGCAGTGGCTGAGGCCATGGGCGGCATGGTGCACCTCGGGCCCCTGGGGAGCAGCGGCCTGTACTTGGCGGTGGAGAACAACGTCGAGGGGCCGACAACGCAACGCTGGGAAGAAGTCGACCGCCGCTCGCCGCAGGCTCCCGCATACGCGGTACGCACCAACGCCCCGGCATGGACGGCGCCGACGAGCCCCGAATTCGTCGCGTGCTGGCCTGGCGTGCCCTCAGGAGCCGGACTGCTCTCGGTACCGGTACGCGTACCGGGCTCGGACGAGCCGCTCGGCGTACTGTCCGTCTTCACCCGTACGCCGGAGGAGCCGGCCCTGCACCAGCAACTGACAGCCGTGGCCGGCTGGATCGCCGACTGCCTGGGCAACAGTCCGGGCCCTCCTCAACCTGAGGATGCGAAACGCCCGGCCGACTGCGACACCACGGAACTCCCCGTCGGATTCTGGGGCTGGGATTTCGGTACCGGCACGGTGATCTGGGACGATGCCGCGCTCGGCATCCTGGGGATCGACGCGAAGGGGTTTGACGGGCAGATCCGTACCTGGCGGCGACTGGTCCACCCGCAGGATCTCCCGCAGTTGCTGGCCCGCGCCGACGAGGCCATCCGCGCCCGCACGCCCTACCAGGCGGAATTTCGGGTCCGCCGGCCGGATGCCGACATGCGCCGGGTGGAGGTCCGGGGCCAGGCATCGAGTGCCGGCGACGGCTCCGGCCCGCGCCTGGCCGGGATCGTGCGTGACATCACCTCGGGCCACCCGGCCAAGGGACCGGCGGAGCAAGCCCTGCGGCCTGTGCGCTACGGATTCCTGGCCGTCGACCGCTCCTGGCGGATCATCTTTGCCAATCCGGAGGCCGAGCGCCTGCTTGCCCCGTCGCGGCAGTGGCTCGGGCAGGTGCTGTGGGATGCGGTTCCGGCGCTGTGCTCACCCGGCATGGAGGAAGTCGGCAGGCAAGCAGCGGCCGCGGGCAGACCGACCGAACTGGACACACGCAAGCACACCGGCCGACGGCTGCATGTGCGACTCGCCCCGTTGTCGCACGGCCTGACCCTGTGCATCACCGACATCAGCAGCATCCGGCACCCGCAAGCCGACGAGGCCTCCGCCGAAGGCGCTGCCGTCGAACGCACCATGCGCATCGTGGAGCTGACCCGAGCCCTTGCCGGTGCGGTCACCGGACATGACGTGGCCGACGTGATGGCCACCCACATGGCTCCCCTGTTCGGCGCCAAAGGCGTCAGCGTCTGGACTCACGAAAACGGCCGAGCGTTTCTGATGGGCAGTGCCGGCCCCAAGGAGAGCCTCCGCCGCTTCGAAGGCGCCCGCATCGCAGAGCTTCCGGCGTCTGCCCAAGCCTTCATCGGGGGCACCTTGGACTTCATCTCCTCCGCGGAGGAATTCATCAGCCGCTTCCCAACGCTTGCCGACCTGCCCGCTGCGAGCGGGGCCCAGGCATGGGCGATCCTGCCGCTGATCGCCTCCGGGCACACCGTGGGCGCTTCCTGTGTCAACTATGAGCATCCGCACGCCTTCAGCCACGAGGAACGCACCCTGTTCACCGCTATGAGCGGCATGGTCGCCCAGGCCATGGAGCGTGCACGGCTGTACGACGCCGAGCACCGCCGGGCCCAGGAACTCCAGCGCGGTTTGCTCCCGCGGCGTCTGCCGGCCCTGCCCGCTGTGACCGCCTCCGCCCGCTACCAACCCGCCGGTGACGGCACGAAGGCCGGCGGCGACTGGTACGACGTCATCCCCCTGTCGGCCGAGCAGGTTGCTCTGGTCATTGGAGACGTCATGGGCCACGGCGTGTCCGAGGCCGTCACCATGGGCCGACTGCGCACCGCGGGCCGTACGCTCGCTGATCTCGAGCAGCCTCTGGACGAGCTCTTCTTCCACCTCAACGAAATCGTCAGCGGCCTCGGGGACGGCTATTACGCCACCTGCCTCTGCATCGTCTACGACCCGGTCAGCCGCATGTGCCAGGCCATCACCGCCGGCCATCCTCCGCCCGTCATCCTCCGGCCCGACGGAACCTGCGACTTTCCGGACCTGCCTGTCAACCCCCCACTCGGCGCCGCCACCCCGCCCTTCGACACAGCCGAGTTCAGCCTGCCCGACGGCGCGATCCTCGCGCTCTACACCGACGGCCTCGTCGAATCCGGCGGACTGGACATCGCCGAAGGCATGGGCCGCCTCGCCCGCCAACTTCGCCCCGCTCACGTTCAGGTGACAGAGACCCTCGACGACCTGTGCGACCGTCTGATCGCCACCCTGCTGCCCGACCCGCGCAGCCGCGATGACAGCGCACTGCTCGTGGCCCGCACCCAGGCACTGGCTCCCGAGAACATCTCCTGCCTGCAGCTGCACGACGACCCCACAGCCGCAGGCCAGGCCCGCGCGCATGTCCGAGCCCAACTGGCCGCTTGGAACCTGGATGAGCTGATCATGACTACCGAACTCGTCGCCAGCGAGCTCATCGGCAATGTCGTCCGCCATGCAAGAGGACCGATCACCCTTCGGCTGCTGCGCGGCCGCACCCTCATATGCGAAGTCGCAGACGCCAGCCCCGCGATGCCCAGAATCCGTCGAGCGGCTGACACCGACGAGAACGGCCGCGGGCTCCAGCTGATCTCCGCTGTGACCAGCCGGTGGGGCGCCCGCTACACAGGCAACGGCAAGTGCATCTGGACCGAGCAGCTCCTGTCCACCGACCCGCTCGGTGAGCGAATCTCGTACGAGTCCGTGTGAGCGGGCTCCCCATCCCGATGCAGACGTCGACCAGCCGCGCGCCTGCCCCCGGGCGTACCGCCGCCAGCAACCTGCGCGCTCGCCGGGTCAGCTGCGTGTATGGACGCGGTACTGCGCGACCGGGCCAACGGTTGCGGCGACGAGGACGGCGACGCCGTAGCCGAGGACGGTGCCCTGCAGACCGACCGGAGCGATCAGGAGTCCTGCGACGATGGCCGGCACTCCGAAGCTCAGGTAGGCGACCGGGTAGATGGATGCGAAGAGCACTGCCCTCTGGTGAGGCTGCACGAGCGGGGCAATGGTCCGGACGGCCCCGGAGAACGAGGCGCCGAAGCCCACGCCGCCGATGATCCCTCCCACCCACAGCAGAGGCAGCATTCCACTGGCGACACCGGCCTCGATCACCGCGGTTCCCAGCAGCACACCCGCACCGCCGACGAAGATGGTGCGGCGTGCTGTCAGACGGCCGAGGAAGAGGTCGGCCACGGCGGCTGCCGCGGGCTCGATGCAAGCCGTCGCACCGTTCAGGAGACCACTGTGCAGGCCCCGCAGGTCCCGGATGATGGTGGGCACGAGCCCCGTGAAAAGGCCGGCCGACATCCATGCGGCCATGTGAACGGGAATGCTCGCCAGGAACTCACCACGCGCGGCCCGGGGAAGGGAGACGCGGGGAATCAGAGTGCGTGCCGCTTCGGGACGCCTGGAGACGGTCTCCGCGGAGAACGCGGCGACGGCCGTGCCGACGACCATGATCACGGCAAGGGCCGTGAACACGATCGCCGTCGCATGGCTGCTGAACTGGACCGCCGCGCCGGTCAGCAGGGCGCCCAGGCCGAGCCCGCCCGCCGGAGCGATGCTGGTGCTGATGGTGCCGAGCTTCTTGTGGCGTTCCGGGGCTTGATTCGGTGAGGGACACCCCGGAGCCCCCTAAGGCCAAGTTTTGTGCATTAGTATCACTGTAAACCTGGAGGAGACTTAATGCCAAGTGGTGTGCGTTATAGTGGGTCGATGGTTGCAGAATCGTCCCCGCGGCGGCGCACCGGCGGCCGCAGCGCCCTGGTGCTGACGTCCATCAGGAAGGCCGTCGAGGAACTGATCGCCGAACGGGGCAGTGACGCCGTCACCATCCCGATGGTCGCGGAGCGTGCGGGAGTGAATCACTCCAGCATCTACCGACGGTGGGGCGACGCCCGGACCATGATCAACGACCTGGCGACCTATCGACTCGACCCGGACCGCGGCCTTCCCGACACCGGGGACCTGCGCGCCGATCTGACCACCTGGACACAGGAGCTGATCAGCCACTACAGCGTCCCGGTGAACGCCGCCCTCCTGCGCGGCGGGGCCGCCGCGGCCGGTGAGGACGAATCGGACTGCCTGCGCGACCGCCGGACCGAAGCAGCCGGCTTCGCCGCACGCCCCGGCAGCACCTTCACCGGCGACCAGGTCATCGACCTGCTGGTGGCCCCCATCATCTACAGAGCCATCTTCCTGCCCTGGACACTGCCCGAGGCGGATGCGCGCACCTACGTCGACGAACTCTGCGACCGCTCCACCTGATCCCCATCACGCGAACCGGCGACACCGGTCGCCGTCTTCGCCCGCTCGGGTCGACCTTCCTGGGAGCCCGATGAGTGCGGCGCACAGATCAGGTGGTCAGACGGCCTGGCCGAGTGTCCTGAACTGGGCGTCGGACAATGCGACCTGCGCGGCCCGGGTGTTCTCCTCCAGGTGAGCCACACGGGAGGTACCGGGAATGGGCAGCATCACCGGGGAGCGCCGCAGTCATCCAGGCCCGAACGGGACAGCCCGCCCTTGGTGGCGATCACCAAGCCCTGGGGGGACGGGTGCAGCGCCTTGCGGATGAGCTGCTCGCTGACGAACGGGCCGCAGGAATCCGCGGTGTCGATGAAGTCCACCCCCAGCTCGACGGCCCGACGCAGCACCCGCACGGCCTCCTCGGGATCCCTCGGCTCCCCCCACACTCCGGGGCCCGTCAGCTGCATCGCACCGTAGCCGAGCCGATTGAAACGAAGTGAGTCGGCTGCCAGGGCGGGGGAATTGACGGGGACCGCCGCTCCGAGCAAGCCACGCGGCACGGTCCGCCGCAGGCGGGGTGCACTCGTGCCATGGTCAGGCAATGCGGTCAGGCAACAGAGATCTCAGTGAGATCGATGGCAACGAGGACCGGTTCGGGCAGGACCCGCGCGTCCTCCTGAATGGGCAGGACGTACCGGTGAGTCGGGAAGACCAGTCCCGATACTGTTGCGTGCTTCTCGCACAGATGCGCGGCCGGCGCGCCGCCGAGTACGTCGGCTGCGTAGTCATGACGACGCAGCAGCCCGGCGGTGTCGTAGTAGAAGACCTGTTCCCTGGCGTGTGTGGCGAGAGCGTCAGGGAAGGTCACCCGCAGCCGTCGCCAGTTCTCGCCGGCTTCCTGCCACGGCTCCAGTTCCTGCACTGCAACGCCGGGGCGCGTCAGCAGGTAGGGAGCCGTGAGGTAGTTCCACATGGCATAGCCCGCGAAATACAGCACATGGAGCTGGTCCCAGGGGGCGTCCGGGCCGTGGCCGGCGAAGGCTTCCCGTGGGGAGGTCCGCTCGGCCACGACCTCGCCGTCCCGCCTCTCGATCGCGACTCGGCCGGGCGTGAATACGCCGCGCAGTTCCGGGCCGGTGAAGTCCTCGAAGACCACTCGCTGCTGCTGTACGTCAACGGTCATGTCGGCCGTGGCAAGGATTCCCTGCTGGCCGCGGAGGGTCCACAGGAGCCCGCCCATGGACCCCTTGGCATGGATGGTTCTTGCCTCTTGCCACCGCCGGAGGCCGCCATGGGCCTCAAGAACAAGGTCCAACAGATTCGTCATGGGTGGGCCTCCGTGGGGTGAGTGACACTGTCTGCGTGTCGATGTTCATGCCGCGTTCGCCTGTGGCGCGCGTTCGGTGCGCATGCGGCGGAAGCCGCCGCGAGCAGCGGCGTGGACGCCCGCCCCGGCGTCAGGTCGGCGTGCCGTGGGATCGGCGGGGTCTCGCCGGGGTCGGTGTCGGGTTTACGTGGGGCGCCGACTCGGAGTGCGCACCCGAGCCGTCGCGTCTGCGAGTCACGCCTGCCGGTCGACCTGGCCGGCCTGAGGATTGGTGAACATGGGGTTGCCCGCGACGGTGTCCTGCGCGGCCACCTCGTCCTGCAGGACGTCCCAGTGCTCCATCACCAGGCCGTCTTCGAAGCGGAAGATGTCGATCCCGAGGAGGGGCTTGTCGAATCCGCCGGAGTACCGGCCGTGGACCATGACCAGGTCCCCCTCGGCGATGATCGCTCCCGGCTCGTAGCGGGTGGTGTCGGGCAGGTCGGCGATGAACCCGCGCAGCCCGGCCTTGGCCGGCGGGATGAACGCGTTGTGCTGCACGTAGTCCGGGTGCAGGTACCGGTCCAGCGCGGTGAAGTCCTTGGAGCTGAACGCGGTCGTCAGGATCTCGAGGATGACGGCCTTGTTCCGCTCCGTCTGAGTCTGAGTCTGAGTCTGAGTCTGAGTCTGGTGCATCGGAATCCTCCACTAGGTTTGTTGACCGATTGGACCACTATCGAAACACGATGTGGTCCAATCGGTCAACAAATCGCCCCCCCGGCTCGGCCTGCCCTGATCGACGCCACCACGTCGCCCATCAACAGCACCTGCTGGGGCTCAGAGAGGCCGATCGTTTGAGATACCGGGGAGCCCGATCGGGAGGTTCCGGGGATGCCGGGCGCCGGGTGGACCGCTCCTTGTCCCGCCTGCGGAGTGCGTGTGCGAGGCCACTTACGCCGAACATCGCGCGGCCCCACCGCCACGTAGCAGTCGAGCGGGGTGAGCACTCGAAGACGACGTCCTCACGACGGAAGCATTCGCCCCCTGGCCGCTCTTGAGCCGGCAGTGGACGAAGGCGGCCTCCAGGCCCTGGACGTCGCAGTCGATCACGGCCTGAACCCGGCGGTCCATCCACTCCTTGAGCCGCGGGCGAGGTGATCGAAAGACAAACTGTCACGAGGGCACCAAATAGGTCAGAAACGTGGTATTCCGCGTCCAGTGGCTACGCCTCTGCTCCGACCTAGCGTCGTACGTACTGACGCCATCGGATCCTCGATCGAGATCGATCTGAAGGAGCGGAACATGAAGCCGACACAGAGCTCAGCGGTCGACCCGGGCCAGACCGTACCGAACGGCGCTTCCCCGAGCGGCAACGGAAAGTTGTCCGGGGTGGAGCCGCCGGTACTGGGCGGACCGGAGCACTCCGACTACTACCTGCTGGACAACCTGATCACCGACGAGCAACGAGCCCTTCGGAAAAGGGTCCGCGAGTTCATGGACCAGGAGGTCACCCCGATCATCAACCCGTATTGGGAACGGGCGGAGTTCCCCTTCGAGCTGGTGCCCAAGCTGGCGCAGCTGAACATCGCGGGCTTTCAGATCGCCGGCCACGGCTGCCCCGGGATGAGCAACCTGACGGCCGGCCTGGTGATCCTCGAGCTGGCCCGGGGCGATCTGAGCATGTCGACGTTCATGGGGGTCCACTCGGCCCTGGCCATGACGTCGATCGGACTGCTCGGCTCCGAGGAGCAGAAGGAGCGCTTCCTGCCGCCGATGGCACGTCTGGAAAAGATCGGCGCCTTCGGCCTGACCGAGCCCGCGCACGGCACGGACGTGGTCAAGCTGGAGACGACCGCGCGCCGCGACGGTGATTCCTACGTCCTCAACGGCTACAAGAGGTGGATCGGCAACGCGTCCTTCGCCGACTACGTGATCATCTGGGCCCGCGGCGACGACGGGCATGTGGGCGGCTACGTGGTCGAAACGGGCACACCGGGGTTCGACGCCCAGGTCATCAGGGGCAAGACGGCTCTGCGCTGTGTTCAGAACGCGCAGATCTCCCTCACCGACGTCCGGGTGCCCGCCGAGAACCGGCTGGCGAACGTGAAGACCTTCCGCGACACCGAGAAAGTCCTGCTGGCCTCGCGCTTCTGCGTGGCTTGGGAGTCGATCGGCGCCGCCGTCGCGGGCTACGAGACGGCTCTGGCCTACGCCAAGCAGCGCAAGCAGTTCGGGATGCCGCTGGCCGCCTTCCAGCTCGTCCAGTACCGGCTCTCCCGGATGCTGGCCGACATCACCGACATGCTGTGCATGCAGTTCCGGCTCAGCCAACTCCTGGACGAGGGCGAGTACTCGATGCCCCGGGTCGCGCTGGCCAAGATGCACTACACCGAGCGAGCCCGGGCCATCCTCGCCGACGCCCGCGACATGCTCGGCGGCAACGGCATCCTGCTCGACTACCACGTCGCCCGGCATCTGTGCGACATCGAGGCGATCGACACGTACGAGGGCACCGACACCGTGCAGGCGCTGATCGTCGGCCGCGACATCACCGGCTACAACGCCTTCGTGCCCATGGCGCCGAGCCACTGATCCCGGTGTGTATCGCGGCGCCCCGTGACAGCGGGTCACCCCCGGGCACCGCGTGTGACCCCACGGAGGACAAGGAGTAGTCATGAGCAGCACACCCCTCCTGGAGGGACTGCACGTCGTCGATCTCGCCAGTTTCATTGCCGGACCCGCCGCGGCCACCGTCCTCGGTGACTTCGGCGCCGACGTCGTCAAGGTGGAACCACCGCACACGGGCGACGCATACCGTTCGCTCAGCCGCATCCCTCCCAACCCCCAGATCGAAGGGGTCAACTACCCCTGGCAGCTGGACAACCGCAACAAGCGCAGCATCGCGCTCAACCTCAAGTCGCCCAGCGCCCGGCCCGTGCTCGAGAGTCTGGTGCGGTGGGCCGATGTGCTGGTGACGAACTTCCCGCCGCGGACGCGCGCGAAGCTGGGCCTGGAATACGACGCTCTGGCCCCCCTCAATCCCCGGCTGGTCTACGCCGATGTCACCGGCTTCGGCGAGGAGGGTCCGGATGCGCATCTGCCCGGCTTCGACGTGACGGCGTACTGGGCGCGCAGCGGCCTGATGGACCTCACACGCCAAAGGGACGTGGCGCCGGCGACGAACGCGTTCGGATCGGGCGATCACTCCACGGCGATCACTCTGTTCGCCGGGATCATGACCGCGCTGTACCGGCGGGAGAAGACCGGCCAGGGCGCGCGCGTCACGGCCTCGCTGCTGGCCGAAGGCGCCTGGGCGGCCAGCATGTGGCTGCAAGCCGTACTGGTCGGGGCGAAGCCCCCCCGCCCCATCGATCGGTCCGACCCGCCCAACGCACTCGTGAACATGTACCGCACGGCGGACGACCGCTGGATCGTCCTCGGCTTCGCCAACGAGGACAAGCAGGTCCCGCTCTTCCTCAAGGCCATCGGTCATCCCGAGGCGGCGGAGAACCCGCACTACGCCGACACCCCGAGCCGCCGCGCCCACGCCGCCGAGATCGTCGCCGTGCTGGACAAGACATTCGCGACTCGCTCCCTGGCCGAGTGGCGCGAGGTGCTCGACGCCGCGGGCCTCACGTACGGGGTCGTCCAGACGCTCGACGAGTGCGCCCAGGACCCCCAGCTCCTCGCCAACCGGGTGTTCGTGCCGATCGACGACGGCAGCGACGACCCACACCTGACCGTCGACAGCCCCGTCCGACTGGACCAGGAACAGAAGATCCGTCCGGGCCCGGCCCCCGACCTGGGCGAACACACCGAGTCCGTGCTCCGCGACCTCGGCTTCGACGCCGCCGGAATCGAGGAGCTGCGCAAGGCCGAAGCAGTCGTCTGAAGCCACGACTCAGCAACGCGACGGAAGAAGGGAAACATCATCATGACTACGGCCAACGACACGCCGACCGTACGAACCGAGGAAAACGACGGCATCTTCGTGATCACGATCGACCGGCCGCAGGCTCGCAATGCCATCGACGGGGCCACCGCCAGGGCGCTGGCAGCAGCCGTCGATCACTTGGAGTCCCGTGACGACCTCCTGGTCGGCATCCTCACCGGTGCCGACGGTGTCTTCAGCGCCGGTATGGACCTCAAGGCCTTCGCGGCCGGAGACAAGCCCATCGTCGAAGGACGTGGCTTCGCCGGCATCACCCGCGCCCGGATCAAGACCCCGCTCATCGCCGCCGTCGAGGGCTACGCGCTGGGCGGCGGGACCGAGATGGCGCTCGCCTGCGACATGATCGTGGCCGCGCGGAACGCCACTTTCGGTCAGACCGAGGTCCACTACGGCATCGTGCCACCCGAAGGGGGCATGCTTCGCCTGCCCGAGCGCATCCCGCGCAACATCGCCTCGGAGCTACTGCTGACCGGCGAGCCTCTGCCCGCCGAACGCGCCGAGCGGTTGGGCCTGGTCAACCACCTCACAGTACCGGGCCAGGCCCTGCAGCGGGCCCTGGAACTGGCCACCAGCATCGCGCACAACGCGCCCCTGGCCGTGGCAGCCATCAAACGCGTCGTCAACGAGCGGCGAGCGTTCAGCGATGAGGACGCGTTTGCCGAGCAGGACCGGATCGTCGCACCGGTCCTGGCGTCCCACGACGCGCAGGAGGGCGCCCATGCCTTCGCCGAGAGGCGCTCACCGCACTGGCAGGGCCGCTGACACCTGCCCCGGCTCCGTCATTGCGATGGCCGACACCTGCGCGCAGGTGTCGCGTCGCCCGGTCCTGCGAGCCGGCCCGCGCCCCCGGTGACGGAGAAGCTGCGCGCTGCCGTCGCCAGTGACGGAATCACCGGTGCGTGTCATGGGGGCTGACGCGAAGGAGGGTTCGAGCCGAGGTACTCAAGGGGCTGCGCGGCCGAAAGACCCAGAAAGTCGAGGAGAGGAGCTGGCATGAACCTCGCATCCCACTTGGTGCGCAGCGCCCGGACTCATCCGGATCGCGCCGCACTCCGTCTCGAGGACGCCGTCGTGTCCTATCGCATGCTCGACCAGGGCAGCGCCCACATGGCCGGGCTGCTCGACAATCATCGTGTGAAGCCCGGGGACCGAGTGGCGATCATGCTGCCCAACGTCCCGGAGTTCGCCCTCGCGTACTTCGGCGTACTCCGGGCCGGTGGCATCGTCGTCCCGATGAACCCCCTGCTCAAGTCCCGCGAGGTCGCCTACTACCTCGGCGACTCAGGCGCCCGGCTCCTGTTCGCCTGGCACGCCTTCGCCGACGAGGCACGGGCCGGTGCGCAGCAGGCCGAGGCCGAGGTGGTCGTCGTCAGTCCCGGCGCATTCGACTCTCTGCTCGCGTCCGCCCCGTCCGTCGAGGACGTGGCCGACCTGCACGAGGACGACACCGCGGTGATTCTCTACACCTCGGGAACGACCGGTCAGCCGAAGGGCGCCGAACTGACCCACGCCAACCTCACCCGCAACTGTGACATCGCCGGCGAACTGGTCCAGCTCACCGCCGACGACGTGATCTTCGGTGGGCTGCCCCTGTTCCACGCGTTCGGACAGACCTGCACCCTCAACGCCGCCGTCGGCTCCGGCGCGTGCCTCACCCTGCTGCCGCGCTTCGACGCCGGGAAAGCACTGGGAATCCTCGGCGAGCACGGGGTGACCGTCTTCGCCGGGGTGCCGACGGTGTTCAGCAGGCTGGTGGGGGAGCCCGACCGGGACGCGTACCCCGTCTCCCGGCTACGTGTGTCCCTCACCGGCGGCGCGGCGATGCCGGTCCAGGTGCTGCACGACTTCCAGACCGCGTTCGACTGCGTCGTGCTCGAAGGGTACGGGCTGTCGGAGACCTCGCCCATCGCCTCGTTCAACAGCTTGCAGGCCGGGCCCAAGCCCAGTTCGGTCGGCACCCCGATCCGGGGCGTCGAGATGCGGGTGGTCGCCAACGGCAAGGAGGTACCGCAAGGGGAAAGCGGCGAGATCGCGATTCGCGGGCACAACGTGATGAAACGGTATTGGCAACGCCCCGAGGAGACCGCCGCCACGATCCGGGACGGTTGGTTGTACACCGGCGACATCGGCCGGGTCGACGAGGACGGGTACTTCTGGATCATCGGACGGACGAAGGACGTGATCATTCGGGGCGGCTACAACGTGTACCCCCGCGAGGTCGAAGATGTGCTGTACGAGCATCCGGCCGTCGCCGACGCCGCGGTCATCGGCCTCCCCAGCTCCGATCTCGGTGAGGAGGTCGGTGCGGCGGTCGTCCTCAAGCCGGGCGCCCGAACGACGGCCGAGGAACTGCGTGAATTCGTCAAGCATCAGGTCGCCGCCTACAAGTACCCGCGGAAGGTGTGGATCACGGACGCGCTGCCGAAGGGACCGACCGGCAAGATCCTCAAGCGGCAGATCGTCCCGCCGCCCGAGCTGGGCAGGCGATGAGGCGACTGGGCCGGGGCGGATCTCCCGGCGCAGGCCGCCCGCGCGGGACCGCGAGGCCGCGGTGCGGCGAGACCGCGGTGCGGCGGTGCGGCGGTGCGGCGGTGCGGCGAGACCGCGGTGCAGTGGTGCGGCGGTGCGGCGGTGCGGCGGTGCGGCGGTGCGGCGGTGCGGCGGTGCGGCGGTGCGGCGGCCGATGCTGACGCCGTCGATGTCGTGCAGTCGCCAGAACCCGCCCGCGACTGCCCGCGACCGCCGTAGCGCTTCCCGACCTGAGGGACACACCCCGCCATACGCCAGGCGAGCCTGCCCACAGGGACCGCTACTCCCCGGCGGCCTTCGGCTCGCTCATCCGGCGCGCGGCCTCGACGACTGCCGAGCGGTGCAGGGCCAGACGCTGTGGCGACCAGGACTGGATGACCTCCTCGGGGCCGACGTCCTCGGCGGCCCAGAACCACGCCTGAGCCGCGGCGAGAACCATGGTCAGGAGATCGGCGGACTCCATCCCTTGGGCGAGCTCGCCACGCTGCTGCGCGTCGGCCACTTGGGTGGCCTTGCGCCGGAAGGCGTCCGGTTCGAGTCCGGTGGCGGAGGGGCGCTCCAGCAGTTTCCATAGGCGTAGGCGCATCAGGTCCGGCCGGGCGACGAGATGGTCGAAGATCGCGCCGGCGTATCCGGGCAGGTCCTCGACGTCGAACGGTACCGACTCGGCTCCCGCCGTCATCGCCCGTCGCAACACCTCGTCGAACAACTGCTCCTTGTTGCCGAAGTAGGCGTAGATCAGCCGCTTGTTCGCCCCCGCGGCCTCCGCGATGCGGTCCACTCGCGCACCGGCGATGCCGTAGGTGGCGAATTCGGTGAAGGCGGCGTCGAGCAGCCGGGCCTTGGTGGCGCTGGAGTCCCGTGGCATACGTGCCACCCTAGCAAGTAACTATCTAGTTATTGACACTCACAAACCGCGGGTCTACGGTGATGTATCTATCCAGTTAGTTATGGAAGGAACCCCCCTCATGGAACACCGCGCACTGGGCAGCCAAGGCCTGACCGTCGGAGCCCAAGGCCTCGGCTGCATGGGTATGAGCGCGTTCTACGGCGCCACCGACGAGGCCGAGTCGCTGGCCACCATCGACCGCGCGCTGGAGCTCGGCGTCACCCTGCTGGACACCGCCGAGAGCTACGGCCCCTTCGTCAACGAGCAGCTCCTCGGCAAGGCGCTGGCAGGGCGCCGGGATGTCGCCGTGGTCGCCACCAAGACCGGCGTCGAGATCACCGACGACGGCCGCGCGCTCGGCCTCAACGGCCGGCCCGAGTACGTCCGCCGGGCCCTCGAACGCTCACTGCGGCACCTGGACACCGACCACGTCGACCTGTACTACCTGCACCGCATCGACCCCAACGTGCCCATCGAGGAGACCGTCGGGGCGCTGGCCGAGCTGGTCGCCGAGGGCAAGGTCGGCCACATCGGTCTGAGCGAGGCCTCCGCGAAGACCATCCGGCGTGCCCACGCCGTCCACCCGCTCACCGCCGTCCAGACCGAGTACTCGCTCTTCGAGCGCGGCATCGAACAGGACGGGGTGCGCGACACGCTGCAGGAGCTGGGAATCGGCCTGGTCGCCTACTCCCCGCTGGGCCGCGGCTTCCTGTCCGGCGCGATCACCAGCCCTGACGACTTCGCCGCTGACGACTGGCGCCGGACCGACCCCCGGTTCCAGGGCGAGAACTTCGACCGCAACCTGGACGTCGTACGCGAGGTCCGCCGCATCGCGTCCGACAAGAACGTCACGCCCTCCCAGCTGGCCCTGGCCTGGGTCCAGCACCAGGGCGCGATCGCCATTCCCGGCACCAAGCGCCGCCCCTACCTGGAGGAGAACGTCGCCGCGACCGAGGTAACGCTCACCACCGACGACATCGCCGCGATCGAGGCGGTCGCCCCGCACGGCGTGGTCACCGGCGACCGCTACGCACCCGAGTACATGGGGACGCTCAACGGCTGAGAGCCGGCCTGCGCCTCACACAATCCCCTCGCGGGTCCAGAAGACTCCTGCCCCCGCCCCCACACACAGCCCCAAGCCCTCGCGTGTCGAAAGGCCCCCATGCCCCAGCCGGCCATACGGTCCCGGATCACCATCGGCGAAACGACGGTCACCTATCTCCCCGACGGTTTCGGCGCGCACAATCCAGACGTCCTGTTCCCGGGCGTGGACTGGACGACGCGCCCCGGTTTCCTCGAAGACGGGCAGCTCATCCTCTCGTTCGGCTCCTTCCTGATATGCGCCGGGGACCAGAGGATTCTCGTGGATCTGGCCGCAGGGAAGCTCGACGTGGACGTGCCCGGCGTCGCTCAGCTCAAGGGCGGTTCGCTTCTGCGGAACCTCGCAGAGGAAGGGCTGTCCGCCGATGACATCGACACGGTGGTGTTCACCCATCTGCACCTCGATCACGTCGGCTGGACCAGCGATGTCGCGCCGCTCCCGAACGCGCCCACGACGGACTCGCCCACGGGCCTCACCTTCGCCCGCGCACGCCATCTCATGTCGGAAGCCGAGTGGCAGTACTGGTCGACCAGGGCGGCGGCCATGGGCGGACCGGACGCCGAGGCAGTGCTCAAGCCGCTCGACGGCGTCGTCGAGTTCGTCAGGAGCGGCGACAGCATCGCGCCCGGGGTGACCGTCGAGGCGACGCCCGGGCACACCCCCGGGCATCTGGCGATCGTCGTACGGGATCCGTCGGGTGGCAGCACCGAATCCGCCTACATCGTGGGAGACATCCTTCACTCCCCGGCTCAGGTCGGCGACCCCGATCTGGTGTTCTCCTCCGACGTCGCTCCGGACCAGGCCCGAGCCGTGCGCGATCGCGTGCTGGCACGGCCGGACACCGTGATCGCCGCCGGGCACTTCACGGACGACGTGTTCGGCCGTGTCACGTCGGTGGGCGACGCGCACGCCTGGGCTCCCGTCGGCGAGGCGCCGAACGCGATCGGCGACTGAGTCACACACATCGCCACCCTCGGTTTTCTCAAATCACTCAAGTAACCCAGCTCACTCACATCAGGAGACCCACCTCATGTCTGTGCCTCAGACGCCCCACATCTTCGGGGCAAGCACCACCGCCGCCGAGGTGATCGACGGTGTCGACCTGCACGGCCGCCGGGCCGTGGTGACCGGAGCCAGTTCCGGAATCGGGGTGGAGACGGCCCGGGCGCTCGCCGCGGCGGGCGCCGACGTCACCCTGGCCGTGCGGGACACCGACACGGGTGCCCGCGTAGTGGCGCGCCTGGAGGCTGAACTGCCCTCCAAATCAGGGAAGTTGACAGTGGGGCGGCTCGATCTGGCCGACCGGTCGACGGTCGCCGCGTTCGTGGCGGCCTGGCACGGCCCGTTGGACATCCTGGTCAACAACGCCGGAGTGATGGCTCCGCCGGAACTCATCCGCACACCTGACGGTCGGGAGACGCAGTTCGCCGTCAACCACCTGGGGCACTTCGCCCTCGCCGTCGGCCTCCACCCGGCACTCGCGGCGGCGGACCGCGCCCGGATCGTCTCGGTCGCCTCGATCGGCCACCTCTTCTCCCCCGTCGTCTTCGACGACCTCGACTACCGGTACCGCCCCTACGACCCCTGGACCTCCTACGGGCAGTCGAAGACCGCCAACATCCTGTTCGCCGTCGGTGCCGCCGAGCGATGGGCCGACGACGGCATCACCGCCAACGCACTGATGCCGGGCAACATCGCGGACACGTCCCTGGCCCGGCACATGGACATGCAGCAGGTGGCCGACTTCATCGCCTCGGGCGAACTCGCACTGCCACCGCAGAAGACCGTGGAGCAGGGCGCCGCGACCTCGGTGCTGTTGGCCGCCTCACCGTCGGTGGAGGGCATCACCGGCCGCTATTTCGAGGACTGTGCACCGTCCGAGCCGGTCGCCGAGCGAGCCGGTGCCGTCGCCGGCGTCGCGCCGTACGCCCTGGACCCGGAGAACGCCGCCCGGCTGTGGACCGTGTCCGAAGCTCTCGTCGGCTAGAGCTCTACGCTGCCGACATGACCTCACGAGACGAGCAGTGGACCCGGCTGCGCCGTCAGCTGTGGCAGCCTCCGCGTGCCCATGGCGAGCAGCCGCGCGAGCGCGTGGTCGGCCCGCTCGAACTGTTCTACGACCTGGTCGTGGTCGTGCTGGTCGCCCAGGCCGCCCACCACTTGGCCGGAGACCTCGACTGGCACGGTCTGGGTCTGTTCGCCGCGGTGTTCGCACTGGTGTGGATCGCCTGGTTCAACGGCACCCTCCACCACGAACTGCACGGGCACGAGGATGCCCGCGGCCGGAGCATGTTCCTGCTGCAGATCCTCGTGCTCGTCCCGCTGGGCGCGTTCATCCCCGAGGCGGGCGGCGCACGCGGAGTCGCGTTCGCCGTGACCGCGGGGGTGCTGTTCGCGGTGCTGGCGGTGTTGTGGCTGCTCGCCGCACGCGGTGACAGCCCCGAATTCCGCCGCCCCAGCAGGTTGTTCGTGACCGGGACGGCAGCCTGCGCGGTCGTCCTGGCCGCGAGCGCCGCTCTGCCCGCGGACGTCCGCGTGCTGACGTGGGGCCTTTTGGCCGTCGCCTACCTGGCGGGGTTCGCGGTCATGATCGGTACGGCCACCCCGGTACAGGCGGTCGCGCTCAGCGTGACCGCCGCGCTCACCGAACGGTTCGGGCTGTTCATCATCATCGTGCTCGGCGAGACCGTGACCGGCGTCGTCGACGGACTGGCCCACGAGCCGACCAACGCGCTCACCCTCGCCGTCGGGCTCGTCGCCGTCGTCATCGGCTTCGGTGCCTGGTGGACGTACTTCGACTTCGCCGGGCACCGGCGGCCGAGGCCCACTCGTGCGAGCACCGTGCAGTGGATGCTGGTTCACATGCCGCTCACGGCCGCGGTGGCCGCCATGGGCGCCGCGATGGTCGGCCTCGTCGAGCACGCCCACGACAGCCGGATCCCCGCCGCCACGGCCTGGGTGCTCTGCGGGGGCGCGGCCGTCGTGCTCTGCGCGACGATGGTGCTCGCGACCTCCCTGCGCGTCTGGCACCTGGACCGCGGGCTCTACCGGCCGCTGGCCCGCACCTGCGTCGTCGTGGCCGTCATGTGTGTGGGAGTCGGTGCGGCACGCCCGGCTCCCCTCGTTCTGGGCCTCGCCCTCGTCGTCCTCCTCGGTGTCCCCTGGGGACTCGCCGTGGCATACCGCCTGTCCCACGAAGAGGAATCCGCCGCCGAGGAAGCGTCTACGGTGGCGGAGCATCAGGACGACAAGCGGCGCTGAGGCCTGCACTCGAAGCACCCCGGACGGTTCTGTCCGGAGGCATCAGTCGATCACGGCGGCCCGCCAGGTCTCCTCGTCGGCGTCCAGAAGCGCCGCGACGAAGGCGGGGTCCGGCAGCGGGCCGTGGTCGGCGGCGACCTTCAGGGCCGAGGCCGCGGTCAGATGGCCCAGCCGCAGGGCGCGGTCCACGGGCAGCTGCCGCAGCAGGCCGCTGAGGAACCCGGCGGCGAAGGCGTCGCCGGCGCCGACCGGCTCGGCAACGCGCACGGTCAGAGCGGGCACGCTGTGGGCAGCGGCCCCCACGAAAGCGGTGGCGGCGCGGTCCCCGTCCTTCACGACGAGCACGCGCGGGCCGGAGAGGAGATCGCGGACCCGTTCGGCGTCGGTGATCCCGTCCCCCCACAGGGCCTGGGCCTCGTCGAGACCGACGAGCACGATGTCGGCCCGGTCTGCGAGCCGCCGCAGCACGTCGGCGGCGGAGCGGCCGTCCCACAGCGCGGGGCGATGGTTGACGTCGAAGCTGACGGGCCACGGGCGGTCGGGGCGCAGCGCGCGTTCGACGAGGGCGCGGCAGCCGGGCGAGAGGGCGGGGGTGATGCCGCTGAGGTGGACGAGCGCGGCGCCCGCCACCGCCGGATCGTCGAGCACGTCGGGGGTGAGGGCCGAGGCGGCGGATCCGGCGCGGTGGTAGTGGACGCGGGTGCCGTGCCCGCGCGGGCCCGGGTCCTTGAGCAGCAGTCCGGTGGGCCGCTGCGGGTCGGTGCGGACGCCGCTCACGTCGACGCCGCCCGCGGCGATCCGGGCGCGGACGCGGCGGCCGAAGGGGTCGTCGCCGACCGCGGAGACCCAGCGGGCGGGAATGCCGTGGTCGGCGAGGTAGAGGGCGACGTTCGACTCGGCGCCCGCGATGTCGACGCGCAGCAGGTCGGCGCCGTCCAGCGGCCCGAGGGGGTCGGGGGCGAGGGCGGCCATGGTCTCGCCGACGCAGACCACGGGGCCGGGGCGCAGTGGCCGGTGGGTGCTCATGGTGGGCTTCCTAGGGTGTGTCGGCGCGGTCCGCCGGGGCCGGAACGGAGGGGGCCGCCGGGCGGTACGGGGCGGCCGGGGCGCCGGGAACGTCGACCCGGAGCGCGAAGACAGCGCCGTCGAGGGGTCCTGGGACGGGCAGGCCGATGTGCGCGCTGGTGACGAGGAGCGTACGGCCGTCGGGGCCGCCGAGGCAGAGTCCCGCGGGCTGCCCGGCGGGCAGGTCGACGATCCGGTCGAGGCCCCCGTCGGGGCGGTAGCGGTGGACCTGCCCGGCGCCCCAGACGGCGGTCCACAGGCAGCCCTCGATGTCGGTGGTCATGCCGTCGGGGCTGCCGGAGCCGAGGGTGACGAAGGGTTCTGGGGTGCCCGGGTCGCCGCTCTCGGGGTCGACGGGATAGCGGCGGATGATGCCCCGGGCGCTGTCGGCGAGGTACATGACGGTGGCGTCGGCGCTGAAGGCCGGGCCGTTGGGGATCGTGACGTCCCGCAGGACGCGGGTGACGCGGCCGTCGCGGTCCAGGCGGTAGAGGGAGCCCGCGTCCTGGGTGGCCTCGTACTCCATGCTGCCCGCCCAGAAGCGGCCGTGCGGGTCGGCTACGCCGTCGTTCATCCGCATCGGCACGGGTGCGCCCTCCTCGGGGCGTGCGATCCAGTCGACGCGGCCCGCGGGGTCGATGCGGCAGATGCCGGGGCCCGCCGCCGCGATCCAGTGCCCGGGGTGCCCCTCCACCGGTGCCACGGCGCCCAGCGGGCAGGGCAGTCGGGTGATCGGGGCGAGCGGCGCGTCGGGTGTGTCGGGCACCGCGAGCAGTCGGCCGGTGAGGATGTCGGTCAGCACGGCGCGGCCGTCCGTCCAGCGGATGCCCTCGCCCAACTCGAGGCGGTCGGTCCCCAGGACCGCGGGGGCGGTCACGGGCGGTCGTCCGCGCGGACGACGTCCAGGAAGGCGCGGGCGCGCTCACGCAGGGCGGTGAGGTCGCCGCCCTCGGCGGCGTCGCCGATCAGGGGCGATCCGACGCCGACGGCTATGGCTCCCTCGCGCAGGTAGTCGGCGGCTGCCGCCGCGTCCACTCCCCCGACGGGTACGAAGGGCAGGTCCGGGAAGGGCCCGCGCAGGTCCCGCAGATAGCCGGGGCCCCCGGCGCTGCCTGCCGGGAAGAGCTTGAGGGCGTCGGCGCCGAGCCGCTGTGCCTGGAGGATGTCGGTGGGCGTCATCACGCCGGCGAGCACGGGGAGTTCGAGTTCCCGCCCGGTGGCGATGCCGTCGCTGACCCCCGGGGTGACGAGGAAGGCGGCGCCGGCCTTCTGGGCGGCACGGGCGTCCTCGGAGCTGAGCACGGTTCCGGCGCCGAGCGTCGCGTCGGGGCCGAGCGTGGCGCGGGCCCGCGCGATGACGTCGAGCGCGTCGCGCCCGGAGAGGGAGACCTCGATGAGGGTGACGCCCTCCTCGGCGAGGGTGAGCACGGTGGTCAGCGCGGCGTCCGGGTCGCTGCCCCGGACGATGGCGAGCAGCCGGTGGGCGCGCAGCGCGGCGAGCAGCTTCATCCGACATCCCTTCTGGTGACGGTGGTTCAGGTGCGGCGGGTCGCGGTGACGGTGAGCCGCCAGGTGACCTCGCCGGTCGGCGGCACCACGGCGGTGTCGCCGTCTTCCGCCGCGGCGCGGTCGAAGACGCGGCCGAGCATCGGCTCGACGCCGATCGAGCGGTACGGCGCGCCCCGGGGGAAGCCGCCGAGGTTGCGCCAGAGGGCGACCGCGACGGGCTGTCCGTCGGCCTCGACGGACAGGTACAGCGTGTCGGCGCCGTCGTGCACGGACACCCGGGGGGTGAGGACGACCGCTCCGACGGCGCTCCCGTCGTCCGGGCCGAGCCGGTCCAGCGGTACGCCGTCGACGCTGGGCCAGTTGCCGGCGACCCAGCGGTCGCCCTCGTCCGGGTAGAGCCGGGTCACCGCCGCGCCGACGACGCCGATCCGGGCGGCCGGAGAGAGGTCCAGCAGGGCGTGGGCGGCCCACACGAAGCGGTAGCCGGGCTCGGCGGCGAGCGTGTAGTCGACGACGACCGCGTCCCCTCGCTCACCGATGCGCCGGTTCAGGCGGAAGTCGGGACACTCCACGACGTCCTCCTCCCCCGCCCTCCGCCAGGGTCGCGACCAGGTGTCCCCGTGGTCGGGCAGCCCGCGCACGGTGGGCACGCACTCCTCCAGGCCGCCGGCGTCGGCGAAGGGGTCACCGGGCCGGACCGTGCGGCGGCGGGGCTCCTCGCGGTGCCACAGCCACTCGCGGCCACCGGCGGTCAGCGACGTCCAGCGTCCGCCGTGGTCCGGGTCGGTGGCGACGCGGACGGGCAGCCGCGTGGCGCTCACCATTCGGCGAAGGAACCGTCGGCGTGCCGCCAGACGGGGTTGCGCCAGGCGTGGCCGGACCGGTCGGCGGCGCGGACCGCGACCTCGTCGACGGCGATGCCGAGTCCGGGCAGTCCGGTGCGGTGCGCCTGGCCGTCGACGAAGCGGAAGGGCTCGGTGTCGACCAGGTAGGACAGCAGGTCGGCGTCCTTGTTGTAGTGGATGCCCCGGCTCTGCTCCTGGATCAGGAAGTTGGGTGTGGCGAAGGCGACCTGGAGGCTGGCGGCCAGCGCGATGGGACCGAGCGGGCAGTGCGGCGCCAGGTGGGCCCCGAAGGTCTCGGCGAGCGAGGCGATCCGGGTGACCTCCGATATGCCGCCGGCGTGCGACAGGTCCGGCTGGGCCACGGCGACGCCCGCGGTCAGCACCGGGAGGAAGTCGGCCCGCCCGTAGAGCCGTTCGCCGGTGGCCAGCGGCACGGACGAGGCGGCGACCAGGCCGGGCAGCAGGTGGGCCTGCTCGGGCAGGACGGGTTCCTCGACGAACAGCGGGTGCAGCGGGGCCATCTCGTTGAGTACGCGGCGCGCGTTGGCGGCGCTGAAGCGGCCGTGGAAGTCGACGGCGACGTCGCGGTGCGGGCCCAGGGCCTCGCGGGCGGCCGCCACGCGCTCGACGACGGCGGCCGTCTCGGCGGGGCTGCCGATCGGCGGGGTGCGCCCGGCGGCGTTCATCTTGACGGCGGTGAAGCCGGCCTCCACCTGGGCGGTGACCTCTTCCTTGAGCCGCGCGGGTTCGTCGCCGCCGACCCAGGCGTACACCCGGACGGTGTCGCGGACCGGGCCGCCGAGCAGCGTGTGCACCGGCACCCCGAGGGCGCGGCCCGCGATGTCCCACAGGGCCTGGTCGATGCCGGCGACGGCGCTGGAGAGGACCGGGCCGCCCCGGTAGAAGCCGCCCTTGCTCAGCACCTGCCAGTGGTCCTGGATGCGCAGCGGGTCCTGGCCCACCAGGTACTCCGCCAGCACCTCGACGGCCGACCGGACGACCTCGGCCCGGCCCTCCACCACCGGCTCGCCCCAGCCGACGACGCCGTCGTCGGTCTCGATGCGGCAGAACAGCCACCGGGGCGGGACGAGAAAGGTCTCGACGCGCGCGATCTTCACTGTGCCTGGCCGTCCTTCTCGTCGGTGGAGCCGTCCGCGCCCTCGGGCGCGGACGGACCGCTGAGTTTGTCGAGGTCGCGCGTCGCCTGGTCGAGCAGGGCGCGCATGGCGTGCTCCGCGCCGTCGGGGTCCCGGTCGCGCACGGCGTCGAGGACGGCTCGGTGGCTGGGGACCGGGTCCTCGCTGTGGGGGGCGCTGTGCACGAGCCGGTCGCGCTGGGCCAGGCCCGATTCGATGACCATCTCCATGCGTTCCAGCAGTTCGTTGTGGGTGGCCGCGAGCAGCGCCCGGTGGAAGCCGAGGTCGGCCTCGACGGCGTCGCTCGCGCCGCCCTCCTGGCCCATCGCGGTGAGTGCCCCCTCCAACGCCTCGAGGTCGGCGTCGGTGCGGCGGGCCGCGGCCAGCCGCACGGCGGCGGGTTCGATGATGCCGCGGACCTCGCCGAGGTTGCGGAGCAGCGCGGGGTCGGCGCCGGTGCCGTCGCTCTCGGAGAACTGCCAGCGCAGTACGTCGGCGTCGAGCAGGTTCCAGTCGGAGCGGGGCCGGACGAACGTGCCGCGCTTCTGCCGGGCGTCGACCATGCCCTTGGCCGCGAGCACCTTGAGCGATTCGCGCAGGGCGGTCAGGCTGACGTCCAGTTCGCTCTGCAGGGCCGCCATGTCGAGCGTCGCTCCCTCGGCGATCTCGCCGCTGAGCACCCGGCGGGCAAGGGTCTCCACGGTCTGGCCGTGCACTCCGCGGCGCGCGTATGGCGTCATGTGTTTGCCTTTCTTGCTGGTCGGTCGGTGGCTGGAGCGGTCGGTCCCGTCACGCGGAGGCCTTACTGACGCTCCAGCCGCCGTCCACGAGCAGGCTCGATCCGGTGATGTAGGAGGCTTCGTCGGCGGCGAGGAAGGCGACGGCGGCGGCGACCTCCTCGGGGGTGCCGAAGCGGCGGGCCGCGGTCTCGGCGACGCTGAGCTCGCGCTCGGCCTGCGGGACCCGGTCCCAGGCGGCGGTCAGGATCGGTCCCGGCAGCACGGCGTTGACGCGAACCCCGGGGCCGTACTCGACCGCGAGCTGACCGCACAGCGACAGCAGCGCTCCCTTGCTCGCCGCGTACGCCGGGTGGCCGGGGATCCCCCGGTGGGCGTGGACGGAGGAGACGAGCACCACGGCCCCCTGGTGCTCGCGCAGGTCGGGCAGTGTCGCCCTGACGCCCAGGAAGGCGCCGGTGAGGTTGACCGAGAGCTGCCGTTCCCAGGAGGCGAGGCTGGTCTCGTGGGCCGGTGCGACCGCCACCGTGTACGCGTTGCTGACCAGGACGCCCACGGGCCCGAAGCTGTGGGCTGCGGTGATCACCCGCTGCCAGTCGTCCTCGCTCGCGACGTCGGCGGCGACGAACAGGGTCCGGGCGCCGTCCTTGCGCAGCCGCTCGGCGGCTTCCTCGCCGCGTTCGGCGGCGAGGTCGACCAGGACGACGGCCGCGCCCTCCGCGGCGAGGCGTGCCGCGGTGGCCGCGCCGATGCCCGACGCGGCGCCGGTGACGACGGCGACGCGGTTGGTGAAGCGGGCGGCTGGGTTCATGAGGTGGGTCGTCTCCTGTTCGAGAGGGAGGTGGGGTGCAGATGTTCGAGAGATGGGGCGAATTCTTCCGTTGTCGTCACTGCCGGGCCAGCACGGTCAGCTCCGCGTCGTGTCCGGCGGTCCAGGCAAACGGCAGCCCCGAGTGGAGCAGGTACGCGCCGCTGTAGCGGGTGCCGGTCGCGGTGTCGGTGTAGCCGGCGTCCGGCCTCAGGCCGCGCAGTCGGAGCCGGGCGGCCCGGCCGGGCACCAGGGGCGCGCCGTCGAGCGGGCCGGTGTTCCAGGCCGTCACCACCAGGCGGGCGCCGCCCGGTTCCTCGTACTGGATGCCGCAGGTCGGGTCAGCGGGGCTGCGGAGCAGGCTCACCTCGCCGTGGTGGACGATGTCGCGGATCTCCTTGTAGCGGGCGATCCACTCGGTGGCCTCGGCGCGCTGCTGTGGCGTCCAGTGGCGTATGTCGGCGCCGATGCCCAGGACTCCGGCGATGGAGTTGACGAACCGGAAGGCGAGGGAGCGGGGGCGCGGGTCGAAGACGCCGGGGGCGTCGGTGACCCAGGAGCTCATGGTGTGCGGGGCGTGCGCGTGGAGATAGCCGTACTGGATGCGCAACCGGTCCATGGGCGCGGTGTTGTCGCTGGGCCACATCACGTCGGTGCGGGCGAGGGTGGCGTGCTCGACGCGGGCGCCGCCGCCTGCGCAGCCCTCGACGGTGACGTGCGGGTGGGCGCTGCGCAGGTGGTCCAGGACGCGCTGGTAGCCGGCTACATGGGCGGCGTCGAGGTCCTGGAGCTCGGGGTCGGGACCGGCCGGGTGGCCGGGGCGGCCGCGCTCGGTGGGCGGCCGGTTCATGTCCCACTTGAGGTAGCTGATGGCGTACGAGCCGAGCAGCCGGTCGAGCGTGCCGATGACGAAGTCCTGGACGTCCTCGCGGCCGAGGTCGAGCAGGAGTTGGTTGCGTACGAGCGTCGCGGGCCGCCCCTCGATCCGGTACACCCACTCGGGGTGCTCGGCGTAGAGCCTGGAGCGGGGGCTGATGCCCTCGGGCTCCACCCACAGGCCGAAGTCCATGCCGAGAGCGCGGACGTCCTCGACGAACCGGTCGAATCCGCCGGGGAATTCGGCCGGGTCCGGGTCCCAGTCGCCGAGGCCGCCGGTGTCGTCGGGGCGTCCGGTGAACCAGCCGTCGTCGACGACGAAGAGTTCGGCGCCCAGGTCCGCGGCCGTCTTGGCGAGCTCCAGCTGCCCGGCGGCGTCGACGTCGAAGCCGGTCGCCTCCCACGAGTTGTAGAGGACCTTGCGCGGCCGGTGGATGCGCTCGCCGGTGAGGTGCCGCTCGTAGCGGTGCCACACGCGCGCCAGCCCGTCGAGCCCGTCCGGGCTGAAGGCGCAGGCCAGCCGAGGTGTGACGAGGGTGGCGCCGGGGGCGAGGCGGACCGCGCCCTCGTGGGGCACGCGGCCGGCGCGTACGCGTACGGCGCCGCCGGGCTCGGCGTCGGCGGTGATCCGCCAGTTGCCGGACCACTCCAGGGCGATGCCGTACGTGGGGGTGGCGCCCTCGGCGGGGGCGGCGGCGTCCTGGACCGCGAGCCAGGGGTGGTAGGCGTGCCCGGCCGAGCCCTGGGTGCTCTCCATCTCGAAGCGGCCGCGCTCCAGCGTCACGTCCTTGAGCTGGAACTCCTGCGACCACTGGCCGGCCAGGTACGTCAGCCGCGCACCGCCCTGGATGGGCACATTGACGGCGGCGGAGTCGAAGCGCTCCAGGCGCACCTCGTCCTCGCCGGTGCAGGTCAGCTCCGTCCAGCGCAGTATGACGTCGGTGCCGGGCACCGTCTCGTAGCGGAGCGTCGTGCGCAGCCCGAGGATGTCGTCGGCGAACTCCAGGCGCAGCGCCCGGTCGCCGTCCTGCGTGGCGCCGGTGAATCGCCACCAGCTGCCGCGATCGCCGCCGGGGCGGGAGGCGACGAGGTCGGCGCCGGTGAACGGCCGCAGGCCGTACGGGATGTACTCGGCCGGGGCGGCGTCGGCGGGGACGATGAAGTGGGTGCGCCGCGACCAGCCCATGGGCGACGGCCCGTCCTCGACGCCGTGCGGACCCCAGGCGGCGAGTTCGGCCCAGCGGTCGTCGCCGCCGAGGGTGACCGCGTAGGTGGTGGTGTCGGTGCGCAGCAGCCACCGGTCGTGCGGGGTCACTTGACGGCTCCGAGGTTCAGTCCGGCCACGAAGTAGCGCTGGAAGCGAAGGAAGACGGCCACCGTCGGGGCGGCGGCGATCACCGAGCCGGCCGCGATCACGTTCCACATGGACACGTACTGACCCTGCAGCCCGATGAGGGAGGCGGTGATGGGCATCTGGGTGTCGGTGCGCAGCACCGTGATGGCCCACAGCAGGTCGTTGAAGATCCAGGTGAACGACAGGGCGGTCAGCGCGGCCAGCGCCGGGCGGGCCAGCGGCAGGATGATCCGCCAGTAGATCTGCCACGGGTTCGCGCCGTCGATGACGGCGGCCTGCTGGATCTCGCCGGGGATCGCCCGCATGAAGCCGTGCAGGACGAAGACGTAGAAGCCGACTCCGAAGCCGACCTGCACGCCGATCAGGGCGTACAACTGGTCGTAGATGCCGAGCATTTCGCTGAGCTTGGAGACCGGGATCAGCAGGATCTGCGGGGGCAGCAGGTTGCCGCCGAGCATGAGCAGCAGCAGGACGCGCCGGAAGGGCAGGTCGTAACGGCTGAGCGCGAAGGCCGCCATGGAGGCGAGGCCGAGCGAGAGCAGCACGGTGGGGATGGTGACCAGCATGCTGTTGATGAGGGCGCGCTGCTGGCCGCCGTCCACCCACGCCTGCCGGAAGCTGTCGAAGGTGAACGAGTGCGGCCAGCTGCCGACGCCGTGCGCGGCGATGTCGTCGAACGTCCGGGTGCTGGTGACCAGGACGAGGGCGATCGGCAGCAGCCACAGCGCGGACAGCAGGCCCGCGGAGAGGTGGAAGCCGGCGGTGCGCAGGGCGCGGCCGCTCAGGGCGGGGCGGCGGGGCGCCGCGACCTTGGCGGGCCCGGTCCGGCCCGCCGGGCCCTCGGCGTCCTTGAGGTCCGTGGTGGCGTGGGTGGCGGTCATGAGTCGGCCTCCCGGAAGGCGCGCACGAGGTAGCTCGCGATGACGCCGAAGGCCAGCACGAAGATGACGACGGCGAGTGCGGAGCCGTATCCCAGGCGCAGCGACTGGAACGCGGTGGAGTACATGTAGGTGCTCAGCAGTTCGGAGGAGTGGTACGGGCCGCCGCGGGTGAGCGCCCACACCACGTCGAACGAGCGCAGCGAGTCGATGACGATCACCGACAGGACGACCGCGTTGACGCTGCGCAGCTGCGGGAGGGTGATGTGCCGGAACTGCTGCAGGCGGGTGGCGCCGTCGACCTTCGCCGCCTCGTACAGCACGGGGTCGATGCCCTTGAGGCCGGCCAGGTACAGCACCATCACGTAGCCGACCTGGCGCCACAGCGCGGGCACGATCACCGCGTAGAAGGCGGTGTCCTGGTCGGCGAGCCAGGCGTGCTTCCAGCCACCCAGGCCGATGGCTTGCAGCACGTTGTTGATCAGGCCGTCCGGCTGGTACATGGCCTGCCACACCAGCGCGGTCGCGACCAGTGAGAAGACCACCGGCAGGAAGAGCGCCGCCCGGTAGAACCCGATGCCGCGCCGCTCCTGCTGGAGCAGCAGTGCGGCACCGAGCCCGAGGGCGGCGGACAGCCCGCCGAAGAGCAGCAGCCACAGCACCGTGTTGACCGCGGCGGTGCGGAAGACCTCGTCGTGCACCATCTCGCTGAAGTTGCCGAGGCCGACGAACTTCGGGGCCGACAGACCGTCCCAAGAGGTCAGGGAGAGGTAGAAGCCCTGGAGGGCCGGCCAGAAGACCCAGAACGCCTCGGCGAGCAGCGGGACGAGGACGAAGGCCAGGACCACCGGGGGCACCCGCGTGGCCCTGGACCGTCGTGTGGAGCCGAGCAAAGCCATTGTCACTGGCTCCAGATCTTCTGTGCGCTGCGCTGCCACGTGGTGAGGATGGAGCCGATCTCCTTGGGCTTGGCGAGGTAGTGCACGAGCGCCGTGTCGGCGGTCGGCTGGAGCGCGTCGCTGGAGTCCCGGTTGAAGAACTGCGTCACGTCGGTGGCGCTCTCGATGAGTTTGCGGCCCTTGAGGACGAGCGGGGTGCCGGCGTCCTTGGCGTCCGGGTGCGTGGGCAGCGCGGTGCCGGAGGAGTTCTTGAGGTACAGCTCCTGCGCCTCGGCGGAGGCCAGGTAGCGCAGCAGCTCCTTGACGCCGTCGGCGCGCTTGGTACGGGCGCTGGCGAAGTAGCCGTCCGTGGGCGCCTCTTCGGCGACCGGCACCTTCGGGTCGATGATGGGGAACTGGAAGAAGTCCAGGTCGCCCAGGGCGTCCTTGGGGGCGGCATCGGCGAAGAAGGTGCCGATGAGCATCATGCCGGTGCGGCCCTGGAGGAGGGCGGTGGTGGCGTCCTGGAAGGGGATGGCCGTGCCGTTGGGGTCGAAGAACGGGCGGGCCTCGTCCCACTTGTCGAAGACCTTGCGAACCTCGGGGTCGTCGAAGCGGTGCTTGCCCGCGAGGAGTTCGCGGTGGTACTTGGCGCCGTTGACGCGGATGTTGAGGTAGTCGAACCAGGTGGAGGCGACCCAGGGCGTGTCACCGCCGGCGCCGAGGCCGATCGGGGCGACGCCCTTGCTCTTGAGCTTGTCGCACAGGTCGAGGAACTCGTCCCACGTCTTGGGCTCCTTGACACCCCACTTGGCGAAGTTCGACTTCCGGTAGAACACGCCCCACCAGTAGTAGCTGGTGGGCACGAAGACCTTCTTGCCGCTGGAGGCCGAGGTGCACAGCTTCTTCAGCGCGTCGGAGTAGCCGGCGAGCTCGGGCTTCTCCCAGATGTCGTCGAGGCCGAGGAGCAGGTCCTTCTTGGCGTACGACTCGGCGACGGAGCCGGGGTACCAGGTGTAGGCGTCCGGCGGGTTGGCCGAGGTGAGGTAGGTCGGCAGCTGCGTGCGGAACGTCTCCGACGCGACCGTGTTGAGCTGGGCCCTGGCGTCGCCGCGCTTGTCGTAGGCGGCGACGACCGCCTGCATCGCGGTCTTGGCCTGCGGAGAGGAGAGGTTGGACTGCAGGGTCACCGGGCCGCCGGACTTTCCTCCGGAGGTGGACGGGGTCTGGGTGACGCAGCCGCTGAGCAGCGCGCCGGCGCCGACTGCGCCTGTTCCTACGAGGAATCTGCGGCGGGTGGCGTTGAAAACGGTCATCTGTGCACTCCCTAAGTGCCTGCGGAACAGAGTTGAGGCCCCCTGACGGCCCGGCTCCGCCTGCGGCAGGCACAGCCTGTCGCAGGGGTACGGATACCGTCAAGATTAATTACTAATTTATTTCTCGGGGGATGTGCCTCCGGGCCGGACAAGGCCCGGAGGCACATCAACGCGAGCGCGCGGAGCTCAGAGCCCCGTCTGGTGGACGCGGCCGTCCACCCCGCGGTAGGCGGCCAGTACGCCGCCGTCCGGACCGGCGACGGCACCGAGCGCGCCGTCGAAGGCACCGCTGACGAAGTCGGTGTCCTTGCTCCAGCCGGCCCAGCCGCCGTCGGCGGTCCACCTGCGCGTCCAGAGCGTGTAGTCCCCGGCCCGCGCGTACAGGTGGACGGTGCCGCCGGAGGCCACCAGGGTCGGGCTGCCACTGGTCGTGCCGCCGAGTGCCGTCCAGTCCGACCAGGTGCCGGAGGTGTCGCGGGTGCGCGACCACACCGAGTCGTCGGGGGTGCGCACGGCCACGTGCAGCCGCCCGGCGTCGTCGACGACGGCCGACGGACGTCCGTAGAACGGCCGGCCCTGCGGGGCGCCGAGCGAGGTCCAGCCGGAGGCCGGGCCGCGCGACCACACATTGCCGTCCGCACCGCGCACGAACAGGGTCCAGTCGTCCGGTCCCGCGAAGGCCGCGGTCGGCGCGTCCGTCAGCGTCCCGCCGAGGTTCTGCCAGCGCCCCCAGTGCCCGTTCACGTACACGCGCCGGTAAGAGGTGTCGTCGGTGCCGCGTACGAAGACGTCGATCCGCCCCCCGGCCGAGGCGTACGCCGCGGGCTGGCCCAGGATGCGGCCGCGCGTCGGGCCACCCAGATCGGTGGTCCGGGACGTGGCCCAGTCACCACCGCGCGCGGTCTGCGCGCGCAGCGCGCCGTCCGTGCCGCGGGTGAAGACGGTGAGCGTGTCACCGTCGCGCACCAGGGCCGGGCTCGCCGACGAGCGGCCGGGAAGCTGCGTGCCGGGGGCCTCGTCGGTGCCGGTCAGCTTGAGGAAGGCCGTGCCGTGCGCGGGGACGCGCACCGTGTACGAGCCGGTGAAGGTGCCGCGCGCGGCACGGGCCCGCAGGTCACGCACCGCAACCTTGCCCGCGAGGCCGGCGTCCGCGAAGGTCACCGTGCGGTCCTGCGCCTGGTCGGAGCGGTTGAGCAGGACGACCGCCCGCTTGCCCGCGCCCTGCAGCACCTTGCTGTAGGCGTCGCCGACCGAGTCGGTCGCCACGCGGGCGCCCTGGATGCCCAGCGGGTCCTGGTCGACGGCGATGATCTCGGGGTTGCGCAGGGTGTCGATCATCGACTGCGCCAGGGTGCGCGGGTCACTGCCGAGCACGAGCGGCGAGGCCATCTCGGCCCACATCACGAACTGAGTGGTGGACTCCTCCTCCGTCAGCTCGTAGCCGCCCTCGGCGAGCTTGCGCATCGGGATCAGGTAGTCGGGGTCGTTCCAGTGCCCGGGCCCCTGCGCCTCGGGGTGCCAGGCGTTGGCATCCATGTTGCGCAGGATGTTCGGCCACTCCCCCGCGGTCGGGGTGCCCCAGGCGATGTCGGTGCCGGTGCGCCAGGAGTCGGCCGCCGTCGGACCGTAGACGAAGGTGTTGTGCGCGTCCTGTTCCGGGGTGTGCGGCATGCCCCAGTCGTCGGTGAGCGGGTTGCACAGATTGAGCAGCATCTTCCGCCCGGACTTGGCGACGGCGTCGCTGAACTCCTTGAAGGCCGGGCCCGGATCGAGCCCCGCGCCGATGCCGCAGAGGAAGTCCACCTTGATGGCGTCGACCTTCCAGCCGGCGAACTGGCGGGCGTCCTGCTCGTAGTGACCGCGGCTGCCCAGGCCGCACCACTTCCCGCCGTCGTACTCACCCGCGTCGGTGTAGATGCCGACCTTGAGGCCCCGCTTGTGAAGGTACGTCACCAGCGCGGGGATGCCGGAGGGAAAGCGGGTGGCGTTGGCCACGAGCCGGCCCGTCTGCGGATCACGCGGCTGGTCCGCCTGCCAACCGCCGTCCAGCCAGACGATGTTGTAACCGCTGTCGCGCAGCCCGCTGCTGACGAGGTGGTCGGCGACCTTCTTGACCTGGTCCTCCGTCGGGGCGCCGAGCCCGTAGTAGGTGTTCCATCCCATGTACGGCGTGGAGGCGAGACCGCTGTCGTAGTACTGCGGCGCGCCCTGGTCGTCCGCGGCGTGTGCCGCCGGCACCGCCGACCCGACCAGCACCACGGCACCGAGCACCACCGCTGTCCGCCGCGGTCGCGCCATCCCTGCACGATGCGAAGCCACTGAGTTCTCCCGAGAGTTGGGGGTACGAGGCACCCCGCTCCGGTCCTGCCTGGGCGCCGGTGCCACGGCGGAAACTGTGCCCAGGCCCCTCAGGCCTGTCAATATTAATTGCTAATTAACTTAAAAACGGGATCTTGCGGTGACGTAGGCACCGCCCCGGGACGGTTTCCGCAGGCTGCGGCGGTGCCCCACCCCCGACTGATGGCCGGCAGGGCGGGCGGGCGCGGAATTGTTTGGGACCCTCACGCGCTGATGAAGCCAGAGGGCATGGGATGCCGCCGGTGTGCGAGCCGAGCAGCCCGAGTGACCGAGGCGACAGACATTGGAGGGGCCGAAATGGCAGCGCAGACGCAGAGGGCCGTACTGGCGGGCGGATGCTTCTGGGGGATGGAGGACCTGATCCGCCGGCTCCCGGGCGTGACAGCGACCCGGGTCGGATACACCGGGGGTGACGTGCCGAACGCGACGTACCGTAACCACGGCACCCACGCGGAGGCCATTGAGATCCTTTTCGACCCCGAGAAGACCGACTTCCGCACGATCTTGGAGTTCTTCTTCCAGATCCACGACCCGAGCACCAAGAACCGCCAAGGCAACGACATCGGTCTCAGCTACCGCTCGGCGATCTACTACGTGGACGACGAGCAGAAGCGGATCGCCGAGGACACCATCGCGGACGTGGACGCCTCCGGACTGTGGCCGGGCAAGGTCGTCACCGAGGTCGAGCCGGTCGGCCCCTTCTGGGAGGCCGAGCCCGAGCACCAGGACTACCTGGAGCGTTACCCCGATGGCTACACCTGCCACTTCCCGCGCCCGGGATGGCGGCTGCCCACCCGCGCGGAGGGCTGAAGGCGCGGAGGACCGACCGCGTGGAGGGCTGACGCGGAGGGCTGACCGCACGAGGCGGCAACCAGCTCATGCAGCGTGAGCAAGAACGACGAGTGCATCGGCGACCGGACCGGTCGCCGATGTCCGGGGAGCATGTCAAGGCATGGCGCGTCCGGGCGTTCGGGCCTGGTCGCCGACCGGCCGCGTACCGCCGACCTGGTCAGGGGCGTGCATGCTGGCGAGCAGACGCAGGCGTTCTTCGGAGGCGCTGCCCGGCTGCGCGTGGTAAGTGACCAGTGTCTGCCCGCCAGTGCCCGGGACCAGCAGCTTTTCGTAGTGCAGTTCCAGAGGGCCGGCCTCCGGGTGATGAAGCAGGCTGACGCCGGTGGTCTTGTGCTTGACGTCCTGTCGGGCCCAGAGCGTGCGGAAGCGCTCACTGCGCAGGGAGAGCTCTCCCACGATCTCGACGAGGCGCGGGTCTTCGATGCCCGCGCCGACGACCGAGCGCAGGTACGGGACGACCCGGGCGGTCATGTCTTCCCAGTCCTGATGGAGTTCCCGCATCTCCGGTTCCAGGAACGCGGCCAGAATGCCGTTGCGCCCCGGCGCGTTGAACGGTGAGAGCGCGACGGCGAGGCTGTTGGCGGCCAGGACGTCCATGTATGTGCCGTGGATGTACGCCGGGGTCAATGGCCAGGAGTCGATGAGCGTGCGCAGACCGTCACCGACCTGCTCCGGCCTGCGGGGCCGCTTGCGCCGCGGACTCTTGCGTGTGGCGATCTCCAGCAGGTACGTCGTCGCCTCCTCGTCCAGTCGCAGGGCGCGGGCGATGCTGCGCAGGACCTGCTCCGAGGGGTTCCTGTCGCGGCCCTGCTCCAAGCGGTTGTAGTAGTCGGAGCTGATGCCCGCGAGGAACGCGACCTCCTCGCGGCGCAGCCCCGGGACGCGCCGGTTGCCCTGATCCCAGGCCTCGTCTGGCTGGACCAGTTCCCTGCGGGCGCGCAGATACCGGCCCAGTGCGTTGGCGTCTCCGGCGGCTGTCATGTTTCCAGCGTACGAACGCGTTCCCGGTTCATGGGTGGCCCTGTCAGTCCCAGTCTCACCCCGTCCTGGTTCGCCCCACAGCCTTCGGCGCAGTATGACGGCGCAGTTTCGAACGACCGGAGGAATGCATCACATGTCCCAGCTCTTCACGACCCCGCTCGGCCGCGACAGCACCGCCTCGGAGGTGATCGAAGGCGTCGACCTGTCAGGCAGGCGGGCGATCGTCACGGGCGCGAGCTCGGGCATCGGAGTCGAGACCGCCCGCGCTCTGGCGGCAGGCGGTGCCGAGGTCACGCTCGCCCTCCGCCGTCCGGAAGCCGGCGAGCAGGTCGCTGCCGACCTGCGCAAGGCCACCGGGAACGACGCGATCCACGTCGCCCGCCTGGACCTGGCCGACCTGGAATCGGTGCGAGCGTTCACCGCCGACTGGCAGGGTCCGCTGCACATCCTGATCAACAACGCCGGCATCATGATGCCGCCGGAGCTCGAGCGGGGCATCGGCGGCCACGAGCAGCAGTTCGCCACCAACTACCTGGGGCACTTCGCCCTGACCCTGGGGCTGCACCGCACCCTCGCCGACGGCGACGGAGCGCGCCTGGTCTCGGTCTCCTCCAGCGGCCATCTCTTCTCTCCCGTCGTCTTCGACGACATCGACTTCCGCTTCCGCCCGTACGACGCGCTCATCGCCTACGGCCAGTCCAAGACCGCCGCCGTCCTCCTGGCCGTCGAGGCGCAGCGCCGCTGGTCCGGCGACGGCATCACGGCCAACTCCCTGCACCCGGGTGCGATCGCCACCAACCTCCAGCGGCACACCGGAGGCCTGCGGACCCCGGAGCCCTACCGCAAGACGATCGAGCAGGGCGCCGCGACCACCGTGTTCCTCGCCGCTTCCTCGCTGGTCGAAGGCGTCGGCGGCCGCTACTTCGAGGACGTCAACGAGGCCCCTCTCGTCCACGCACGACCCACCCAGCTGGGCGTCCCCGGTGTGGCCCCCTACGCACTGGACCCTGCGAACGCCGAGCGCCTGTGGGAACTGGCGAGCGACATCGTCCGCTGACCTTCGCAGGTCAGGAGCCTGGTGTGACGCTGTTCGGGGGGCTCGTGCCGGCCGGGGCCGGCAGCCTGCCGTGCAGATCGTCTGGCAGGGCGGTTTCGGGGTATTCCGCTCATCGTCGCCGGTGCCGCTCCTACGATCCGGCTCATGACGGACCCTGACTCTGAAAGACGCTGGAACAATTGCGAGCTAGGCGTGGCACGATCGCGCTGAGCCAGCAGGTGATCGACCTCGTGATCCGCCGCCGCCCCTCGCCCGAGGCGACGTTCGCACTGATCGCGGACTTCTTCGACGCTGGAGAAGCTACGCCCAGCCGTTGCCCGATGGGAACGAATCACGGGACGACCCGCATCAGCGCCGACGGCCCGGATGCCGTGGTCGGAGCGGGCTTGACCCTGACGCCGGGTCAACCCTCCATCCTTCCGGCAGGAGCTTCCTCGCAGTCGCATGGAACAGCTCCGCAAAGGAGGCAGGTGACCATGACAGCCCCATCGATCGCCGGTCCGGCGATTCGCGTGCAGGGTCTCGAGAAGTCGTACGGAAAGCTCGAAGTGCTGCGCGGCGTGGACTTCGACGTGCCGCGGGGCAACATCTTCGCCCTGCTCGGCTCCAACGGGTCGGGCAAGACCACGACCGTGAGGATCCTCGCCACGCTCCTCAAGGCCGACGCGGGGACGGCGAGCGTCAATGGCTTCGACATCGCCAACCAACCGGGGAACGCGCGAGAGTCCATCAGCCTCACGGGGCAGTTCGCGGCGGTCGACGAGATCCTCAGCGGTCGGGAGAACCTCGTACTCGTCGCCAAGCTGCGCCACCTCAAGGACCCGGGCACGATCGCGGACGACCTGCTGAGGCGTTTCTCGCTGACCGAGGCGGGCGCGCGCAGAGTGTCGACGTATTCGGGTGGGATGCGCCGCCGGCTGGATATCGCGATGAGCCTCATCGGGAATTCGCCGGTGATCTTCCTGGACGAGCCCCCACGGAGACCATGCCTGGCCCGGTGCGCTGGTTCGCCGAGCATCAGCCGGTGACGTCGATCGTCAACACGATCCGCGACCTGTTCGCCCGGAAGCCGGTCGGCGACGACATCTGGATCGCACTCGTGTGGTGCGTCGGCATCCTCGTCGTGGCGTACGTCTTCGCGATGGTCGCCTATCGCCGGAAGATCGCCTGAGGCAGTCTGAGACCCATGCTCACCATCAGCCAGCTTGCGGCGTACGCCGGGGTGACAGTGCGGGCGGTACGCCACTACCACCAGATCGGCCTGCTGCCGGAGCCCGCACGCGACCGGTCCGGGTACCGGACCTACGACGCTGCCGCGGTCGTGCGACTGATCCGGATCCACACCCTGGCAGACGCCGGCGTACCGCTGGCCAGGGTGCAGGAACTCCTCGACGCCGGCCCGGAGGAGTTCGCCGATGGCGTCCAGGAGATCGACAAGGACCTGCGTGCCGACATCCGGCGGCTGCAGGGCACACGCAGACGGCTCGCCCGGCTCGCGGCCGGAGAGCAACTGGCGCTCCCCCAGAGCGTCGTGGACTACCTTGACCGGCTGCGCGGTCTCGATGTCGAGGAGCGGTACATCGAGCTGGAGCGGGATGCCTGGATCATGATCGCCGCCCAGGTGCCGCACCTGATCGACGCCGTGATCGCCAAGAAGCACGAGCAGTTGGACGACCCCGACATGGTGAGGCTCTACAGCTTTCTCAGAGGAGCGCTCGACTGGCCGGCCGACGATCCGCGGGTCGTCGAGGTCGCCGACATCCTGGAGCGCCTGAGGATTCGCGCCGTGGAGGCCGGCGAGGTGGGTGCCGACGGCTTCGACGACCAGTTCGTCGACCTGCTGGACTCAACCATGGTCGAGTCCTCACCGGGTGCCGAGCGGGTGTTGGCGATCCTGGAGGAGCGTGGCTGGAGGGGCTGGACCCGCATCGAGCGGGTGCCTGCCGACAGGCTCAACACTGAACTGCCGCCACCTTGAAGGCAGGTCAGTGACCTGGTGTGACGCTGTTCGGGGGTGCTCGTGCCGGCCGGGGCGGCATCCTGCCGTGCAGATCGCCTGGCAGGGCGCTGTCCGAGGCCCCTGCTCCTGCCCTGACATCCACGCCTGGCATCAGTGGTGGCGAACTTCCGCCGACCTTCGGCCAATGGCCAAAAACAGGCATGCCGGCAGCTTCTCCCTTGACGTGACGTGCACCACTCAACTCACCTCCCGGTCGGGACTACGGGTAACTAGCCGGTCGAACGATTGCCTGATTCTTCCCCTCGAGAGAGGAAGGTCCACGCGCATAGGGTCACAGCGGAACAACAGCATCCGTTTCCTCTCAGAAATCCACGTAGACAGCACGAGGGGCGATCTGATTGGCTCTCACCGCTGTTATTCGCTTCGCCCATCCATGTTTCTTGAGTTTCTTGGGCGGCAACTTGAATGATTTCCAGAGGGGGATCTCATGACCGTGCGAAGCCGGCACGCAGCATGAATCTTCTTTTCAGCGGCCGCAGCCAACCTGGGCATACTCGGCCTGACTGCTCCGCAGGTCGCGGCAGCCGACCGGCCGATTCCCAGCATTTCGGCCAAGGCCGACAAGAACGCCAGGGCAATTGCAGCGGAGAATCCCGCTGCAGTCGTAGCAGCCGCACGCTCCTACGTGCGCCATCTTCGATAACAACACGAGTGGCGCGAAGTGGATGAAGCTCAAGCTCTGCTCGAACTACACGGCAGAGGGCTGTGCGAGTGACGAGTGCAACTTCAGCCAGTACGCAGGACCTGTCTACCGCGCCCACGGCGGTTCCGGCACGGTCACCGCGCTGATGAAGAACACCTCAAGCTCAAGCATGTACCTCGTCAACGCTGTTCGAGACTCGACGAACTGCAACTAGACAGCGCTGCACCAGCCGCAAGCCCAGGGCTCCATACTGTCTCACGGCATGGAAACCCGGGCGCACTACTGGTCTCAGTTGAGCTCTTCGCCTTTCAGTGGGGCCTTGAGAGGCAATCAGAGGCTGCTCCGCCATAGAACGCGCCCAGTGGACCCATAGGGGTGCGCTGCCCCGCGCTCGTGCCTGAACACCGGCTGATCAAGGCACCGTTGAGGTCCGTCTCCCTCCGGCTGATCGACGACTGACGACGCACATGAGTCGCCCTCGCATGCGAGCCCAGCAGCAGAAGCCACTGTGGCCTGCGCGGTCCTGACCGGCGATCCGGTCCAGGCCGCGCCCGCCGTCGTCAACCTGGTCACTGGGCATGTGACAAGGCTGCCGTGCACGGCGTCGCTGGCCTACTTCGCCCCTTCGTGCAACACGTCAACGCACACGGCAGCCGCCTTGTTCACGACCCGGTCCTCATCTCTGGTACGCGCACCGCGGCGACCGCTGATGCTCCGTGTCCCGCGACGACGTCAACGCGCAGGCGCTGCAACCGACCCCGAACCAGGTCGAATGGGCCGTCGATACGACCGTGCACGGCAAGCTGCGCACCAACTACACCCGGCAGGGCGGATACCGTTCGTCGCCGGTGGTCCACGACGCGTGGTGGTCGGCGTGAGGAACCGGCCCATCATGCGGGTGGCCAATTCCGGTTCGGTCGTGACGGCGATCTCCTCGCCAACTCCGGCATCCCGAACAGCGGTCTGGGCCGCAGGTCCAGGAGCGCGGGGCACACAGTTCCTGGTCCAGTCCACCGTCCGCGTGCCCGCGCCGACCTGCGTCAATCAGGGAGACGGCGACCTGGGTGTACCCAGGCGGAGCCAGGACGTGTCCGATGGGTCGCATTCGATTCGGACATCCAACGGCCGTCTTGGCATGCCGCCCGTTGGCGCTTCGTCAGTCCGCTAGTGTGCGGCCATGTTGCAGACGAGATTCACCGATATGTTCGGGCTTGCTCATCCGGTGATGTCGGCCCCCATGGCCCTGCACAGCGGCGGGACACTCGCTGCCGCGGTCTCCGCCGCCGGCGGCCTCGGCTGTTTCGGGGGTACACATCCCTGGCAGGGACCCGACTGGATCCGTGCGGAGATCGCGACCATCCGTGCCACGACGGACCGGCCGTTCGCAGTCGGGTTCATCACGCCGTTCCTCCCTTTCACCGAGCCGCTGTTCGACGCCACGCTGGAGGAGAGGCCGGCGGTCGTCGCATTGTCGTTCGCCGATCCCCAGCCGTGGCTTGCCCGGGCCAAGGACGCGGGAGCCCGGGTGATGTGCCAGGTCCAGAACTACGAGGACGCCGAGGCGGCGGTTGCCGCGGGGGCCGATGTCCTCGTGGCGCAGGGCAACGAGGCCGGCGGTCACACCGGGACGATGGGTCTGCTGCCGTTCCTGACCGGGATCGTGCGCAGGTATCCCGATGTCCCGGTGCTGGCCGCAGGCGGCATCGGCGACGGACGAACGCTCGCGGCCGTCCTCACCGCCGGCGCGGACGGTGCCTGGCTGGGCACGGCATTCCTTGCCACACCCGAGGCGGTCGAGGTGCACGACATCCACAAGCGCCTGATCGTCGAGAGCGACGGCGGCGACACCGTATGGACACGGGCCTACGACATCGTGTCAGGGCTGCCGTGGCCGACCGGTATCGGTGAACGCGTCCGACGCAACCGGTTCACCGACGAGTGGGCGGAGCGCGAATCAACCCTGCGGGACCGTGCGGAGGAATTGAAGCCTGAGGAAGCTGCCAACCCCTTCGGGGCCCCGCCCGACCCCGACACGGGTGAGATCATCTACGGCCAGTCGGCGTCCTTCGTCGATGGCGTACGCCCGGCCGCCGACGTGGTCCGCGTGATCAGCGACGAGGCCGAAGCGATCCTGGTTTCGCGGCCTCGCTCGCTACTCGGCCGACCGACAACCTGATCGGCGTGGCAGCCGACCCCGACGGAAACGGCCGCACACGCCCAAACCGTGTGGCGCTGACACCAAGGGTCACGGTGCCGTGGCAGACACATGCCCGCTGGTCAGCGCGCGTGGCCACGCGAATGCGTTCCAGGACCGCGATCATCCGCGAAACGATCCCCCCGTTCTCGCCGCTCACCTGGGGATCCACGGAGCCACGGAAACAGAGCCGACGTAGGTGAGGGTCTTCCCCTGCCGGCGTGAACGTCGGCAGCGGTCTGCCCGATCTTCCCTGTCGCCGGTCAGGGCTGGATGTTCTCCAGGTCCTCCAGGAGGCGCGGGTGCTTCGGCTCCCAGGCCAGTGCCTGCCGGGTGTGGGTGCTGGACGAGGGCTGATCGGTCGCGAAGATCGGGCCGAGAGGGCCGTACGTCTCCGATGGGACCGCCTCGATGGGCAGGCCCAGCCGTCGGCCGATGACCGCGGCGATGTCCCGCACCTTGTCTCCCTCGTCGTCCACGGCGTGCCAGGAGGTACCGGCCGGCGCCTGCTCCAGGGCGAGCCGGAAGAGGACTGCCGCGTCGAGCGCGTGCACGGCCGGCCAACGCTGTGCGCCGTCGCCCGGGTAGCCGGACACTCCGGTCTGGCGTGCGATGCCGGTCAGCAGACCGGCGAACCCGCCCGTGCCCTGGTTGTGAACCGTGCGCGGCATGCGTACGGCCGTGCTTCGGACTCCGCGCGAGGCCAAGCCCAGGACCGCCGTGACCGCGCGACCGCGACCACCGACCGGCCCGTCGGTCGGCAGCGGGTCGGCCTCGGTGGAGACCCGGCCCGGCGCGTAGGGCGTACCCGAGACGGTGACCAAGGGGCGGTCGCTGCCGACGAGTTCCTCGCCGAGGGTCGCGAGGGCCGCACTTTCCTCGGCCACCGCCTTTGCGAGGGCGTCGGGGCTGCTGAAGTCGTTGGCGAATGCC
Organism: Streptomyces sp. NPDC111656; assembly: GCF_055656965.1. Lineage (NCBI taxonomy): Bacteria > Bacillati > Actinomycetota > Actinomycetes > Kitasatosporales > Streptomycetaceae > Streptomyces > Streptomyces sp. NPDC111656. The sequence continues at coordinate 83,864 of NZ_JBVKCA010000017.1, forward strand.
AGGTGGATCACCCCGTCGGCCTGAGCAACTCCGGCGCGAAGGACGTCCAGATCGGCGAGACCTCCCCGGAGCGGTTCGGCGCCGGCCGCCTCGGCGACCAGCGCGGACGCGTCGGAGCGGGCGAGCGCGAGGACGGTGTGGCCGTTGCCGAGCAGTTCGGCGACGACGGCGGAACCGATCAGACCGGTGCCACCGGTGACAAAGACGCGCATGAAACTCTCCCCAAAGTGATGGGACTCTTGTCCCATCACCATAGCAGGGCGATGGGACAAGAGTCCCATCACGTACGATGGCCCCATGGGTCGATGGGAACCAGGCGCACGCGAACGCCTCGTCATGGCCGCCGTCGACCTGTTCACCGAGCAGGGGTACGACGCCACGACGGTCGCGCAGATCGCCGAGCGCGCAGGAGTCACCAAAAGCACCTTCTTCCGGCACTTCCCCGACAAGCGCGAGCTGCTGGTGGCCGGACAGGAGACGCTGAGCCGGCTGCTGTCCGAGGGGATCGCCGAGGCGCCCGGTGATGCCAGCCCGCTCGAGGCGGTCGCTGCCGGTCTTGAGCGTGCCTCGAGCGCGATGGGCCCCATGAATCGCGAGCTCGCCCCGCGCCTGAAGGCGGCCGTCGCCGCCAGCGCCGAACTTCAAGAACGTGACGCCCTCAAGAGCGTCAGCCTCGCGGCCGCGATGACAGTCGCTCTGGTCGCCCGCGGCGTACCCGATCCGACCGCGGCTCTCGCGGGCGAGCTGGGCGTCCTCGCGTTCAAACGGGGGTACGCCGAATGGTCCGAGGGCGACCGCGACGCCAAGGACGGACTCGCCGAGTACACCCTGGCGGCCCTGGACGAGCTGCGCTCGGCGAGCGCATCGCTGGGCTGACCGACCGGGACAAACCTCACCCGTCGTTCACAGAACTGCGGTCACAGCCGTATTCCAGAGTCCTCGCACTTTCCGGAGCCGTTGGCGTCGTCGCGGTGGGCCCTCCGCGATAGCGGGACCCACACGAAGGCTTCCCGATCCCCCCTCTGATCCGCCGGAACAGGCGCACGCACGCCTGTCGCTGCATGGGGTCGTGCGCCGGCTTCGCGGGCGTTCCAGCCGGCCGACAGTCGCCAGGCTTCCTGCGAGGTCCGGTCCGAGGCGGGCAGACAGAGGAATCGGGATGACGGCCGACGTCCAGACGCAGGACGCGCTCATCTCCGCCACGATCTTCCCCGGTCCGCATACAGCTCGCATGCCTCAGGGGCGAGGACGATCCAGCGAGTGAGGTCGGTTCGCGGTAGGGCATGGCCGAGGCCACCTCACGGCTGGACCGTTGGATCCGACAGCCACGGCTTCGACGGCGGCAAGCTCATCAATGCCATGCCTCGGGGCGTCGCCGCGCTTTCGGGCCGGCTCTACCGCGGCCCGGCGCGGTGGCTGTGCCCCTCCCGAGGGAATCAGCGGGCCCACCGGCTCCCCCGCGTCTCATCGAGGAACCCCATGAAATAGACGAACAAGCTGAGCAGGGGGATGAGGAGACAGTCCGTCAGCGGCCCTGGACGGCATCAACGGACAAGCAGTTCACGAACGCGGCAAGGATGCAGGGGCAACTCCCTCCGTGGCACCGTTCGGCTCAGTTGTCCGCCGTATCCGCGGTGCCGGTCGAGAACGGGGGCTTGGGCGTCTGACGCACGGCACGCAGCGCGAGGGCGAGTTCGGTGATGCCGCGCGGATCGGTAAGGGAGCGGCCCGTACGCTCGGCGATGCGGCGCAGGCGCAGGCGCACCGTGTTGGGATGAACGTACAGACGCTTGGCGGCCTCCTCGGCCGATCCACCGCAGTCGAACCAGGCGTCCAGCGTGTCCAACAGCAACTCACAATCGCCGGCCGGCAGGGCCTCGATCGGGCCGAGGACGTTGGTGGCGACGCGGGCCATGACGTCGGGGGCGCCGGCTGACGCGACCGCAACCGGGGAGTCGTCGAAGACGGTCACGGCGCCGCTCTCCGCGTCGCCGCCGCGCATGGCGACCTTGGCGAAGCGCAGGGCTTCCCCCGTGCGGCACAGGTCGTCATAGGAGGGACTCACCCCAACCCGCTGCTTCGTGTGCTGCCGCAACACCTCGGCGAGGTCGTTCAGGTCCCGCGGGGTACGCAGGTACACGATGCCCAGCTGCATATCGGGGCGCAGCCGCCAGGCGGACCGAATTCCGCGCCGACTCAGGAGGGCCGCAGCCTCCGGCAGTGCCTGCCGACCGACGTGCGGTACCTCTGCGGCGACCACGGCGAACGGGCCCTTGCGCGGCACACCCAGAACCTCCGCCGCGGACCACGCGGCGTCGGCGTCCATGCTCCTGCCTTCCAGTAGCGCCTCCACCAGCGCCGAACGCTCATGCTCATGGGCGACGAGCCGCTCGGCCACCGCGTCGTGGTATCCGGAGACCATGGCCTCGGTGATGCCGTCCTGGAGCACCCACATCGCCGAGGCCGCCGCGACCAGCATGTCGCTCCCCACCTCGGGGTTTGTGGTGGCTTCGGCGAGTACAGCCTCCCAGAAGTACTTCACGCCGATGCGGTAGGCCGTCATCACGGCGGGAAGCGGCACATTCTGCAGAGCGCGGCGGCGGCCGATGCGGGCCGCGGCCTCGGTGTCCACGGGTACCTGTCCGGTCAGCGCCCGGAGCGCGTTGCCAAGGTGGGTCCGGCAAGCCTCCTCCAGCTCTTCCGCGGGCACCACGTCGTAGTGGTGGTCGCGCGAGCCGGCACGGATCCGCGCCGCCATCTCCTTCGCCAGCTGCCCGACGCGTTCGAGCAACACGGTCGCCAAGGCGTTGATCTCCTTCTCGACCAAGGTCTTCTCCGGCTCACCGATCAGGAGTCTTTCCTCTACAGTACCGCCGGAGCGTCGGTTCGCACCGTGCCCGAGTCACCATGGACCAACTCGACATGCCGTAACGATGAGTATGCGGACCAACCAGTTATGCGGTTCGGTGACGTTCAGTCATGCGTGGCCGAACGGGGTTGGTCCTCGCCGGGTGCCATCGCCTCCAGGGCGGCGCGAAGCGCGGCGCGTGAGGTGATACCGAGCTTGGGATACAGCCGGTGCAGATGGGAGCCGACCGTGCGGTGGGACAGGAACAGCCGCTCGCCGATCTGCTTGTTGGTCAGGCCGATGGCCGCCAGCTCGGCGATCTGGCGTTCCTGCACGGTCAACGAGACTGTCGGTGCGTCCGGCCCGGTGGTGGTGGCGACGCCAGTGGCGCGTAGCTCGTTGCGGGCCCGCTGGGCCATGGCTTTCGCGCCGATCCGGTCGAAGGTTTCGAGGGCGGCGCTCAGGTACAGGCGGGCGCGGGGGTCGCGGGTGCGGCGCAGCCACTGCCCATAGGCGAGCTGGATGCGCGCGTGTTCCCACGGCCACCGGGCCGCTTGGGGCAGAGACAGGGCTGCCTCGAACAGGGGGCCGGCTTCCTTCTCACCGGCAGCCACAGCCGCGGCCCCGGCGGTGATCATCGCGACGCGGGGGGATATGCGGTGGATGCCTGCCTCTTGCGCGGCGGCGACGTGGGCGCGAGCCTCGTCCATGCGGCCGGTACGGACCGCCGACTCGACCAGGTCCAGGACCATCCACCTGCCCGGAATACCGGAGCACGGTGCGCCGGATGGATCGGCCCTGGCCACCTGGACGTGGGCCTCCTCGTAGTCGCCTTGGCCCATGGCCGCAAGGTGGCGGGCCGACCGGGCATACCCCTCCGTCACCTCGATGCCGCGGGGCGCCGCCCAGGTCGTGGTCTCCTCGCTGCGAGTACGGGCGAGCTCAGCGTTGCCACGCAGAGCCGCGCCTGATGCCAGCAGGGCCCGAATCTGTCGTTCCCAGAAGTGGTAGCCGTAGACCACTGCCAGGTCCAGCCCCTCCTGCGCCAGACTCTCGGCCTCGTCCCACTGTCCGTGGACGTAGGAGTCGTGGCAGAGCAGCATGAAAGCGGGAATGACCATGGCGATCGCGCCGCCGTCACGTTCCCGTTCGATCACGCGAGAGACCAGGTACCTGTAGTCGGACAGGGTGTCCATCGCGACCGCCGCGAAGGCCAGGGGGATCAGCTGCCAGGGTGCCGCGTCGGCAGGCAGTGCCGCGAAGGCGTCGGCGAGGCCCATCCGCAACGCATCGGGGGCGCGAGTGGGGTCGACGTACGCGTCGTGGCACAGCCTGAACGGTGATACCGCGGCCGGTTCGAACCGGGCCATTGCGGTCTTGAGAAGCTGCCACGGCTCGGGGCGGAGGGCATACAGGCTGACGAGCAGCAACGCGTACAGGATGCCGTAGTGATCCCAGTTGTCGTTCTTGGCGGTGTCGGTGTTGTCGTCGAGCGCCCGGGTCAGGAGCCGGTAGGCGGCATCGACATTGCCCTCATCGTTCGTGAGGAGGTGGGCGGTGGCGGCGAAGACCAGCCCGGTCGGCGTGTCGAGTGCCTGACCGGCATCGGCCAACAGCCTTGGAACGTCTTCGAGTTGACCGGTGAAGGTCGCGAGGTAGGCGGCCTCGACCAGTCGGCGGGACCGGTCGCCCGGATGCGGGCTGAGTTCACCGGCCCGCATGAGCGCGGCCACCGCGGCGGACGCGGCGCCGCGCCGCCGGTCGGAGACGGCCGCCTCGTCCGAGGCCCGGGCCGCGTCGCCGGACACTGCGCCGCGACGCCAGGCGGACAGGGCCGCTTCGTCCAGCGCCCGGGCCACCGCCTCGTCCGGTTCGGTCGCGGCCTCGGCCAGATGCCACGCCCGACGGTCAGGGAAGTCGGCCAGGGCCACGGCCAGGGAGTGGTGCGCGCTCCGGCGGTCACCAGGGGATGCCAAGTGCACGATCGCGGCGCGGATCAACGGATGGCGAAACGACATGAGGCCGACGGCCGCATCGACATCTACCAGGTTCGCCTGCTGCGCCGGGGCGAGGTCGTCGACGCCCGTGGAATCCTGCGTGGCCTTCCGAATCGTGGCCAGGTCGGCGGCGGCGTGCAGCGCAGCCACGAGCAGCACCTCTCGGGTTGGCGCAGGCAGCCTTTCGACGGCAGAGGCGAAGGCCGCTTCCAGCCGCCCGGAGAGAGGCAGGAGCGCGGGCAGCGGGTCCCGGCCTGACCGCTGTCGGCTGCTCAACGCCGCCGGCAGCTCCCGCAGCGCGAGCGGGTTGCCCGCAGCCTCGGCCAGCAACCGCCGCCGTACCGTGGGCGCCAGTCCGGGCCAGCGGGCGTCCAGCAGCTCGGCCGCCGACTGCGCAGCCAGCGGCCCGATCTCGCGTACGGGCAGCTGGAGTTGGCGCCAGAGGCCCTCGGTTCCCGTTCGGGCGGCGGCAAGGAAGACGACCGGGTCGTCGCTGATCCTGCGGACGACGAAGCCCAGCGCGGTCGCACTGGCGCGGTCGATCCACGGCATGTCGTCGGCGATCATCAGCAGCGGACGCTCTACGGTCACCTCGCCGAGCAGCGCGAGTACCGCCGTCGAGGCGGCCAGCGGGTCCGGCGACAGTCCCGGGGCGAGACCGAAGATCCGGTCGAGGACGTCTCGCTGGTGGCCGGCGAGCCGGTCGGCATGCCGGCGCAACGGCCAGAGCATCTGGTGCAGCGCCGAGAAGTTCATCTCGGCCTCGAACTCCACGCCGGAGGCGCGCAGTACCCGCATTCCGACGTCTGCGGCCCGTTCCGCGGCGGCATCCAGCAGCGCCGTCTTTCCCACCCCCGGGGCGCCACGCAGCAGCAGGCTGGTGCCGCCCCGATCGTGTCCGGCAAACAGCGAGTTCATCAGTTCCAGCTCGGCCGTGCGCCCAGCCAGGTCCACTCGTGCCCGTGAGTTCGCAGACTTCCCGCCATCAGATTGGTTGCCGGAAAAATTATGATGGATTGACAAGAAAGAGCATCCTTATGATTTATTCCAACTGTGACGATCAAGACCCGGCTCGTAGTCGGTCCTCGGCCCGGCCACCAGGCTCAGCGACGCCGACCACCCCCGACATCGACTCATGCGCTGACAACGATGTCCTCGCGTAACGCCATGGCGGAGCAGGGTTCAGGTTCACTTCCTCTCGCAGCGACCACGGACAGGCGCAGCCCTGCAACACGCGCACCCCACAGCAGGCAGAACCGCCCCCATGCGGGCACACGTCCGCTGCACATCGACAACAAGATCATCTCGAATTGAGGAGCGGTGGTCGATGTTCGCGGCCACAGCAATCGGCGACCGCGGCAGTGGCCGGCCACATGGTCACCACGAGGCATCCGACCGGGGATCGTAGACATATCCGGCGGATGGCAATGAAATGCGCCAGCGGAGGCCGAATCAGCTCCCTTGACGCTCAGCGTCAGCAGCGGCTTCAGGGACCTCCTGGCCCCGCGGCACCACGCAGACCGTGCCCCGCCCCACAGGAGCTGATCACGAGCGCTCGCCGGGCGGGGCCAAGCGTTCCGATTGCGCACACGCTCCGCAGGCCGACAGAGCTCGGCCGCATCACGGCCCTGGACAAGGCCACCGTGATCTGGGACATCCCGACCGGCAGGGTGCTGAGCGGGGACGGGATCCGCTTTCCCTCATTGCCGCCTCGCGTCGCGCACATCAACCCACCGGTCTGCGCTGCGGCCCCGAACCGGCCGCGGGGCATCAGGTGCGCTGGGCATGGCCGATCCGGATCTCGCCAGGCAACTGACGGTTGACGCGGCGATGGCGTTCAACTGCGCCTGGCCGGACCTGCCCGCGTATCGGGTCAGCTCCCGGGTCACGGCCTGATGCGCGTGGCGACGACGCGCTCGCAGGCATCGCCAAGGATCGGCGCGGCGAGCCGGGCATGCTCTTGAACGGTCCGTAGGGTCCCGTCAGCGCCCCGCCGAGACGCCGCTTCTCCCCCGCCGGGCGCTTTCGTTCAGCTGCCCGAAGGTCGTCGGCCCGGGGCCGGCGAGGGCGCGGGTGAACTTCGTTGTCGCCACCACGGATGTCTCGCCCGCTTCGTCAGCAAGTGACTGACGGCGATCCCGTTGCGCTGAGCGACAGAGCTCGGCTTCATGGTGATGGCCGACCGTTCCGGGGCCAGGCTCCCGCTCACCGACTGCGCGTGCTCAATGCCATCCGCGTTCTGGCGCGCCACCACCGAGTCACCGTCGGGACTGTCGCGGGGCGATCGGGCCGGGGGGCGACGCTTCGCCGCACCAACCGGCCAACAGGAAGCGGGTCGTGGCACTGTCCCACGACCCGCTGCCCGGCCGTTCAGCCGCTCGCACCCGCAGGCACGTCAGAAACCGACTACTTCGCGGCGTCGGCCGCTTCGTCCGCCTCCGCCCGTACCAGAACCGCGTCCAGCGTGGCGTACTCGGCCTCCTCGATGGCCGCGATCGCGAAGTCTATGGTGGCGGCGGCGTACTCCTCGGCGTCGTCGGCGGCGCTCTGCAGACGCTTCACGTCACGCTCCGCCTTACGCTCCTCCAGCTTCTCGCGGACCGAGTCCACATGCTCCTGCCAGGAAGTCTGCACCTGGTTCCAGGTGCCGGCGACGTTCGCCTTCGCCCGTTGCCCATTCGCCTGCAGCCTTTGCGCGCCCTGATCGGCCTTGTCCTTTGCGTTGGCCACCGCGGCGGACAGCTTCTGCCGGTCCTCCGCGACACTTGCCGCCACGGTCCGCTGCGCTTCCTGCGCCTTCTGCGAGAGCTCGTCGAGGCGGCCGACCTGGCCGTCCGAGGTGGTGCCAGGCGCCTGGTTCTTCTGCGGCGTCGGGTCTGACATGATTCATCCCTTCCTTGACGGATGTGTGCTGTGCGATGACAGGACGTGCTGAGGTGCATCCCGGGGGAATCAGTGGGACCGGGCGGGTCGCCTCCCCGGCCATGTCAGCGAGCCGAAAGCCGCGGCCAAGGACAGAGCGGCGAGGAGCAGATACCCGGCTACCGGGCCGATGCGGTCACTGTTGGCGGAAGCGGCGCTGCCGTGACTCTGCCGCAGGGCCGACTCGGCTCGCTTGGGTCAATCGACTCAATGAACGACGTACGGACGAGCATTCGGCCTTGGGGGCAGTCGATTGACCCAAGGGAGGCACCTGCCCCGCGCGTACGCTGGCGGCCGTCTCTCGTGAACAGCGGATCAAGGAGTGGCCATGGCCCCTGGCAACAATGGGTTCGACGTACGTCTTCCGAACGAACAGGCCGTTCTCGCACGGATGCGCGGGACCCAGGACCGGATCGCGGACGCGATCACCACCTTCGCCGGAACGATGCAATTCGTGTACATCCACGCGGCGTGGTTCACGGTCTGGATTGCCTTCAACGAGGGGCTGTTCGGCCACTCCGCGGTCTGGGACCCGTACCCTTTCGGACTGCTCACCATGATCGTCAGCCTTGAGGCGATCTTTCTGTCCACCTTCGTCATGGTGAGCCAGAACCGCCAGGCGATGCGCGAGAAGGTCCGCGCCGACCTGGACTTCGAAACCAATATCCGCTCCGAGGTGTGGTCGGCTCACATCGGACATGCCCTCGGAGTCGACCCCACGCAGGTCGAACAGGAGGTGCAGACCCTCCTCGCGCAGAACCAGGCGAAGATGAGCGGCACTGAACAGTCATCTCCATAGATGCGGTGAGGCAGAAGCGTGGAGCCGCAGCGTGAGCCGGCGCCCTCCTTCCCCCGCCCGCATCCCCGTACCGTCCGCCAATGAGCCAATCGACTGAAGCCACGACGCCCACCCAGCGGTGACGATGACCTGCACCGGATCGACCTGTCACCGGGAGTAAGCGTCATGATCCAGCGACATCGCCCTTTTCTCTCCTACTGGGACTGGCAACAGCACGCACGCTGCCGGGGCATGGACAGCTCCGTCTTCTTCTCTCCGTCCGGCGAGCAGGGTGCCGAGAAGCAGGCCCGGGAGAAGAAGGCCCAGGCCGTCTGCGGGCGTTGTCCAGTGATCGAGGCCTGTGCCTGGACCGCGATGAGCGGTCCTGAACCGTACGGCGTCTGGGGAGGCATGTCCGAGAGGGAACGCAGACGGCTTCGGCAGCTCCGACCCGCGGAATCATTGCGACCGAGTCCGGAAAGTCCGATTCTTGAGTGAAGGTGCTGTGTGGGGAGGGCATTTCGATGGCAGCGAAAAGCGGTGCGGCGGACCCCGAGCGACTGCGGCTGGCGGAGGCCGACGCGGGGCGGGCGGCTTGGCGGCGCTGGGGGCCGTACCTGAGCGAGCGGCAGTGGGGCACGGTCCGCGAGGACTACAGCCCCGGCGGTGACGCCTGGTCGTACTTCACCCACGACCAGGCCCGCTCACGGGCCTACCGCTGGGGCGAGGACGGCATCGCGGGCGTCAGCGACGACAAGCAGCGGCTGTGCTTCGCGCTCGCCCTGTGGAACGGCCGGGATCCGATCCTCAAGGAGCGGATGTTCGGCCTGACCAACGCCGAGGGCAATCACGGGGAGGACGTCAAGGAGTACTACTTCCACCTCGACTCGACCCCCACCCACTCGTACATGAAGTACCTCTACAAGTACCCGCAGGGCGCCTTCCCGTACGACGATCTCGTGACCGTCAACCGGTCCCGCGGGCGGCACGATCCCGAGTACGAACTCCTCGACACCGGTGTCTTCGACGAGGACCGCTACTTCGACGTGTTCGTCGAGTACGCCAAGGCAGGCCCCGAGGACCTGCTGATCGAGATCACCGCGTACAACCGCGGCCCCGACGAGGCCACCCTCCACCTGCTGCCGACACTGTGGTTCCGGCACACGTGGTCGTGGGCGGGCGGCACCGCCGTGCCCGGCCTGCGGCGGACCCCGGGCGCCATCCGCGCCGTTCACGACGAACTCGGCACGCGGTGGCTGTACTTCACCGGCGAGACGGAGACCCTGTTCACCGAGAACGACACCGACAACGAGCGCGTCTTCGGCAGTCCGAACACCACCCCGTACGTCAAGGACGGCATCGACCGGTACGTCGTCCACGACGAGACCGGCGCCGTCAACCCGCAGCAGACCGGCACGAAGGCCGCCGTCCACCACGTGCTCACCGTGCCCGCCGGCGACAGCGCCACCGTACGGTTGCGCCTGACCGACACCGAACTCGCGGACCCGTGGGCCGAGTTCCACCAGGTGATCGACACGCGACGGACCGAGGCCGACGTGTTCTTCGAGGGCGTCGTCCCCGAGGGGCTGGCCGAGGACGAACGGCGCATGGTGCGGCAGGCGCTCGCCGGAATGCTGTGGAGCAAGCAGTACTACTACCTCGACGTCGAGCGCTGGCTCGCCGAGCACGGCGTCGACCCGCTGGCCGCCGACCCCCGTGTCCGCAACAGCTCCTGGTACCACATGGTCAACGACGAGGTCATCTCGATGCCCGACACCTGGGAGTACCCCTGGTTCGCGGCCTGGGACCTCGCCTTCCACGCCATCTCCCTGTCCATGGTCGACATCGGTTTCGCCAAGTCCCAGCTGGAGTTGCTGCTGCGGCGCCTGTATCTGCATCCCAACGGCCAGATCCCGGCGTACGAATGGAACTTCGGTGACGTCAACCCGCCGGTGCACGCCTGGGCCGTCCTCTTCGTCTACGAGCTGGAGAAACACCGCACGGGCCGCGGCGACCGCACCTTCCTGGAGAACGCCTTCCAGAAGCTGATGAAGAACTTCACCTGGTGGCTCAACCGGAAGGACGTCGACGGCAACAACGTCTTCCAGGGCGGCTTCCTCGGTCTCGACAACATCGGTGTCTTCGACCGCAGCGCCCCGCTGCCCACCGGCGGCCACCTCGACCAGGCCGACGGCACCGCGTGGATGGCCCTGTACTGCCAGAACCTCCTGGAGATCGCCCTCGAACTGGCTGACGACAACCGGGTCTACGTCGAGCACGCACAGACCCTGTTCGAGCACTTCGCCTGGATCACGGTCGCGATGAACCACATCGGCGACGACAACCAGAGCCTGTGGGACGAGGAGGACGGCTTCTTCTACGACGTCCTGCGCCTGCCCGACGGCGGCGCGACCCGGCTGAAGGTCCGCTCCCTGGTCGGGCTGATCCCGCTCGCCGCGACCAGCGTGATCGGCGGCTGGACGGATCGGCGCTTCCCGGAGCTGGTCCAGGGCGCACGGGAGTTCGTGCGCGGGCACCCGGCCGTCGAAGCCCTTGTCTCCTCCCACCACGTCCTCGGGCCGGGCGCGGCGGGGCATCACCTGTTCGCCCTCTTCGACGAGGACCGGTTGCGGCGCATCCTGTCCCGCATGCTCGACGAGGACGAGTTCCTCGGCCCGCACGGCATCCGCTCGCTGTCGCGGTATCACGCCGAGCACCCGTACACCTTCGAGGTGCACGGCGAGCCGTACGGGGTCGGCTATCTGCCCGCCGAGTCGGACTCGGGCATGTTCGGGGGCAATTCCAACTGGCGTGGCCCGGTGTGGTTCCCGGTCAACCTCCTCCTCGTCCGTGCCCTGCTGAACCTGCACGCCTACCACGGCGACGACTTCACCGTGGAGTGCCCGACCGGCTCCGGCCGACGGATGAACCTCTACGAGGTCGCGCGCGAGATCGCGGACCGGCTCACCGCCACCTTCCTGCTCGATGCCGAGGGCCGCCGCCCGGTGCACGGCGCTCAGCCGAAGTTCGCCAAGGACCCGCACTGGCGCGATCTGATCCTGTTCCACGAGTACTTCCACGGAGACACCGGCACCGGCCTCGGCGCCTCCCACCAGACCGGCTGGACCGGTCTGGCCGCGGTCACCGCCACCCTGTTCCATCTCGTCGGCGACGGTGACTGGGGCGCCCTGAGGGAGGAACCCCTGTCATGACGGTGATACATGAGATCAACACCATGGTCTGGCTTCGCGAGTTGGGGCATCGGTACGGACGCCCCGTCGCATTGGGCAACGTGCCCGGCGAGGTCTGGGACGGGGTCGCTCGGCCGGGTGTGGACACCGTATGGCTGATGGGAGTATGGGAGCGCAGCCCGGCGGGACTTGGCATCGCCCTGCGGGACGACCGTCTGCTCGCCTCCTTCCGCGACGCCCTGCCCGACCTCACCCCGGCGGACATCGCCGGGTCCCCGTACTGCGTACGCGACTACGTCGTCGACGAGAGCCTCGGCGGCCGCGAGGGACTGGCCGCGGCACGGGCCGAACTCGCCGCGCGGGGCCTACGCCTGATCCTGGACTACGTCCCCAATCACGTGGCCCCCGACCATCCTTGGCTCGCCGAGCGCCCGGACTGCCTGGTCCGGGGCACGCCGAACGACCTGGCCCGCGCACCCGAGGCCTTCCTGGAGGCGGGCGGGCAGGTGTACGCGCGCGGCCGTGACCCGTACTTCCCGCCGTGGCCGGACGTCGTGCAGCTGAACGCCTTCAGTGACGACCTGCGGGCGGCGGCGGTGGACACCCTGGCGGCGATCGGCGACCAGGCGGACGGAGTGCGCTGCGACATGGCGATGCTCCTCATGAACGACGTGTTCGCGAAGACATGGGGCGACCTCGCGGGAACGGGCCCCACGGAGGACTTCTGGCCGTACGTCATCCCCCGTGTGCGGGAGCGCCACCCGGATCTCCTCTTCGTCGCGGAGGCGTACTGGGACCTCGAATGGGACCTCCAGCAGCAGGGCTTCGACCACTGCTACGACAAACGGCTCTACGACCGCCTGGTCCACGAGGGTGCCGGTTCCGTCCGCGCCCACCTCGGCGCCAGCCTGTCCTACCAGCGCCGGCTCGTCCGCTTCCTGGAGAACCACGACGAACCCCGGGCCGCCGCCACCCTGCCCGACGGACGGGAACGCGCCGCGGCCGTGGTTGTCGCCACCCTGCCCGGCGCGACCCTCTGGCACGAGGGCCAGTTCGAAGGGCGCCGCGTACGCCCGCCCGTGTTCCTCTCTCGCCGGCCCCAGGAACCGGCCGACGCGTCCCTGCACGACTTCTACGACCGCCTGGTGACCGCCGCGGCCCCCGTCCGCGAGGGCGACTGGGAGCTGCTGACCTGCACGGGGTGGCCGGACAACGACACCCACCACAACCTGCTCGCCTGGTCCTGGACCGGCGGCCGGGAACGGTACCTCGTCGTGATCAACTACTCCGACCGGCCCGCCGAGGGGCGGGTTCCACTGCCCTGGACCGACCTTCACGGGCAGTCATGCAAACTGACCGAACTGCTCGCCGAGAACACCTACGAACGAGAGGGCGACGAACTGGTCGACCCGGGCCTGTTCGTCGCCCTCGACGCCTGGCACTGGCACCTGCTCTCGCTGAGCCGGTAGGCGACGGGGCCCTTGCGGCTGGGCCGCCGGGGCCAGCCTCCTCCTCATGACGCTCATGACGCCTGTCGTGTCCTTGCGGGCTTCTCGGGGTCGGCGGCGGCGTGGACCTCATCAGCGGTCAGATGGGCGTCGGTATGTTCCATCGCCCGGATCGTGCTCGGCTGTCCGGCGAGGAATCCGGTGCGGACGAAATCGTCTCCCGCCACCGCGTGCAGCATCCAGTTCGTGGCGACGCGGATCCTGGCCACGAGCGTGGGAAGCGCCAGCAGGTGGTAGCCGCGCGTCACCAGCTGTGCCGGAAGGCCGCTGAGCGGGATGCCCAGCGGCCGGGCGACGGAACCCAGGCCGCCCAGGTCGACGACCAGGCCGAGATCGCGGTGCCGGTACTGGCTCGGACTCCGGCCGCGCAACCGCGCGGCGACGTTGTTGCCGGCCGTCCTGCCCTGCCGCAGGGCATGCTGCGCGGTGGGCGGGCAGATCGCGTACCCGCCGGCGGCGAGGTCCGGTACCGCGGCGGCGTCGCCGAGGGCGAACACCTCGTCGTGGCCCGGCAGGGTCAGCTCCGCGGTGACCGCGAGCCGCCCCCGTACGGTCTTCGCCCCCGTCGACGCGACCAGTGGGCTCGCCGCGACCCCCGCGGTCCACACCAGGGTGTGGGTGGGAAGTCGGCGACCATCGGTGAGTTCGACCCAGCCGGGCCCGGCCGCTGCCACGCTCACGCCGAGGGAGACCTCGATGCCGCGCCGTCGCAGCCGGGCCAGCGCCTTGTCACCCAGTCGAGAGCCCAGTTCCGGCATCAGCCGGGGCGAGACGTCGACCAAGTGCCACTCGATCGACTGCCGGATCAGCCCCGGGTAGCGGCAGGTCGCCGCGACGGTGAGTCGCTGGAGATGGGCGGCGGTCTCGGTGCCCGCGTATCCGCCGCCCACGACGACGAACCGCAGCCGCGCGTCCCGCTCCGCCGGGCACACGGCAGCGTCGGCCAGGTCGAGTTGGGCGATGACGTGGTCGCGCATGGCCACGGCCTCCGCCAGGTTCTTCATGCCGTGGGCGATTTCCGGCACGCCGGGGATGTCGAACGAGCGCGTCACGCTCCCGCTGGCCAGTACCACGATGTCGTATCCCTCCCGGACCTCCTGATCGGTGATCAACCGCACCACGCACTCCCGGGAGTCGAGGTCGACGCCCAGGGCGGTACCGGGGACGATCCGGGTGCGGCGCAGCACCCTGCGCAGCGAGACGGCGACCGACTGCGGTGTCAGCACCCCGGCCGCCACCTGTGGCAGCAGCGGCAGGTACAACTCGTAGTCGAGCGGCGTCACCAGGATGATGTCCGCCTCGTCGGCCTTCAGTACCCGTTCCAGCCGACGGGCGCAGGCGACGCCCGAGAAGCCGCCGCCGACGATCAGGACACGGGGACGGGTCGGTTTGATCGGACTGGTCATGAACTTCCTCCGAGCGGCTGAGCAGGGCCGAGGGGCCGCGGGCCGCCATCGTGGTCCGGGTGGGGAAACAGCGGCTTCCGTCGCATGACGCAAACGCCTACCGCGCGACGGGCACGGCTCGCACGACCGCCGTACGGCCTGTCGGGCAGTCGTCCGACGGAAGCCCGACAGGCCGCCGGCCGCCTAGCTTCGCAATCATGAGAAGAACGGAACGAGTGGCCTCTCCAGTGACCGTGGCCGTCAAGTCCGGCGACCTCCGGCTTGCTTGTGACATCTCCACCGCCCTGCGCGCCCGGCCCCGCCTGTGCCTGCTGCGACCGGAGCAGGAGGCACGCGCGGAGGCCCTGCTCGTCCTGGCCACGCAGCTCGACGAGGAGGCACTCGCGCTCATGCGCGGTGTGTGCGGGGAACAGGGGCGGCCGCGCATCGTGCTGGTGGCTCAGTATGTGGGGCGCGCCCAGCTTGTGCGGGCAGTGCGTCATGGACTGGTCGACGTGCTGCCCCGGCGCACCGGACTCGACCAGATCGTCCTCGCCCTGTTGCGTACCCGCGAGGGGCGGATGCGCCGGTCCGACTCCGCCCTTGTCGATGGCCTGGATCTGCGTCACCGAGCCCAGGCCGTCGACGGCGTGGCACCCTACTGGGCACCGTAGGACCGTCAGCGGTCCCGCTGTGCCAGAACGTGCGCGAATGCCTCGTCCCAGTCCATCGAGAGGCCTTCCGTGCCGAAGGGCACGGATCTGAGCGTCTCTTCGAGCCAGGCGCGCAGGGGTTCGACGCGGCCTTCGAGGAGTGCCACGCCGGTCCGTCCCTCGAGAAACATCCAGAGGCTGTCCCCGCCATGGTGTTGGCACGGCGGCCAGATCCGTATGTCGCCGTCACCGCTCGGTCGGTGCAGGCCGATCACGAGCAGGTCTCGCGAGAGCACCCAGGTGACGGCACCCCCGACGTCGTTGAAGAATTCGACGCGCACTTCGAGGGGCTGGGCGTGGTCGTAGCTGAAGCGGGCCTGAATCGGCAGTGTCTCGTACAGGGACACGTGCCGCCACATCCTCAGGGAGAGATCCGCGCAGCCCTGTTCTGAGGAACGTACGTCCCTGGCTGGTTCGTTGTGCGAGCGGGCCATGTGTTTGCCTTTCTTTGCTGAGCTGTGCCGGGGCGCGTGAGCAGCGCCCGGCGCGGCCTGAGGATGTGCCCCTCGCGCCGCGCCGGGCAGCCGGCTCCCTCGTCAGACGGCCGGGTTCTTCAGGCTCCGCCGCTGGTGGACGACGATGTAGCCGAGCAGTGCGTAGCCGAACAGGTGGCCCGCGGAGCGGGTGAGCCTGTGGCGCGGAGCGTCCCGGAACCAGTGAGGGTGGGAAGGTGTGCGGGAGACCGCCTTCGTACCGGCGACCACCGCCAGGGCGTCCCGCAGCAGGTTTTCGAGCTCGGCGGCCGGCTCGCGGAACCGGCCGGTGCCCTTCTTCGTGGATCGAGCCGCGTCGTGCATGGCGTCCTGTGCCTCTCGGTCGGGTTCGGATGGTCCTGAGAAGAGGAGCGGGCCGGTCCCGCGGGGTTTCCCGAAGGACCGGCCCTTGTGAAGCTCCTGATGCGGCTCGGTGTCAGCCGGTGATGTACAGGTCGTCGCGTACGTCGTAGACGCCCGGCGCCATCCAGGCGGCCGCGATCACGGCGTCGTGCTCCGCCCACGTGCGGACATGGCCGGTGAGGATCACCGTGTTCCCCTCGGTGGTGACGGCGACTTCACTGTCGTCGAGGATCAGCGCGTTGCGGTCCAGTGCGTCCGACACCAGCAGGGTGACGTCGAGCGGGTCGGCGTCGTCGGAGATCTCGATCTTGTTCTTGATACCGCGGACTCCCGTGAGTCCGGCGACCGCGTTCTCCGCGGCCTGCCGCTCCGAGCCGTACCGGACGACGCCGGTCAGCTTCAGGTTGCCGTTGCTCGCGGTCGCCTCGACACCGACCGGCACGGCGATGTTCATCAGCAGCACGCTGTTCGCCGTCTCGGCCAGCGTCGCGTCGCCGCGCTCGTGCGCGGCCGGCAGCACCACCTCCAGGTTGTTGTGGACCTTGGTGACGCCGGACACACGCTGCGCAGCAGCGGCGGCCTCCAGGTACTGGAGGTAGCTCGGGACGGTGCCGGTGAGCCTTACTTCACCCGCCAGGTTGTGAACGGTGATGTCCGTCGCGTCCACCAGCGGGTCGAAGACGAGTTCCGCGTCGACCGACTGGCGAATGTCCTTTGTCTTGCTCATCGGGGGGATCCTTCCGTTCCGGTGAGAGCGGCGAATTTCCGCTTCGTCATCAGTTCATCGCGAAACCTCGGTGCCAGTAAAAGCGATGGGAACGATTCTGGTATTGGTCTGCGCTATGGATTCCATGGCAGAGGCCGGGTAGCGGTTCAGGGGGCAATCTTTTCGGCGATTTCGAAGAGTACCTGCTGCAATTCACGAGGGAGGTCCGTGCTCCACACCAGACCGGCGGTGGCGGTCAGCGAGGACCCCTCGACGCGAACGGGCACCATCTGGTGACCGCCTGCATCCGCCGTCGACTGCGGAGCGATCCCCACCAGGCGGCACGGCCCCGTCAGGACGGCGCTCGGCCTTCTCCCGGTCGCGGCGAAGGCCAGCGTCATGGGCAGCGACTGCCAAAAGGGCGGGTCGATGAAGTCGAAGGACGGGTTCCTGGTCCGCAGCACCGAACGCCATGCGTCGTACGTTCCGGGGTCGGCGTGACGAGGACCGTGGATGATGCGCATGCGGGCGAGTTCGTCGAGGCCGATGGCCCCGTTCGCCGCCCCCCGGTGCGGTGCCGGAATCCAGACGTCGGGTTCGAAGGACCCGATGTCCATCACGTCGAGGGGGTCCGGCAGCGCACGGTTCGCCGGGCTCATCCAGCCCAGAGCGGCGTCGGCCCGCCTCTGGAGGATCGAAGAGAAATCGGCGTCCAGCGACGTCTCCAACCAGGTCACATCGACCTCGGGGGCCGCGGATCGCAACCGCGAGACGACCTCCGCGGCGAGCGTGGGCGGCAAATACGGCTGAACGACGAAACGCAGGCGCGACCGGCCAAGACCCGCCGCCCGTCGGGTTCGACTGACGCCGTGATCGACGAGGGAGAGAACGGCCCGGGACTCCTCCAGCAATACGGTGCCGGCTTCGGTCAGCCGAACTCCTTCACGCCGACGCTGCAACAACGGCGTGCCGACGAATTCCTCCAGCCGCCGAATCTGCTGACTCAGTGTTGGCTGCCCGACATACATGCGCTCCGCCGCATGTGTGAAGGTTCCTGCCTCCGCCACTGCCACGAAATAGCGCAGGTGGCGCAGTTCGACACCCTGGGGTGCCGAATTATCGGAATCGAGTGAGGAAATCGATCCGTTCTCGGCTTTTTCCATGCAGTCCCATCCGGCCACTCGAGAGAAGCGGACTCATGTCATGCTGCCGGAGGTCCCACTGCCGGGCTTGCGTCATCCGACTGCCGCGATGTCCTCACCGGGGGTGTCGGGCCGTGCCCTACCGCGATACATCGCCACAACCGCCCTGCGCAGGCTGAGCCGCTCGGCGATCTCGTCGTCCGCGAGCCGCAGGGCGGACAGCTCGGTGATCTGTCTCAGCCGCTCGGCGGACGACTCGGGCCAGTCGATCGGGGCGCCCGTTGCACGCAGTTCGAGTCGTGCCTCGTCACCCCACGGGAGCGCGCCGATCCGGTCGAAGGTGGACTGCGCCGAGGTCAGCAGCGACTGTGCCTCGTGGAGCCGGTTCCGGCGGCGCAGCCAGGAGCCGTATGCCAGCTCGACCTTCGCGCGGGCGTACGGCCAGCGCGACAGGTCCTGCCGCAGCGCCGTCAGGTAGAAGTCCTCGGCGTCCCCGTCGGCGGCCAGGACGGCGCGGGCGTACGAGAGGTGGACGTGCAGAATCGGCGACGGCGTCTCCCGTGCTGTCACCTCCAGCTCCGCCACCAGCTCTCGGGCGTCTTCCCGGTGTCCGGCGCGTACGGCCGCGTCCGCGAGGAACATCAGGCTCAGGAAACCGTGCCGCTGGTGGAAGCTGGGTTCGGCCGGATCGAATATCGCCCGCAACGTCCGGTAGGCGTCCCGGTTCCGCCCGGCTGCCAATGACACCAGTCCACGGGTGAGTTGAAGCGCCGACAGCATCACGTTCCGGCCGCGAGCCTCTCCCAGTTCGGCCTCGATGGCCCCCCGCAGTGCCTCCTGCGCATCACCGACGAACGCTTTCAGCATGACGTCGCACACGAGCTGTGTGACTCCCCACGCCGGCTGCCCTGTCTCCGCTGCCAGCCGCCTCCCCTCCTCGGCCGTGTCGGCCGCCCACACCAGGTCCCCGAGCAGCACGTACGTAAACGACTGCGTGGTCAGCACATGCGAGAGGAGTCCCAGTCGGCCCTGCCGACGCAATGTCCCCTCTGAGCGGGCCAGCAGCTCGGCCGCCAAGGCCATGTGCCCTACCCCGTGCGCGGCAATGCCCCAGAGCCGCAATGCGTCCGCATCGCCGCCGGGAGGCATCCCGGCCAGTGCCTCGACGACCTGCCGAGCGCGCAGCACCGGTTCCCCCGCCGCCAGGGCCAAGACGTAGCGCGGGTCACCCGCCATCTCGGGCAGCCGGTCGACGCAGGCAACGACACGAGCCCGGGCGGCCGGCCCGGTGTCGCCCCACCAACTTCGCAAGGCAGCCGCCAGGAGAATGTCGAGCGCCAGATCGGGATCGGCAGGCGCGGACCGAAGGGCGAGGTCGCACAACTCGTTCACCCGCGCGGCGCCCCCAGGAGTGCGGTCGAACATCTCGCTGAGCCATTCCATACGCGCCCGGTCCAGGTCGGTCAGGTCGGTCCTCGCGGCCGATTGCAGCAACTCGTGGACGACGTCCTCCCGGCCCATTCCGAAGGCGTGCCCGGCGGCCATCAGCAGCCGGTGCCCGCGCAGCGCCGACCAACTCGTCAGCTGGGCCGACCGCTCGAGATCGTTGATCGCCGAGAACACCGCGCCGCGGCTCAACGCCTGCGCGGCATTGGCCTCCAGAGCGTCGGCGATCCGGTCGTCGGGACCCACGATGGACTCAGCGAGGTGCCAGGTCCGCCGGTACACATCCTCCAGTACGTCCGCCAGCCCCCGATGGGCCGACTGGTGCCGGGCCAGGCTTTCGGCCTGGAGGATTCCCGAACGCACCAGGGGATGCAGGAAGGCGACCCGGCCCTCTTCCACAGTCACCAGCCCTACCGCCTGCGCCCGGTCGAACACCTCAGGAGTGACCGGTTCGCCGCGCAGGGCCGAGGTCCCGGCGATGATTTCGGCGAGGTCGTCCGCCGGGTCGACGGCCGCGACGAGCAAGGCGTCCCGGGTCGCCGGGGGCAGTTCGGCCCCGCGCCCCGCGAACGCGTGTTCCAGCCGGTCGGACAAGGTCAGCGGACGCAGTCCACCGGAAGGCACGGCCGCCATCGCGATCGGCAACTCGCGCAACGCCAGCGGATTGCCGAGCGCTTCTCGCCGGATGCGCCGCTGCTCGGCCGGAGTCAAGCCAGGAGCATGGGCGGACAGGATCTGCGCTGCCGCATCGTCGTCCACGCCGCCCACGGTCAGCTCCGGAAAGCCGGCCTGGAGGAACGGGCCCGTATGGCCACGACGCATCACGGCGATGATCACCACGGGTCCCGCCACGCGCCGTCCGACGAACGTCAGCACCTCATGCGACTGCGGATCCAGCCACTGCACATCGTCGGCCACTACCAGCACCGGCCCGTCGACCGCCACGGCCGCCAGCAGGTCCACAACCGCCAGCGCGATCAGGAACGGATCCGGTGCCGGCCCCTCGACCAGGCCGAACGCCACCAACAACGCCTCCCCCTCGTGCCGCGGAAGCCGCGGGACATGATCGAGCACCGGATCGACCATCTGATGCAACCCAGCGAAGGGAAAGCTCGCCTCGCTCTCAACACCCGCCAGCCGAAGCACCCGGAAACCCCGGGCCCGCCCCCTGGTCTCCGCCTCATGCAGCAGCGACGACTTGCCGATACCCGGGTCCCCGAGCATCAGCTGCACCGCACCGCTCGGCGGCGTACGTTCGAGGAGCCTCGCCAGCACAGCGATCTCCCGATCCCTTCCCACCAGCACCGCCGCGCCCATGGCTCCCTCCCAACTCCCCGGAGCCTCCACGCTAATCACTCCGGACCATCGGCGGCTTGCGTCGTTTGACTGATCCCGCCCACGCATCCTGCGGTGCGGCGAGCGCAGGTTCAGTGGTCGCGCGCGGCCGACTCCGGCAGTTTCAACAGCGGCGCCAGCTCACTGCGCGAGGTGATTCCGAGCTTGGGAAAGGCTCTGTACAGATGGGCGGCGACCGTACGGTGTGACAGATGCAGTCGTTCCGCCACCTCCCGGTTGGAGAGCCCTTCCGCAGCCAGCCGGGCGATCAGTGTCTCCTGGGGTGACAACAGCTCCGTGACGGACGGCGGCGGGTTGTCAGCTGCTTGAGCAGCGTTGCGGCCCGCCCAGTCGGAGGCTCCGATGAGCTCGAAGGCGGTCCGTGCCGAGAGCAGCATCGTGCGCGAGCGAGTGGCCTGCCGACGGCGCCGCAGCCACTGTCCGTAGGCGTGTTCCGTCCGTGCCTTGACCAGCGGCCAGCGGGCCAGGTCCTGCCCCAACGCGACCATGTACAGTTCCTCGGCCGCCGCGTCGGCGGCCAGCACGGCTCGCGCGTACGGCAGCTGGACGTGCAGCAGCGGGGCGGGAGTCACGCGTGCCGCTTCCTCCAGGACCGCAAGTATGTGCGCGGCTTCATGACGGCTGCTGCCACGATCCGCTGCCATGACGAACGGCATCACCGCGGCGAAGCCCTGCCATCGCAGGCCCTCGTGCGGCTGGTCGACGAGCGGCCTCAGTTCTTCGTACGCCTCGGTGTACCGTCCCTCACCGAGCCGCGCCACGCCGCGGGCCAGCCGTAGCGTAGGGACGAGATCGGCGCGCTGCCATGCTGCCACGGTGTCGGCCAGCTCCACGGCGATCTCGGCTTGCCCGCGCAGTGCGGCGGCGACCGCGTCCGTGCCGGTGAGCGCGGCGACCAGGGCCGGCTGTCGAGTCTCGGCGAGAATCCTGCGCGCTTCTTCGGTGAGATGAGCGGCACGCGGCCAGTCCCCGAGCAGCAGCAGGTCGGCAGCTTCGGTGAGGAGTGTCTCCGACAGCAGACCGAGCCGGCCCTGCTCACGCAGAATCGGTTCCGCCCGGCCGAGCAGGTCGACCGCGCGGACCGGATCACCGATCGCGTGCGCGGCCATGCCGAACAGCCGGAGGCCGTCGGCGTCAGGGAGGTACCACACCGTCTCGTTCGAAGGCAGCCGGTCGGCCACCGCCCGACCGCGGAGCACGGGTTCAGCCAGCGCCAGAGCCGCGATGTGCCGTGGGTCGCTCGTGCCGGTCAGCTGCTCGGCGGCCGCGACGATGCCGGCCCGCAGAGCGGGGTCGGCACCGGTCCTGTGAGCACGGAGCGCCGCGCTCAGCAGCACGTCGAGAGCCAGGTCGGGATCGCCTGCCGACAGCTCGGTGATGTCCCGCACGCGCGTCCGGGCCGAAGCGGGCTGCGGGTCAGCGTCCGAGATGTCCCGCAGCCGCCAGGCCTTCGCCCGGTCCGCATCACTGAGGTCCTGACGGTCTGCCTCGTCGATCAGGGAGTGGGTCAGTCGTGTGCGGCCGAGACCGTACGCATGCTCGGCCGCACACAGAAACCGATGACCCCGGGTGGCGGAGTCCGCGGTGAGCTGCGCCGACCGCTCGAACGCCCAGATGGCCGCGACGACGCCGTGACGCCGGAGCAAGGAAGCGTGAGCATCCGCCAGCTCGTCCGCCAGCTCGTCGTCGGGGCCGTTCACGGACTGGGCACGATGCCAGGTGCGCCGGTCCGGGTGCTCGGCCAGTACCCGCGCCATGGCGGCGTTGGCGGCCTGCCGGCGGGCCGGGGTCTCCGCCTCCAGCACCGCGAACCGGACCACCGGATGGAGGAAGCGCAGCGTCGTCCTGTCGATTCGTATCAACGAGGCCTCGACCGCGCGGTCGAGAAAGTCCACCGAGACGGCGCGCCCTGCCAGGACCGAGGCGGCTGCCAGGATCTCCGCGAGGTCTCCGACCTGGTCGACGGCCGCGGCCAACAGGGCGTCCCTGGCCTGCGCCGGCAGCTCGCCGAGCCCGGCTGCGAACGCCGTCGCCAAGGCGGAGCTCACCGGCAGGTGGGCCCACGAACCCGGCGGCCCCGACGGGCGCCACGCTGCGGGGAGTTCAACCAGCGCGAGCGGGTTGCCGAGCGCCTCCGCGAGTATCCGCTCCCGAACGGCAGGAGGCAGCATGGCCGCATGCCGGGCCAGTAGCCGTCGCGCCGAGGGCTCGTCCAGCACCGGCACGTCCAGTACGGCCACATCCGGCATGTTCCGCCCTCTGCGGAGTGCAACGAGGACGACGATCGGGTTGTCGCTCGCCCTGCGCGCCATGAACGCCAATACGTCTCGGGTGGGCCTGTCGAGCCACTGCAGATCGTCGGCGATCAGCACCATGGGCTGCTCGGCCGCCCTCGTGGTGATCAGGTTGAAAGCGGCCAGGGCCACCTTTGAGGTCTCCGGCGGTGGCCCGGAACCGATCTGGAGGGCCGTACGCAGGATCCCGCCCTGATCCGCGGGCAGGGCGTCCGCCGTGTCGAGGACCGGCCCCAACAACTCGCGTAGACCGCTGAAGGGGGTGTCACCGGAGCGCCCGGCAACCTCCAGCGTCTGCCATCCCATCCTCCGGGCGCGATCGGCCGCGGCCCGCAACAACGCGGACTTGCCGACGCCCGGGCCGCCCTCCAGTGCCATGGCGCCACCGGCATCGGGCAGCCTTCCCATCAGTTCCTGCAGGACTCTCAACTGCTCATCGCGGCCAAGGAGCCCGGCCTCGTACACGCGTCTCCCCAGTCTTCCGGTAGGCGTCACGCCTTCTCAGCTGGATCGTAGGTGAACCACGGCGGCAGGGCTTGAGTCATGTGACGGGACCCAGAACCACAAAGCGTCGATACCGAGACCACGCAGCGTACGACGCGCGGGTGCGCCCTGAACGCCGCGTCGGCACCCATCGCCGAACCCACACGTCAGACGTAGCCTCGCCGCCTCACCACGCTCAGGGCCAGGGCGCCCAGCGGGACGTTCAGCCAGAACGTGAGCAGCCGGTACACGAGCACGGCCGACGTGGCCGCCCCGGCCGCCACGCCGAGCGTCGTCAGACCGGCGATGAGTCCGGCCTCCAGCGCGCCGAGACCGCCCGGCACGGGAGCCGCGTTGGCGATCAGGCGGGCTGCCATGTACACGGCACCGACCTGGATGAAGGGAAGGTCGCCGCCCAGCGCGTGGAGGCTCATGGCCAGACCGACGATCTGGATGAGGGGCAGGCCGAGAGCGCCGGTGACGCCCATGACGACCTTGGCCGGTTGGGCCGCGATCCCGGTGACGGTCGACCCGGCCGCACGCAGGAACGGCCATACCTTGTCGTGCAGGAAGCGACGGCCGGGCGGGGTGAAGGCGAGCAGGCCCCCGGCGGCGAGCGCCAGGGCGACGGCCCACAGCAGATACCGGCTCGCGGGCAGGTCCAGATGCACTCCGGAGTGGCGCCGTCCCGCCCAGGCGAAGAAGACAGCGGCGACGACGGCGTTGGAGACCGCACCGGCCAGGCTCTGCAACCCGACGGAGGCCGTGGCGGCCCCGGTCTCGATCCCCGTCTTCTGCAGGTAGCGCAGATTGAGCGCCATGCCACCCACGTTGCTCGGAGTGATCCTGTTCAGGAACGAACTGGCGAACTGCACTTGGTAGGTGGGGCCGAACGGCAGCCTGTCCGGGATGGTGCCCCATTGCAGGCAGGTCGAGAACGCCTGCGAGACGAAGGTGACGGGCAGCACCGCGAGTACCCACCACCAGTTCGCGTCGCGCAGCGCGTCGACGGCCGCAGGAGCGTTGGCCAACTGCGGGAGCACAAGGTGGAGAACCAGGAACGCGCCCGCCAGGCCCAGGGCGCTCTTCCAGGTGAAGCGAGCCAGATGCGCGAGCGGAACCGGCTGTGCGCCGCCGGCCGTCTGGACCTCGTCGGAGAGATCTCGCAGCAGACTGGGACGACCGCCTGCGCGCAGTGTTCGCCGCTGGGCGCTCTCCCTGGCCGCCCGTGCGCGGGCCTGGTCGTACCGGGCGACCTCACGCCGCGCAGGGCCCATCAGCGCGAGCGGCTGCAGGTAGGGCAGGGCGGTCGCCAGCAGTGCCGGTCCCAGGCCGGCCAGTGCGCACGCGGTGGCACGCTGGGAGCCGATCCGTACCGCGGTCGTGGCCAGCAGCTCGGCGATGTCGCTGCCGAGCACCTCGGGCGGAGCATTGAGCTGGGCGCGCGCGAACGCGGAGAGCCGGCTCTCACCGCCCGGTTCGACGAGGACGTGCTCCGGGCGCAGTGCCCCATGTCCCAGTCGGTGGTCCTGGAGGCGGGCCACTGACGTCCACACCCCGATGAGGACGTGGTCGGTCATCTCCTCGTCCGTCAGCGCGGACAGCGGACGGGCGTCCTTCTCGACGGTCGCCACGAGCGCGCCGCCCCCGGCCACCGGATACGCCATGACGGGTTCGTCCACCCGGGCGCCGGTGCGGGCCGCGAAGACCAGCATGAGGAGTTCGTGCTCGGCCGCCCCGAGCGGTGACTGGGCGGTCGCGTCGGCCGGATGGCGCAGGAGCGTCCGACGGGCGAGCCGGTGGAACAGATCACGGTTGTGGTCCTCGGCGGCGAGCACCCGTACCGCCAGCCGGGAGCCGGCGGTGGTCTCGGCTCGGTAGACGGTCCCCTCCCCCGGCCTCTGCTCGTCGGCGGGCAGCTCACGCAGGGTGGCCACCGGGACTCCGGAGACGACGAGGGCGTCGGCGACCGCCTGCGCCGCGGGGCGGTCGGCCGGAGCCCCGGCCAGCAGCAGCACGGCCGACCCGGCCGCGCCGCCCACGGCGAGTGCGGCGACGGCGTCCAGCGGCACGATCCCCGCGGCAGCGACGCTCAACACGGCACACGCGAAGGTCAGCGTCCACAGCGCCCGCCGCCGACGCGCCCCGAGCCATGGGCCCGCCGCGCAGGCCGCCGCCGCGCAGGCCGCCAGGTACACGGCCGACGGCCAGCCCGCCTGCACCAGACCGCCCCGGCCGACCAGCACCTCCGGCCACGCGTCCGGCCTGCTGCGCACCAACGCCAGGTGCGTGAGCGACCACGCGACCAGTGCGCCCAGCGCCGCCGCGGGCACGACCCGCAGAACCGGGTCGACCCGCCGCCGTACGGACCACACCGCCACGGCGGCGATCGGCGCGAGCATGGCCACCACCTGCACCGTTCCCACGAGACCGTCCCGTAGAGCCGGAGGCAGCGCGGTCGCCGTGCTGAGCAGTCCCTGCTGCACCGCACGGGCGACATCGCGCGTCGCGACCGCCAGCAGCACCGTCACCACCAGTGAGGCCAGCGACACCAGCAGCCGCCACAGATCGGCCGTCCGGCGGACGGCCCGTCGGGGCGGAACATCGATCACCGGCGCCGAGGAGCCTTCCGACGCGCCAACGGCGTCCGAAGCCCACTGGCTGCCATGGTCTTCGATCACTTTGATCACGCGGCTCCTCGTCGACGGGCCGAAAGCCAGGATGCGGCACCCGCACCCCCCTCCAAGCCTCCTCCCCCACTCGGGCGGCACCGAATGCTGTCTCCGGAACGTGGTTCGCGCATCCGTCACATGACTGCATTGCGTCCCGTAACAGTTGGCCGCCACGCGCTCATGGTCCGGTCCGCCTGCCGGCACGCAGTGCCGAGGTAGGGACCGCAGTCGGATGACGGATCCCCATCCGGGCCGGCCCGCCTAGCGTCCGACGGGGAGAAGGCGACCTCGAGCAAGGTCGGGCGCACCGGCACGCATGCCTCGCCTCTCCCTCGCTTCCTGTCAGGAACGAGACAACACCCTCACCCTGGGAGATCACGATGCTCAACTCGCCCAACGCACTGCTCTGGCGCAGCCTGCTGGCGATCGCCGTCGGAGTGGTCGCCGTGGCATGGCCCGGCATCACCATCGGCGCATTCGTCATTCTGTTCGCCGTCTACGCGTTCATCGGCGCGGCGACGGACAGCGCGCGAGCCTTCAGCAGCGACCGGGTGGGCCCGGTCTTCGGCTGGCTGCTGCTCGCCCTGCTGTCGGTCGTCGCCGGTGTGGTCGCGCTGGCGTGGCCCGGCATCACGGCCCTGGCTCTGACGATCTGGATCGGCGCGTGGGCGCTGACTACGGGCGCCATGGAGATCGCCCTGGCATTCCAGCGCGGGGAAAAGCCGGGCGAGCGGGCGCTGTTCGTGCTGACCGGTCTCGTGTCGGTCGCGCTGGCCTTCGTGCTCTTCGTCCGGCCGGACATCGGCGCGGTCTCGCTGGCCAGCGTCTTCGGGCTGTTCAGCATCTTCTACGGCACCGCGGGCACCGTCGCGTCCTTCCAGGAGCGTCGCGTCCTCAAGGACACCGGCGGTACGCAGCCGGCACACACCTGAGCCGACATCACTCCTGACACACCATCACCCGGTACGTCCCCTTGGCCGGTTGAAGTCCTCCGGCCCGCATACCCAGGAAAAGCCATCATGAACGAAAAGCACGTCACCACCCACGGCACTCTGGACGCCCATCGGCGCGTCACCGTGGTCGGGGCCGGGGTCATCGGTTCCTCATGGACCGCCCTGTTCCTCGCCAAGGGCCTGACCGTCACCGTCACCGACCCCCTGCCCGACATGGATCGGCAGGTACACGACCAACTTCAGCGGGCCATCCCCACCCTTCGCGCACTCGGACTTCCCACCGCCGACCTCGACCGCAACCTGCGCTTCGAAGCCGATCTCGGCAAGGCGGTCGCGGACGCGGACGTCGTGCAGGAGAACGGCCCCGAGCGCCTGGACGTCAAACAAGACCTCTTCGCCCGGATCGAGCACGCCGCACGTCCCGACGCCCTGCTGCTCAGCTCCACCTCGGGCATTCGCGCCACCGACATCGCACAAGCGCTGCGGGAGCCCGAACGACTCGTCATCGGGCACCCGTTCAATCCGCCGCACCTCATCCCGCTGGTAGAGGTCGTCCCGGGCGAGAAGACCAGTCAGGAGGTGGTCGAGCGCGCTGTCGCCTTCTACACGTCGCTCGGCAAGAAGCCGCAGGTCCTGCGCAAGGAGGTGCCGGGATTCGCCGCCAACCGGCTGCAGGCGGCGCTGTTTCGCGAGGCCGTCAACCTTGTCGTACAGGGCGTGGTGACCGAGTCGGAACTCGACACCATCGTGACCTCCTCCGTCGGCCTGCGCTGGGCTGTCGCCGGTCCGTTCCGCGGTTTCCACCTCGGTGGCGGCTCCGGCGGCCTGCCCCACTTCCTCGAACACCTCGGCCCCGGCCTCGAGAGCCTCTGGCGGGATCTCGGTACCCCGGTACTCGACGAGTCAACGGTCCAACTCCTCTCCGGACAAGCCAGTTTCGGTGCGAGCATCGAGGAACTGGAGGGCGCACGCGACGAGGCTCAGATCAAGGTGCTGCAGGCGGTATCCGCACCGTCCCTCGCCATCGAGCCCGCACGAAAGCAGTGAGCATGCGATGACCGAGCAGCTTTCCCTGCGGGAACTCCCTGACGGTTGACGCCGCTCCAGGCACTTGACCCGCCGATGACCCCGCGCGGGCGCGGACGATCCGTGAGCACGACACACGCTCACTGATGATCGTCCCCGTCCTCGCGGCACACCGTACTGGGTACGGTGGTGTTCCTCCGCGCCAAGGAACCAACCCGCTGTCCGGCGCCCGGACGGCCCGAAGGGCGGTTGCACGACCAGGCTCCATGGCCGGCAATGCACGTACTGCCAGAAGCCGTTCAGTCCACTCGGCGAAGTTCGCCGACAATCCCGTGCGTGGTACGGCGGTCAGTCACTTTACAGAAGCCCCAGCCGGCTGCTGTTCGACATGGTGCTCTCATCGTTCCGCGCCTTCCCCGTTGGCGGCTCTCCTGAGGCAGCCACGGTGGTGCGCTCCCAACAAGCATGAACGGGCTCTCCATGACCGATCGTCGACCGCTCCGTCCGTCGTCCGTCGTCCTTGCGGCTGCTCCGACCCTCGAACGCCTGCTACGGGATGACCCACTCCTACGTGTCATCTCGACGACCTGCCCGTCAGGGCTGCGGTTCGAAGGAGAAATAGACCTTTGCTCCCGGGAGCTGCTGGCCGCGGCTCTGGACGAGGCGGTCCAGTTCGGCAGTGGTGATCTGCACGTTGATCTCACGCACATCACGTTCATCGACGTCGCCGGAATCCGCATGATGACGTCCGTTGCGAGGACGCTCAGCCGCGACGGCCGCCGTCTGCTGCTACACGCCACGCCGCCCGGCGCACACAGAGTGATCCGCCTCATGGGTTGGGAGACGACCCCCGGCCTGATGCACTGCATCGGCGCAACGTTGTAGCGACCCGTCATTTCGCCGGGGTACGGACGGCGGCGTCCTCGCTTCCGACACACCCTCGCCGGTCGTGAGCAGGCCAAGGGTGAAGTAGCTGAAGCAGTCGCATGACAGATCTCGACGGAGAGCCACGACTCCAGCGTTCATGGCGAACGCCACGGCCTCGGACGAGGTCGGGCAGCGCACCGTGCAGTCCCCGCTTCGTGTCAGGAACGAGGCGCCTCCCTCGTATCTGGAAGGTCACCATGCTCAGTTCGCCCAACGCACTCCTCTGGCGCGGCCTGCTCGCCGTCGTCATCGGCATCGTCTCCGTCTCATGGCCCGGCATCACCGTCGGCGCCTTCGTCGTCCTCTTCGCCGTCTACGCGTTCATGAGTGCGGCGACGGACGCTGCCCTTGCTTTCGCCGGCGACAGGGTGGGGCCCGTCTTGGGCTGGCTGCTGCTCACCCTGCTCTCGTTGGCGGCCGGCGTGATCGCGCTGGCCTGGCCCGGCATCACGGCTCTCGCGCTCACGATCTGGATCGCCGCGTGGGCACTGACGACCGGTGTCATGGAGATCGTCCTGGCGTTCCAGCGCGGCGAGAAGGCGGGCGAGCGGGCCTTGTTCCTGCTGACCGGCCTGGTGTCGATCGCGTTTGCTTTCGTGCTGTTCGTCCGTCCGGACATCGGCGCGGTCTCACTCGCCACCGTCTTCGGGCTGTTCAGCATCGTCTACGGCGTTTCGGCGGTCTTCGCCTCGTTCGAGGAGCGGCGCCGCCGTACCGACCCGAGGCGGTCCGATCCGGTCAGCGCCTGAGCGGCGTTCGCGGGCGAGGCGTCGGTGGTGCAGGAACCGGTCTGCCGGCGAGGCTGATGTGTTCCTGGAGTGTGTCCGAAGGTACGGCGGAAGACATCGATGAACGCACTGGCCGACGACCAGCCACACATGTGTGCCACGGTGGTCACCGGGATGCTCTCGGCAAGCAGGACCAAGGCTTGGTACAGGCGCAGTTGGGTGCGCCACTGCGGGAAGGTCATGCCGAGATCGGCTTTGAAGAGGCGGGAGAGGGTGCGGTCGCTGGATCCGACCTGCCTGCCCAGTGCGGCGAGGGTGCGGTCGTCGGCCGGATTCGCGCGCAGGATCTCGCACACCGCCCTCAGCTGAGGGGCGGTCGGGGTGGGCAGGTGCAGGGGCTGCTGGGGTGAGGCCCGCACCTGGTCGAGCAACACGGCTCGTAGCCGCCCGCGTTCGGGGCTGTCGTCGTGCGGAGTGTGCGTGTAGGCGAGGATGAGTTCCCGGAGGAGGGGCCCGACGGTCAGCACGGTCGGCTCGTCCAGGCCGAGCGGGTTGTCACTCGCGGGCAGGCCGACCAGGTGCAGTTCGAGTTCGCCGTGGGCCTGGTGGGCATGGACGGTGCCGGCCGGTATCCAGATGGCGCGAGTGCCCGGCGCGATCCACGAACCGGCACTGGTCGTCACGGCCAGCACTCCGCGGCCCGCATAGACGATCTGGTGGTCGTCATGGCGGTGGGCGTCGATGGCGGCTCCGGACGCCAGCCACTGGGTGCGGGTCGGCGCTACGGGGTCGTGGCGGATTTCTGTCATTGTATGGCAGTTTATCGGAAGCGCGCCACGATGTGCGGCGATGACCATGGCGATGTGCCAAGGAATCAATCGATCATCAAGCTGTCGGTCGGCCATGCCTGCGTCGACGTCTACCAGGGCGCGGTCGCCTCGCTGGTCCCGTTCTTCATCGCCGAGCGCGCCTACAACTACGCCGCGGTCTCGGGCATCGTGCTCGCCGCGTCCCTGCTGTCCTCGGTGGCCCAACCGCTGTTCGGCATGCTCGCCGACCGCTGGGCGATGCCCTGGCTGTTGCCGGTGAGTACGATCCTCGGCGGACTGGGGATCGCCCTGAGCGGCCTGAGTGGTTCCTACGCCCTGACGCTGGTGTTCGTGGCCGTGTCCGGCGTCGGGGTCGCCGCCTACCATCCCGAGTCCGCCCGCGTCGCGCGGCTCGTCAGCGAGGGCAGCCACAGCGCGATGGGCTGGTTCTCCCTCGGTGGCAACCTCGGCTTCGCCGCCGCGCCGCTCATGGTCACCGCCGTCGTCGCCTCCGGCGGGCTGCGCCTGTCGCCACTGCTCGTGCTGCCGGCCCTCGCCGGGAGCGTGCTGTGCCTGCCCGTCCTTCGCGCACTGGAGAGGACGGGACACGGCGGCTCGGGCACCGCAGTTGCGGCGGGCGCCGACGACACGGTCTCGTTCGTGAAGCTGTCGCTCGCCGTGGTCTGCCGGTCCGTCGTCTTCGTCGGCCTGAGCACATTCATCTCGCTCTACGCCCGGCAACGTCTGGGAGGCGGTACGGCCGTCGGCACTACGGCGCTGTTCGTGCTCTATCTCGGCGGCGCGATCGGCTCCGTGCTGGGCGGCAGTCTGGCCAACCGCTGGGACCGGGTCGCGGTCGCCCGCTGGTCGTACCTCGTCACAGTCGTCGCCGTCGCGGGGATCGTGTTCGTACCCGGCCCCGCGATCTACGGGTTCGTGGCGCTGACCTCCGCCGGCCTGTACGTGCCCTTCTCCCTGCAGGTCACCCTCGGCCAGGACTACCTGCCCACGCGCGTCGGCATCGCCAGCGGGATCACCCTCGGGCTGACCGTCAGCATCGGCGGCCTGGTCAGCCCCCTCATCGGCACCGTCGCCGACGCGACCTCCCTGCGTATCGCCCTGACACCACTCATCCTGATGCCCGCTCTGAGCTGGCTGTTGTTCCGCACTCTGCCCGAACCCACCGCGCCGAAGCCCATAGCGGCGGCGCGGGCGAAGTCGAGTACTGCCGGAGCACCTGTGACGCGCTGATGGTCCTCCGATCGACTTCTACTGCCGGGCTGAAGGTGATCACCGGGGCGTGGAAGTGGCTCTGCGAGGTGTTGAAGGTCGCCCGGAGAGTGACGGTTCCGGGGGCTGCGCAGACGGAGTAGTCGGTGATGGGGCCGGAGCCTGCGGCCGGGGAGACGGACCGCTGAACCAGTGCGAGTGGCGGGACCGCCGTCCGCGGCGGATCCCTTGGCCGGTGACGGCAGCGACGCGCTCGTGCCGCCCGCCGACGGTGAGATGGACGGCGGGGCCGAGCCGAGCCGGTTCGGCGTGCTCTCGTACGGCCCGCCACCTCTGGCGTTGTCCAGTACGGCGCCCGGCATCGACACCGAAGGCCGCACGCCGCCGACGCCGACGCCGACCAGCAGCGCCGCCCGGGGTAACCGCCGCCCGGCCGGGGCCTCAAGGGCCGTTTTGGCCATGCCGGCTGCCGCTTCGGTCGTATCCATCTCTTGTGGTCGGCCTGTGGCCCTACCCACCGGATCCGATGCGATAACTTCCCGGTGTCTGGCCCATGGTGCGGCCGAACGTGTCGATGAACGCACTGGTCGTGGCCCATCCGCACTGGCGTCCCGTTTCGCTGACGCTTGCTCCTTCCGCCAGCAGCACCATGGCGTGAAAGACCCGGATGTTGGTCCGCCATTGCGGATACGTCATGCCGAACTCGGTCCTGAACAGCCGGGCCAGGGTGCGCTCGCTCACGCCGATGCGCCGTGCGAGCCAGGCGACGGTCCGCGGTTGCCGCAGATCGTCGGTCACCAGCGCGCATGCCTGCCGCAGCAGGGGGTTGTTGGGGGTGGGCAGCGTCAATGGCTCTACGAGGGCTCGCCGCAGCCGGTCCCGCAGGACGGCGCGCAGGCGGCGTGCCTCCTGCTGCGGGAGGGACGGTTCACTGCACGCGATGATCAGTTCACGCACCAGGGCGTCCACGACCACGACGACCGGCGCCTCGGACCTCAGCAGGACGTCGTGGGCGGCGAAGCCGAGCGTGTGCACGGAGCTGTGCCCGTGTACCCGGTGCTGATGCCAGGTGCCCGCCGGAATCCACACGGCGCGTGCGCTGGACGCCACCCAGGACGCCTCGCCCGTCTGCACGGCCACCACACCGGCGCTGACGTAGAGAAGCTGGTGATAGCCATGCTGGTGGCGGCCGATGACCTCACCCGCGAGGTGGGCATGGGTGCTGTCCCTGGGTTCCGCCGCCGCCTTCTGCGCCTGACCGTTTTCCGACATACGACGGCAGAATATCGGAAGCGGCGCACCGTGCGGTCCTGCCAGCGTGATGACCATGCCCACAACATCCGACACTCCGCGTGATCTTCCCCCCGTCGCCCCACCCGCACTGAAGGCCCGGCTGGCCTCCGGTCTGCGCGGCGTCACCCTCGACACGCGCCCGCTGGCGCACCCCGTCTTCCGGCGCCTGCTGATCGGGCAGAGCGCGGCCTACGTCGGGACCATGGTCACCGGCGTCACCATCCCGGTACAGATCTACGCGCTGTCGCGGTCGTCGCTGGCCGTGGGGCTGACGGGACTGGCCGGCCTCGTGCCGCTCGTGGTCTTCGGTCTGTACGGCGGTGCCATCGCCGACCGGTTCGACCGCCGTGCGCTGTACCTGGCGTCGGCATGCCTCACCTGGGTGACCACACTCGCCCTGCTGCTTCAGGCAATCACCGATCTGCGCTCGGTTCCCCTCATTCTCGCCCTCGTCGCCGTCCAGGCCGGCGCCTTCGCCGTATCGTCCGCCGCCCGGGGCGCGATCATTCCCCGCATCGTTCCGACACCCCTGGTACCCGCCGCGAACACGCTGTACTTCACCGCCGGCAACGTCGGGCAGGTCGCCGGGCCGCTTGTGGCGGGCATCCTGATCTCACTGCCGAACGGCTACTGCTGGGCCTACGGCGCCGACGCCCTGCTGTTCTCTCTCCTGCTGTACTCGGCCGTTCACCTGCCCCCGATCATGCCGACCGGATCGGGGGCCCGGACCGGTGGGCTGCGCTCGGTCTTCGACGGGCTGCGGTTCATCGCTGCCGCCCCCGTGCTGTGGATGTCCTTCGCGGTCGACATCGCGGCGATGACGTTGGCCATGCCGACCGCCCTGTTCCCGGAAGCGGCACAGGTGCGCTTCGGCGGAGAAGTGGGGCTGCTGTACTCGGCCATCGCCGTCGGGTCGGTCGTAGCGGGGCTCTTCAGCGGATGGATCGGACGCGTGCGCCGCCAAGGCCGGGCACTGGCCGCCGCCGTGGCGGCCTGGGCGGCGGCCATCGCCCTCGCGGGCACCGTCCACCACCTCCTCGCCGTCGCGGCCCTACTGGCCGCTGCCGGAGCGGCGGACCTCGTCAGCGCGGTCTACCGCGAGACGATTCTGCAGACCTACGCGCCTGACGCCATGCGCGGCCGTCTGCAAGGCGTCTTCACCGTCGTCGTCGCCGGCGGGCCCCGCCTCGGAGACCTGCGCGCCGGCGCCATGGCCTCCGCCACCGGTCTCGGCCTCGCATGGACGGGCAGCTCACTGCTCTGCATGATCGTCGTCATCGTCGGGGCACTGCTCGTGCGACCGTTCTGGCGCTATGCCGTCACCTCGGCACCGCCTCCGTCCCCACCCACGCAGCCCTCCCCGCCCGCCACTGACCCGCTCAGTCGGTGAGGCCCAGCGCCCCCGCTGCCTGGATCGCCAGCCAGACCTCGGCCAGGGCTCCCGTCGACGTCAGGTCACGATCGGCGAGGGCGCCGAAGCGGCGCAGCCGGTAGGCGAGGGTGTTGGGGTGGATGTGGAGCGCGGCCGCAGCCGTCTCGGTACGACGGTCGCGCTCCATCCAGGTGCGGGCGGAGACCAGCAGCTGCGAGTCATGGGCCTCGTCGTAGCGCAGGACCTCGCCGAGCACGTGCTCGACCAGCGCGGTCAGGACAGCGGGGTCGTCGGGCAGCCACCGGCCCGTCGAGTCGTCGCCGTACCGGACGACGGGGCGGCCCGACTCCACGGCCTTGGAGACCGCCCAGAGCGCCTCGCGCTGGGCGACCTTCAGTGCGGCGCCCGGCAGGAACGGGCGGCTGATCCCGGCCGCGACGGCCGGGAGCTCACCGATGGCCGCTGCCAGTTCCGGTGCCCCCAGGACGTAGCGGTCCTCGCCCCGGGTGAGCAGCAGATGGGGTCGGTCCTCCAGACAGCGCAGCAGCGCCTCGTCGGTGGTGTGGCGCACTACGAGGAGTACGGTGTCGCCCTCGATCGCGTGCCGGGCGAGCCGGCGGCGCGCCGCCTCCGGGTCGAGCACCTCCTGCAGCAGTTCGGCCAGCGTCTCCGCGCCCTCGCGGCGCAGCGTCTCGCGTTCATTGCGTACCATCGCCAGCCGCAGCGCCGCCACGGTGGCGATGTGCTGGACGACGGCGAGTCCCGCGGGCTGGGCGCCCTGGCGCTCGTATGCGACGAGAAAGCCCGCCGGGCCCCCGGGCGCGGGCACCGGGAGGACGAATCCGCCGGGGATCGTCGGTGGAGCGTCGACGGAAGCGGGCAGGACAGCGGGATCCGGTACGGGAACGCCGGGCAGGAGGGGGCGGCCCTGCGGTGTGCAGAGGTAGACGTCGTAGCCCGACAGGCCTTCGAGACGGCGCAGAAGTGTCGGCGTGTCGAGGTCCTCGGCGACCAGCCAGCGCAGCGCGCCGAAGACCTGGAGCTGCGCGCCCAGCCGGTGCCGGGCGTCCTCCTGGGCCGCGGCGGCGATCTCCTGGGCGACGGCGATGAACGGGACGGCGAGCGGCACTTCGAGGACCGGGAAGCCCCGCTCCTCCGCCGCCTGGAAGAACGCGTCGTGCAGCGGGGGCATGTGCAGCTGCGCGGAGAGCGCGAGAGCGGATACCCCGGCGTCGTCCAGCCGCTCCAGATAGGCACGCTGTCCGGCCGCGGTACGGGGGACCGCCAGGCCCGCCGTCATGATCACCTCGGCGCCCAGGAGCCAGGGCGTCGGATCGGCGAGCTCGCTGGCGTGCGCCCAGGACACGGACCGGTGCAGACCGCCGCTGCCGGCCTTCACGGAGAGCTGGAGTGCCGGGAAGGAGAGCAGGTCCCCGACGGTGAGTTTGTTGCTGGCCACACAAAACAGCGTACGTCTCCGTGATGGACACAATTGTCGCTGGTCAGCCATGGGCCACACACTGTGAAACCGTCCCTCCTGTATGAACG
Organism: Streptomyces sp. NPDC111656; assembly: GCF_055656965.1. Lineage (NCBI taxonomy): Bacteria > Bacillati > Actinomycetota > Actinomycetes > Kitasatosporales > Streptomycetaceae > Streptomyces > Streptomyces sp. NPDC111656. The sequence goes on from NZ_JBVKCA010000017.1 coordinate 120,027, forward strand.
GAAGGTGGAGCGCGCGTGACGAGCTCGATCACCGAAATCGAGACCTATGGTGTCGAGCGGATCCCGGACGAGGACCGCACGGCCCGCCCGATCGATCTGTTCCGGCTCGCCTTCGGCGGTGCCAACACCTTCGCGACCTGTGTGCTGGGCGCCTTCCCGATCCTCTTCGGGCTCTCCTTCTGGCAGGGGCTCGCGGCGACCGTGCTCGGCCTCGTGGCGGGTGCGCTGCTGCTGGCCCCGATGGCGCTGTTCGGCCCTGCCAACGGCACGAACAACGCCGTCTCCTCCTCCGCGCACCTGGGCGTGCACGGCCGGGTCGTCGGCTCGTTCCTGTCCCTGCTCACCGCCGTCGCGTTCTTCTCGATCTCGGTGTGGTCCTCGGGGGACGCGCTCGTCGGCGGCGCGCACCGGCTCGTGCACGTCCCCGAGTCGGACGTCACCTACGGCGTCGCGTACGCGATCTTCGCCGGGCTCGTGCTCGTCGTCTGCGTCTATGGTTTCCGGTTCATGCTGCTGGTCAACAAGATCGCGGTGCTGGCGGCATCGGCCCTCTTCGTGCTCGGCGCCTTCGCCTTCGCGGGCGACTTCGACCCCGGTTACGCGGGAACCTTCGCCTCCACCGCCGACCCGCTGTTCTGGCCGTCGTTCATCGGCGCCGCGCTGATCGTGCTCTCCAACCCGGTCTCCTTCGGCGCGTTCCTCGGCGACTGGTCCCGCTACATCCCGGCCGGGACTCCGCGCCGCCGGGTGATGGGGGCCGCGTTCCTCGCCCAGATCGCGACCCTGCTTCCGTTCCTCTTCGGCCTGGCCACCGCGTCGATCATCGCGTCGAAGGCCGCGAAGTACGTCGACCCGGCCGCCCCGAACTATGTGGGCGGACTGCTCGCGATCTCACCCGGCTGGTACTTCCTGCCGCTCTGCCTGATCGCCCTGATCGGCGGCCTCTCCACCGGCACGACGTCCCTGTACGGCACGGGGCTCGACTTCTCCAGCGTCTTCACACGCTTCAGCCGCGTCCAGGCCACCTTCTTCATCGGCGCCCTGTCCATCGCGTTCATCTTCGCCGGCCGCTTCGCGCTCAACCTCGCGCAGTCCATCTCCACCTTCGCCACGCTGATCATCACGTGCACGGCACCGTGGATGATCGTCATGACGCTCGGCTATGTCACCCGACGCGGCTGGTACGACGCGGACGCGCTGCAGGTCTTCAACCGCCGCCAGCGCGGGGGCCGCTACTGGTTCACGCACGGCTGGAACTGGCGCGGCATGTCCACCTGGCTCGTCTCCGCCGTCGTGGCGCTCCTCTTCACCAACCTGCCCGGCCAGTTCGTCGGCCCGCTGGGCAATCTCGCGGGCGGTACGGACATCTCGCTGCCGGTCGGCCTCGCCCTCGCGGTCGTGCTCTACCTCGCCCTGCTCACTCTCTTCCCCGAGCCGCGCGCCGTGTACGGACCGGCCGGACCCCGCTTCGTCCGGGCGTCGGACGCCCCGGTGCCGCCGATCACCGGCGATACCGAGGAGATCGTCCCCGAACCCGCCGCGGCCCACTGAGGCCTCACTCCCCCGTAACCGAACGCCCGCCGTTCCGGCCCCGCCGCCGAACGCCCGTGACCAGGAGCCGTGCATGAGCACCACCACCGTCCAGGAAGTCCGGACCGCCGCGGCCGCGCTTGTCGCCGCCTTCGCCGAGGGCCGCCTCGACGACTACTTCGACGCCTTCGCCCCCGACGCGACCTTCATCTTCCACACCACCCCGCAGCGCCTCGGCTCCACGGCCGAGTACCGCGCGCTCTGGCAGCAGTGGGTGGAACAGGACGGCTTCCGCATCCTCGGCTGCACCTCGTCGGCACAGCTGATCCAGCACTTCGGCGACACCGCCGTATTCAGTCACGACGTCGAGACCCGGGTCGCCACCAACGCCGGCGAGGAAACGGTCCACGAGCGGGAGACCATCGTCTTCACCCGCGCCGACGGCGGCTGGGTCGCCGTCCACGAGCACCTGTCCGCCCGTACCGCCGCCTGACCAGGAGAGACGTTCATGAGCACCACCTTCCGCAATTACATCGACGGTGCGTTCGCGGACGCCTCGGACGGCCGCACGCTCGATGTGGTGGACCCCACCACTGGTGACATCTACGCGACCTCCCCGCTCTCGGGGGCGGCGGACGTCGACGCGGCGATGGCCGCCGCGGCCGCGGCGTTCCCCGTCTGGCGCGACACCACGCCGTCCGTGCGGCAGCGCGCGCTGTTGAAGATCGCCGACGCGATGGAGGCACGGGCCGACGAACTGGTCGCCGCGGAGAGCCGGGACACCGGCAAGCCGCTCCACCTCACCCGCAGCGAGGAACTCGCCCCCGCCATCGACCAGGTCCGCTTCTTCGCGGGCGCGGCCCGCATGCTGGAGGGCCGCGCGGCCGGCGAGTACATGGAGGGGATGACCTCCATCATCCGTCGCGAGCCGGTCGGTGTGTGCGCGCAGGTGGCGCCCTGGAACTACCCCCTGCTGATGGCGGTGTGGAAGTTCGCCCCGGCGCTCGCGGCGGGCAACGCGGTGGTCCTCAAGCCCTCGGACACCACCCCGGCCTCCACGGTGCTGATCGCCGAGATCATCGGCGGTGTCCTGGAGGAGCTGGCACTGCCCCGCGGAATCTTCAACGTGATCTGCGGCGACCGTGAGACCGGCCGCCTGATGGTGGAGCACCCGACCCCCGCGATGGCCTCCATCACCGGTTCGGTACGCGCCGGCATCCAGGTCGCCCAGAGCGCGGCCAAGGACGTCAAGCGGGTCCACCTGGAGCTCGGCGGCAAGGCCCCCGCTGTGATCTTCGAGGACGCCGACCTGACGAAGGCGGTCGAGGACCTGGTGGTCGGCGGCTTCTTCAACGCCGGTCAGGACTGCACGGCCGCGACCCGCGTCCTGGTCCACGAGTCGGTCCACGACGAGTTCGTCGCCGCCCTCGCCAAGGCAGCGGCCGACACCAGGACCGGGCAGCCGGACGACGAGGACGTGCTGTACGGACCGCTCAACAACGCGAACCAGCTCGCCCAGGTCAGCGGCTTCATCGAGCGCCTCCCCGAGCACGCCACGATCGAGGCGGGCGGCCACCGGGTCGGCGAGAAGGGCTACTTCTACGCCCCGACCGTGGTCTCCGGCCTCAAGCAGGACGACGAGATCATCCAGAACGAGGTCTTCGGCCCGGTCATGACCGTCCAGTCGTTCACGGACGAGGCCCAGGCCGTGCGGTACGCCAACGGTGTCGACTACGCACTGGCCTCCTCGGTGTGGACCAAGGACCACGCGCGGGCGATGCGGATGTCGAAGAACCTCGACTTCGGCTGTGTGTGGATCAACACCCACATGGCCCTCGTCGCCGAGATGCCGCACGGCGGCTTCAAGAAGTCCGGCTACGGCAAGGACCTCTCCGCGTACGGCTTCGAGGACTACACCCGGATCAAGCACGTCATGACGTCGCTCTGACATCCAGCTGACATCCAGGAACTCATCGGCCGCCCCGGGCCTGCCCCGGGACGGCCGACGCGTTCTCGTGGGCCGGGCCCGGGGAATCCGCACAACAGCGCCACACGGACTGCACACAGGCTTTCGAAAGCCTCGTTAGCGTTGCTGGCTGTTCGATCCCACGTACGAACGCGACCAGGCCCGGCGGGCCGACGGCATGTCAACTCAGGAAGACCGCAAATGGACTACTGCTCCTCGTGTCGGCGGCATCTCAATGGCGCCCTGGTATGTCCCGGGTGCGGCGCCTACGCTCCGGACATCGCACCGGCCGGCGCCGACCGTGGCATCGTCCCGACCCGGGTCGGCATGGCGCCGACGGGCACGGCGGTGAGCGCATCGGTGCCGTGGGAGTACACAGCCTCGGAGGCGTGGCACGACCACCGTCTTGATGACGAGGCAGCGGTCCAGGCCGATCTGGAGGAGGCCTCGCAGACCGATCCGTACGGCGACCTCGAGGGCACGCCGCCCGCACCGCAGGGGCGGGCGGCGCGGCGGCGCCAGCTGGCCCGCTGGAAGAAGAACCAGCGCCGGGCCGTGGTCGCGACTGCCGTCGCACTCGTCGGAGGCGGCCTGACCGTCGCCTCGATGGACCGGAACTCCGGCGACCGAGCACAGGCGGCGACAGCGCCGGACGTCGAGACCATGGGCACCGCGGACGAACAGGCGGCCGAGCAGCCCCGCCCGTCGTCGACACAGCCTGAAACCCACGTGTCTTCGCACACTCCCCCCGCGCAGTCGCCCAGGACCGACCCTGCACGCCGGCAGTCCGCCGCCGCCCCGTCCCACGTCACGCCGACGAGCGCTCAGCCGTTCGCCGCTGCCTCTCCGCATCCGACGGCGGCGTCGGCGACCCCGCAGCCTCTGGCCGCCTCCCCCTCCTCCATCGGAACGGTGCCCGACCACACCAGTACACCGGCGCAGGAGACGTCCGCGCCTGCCGTGGCGGCCCCGGGCACACCTCAGACGAGCCCCACGCATACAACGACTTCGCCTTCACACATCTGCCTGCTCCTGGTGTGCCTCGGCTGACCGGGCCGAACGTCTTGACCTCCTGAGACGGGAGGTCAGCCCCCGATCCTCCGGGCGAGGAATGTCGTCGTTTCCTCAGAAGACGCGGATCGGGATCTCGGCGGGGGCGGCGAGCAGCTCGGAGATCTCGTCGTCCAGCCGGACCAGTGTGACGGAGATGCCTGCCATGTCGAGCGACGAGGTGCAGTACTCACCCACTTGACTTGCTCTCCCTGCTGAAGCAGGGAGATTCTGGCCTTCCTCACCGGGTGCTGTGCCGCTGCGCGGCACGAGCTCCGGTGTGGATTCCGTGGCTTCCTGCTTCTTCGCGCTATGCCGGAACGAGTTCCGGTCTTACCTGCGCTCGACAGGCTGTCACCGCCAGTCCGGCGGCCTGTTTGACGTTCTTGGCGGCGTTGTGGTCCCGGTCGTGGACCGTGCCGCAGTGCGTGCACGTCCAGGTACGCACGTGCAGGGGTTTGGGCCCGTCCTTGACCCCGCAGACCGAGCACACCTGACTGGTGGGCTCGAACCGGCCGACCTTCACAAAGACGCGGGCGTACCGCTGCGCCTTGTACTCCAGCATCGCGAGGAACTGCGCCCAGCCGGCGTCGTGCACGGATGTGCCGAGCCGGGTGCGCGCGAGGGCTTTCACCGCCAGGTCCTCCACCGCGACCGCTTGGTTTTCGCGGATCAACTGGGTGGAGAGCTGGTGGTGGAACTCGCGGCGGGCATCGGCCACCTGCGCATGTGCGCGAGCCACCCTCAAGCGGGCCTTCTCCCGGTTCTTCGACCCCTTCTGCTTGCGGGACAACTCCCGCTGAGCCTTCTTCAGCTTCTTCTCCGCCTGGCACAGGAAGCGCGGGGAGTCGATCTTCGTCCCGTCCGACAGGACCGCGAAATGAGTCAGACCCAAGTCGATCCCCACAGACGGCAGACCGTCGGCATCCGGCATCCGCGCCAGGTCGGCGTCCGGGTCGGTCTCCACGACGAAGGAGGCGAAGTACCGGCCGGCCGCATCCCGGATCACCGTCACGCTGGACGGCACCGAGGGCAGGGTGCGCGACCAGCGCACTTTCACCTCGCCGATCTTCGGCAGGAGCAGCCGCCCCGCCTCGTTGATCTTCCATCGGGCGTTCGCGGTGAACCGGATCGCCTGGCGGGCATCCCGCTTCGACCTGAAGCGCGGCGCCCCCACCCGCGCCCCCTGGCGGGCTCCTTTCAGAGAGGAGAAGTAGTTGGTGTAGGCGCGCTCCACGTCCCGCAGCGCCTGCTGCAGGATGACTGCCGACACCTCGGACAACCACTGCCGCCCGGGGCTCCGCTTCGCCTCGGTGATCAGCGTCCTCGACAGCACGCCCGCACTCGGAAACGCGGCACCCTCCCGCCGCGCCCGCTCCCGGGCGGCGACCGCGTCGTTGTACACCACCCGCGCACACCCCAACGCCCGCGCCAGCGCAACGCGCTGACCGGGCCCCGGGTCGAGGCGGAAGGCATACCGAAGCTGCATGATCCGGACGCTGACACCCACCACCGACAACCCCGACCCGATCAGCCCAACCCAGCCTCGCCGGAACACTCCTGCACTGCTGTCATACGAGCAACACCGGCCCGGACAAAGCATTCCCCAGCTCCGCCGGGCAGCCCTGCGGGCGCTCCGCGCCCACCCCACCCGGCACCGCAACACTCCGCGTCGCAGCCACAGGATGCACTTCACCCCCAGGCTGAACCCTGGAACACTGCGCAAGAAGTCCGGTAGCCTGGACTCGGGCGGCCGGACCCATGCCGGAGGCCGGCCGGAAAGAGGGGTTACGCCGGAGCGGGCCATGCGCTCCGGGAGCTTCCGCGCAAGCACCGGCGGGTCGGTGCGGCCGGTCAGCGGCACCATCGCCGTGGCGACTTCGGACTGACGGTACGCAAGAAATGCCGGGCGCGCAGCGGATGTTGCTCACATCATGACTCAAGGTCCCGCACCGCGCCCCCTGTCCGACGAAGCCCTCTCCCAGCTGCTCGGCAAGCAGCAGTTCGGCACCCTCGCCACGGTCAGGCGCACCGGCCATCCCCACCTGACCACCATGCTCTACAGCTGGGACGCCGAAGCCCGCATCCTGCGGTTCTCGACGACGGCCGACCGCGTCAAGGTCGAGCACCTGCGGCGCGACCCGCATGCCGCGCTGCATGTGCACGGCGGCGATGTGTGGTCGTTCGCCGTCGCCGAGGGCACGGCCTCCGTCTCCGAGATCACGACGGTTCCCGGTGACGCGGTCGGGCGGGAACTCCTCGGGATGGTCCCGAAGGACTCGAAGCCGGCGGACGAAGCCGCGTTCCTGCGGCAGTTGATCGACGAGCGTCGGCTGGTCATCCGGTTGAAGGTGGACCGGTTGTACGGCACGGCGCTCGACGTCAACGACTAGGGTCCACCGGGAGGGCGCTGGTCACCGCCACGGAGCCGACCACGGACGGCCACCGTCGGCCGGACGGGCGGCCAGTCCCTCCCTCGGCCGGACAGGCCAGTCCCACCCCCGGCCGTCCACACCGCCCCGCTGCGTGAGCATCCCGACGCGGGGCAAACCGTGCGAGCGGCTCTGCGAACACGGCCTACGCGGACTCACGCAGCCGCAGCTCGGCCCCCACCACCAGTTCGTCATGGCCGAGCGGATCCTCGCCGGTCAGCAGCCGGGCCGTCTGTTCCACGACGAGAGCGCCGAGCGCTCGCGTGTCCAGGGCCACGGTGGACAGCGGTGGCTCGACGAGCGCCCCCAGTTGGAGGCCGTCGAAGCCGATCACCGCGAGGTCGCGAGGAACCTCGCGTCCGAGCCTGCGCGCTCCGCGCAGCGCACCTATGGCGACGATGTCGTTGAAGGCGAACACGGCTGTCACGTCCGGGTGTTCGGCGAGCAGGTCCTTCAGCGCGCTCTCCCCGCCCTCCACGCTCTGGTCGGCGCGGCTCACCGGGCCGGCGTCGAGCCCGCAGGCGGCCATCGCGTCGGCGAACCAGGCGTGGCGGATGCTGGGCTCGGAGCGGCCCGCGTGGTCGAGCATGCCGATGTGCCGGTGTCCGGACTCGACGAGGTGCGCGATGGCCGCGCGGACGCCCTTCTCGCCGTCGATCCGGATGGAACTGAACCGTTCGGTACGGTGCTCCCGGTCGATGAGCACCACGGGCAGTCCGCGCGCCAGTTTGTCGATCTCGTCCTCGGGCTGGCTCAGATAGCCGACCACGGCGTCCACCTGGGAGACGATCACCTGGAGTGTGCCGCGCTCCTCCTCGATGCGGTCACCCGTGTCGTACACGACGACATGCCAGCCACGGGACCGCGCCGCGTCCAGAGCGGCCGCGGCGACCTCGGTGAAGAACGGGTTGAGCAGGTCGGGAATCACCAGCCCGACGCTGATGGTGTCCTGTCGCACGAGCCCTCTGGCGAACCTGCTGGGGCGGTACCCCAGCGCGAGCGCCGCGTCGAGGACGCGCTGCTTGGTGGTGACGTCGATCTCGCCCTTGTCGTTGAGCGCCCGTGACACCGTCTGCCGGGACACTCCTGCGGTCCGGGCCACATCGTTGATCGTCACTCTGCGGGGTCCGGTCCCCGACGACGCCATCACTACCTCCGTACCTGTGTCGACGCAGGCGCGCCGTAGGGACAATGAGTATGCACCGGGCCGAAGCCATGGTGCGACCTTGTGCGCGGGCGCTCGACGATCATGGACGTGGCGAGCCCTTCGCCGGTGGCGTCAGGCCATCACCGGTGGTGAGCGGCGTCATGTGAGCTCTCCTTAACCTGCCGGACCCATGGACGACTCGAGAGTCTTGACACTCGGCCGTGCCGCGGCGCAAACTCCGAATCACTTCATCCCACGCTCCCGTGAGCGCTCCCGTGAACGTTCACGTGAACGCTCACGGACCTTATCCCAACCAGAAGGCATCCCCGCCTGAGCTGTCAACGTCGACCCGCCTAGCGCCGCCGCTAGTCGTTCTCTGGAACGGAAAACATGAGCAAGACAGTCACGCGCACCCGTCTCGCAGCAGCCGCCGCGGCAGCCACTCTCGTCGCCCTCGCCGGTTGCTCGTCGTCCGCTCCGTCGGACAAGGCGTCCGCGGCCTCCTGCACCCCCGCCAAGGGGAAGGTCACCCTCCAGTACTGGAACACGGTTCCGGGCATGGACAAGGTCGTGGACCTGTGGAACAAGAAGAACCCGGACATCCAGGTCCAGACGAAGAACATCTCCAACGACCAGTACGGCACCCTCGGCAACGCCCTCAAGGCGGGGAAGGCGCCGGACCTCGCTCAGGTGGGCTACGACGAGCTCCCCGCCCTGCGCACCCAGAACGCCTTCGTGGACGCCTCGGCGTGCTCGGCGGCCACGGCGGCCAAGTCGAAGTTCGTGCCGTGGACCTGGTCGCAGACCAGCTTCGGCGGCACGGGTGTCTTCGCGCTCCCGCAGGACACCGGCCCGATGGCCCTGTACGTGCGCAGTGACATCTTCAAGAAGTACGACATCGCGATCCCCACGACCTGGGACGAGTACGCGGCGGCCGCGCAGAAGCTGCACAAGGCGGACCCCAGCCTCGACATCACGTTCTTCGACCCGAACAACGCCGAGTGGTTCAACGGGCTCCTCTGGCAGAACAGCGCGCAGATGTACAGCTACTCCGGCGACAAGTGGCACGTCACCGTCGCGTCGGACCAGAGTAAGCAGGTCGCCGACTACTGGCAGAAGCTGATCGCGGGCAAGCTCGTGCGCACCGACCTCGCCAACGGTTCGACGCAGATGTACGCCGCGTACCAGAAGGACCAGATCGCCAGCTACGTCGGTGCCGCCTGGGGCTACAGCATGTTCCGCGACAACCTGCCCAAGCAGTCCGGCAAGTGGTCGATCGTACCGATGCCGACGTGGGGCGCGAACGGCGCGTCCGGTGACTGGGGCGGCTCGACCGTCGCGTTCATGAAGGGCAGCAAGCACCTCTACGAGTCGGTCAAGTTCAACACCTGGCTGAACTCCGACCCGGAGGCGCTGGCACTGGAGAACCAGTTGGGCGGCCTCTACCCGGCGGCCGACGCGGGGCTCAAGCTGCCCGCGCTGTCGAAGGGGGTGCCGTACTACAACAACGAGAAGGTCTTCGACGTCTTCGCCGACTCGTCCAGGAAGATCGACACCAACTTCGCCTGGGGCCCCACCCAGAAGACGGTGAACCTGGCCCTCCAGGACGCGATGGCCAAGGCCGCGGCCGGTGACGGCACGCTGACCGACGCGCTCTCGGCCGCCCAGGCCGCCGCCCTGAAGTCGATGAAGGCCCAGGCGATCCCGGCCACGGCGGGCAAGTGACCCAGGAATGACCGACATCGCACCCCGCGCGGTGACGTCAGGTGGCCGCCGCCGTCCAGGCGGCGGCGGCCCCCGGGCGGGCACCGTCATCGCGTTCCTCACCCCGTTCTTCCTGCCGTTCGTGCTGTTCTACCTGGTGCCCGTCGGCTACGCGCTCTGGCAGAGCTTCCGTGTCGTGCGCCGGACCGGAGGCCAGTACGGGACCTCGTACACGACCTTCGGCGGATTCGACCAGTACACGCAGGTGTTCCAGAACAGCGAGTTCTGGAACAGCATCGGCCGCATCGGGCTGTTCGGCATCGTGCAGGTGCCCGTCATGCTGTTCGTGGCGCTGGTCATGGCGCTGCTGCTCGACACACCCCTGCTGAAGCTCAAGGCGTTCTTCCGCATCACCGCGTTCATGCCGTACGCCGTGCCCGGCGTCATCGCCGCGATCATGTGGTCGTACCTGTACTCGCCGCAACTCAGCCCCGTTGTCGACCTGTTCCAGCGCATGGGCCTGCACCCCGACTTCCTCGGTCCGGGCGCCGTGCTGTGGTCGGCGGCGAACGTCTCCACCTGGCTCTGGACCGGCTACAACATGCTGATCATGTACTCGGCGCTCCAGTCGATCCCGCAGGAGCTCTACGAGGCCGCCAAGATCGACGGTGCGACCAACTGGACGATCGCGTGGCGGATCAAGGTCCCGATCATCGCGCCGTCGATCGTCCTGACGACGGTGTTCTCGATCATCGGCACACTCCAGCTCTACGCCGAGCCGGCCGTGCTGCGCCAGATCTCCTCGAACATCTCCAGCACGTTCACCCCGAACATGCTGGCGTACGCGGTGGCCTCCGGTAACAACTACCAGCAGGCCGCGGCCATTTCGGTGGTCATCGCCGTCATCACCTTCGTCCTGAGCTTCGGGTTCATGCGACTCACCTCGAAGAAGGCGGGACTGTGAGCAACCCATCAACGATCCGCGAGAGCCGGGGCAGCCGTACGGCCGTCATGGCCCTGATGTTCCTCCTGGCCGTCTACTTCCTGTTGCCGGTCTACTTCCTGATCGTCGCGGCGACGAAGCCACAGGGTGAGCTCGCCACCACCAACGGGCTGGCGTTCTCGCACTTCAACCTGTTCGAGAACCTGCGCATCCTGTTCACCCGCAGCGACGGCATCTTCGGGCGGTGGGCCCTCAACACCGTCATCTACGCGGTGCTGGGCGCGGCCGTGGGCACCCTGATCTCGGCCCTGTGCGGCTACGCGCTGGCCAAGTTCCGCTTCCGCGGCCGGGAGTTCCTCTTCTCCGTCGTACTCGGCGGTGTCCTCGTCCCGACCACCGCACTGGCCCTGCCGCTGTTCCTGCTCTTCTCGGCGACCGGGATCGTCAACACCTACCTCGCGGTGTTCCTGCCCAGCATCGTCAGCCCGTTCGGTGTCTACCTGGCGCGCATCTTCGCCAACGCCGCCGTCCCCCAGGAGCTGATCGAGTCGGCGCGGCTGGACGGCGCGGGCGAGTTCCGCACGTTCTTCTCGGTGTCGTCCAGGCTGATGACGCCGGCCCTGGTGACCATCTTCCTGTTCCAGTTCGTGGCCATCTGGAACAACTTCTTCCTGCCGATGGTGATGCTCCAGAAGGAGTCACTGTTCCCGATCACGCTCGGCCTGTACGAGTGGAACGGCCAGACCGCCCGGGCCCCGCTGCTCCAGGAGTCCGTGATCACCGGCTCACTGGTGTCGATCGTGCCCGTGATCATCGTGTTCATCCTCCTCCAGCGGTTCTGGCGCACCGGGCTCGCCGCCGGTTCCCTCAAGTGACCGCTCTCCCCCGCACGTCCGCACAGAAGGTCCCCCTCGCCATGCAGAACTCCGCCGTCTTCGTGCCCCATTTCCACTGGGACCGGGAGTGGTACGAGCCGTTCCAGGTGTTCCGGCACCGGCTCGTCACCGCCCTGGACACCGTGCTGGAGACGGCCGAGGCGAACCCGGACTTCCGGTTCACCGTCGACGGGCAGATGGCCGCGGTCGAGGACTACCTGGAGATGCGGCCGGAGAACCGCGACCGCCTCGTGGCGCTGGTGCGCGAGGGCCGACTCGCCATCGGACCGTGGCTGATCCTGCTCGACGAGTTCCTCTGCTCGGGCGAGACGATCGTGCGCAACCTCCGGATGGGCTGGGAGGCGGCGGAGCGACTGGGCGGTGCGATGCCCGTCGGGTATCTGCCGGACATGTTCGGCCACATCGCGCAGATGCCGCAGATCCTCGCCCGCGCCGGGATCGAGCACGCGGCGCTGTGGCGCGGTGTGCCCGGATCCGTCGACGGCCATGCCTTCCGCTGGCGCGCGCCGGACGGGTCCGCGGTGCGCACCGAGTTCCTCTTCGACGGCTACGACAACGGTCTCGACGTCCTGCTGGTGCCCGACCGGATCGGCCGCGCGCTCGGCGACTACGCGCGGATGACGGCCGAGCGATGGGGCGGTGACCCGGTGCTGGCGATGGCCGGCACCGACCACAACGCGCCGGACCCGCGGCTCGCGGACTGGCTGCGGCGCGCTTCCGGCGAGGAGCGCGCCATCACGATCGCGACCCTCGACGAGTACATCCGCGAGCATGTGCGGGACGAGGTGTCCGCCGTCGTCACCGGCGAGCTGCGCAGCCATGTCCGCGGCAACATCCTGCCCGGCGTGCTCTCCGTGCGGCTCGGGCTCAAGCAGCGGATGGCCGTCGCCGAACGCACCGTCGACCACGCCGAGCGTGTGAACGCCCTGTGGTCCCGGCGGGACGACGCGCCGTTCCTGTCGCTCGCCTGGCACAAGATCATCGAGTCGACGGCGCACGACTCGGTCGTCGGCTCGGGCACCGACGAGACCTGCGACCAGGTCGACGCCCGCCTGGCCGAGGCCGCGCAGACCGCGCGTGCCGTGCGGGACGCCGCGCTCGCCGAGCCCGCCGCCCGGGTGCCGAGCGACGCTCATCTCGTCGCCAACCCGCTGCCGTTCGCCCGTACGGCGCTGGTCGAGGTGGACGTCGTGGCGCCACCGGCAGGAGCCGGTCTTGTCGCGACCGCCGCCGACGGCTCCACGCACTCCGTGCAGCTGATCTCGCAGGCCCCGACCGTGCTGAGCGACGAGCGCATGGACGCCTCCCAGCTCGAACGCGTCCTGCGCCGCATCCACCGCCGCGAGCTGTTCGGCCGTCTGATCGACCATTACGAACTCACCCCGAACTCCCTCGTCTTCCACCTCGCCGAAGTGCCCACCAGCGGACCGTTCGACCTGCTGATCCTGCGCCGCGAGGTCGCCGAGGCGGCCGCCGCGCACCCGGGCGAGTGGCGGGTGCTGACGCTGGAGGAGGCGCGGGCGACCGCGCTGGTGCCCGTGCACGCGCCGGCCTCCGGGCTGGCGAGCTTCCGGGTCGCGCCGAGCGAGCGGCCGGCCGCCCCGTCGACCACCCTCGCGGACGCCACGGCGACGCCTCGCGGAGTGTCCAACGGCCTGGTCGACGTCGAGGTCGCCGCCGACGGCACCCTGACCGTGACCGGCGCCGACGGCACCGTACTGAGCGGCGTCGGCCGCCTCGTCGACGGCGGTGACCGCGGCGACAGCTACAACTACGCGCCCCCGGCACGGGACGTACTCGTGTCGGAGCCGGTGGAGACAACCGTCGACGTCCTCGAAAAGGGTCCGCTGCGCTCTCGACTGCGGATCACCCGCGTCTACGCCTGGCCCGCCGCGCTCTGCGACGACCGCGACCTGCGCGCCGAGCGGACCGTGGCGACTCCGGTGGAGACGCTCGTGGAGGTGCGCGCGGGCGAGCCGTTCGTCCGGGTCTCCACATCGTTCCTGAACCAGTCCGCCGACCACCGGCTGCGCTTCCACGTGCCGCTGCCCGAGCCGGTCACCGTCTCCGCGTCCGCCGGGCAGTTCGCGGTGACCGAGCGCGGGCTCACCGCCGAGGGCGGCTGGGGCGAGTACCCGCTCCCGACCTTCCCGGCGAGCTCGTTCGTGTCGGCCGGAGCGGCGACCGTGCTGCTCGACCACTCCTGCGAGTACGAACTCGTCGACGGCGGTGCGGAGTTGGCCGTCACCCTGCTGCGCGCGATCGGCTCGATCAGCGTCAACATCCACCCCCTGCGCGACGAGCCCGCGGCGAGCGAGATCCCCGCGCCGGGTGCGCAGGACCTCGGCATGCGGATCGCGAACCGCTTCGCCGTGCTGCCCTCCTCGGCCGGCTGGCAGGGGGCCGACGCGGTCGCCCTCGCCGAGGAGTTCCGGGGCGACGTGCTCGTCACCCGCGGCACCGCACCCGGCGGAGGCGACCTGCCGGACGACGCGACCGGACTCGGGGTCGACGGCAGGGACGTCCTCGTCTCCAGCGTCCGCCGCGTCACCGACGCCGAGCGCGGGTCCGGAACCGAGGTGCGGTTGGCCGCGATGAGCGACACCGGCTCGGTCGTCCGGGTGACGGGCTCGTTCACCGAGGCGACGACGGTCGACCTGCTCGGCAGACCCCTCTCCGCGGAAGCGGAACCGTCCGGCGACGGCCTCGAACTCGCCCTCGGCCCCTGGGAGATCCGCACCGTGGTCCTCCGCTAGCCCACCCAAAATTTCCCCCGGCTGCCACCAAGAAAGTTGTGACCTCTTGCCCTCCGAGCTTTCCGCGTACGTTTCGGACCCCACACCCGGGCGCGGTGCGCTACGCCCGGCGCGCTCGTGGCTGCACTCCGACGCTCCCTCGCTCTCGCTCAACGGAGCCTGGCGTTTCCGGCTGTCGCCCACGGCGTCGGTGGCACAGGACTTCGCGGCCGAAGTATTCGACGACCACGGCTGGGAGAGCATCCCGGTGCCGTCCCACTGGGTGCTGGAGGGCGACGGAGCCCACGGCCGGCCGATCTACACCAACATCCAGTTCCCGTTCCCGATCGATCCGCCGCACGTCCCGGACGAGAACCCCACCGGCGACTACCGGCGTCACTTCGCCCTGCCCGCCGACTGGTCCGACGCCGAGCGGATCGTGCTGCGGTTCGACGGTGTCGAGTCGCTCTTCCGGGTCTGGGTCAACGGTGTCGACATCGGCAGCGCCGGCGGCAGCCGACTCGCCCACGAGTTCGACGTCACGCGGGCGGTGCGTCCGGGCGACAACGTCGTCGCCGTACGAGTGCATCAGTGGTCGGCGGCCAGTTACGTCGAGGACCAGGATCAGTGGTGGCTGCCGGGCATCTTCCGCGACGTCACGCTGACCGCCCGGCCGGCCGGCGGCATCGAGGACGTCTGGCTGCGGACCGGGTTCCGTGACGGTCGCGGGCGCGTCGAGGCGGAGATCACCGCCGCGGCGTCCGCGTTCCCGGTCACCCTGCGCATCCCCGAACTCGGCGTCGAACAGGTCTGGGCGACCGCGGCCGACGTGACGCCGGTCGACATCGGCGAGGTGGAGCCCTGGTCGGCCGAGCGGCCACGCCTGTACGACGCCACCGTGTCGACGGCGGCGGAGAGCATCGCGCTGCGCGTGGGCTTCCGTACGGTCGAGATCCGCGGCGACCGGTTCCTGGTCAACGGCCGTCGTGTCGTTTTCCACGGGGTCAACCGCCACGAGGCGCATCCCGTGCGCGGCCGGGTCTTCGACGAGGAGCACGCCCGCGAGGACCTGGCCCGGATGAAGCGGTTCAACGTGAACGCCATCCGCACCAGCCACTACCCGCCGCATCCGCGTCTGCTCGACCTCGCCGACGAGCTCGGCTTCTGGGTCGTGCTCGAGTGCGACCTGGAGACCCACGGCTTCGAGAAGCTCGGCTGGGTGGGCAACCCGAGCGACGACCCGGCGTGGCGGGAGGCGTACCTCGACCGCATCCGGCGGACGGTGGAACGGGACAAGAACCACCCGAGCATCGTGATCTGGTCGCTCGGCAACGAGTCGGGTACCGGGAGCAACCTCGCCGCCATGTCGGCCTGGGTGCACGCCCGGGACGCCGAACGCCCCGTGCACTACGAGGGCGACTACACCGGTGAGTACACCGACGTGTACTCCCGTATGTACGCGTCGGTGCCGGAGACCGGGCGCATCGGCACGGACGGCACGGACACGCCGCTGCTGAACTGCACCCCCGCGCAGAGCGCCCGGCAGCGGGCCAAGCCGTTCCTGCTGTGCGAGTACGCCCACGCCATGGGCAACGGGCCGGGGGCGCTCGATCAGTACGAGGCGCTGGTGCACGAACATCCGCGGCTGCACGGCGGGTTCGTCTGGGAGTGGCGCGACCACGGCATCCTGGCCACGGCGCCGGACGGCACTCCGTACCACGCCTACGGAGGTGACTTCGGGGAGGTCGTGCACGACGGCAACTTCGTGATGGACGGCATGCTGCTGAGCGACGACGTCCCGACGCCCAGCCTGTACGAGTACAAGGCGGTCGTCCAGCCGGTCCGTTTCGTCTTCGACGGCGACAAGGTCGCGGTGACGAACCTGCGGCACTCGGCCGACACGTCCGACCTGCGTTTTCGCTGGCGCGTCGAGCACGACGGAACGCCTGTGGACGCCGGGGACCTGGAGGTTCCGGTGGTCGCGGCGGGCGAGTCGGGGTGGGTGTCCCTCCCGCCGGTCCCGGTGGCGCCCGAGGGCGAGACGTGGCTGACGATCGACGCGGTCCTGGCGACCGCCGCCCCCTGGGCTCCCCAGGGCCATGTGGTGGCCACCGTCCAGTCGGACCGTTCGCCGCACATCCCCGTGCCCGCCGTCCGGCACCGCACGGGCTGGCGACCGGACCCCGGAACGCTGACGCTCGGGGTCGCCGAGTTCGTGGACGGCCGCCTCGTGAACCTGGCCGGCCGCGCCGTGGCGGGACCACGGCTGGAGCTGTTCCGTGCCCCGACCGACAACGACGAGAGCCCGTCGGACGGTGTGGAGGAGAGCGACGCGAGTGTACCGGGGGTGTCCAACGCCGAGCTGTGGCGTCGCGACGGTCTCGACCGGCTGACCGCACGTCGTGTGTCGGTGGAGCGACCCCACGACAAGACGGACGCGCTGCACACGCTCGACAAGGTCTCCGCGGCGAACTCCGCCCTGTTCGTGATGGTGGAGTCCGTCTGGTCGCTCGAAGCCGGCGAGCTCGAACTCCGGGTGGAGATCGAGCCGTCGAGGGGCTGGAGCACGGTGTGGCCGCGGATCGGAATCCGCTTCGACCTGCCCGACGGCGGGGCACCCGTCGACGGCGCCGAGTGGTTCGGGCTCGGCCCGTCGGAGTCGTATCCCGACAGTCTGCGGGCGGCGCGCACCGGCTGTTTCTCCTCCGGCATCGACGACCTCTCGGTCGACTACGCACGTCCCCAGGAGACCGGACACCGGTCCGGCCTGCGACGGCTGACCCTCACGAGCGCGGGCGCGGAGGTGCTCCGTGTCGAGGCCCTGCCCGACACACACGGACGGCGGCCCGGCTTCACGCTCAGCCGCCACACGCCCCAGGAACTCGCACGGGCCGGACACCCGTATGACCTCCCCGCCTCGACGACGAGCCGTCTGACCATCGACGCGGCGCAGCACGGACTCGGTTCGCGCTCGTGCGGCCCGGACGTGTGGCCCGAGTTCGCCCTGCGTCCCGAGGCCCGCACGATCAGGCTGCGCATCACGGCGGGCTGACCTCCCCGGCTCCCGAGCGACGGAGCACCGGACCGCGAGGGGCACCCGTGTCGGCCGGCCGCAGCACAGCGGCGCGGCCGACACGGGTCTTGCGTATGAGCCACCGGTGGCGTGCCTCCCCTCGACCAAGGGCGTTCAGTAAATCGAACGCAGTGTTCACTCCTGTGAGAGTTCGGTATAGTGAACGCATGGTTCATTCAATCGGGGCTCCTTGGGTCCGCGTCCGCGCCTCCCGCTCCGCAACCCACAGGAGCCGCTGATGACGCCCCCTCCGTCCGGCCGCCAGCCGGTGAGCAGTACCGCAGCCGCGGTCGGCGCGAAGATCCGCCTGCGCCGCCAGCAGCGCGGGATGAGCGCCGCGGAGATGGCCCGGCGCGCCGGGCTGAGCAAGGCCACCTTGTCGCAGCTGGAGGCCGGCAACGGCAATCCGACGATCGACACCCTGGATGCGATCGCGATCGCCCTGCGCATTCCGATCGCCGACCTGCTGGCGCGTGACGCCGACACCGGGCCGGTCTTCCGGCCGGGCACGGACATCGAGCCCGGCGAGGTCTCCCGGGAACTGCTGCGCCGTATCAGCAGCGGCAACAGCCTGGAGATCTGGCGGCTGCGCATTCCGCCCGAGACGGAGCTGCCCGGCGTCCCGCACGCCACGGGCACGATCGAGCACCTGCTCATCGCCACCGGGCACGTCACCGCCGGCCCCGTCGACGCCCCGCAGGATCTGGGCCCCGGCGACATGCTCGCCTTCGCAGGGGACGCCCCGCACTTCTACCGCACCGGCACGGAGGAAGTGGACATCACCGTCGTCTTCGCCTCCCCCATCAGCACCTGAGACCGAGGAAGACGCTCATGAGCACCACCATCGCCATCACCCCCTCCAGCCGTGCCTTCATCAGCGACAACATGGCCGGGGCGTCCCCGCAGATAGCCCAGGCCGTCGCTGACGCGGCTGCCGGGCAGGTGCTGCCGTACGGCAACGACCCCTTCACCGACAGCGCTCGCCGCAGGCTCAGCGAGATCTTCGAGCGGGACGTCGATGTCTTCCCGGTCTCCACCGGGTCCGCCGCCAACGGCCTGAGTCTGGCCGCCCTCACCCCGCCGTGGGGCAGCGTGCTCTCCCACCCCGGCAGCCACATCAACACCGACGAATGCGGCGCTCCGGAGTTCTTCACCCACGGCGCCAAGCTCGTCGGTGTGCCAGGCGCCGACAGCAAGATCGACCCCGAGGCACTGCGGGTGGCGGTGCGCCGCCGGGCCGGTGACGTGCACAGCGTGCAGCCGTCCGCGGTGAGCATCAGCCAGGCCACCGAGAGCGGCAGCGTCTACACCCTGGAGGAGATCCGCGGCCTGTCCGCCATCGCCAAGGACGCGGGACTGCGCGTCCACATGGACGGCGCGCGCTTCGCCAACGCCCTCGACCATCTCGGCGCCACCCCGGCCGAGATGACCTGGAAGGCCGGCGTCGACGTCCTGTCCTTCGGCGCCACCAAGAACGGCGCGATGACCGCCGACGCCATCGTCTCCTTCGACCCCGCACTCGCCGCCGAACTCGCCTTCCGCGTCAAGCGCGCCGGTCAGCTCACTTCCAAGATGCGCTTCCAGGCGGCCCAGATCGACGCGTACCTCGCCGACGACCTGTGGCTGCGCAACGCGCGCCAGGCCAATGCGATGGCCACGCGCCTCGGCGACGGTCTCAAGTCCATCCCCGGCACCGGTCTTCTGGCCACCCCACAGGCCAACATCCTCTTCTGCCGCCTGCCCCAGCAGGTCACCGAAGGACTCCTCGCCGAGGGCTACGTGTTCTACCACGACCGTTGGGAACCGGGGATCGTCCGGTTCGTCACCGCCTTCTCCCACAGCGCCGACGACGTCGACCAGCTGCTCGACGCGGTCCGCCACCACACCCGCTGACCGGCGGCCGCCGCCGAGGATCCGGTTCTTCGCGAGCTTCTTCCAGGCGCGCGAAGAAAGGCGCCTGACCTGGTTGTCTACCCGTCAGGCACCTTTCACTGAACCGGCAGGGTCACCTCGTGTGGCCGTCGGAGCGCCGACGGTGGAGCGTGAAGGTCTCGAACACCGACAGGTCGCCGTTCGGCTTGTTCACGTTGTAGTAGGTCACGTGCATGCGGGTGGTGTCACCGGCGTGCCGTCCGGGGTCGACAGTGAAGGCGGCGAAGCCGTAGGGGTGCTCGAGGTCCCGGACTCCGGTCCAGACCGCCTCCTCCTTGGTGTAGGTGGAGGTGCGCTTGCCGTTGGAGCCGGGGGTCGCCGACACAGCGGTGATCACCTTGGCGGTGCCGTCCGTGAAGAACTTCTCGTTCGTCGTGCCCGAGACACCTCCGCCGCCGAGGATCATGTGCACGGTGCCAAGACCGGTGTCGATGGAATCGGTGGCCCGGGAGACCGGGCGAGGGGTCAGCGTCTCGCTGCCGGTGACGACGCCGCGAACGGCGAGCGAGCGCTCGTAGTTGTGCTCATGGCCGCACAGCACGAGGTCCACCCCGTACCTGTCGAACAGGGGGCCGTACTTCTGGCGCAGGCCCAGGTCGGCACCGTTCGCGTCCGAGGAGCTGATCATGACCTGGTGCATGGCGACGACCACCCAGTCGACATCGCGCGAAACACGCGCCGCCTTCAACTCCTTCTCCAGGAAGGCGAGTTGCCGTCCACCGGAGTAACCGCTGATGTAGACGTCGCCGCCGTCCTGGAGGCAGTTGTCGTCGTTCTGCAGCACGATCACCCGGACGGAGCCGACCGTGAACGCGTACCACAGGCCCGCGAGTTCGGCGTCGGTCTCGGTGGAGGGCAGGGTGAAGTAGCTCTGGTAGGCGCCGAGTCCGAGCGGGCCGTTGGCCTTCTCGATCTCGTGGTTGCCGGCCGCGGGCATCCAGGGACGGAAGCGCGCGGAACGGGTGTTGTTGGTGAAGAAGTTGTTCCAGGTACGCACCCGGTCGACGTCCAGGTTCGCGTAGCACAGGTCGCCGTTGAGCAGATGGAAGAGCGGGGCGACCTGCTCGATGCCGGTGACGATGTCCTTCGTCGCGGGGGTGGAGTTCGCGTCGAGCGCCACCGTGCCATCGGCCGCCCAGGTCACCTGCGGAGCGGACTGGTCGCCGAAGCTGGTGAAGGTGAACGGCTTCCGTCCGCGCGGAGCGGTGCGGAACGTACCGCTGTCGGGGGTCGTGCCCTCGTGGGTGGCGAGGTAGACGTAGTCGGTGCCCGGGGTGAGCCGGTTCAGCGAGGCGTGGTGGACGTAGACGGTACGGCTGGAGGTGCCGTCCACGTAGGTGACGGTCCGGGCGTCGGCGCTGGATCCGAAGCCGTGCTCCAGCGTGCCGTAGTGCACAACGGGTCTGGTCACCGGTCTGTCGGTGATCCACGACACCGTCATCTGGGTGCGCGGGTCCGCCCCGAAGGTCAGGTGCAGCCCTTGGACCGGGGGCGCACCGGCCGAGTCCGCGGTGAGGTGAAGGGCCGGGGCGGCAAGCGGAGCGGCCTGCGCCGTACCTGCTCCCAGCAACGGGGTGACGGCCGCGCCGGCCCCTGCCGTACCGAGAAGGCCCAGCGCGTGGCGACGGCTGACCCCCTCGGAAGACTTCGTCGACTCGTCCGATGTCCCTGTCTGTGTGGCCATGGTGCCCTCTCTGGCGAGCAGTTGAGCTGACAACGACCGCACCCTGGCGCGCCCCAGCGGCCCCTGAGTGAACGGTGCGTTGCCAGACGGTCATTGCGCCGCGCGTGGCGGGCCACGGAGGCGATTCTTGCCCTCGCCTTTGCCAGTGGCCACCCCGCCGTTGACGCGACCGGGCCCGGGGCGCCACTCTTTGCCGAGCGAGCGTGACGGATCAGCCGAGGTCAAGCAGTTCCTCGTAGAAGCCGCCGAACTCGCGGCCCCGGTCGACGAGGTGGATCTCGAGGATCCAGTGACAGCGGCGCCCGGCCTTGTCGGTGCGTCGCAGCGGGGTGTCGTTGTCCGGCGCGATGTACGACTCCACGTCCGCACCGTCGATCGTCTCGTGCGGGAACTCACCCACGAGGTGTCCGACGTGCCAGCCGCCCAGTCCCCAGCCCGCGCCGGTGGCAAGCCGCTCGACCTCGGCGTACAGCCGCTCGGCCTTCGCCTGGGCATCCAGCAGACACGCGGCGCACGTGGGTTCGTCATCCGGTCCGGCCACGGTGAGTTACCGGAGGGTCTCGCGCCAGTAGAAGTGCAGCGACGCCGCCTTGACCTGCAACACCCTGGTCGAAGGACTTCCGTCGGTGTCGGCGGTGGTGAGGGCGGGCGGCTCCGGTCGGCCTCGGTCATGCGCAGTCGACCCTGGGTACCGGATACGGGTGGGGCAAAACCGCGCGGTCAAGGGCTCACCGGCGCAGCGGCGTGAGGCACCCCTCATCCCGTCAACAGAAGCAGGGGCACCGGGGTGTGGGGCTGCCCGTGCGGTCGTACGGCGGCGAGGGCGGCGTCGGGCAGGAACGCCGTCCGGTGTCCGCCGACGGGGCTGGCGGTGGCGCCGTCCCAAGTGACAGGGATCAGCCGGGTACAGCCAGGGGCCGGCGCGATGGCACCGGTCAGCGAGATGCGGGGCAGGGCCGGCAGCAGGCGCCCGGTCACGCCTGCGAAGTGCGGCGAGCGGGGTGTGGGCGGCGGGCAGGTCCGCGTACGGATTTCCGGCAAGGCTCACGAACCAGCGGTGGTCGGGAAGTTGGGCGAGCAGTTGAGGAAGGCCGCGCCGGACGGCGACCGCGTCCACCACCCACCGGGCACCGTGCTCGGCCAACAGCCGTCTCAGCTGGTCGGCGACTCCGACCGAGGTGGAGCCGGTCACCACGATCACCTCGGTGTCGTACGACGTGGTGAGCACGACGGTGGCCGACTATCCCACGGGGTGGTCCGGCACGGGGCGTACGTCGGTCACCTCGCCGCCGAGCGTGCGCGCCAGCGGCGGCGGCAACGGGCCCAACCCGTCCCGTACCTGACCGATCGCAGCCGGCTTCGGCATCTCGGTGGGCACCGCCCACGCCCACACGACCGCCGCGATCAGCCTACTTGCCGAGCGTGCCTACATGAGAGCCGGCCCGTGGGTGATGACGCCCCTCAGACGCCCGCCAGGCCGTGACCTCACGCCAACCCAGCAAGTCCGTCAACCGCGCATCGTCCGCGGCACGGGCACCGGTCGAGCGCGGCGTCGCACGACCGAAGTCGTGGAGGATCTTCCACAGGTCCCGGTGCAGCCCGAATCGAATGTCGTCGATCGCCGCGGCCGTCCTCACCCTGGAGCGACAGCGTTGAAAGGGCTCAGTGAGTCGCTACCACTGGTACGGCAGATACTTCCCATCGAGGGTGATGACGACCCGGTCGCCCGCGGGGTCGGGAACACGCCGGACATCGAGCCGGAAGTTGATCGCGCTCATGATGCCGTCGCCGCACTGCTCATGGATCAGCTCCTTGATGGTCGGCCCGTAGACCTGGACGACCTCGTAGAGCCGGTAGATCGTGGGATCCACGGGGACGGCCCCGTCCAGGGCTCCCCGGGTCGGCTGGAGCTGGAAGGCCAGGGCGGCGTCGCCACCGAGTTCGAGCAGTGCCGCCGCTGTGGCCGCCTCGTCCTTGCCCATCGGGTGCTGGCCGAGCAGGGCCGCCGTGGTCCAGGCCAGCGGCTTGCCGACCGCTTCGGCCAGTTGGGCCCACGTGACCCCGGTCTTCACCTTGGCCTGACGTACGGCTTCGGCGGCTTCCTGCTTGGTGAGCATGTGCATCTCCCTTGACGACGGTGGTCCTGGTCGCACGTCACACCAGAGTAGGAGCCGTAGGAGCCGTGTCGCGGCACCGACCTAATGACCCGCTGGCCTACTAACCCACTGGCCCTGCTGGCCTACACGAGGTACTGCCACTTGGTCATGCGGTCCTGCAGGTCCACGGTCGGCCCGTCCAGGGTGAAGGTCCCGTCTCCGCGATGGTGAAACAGCTGCGGTTGGGGCTGAGAGGGGTCTGTCCACGCCCTGACGGCCTCCAACAGGAAGAGGCTGCAGGGGGCCACGAGGCTGCTGTCGGCGACCCTGCACTCGATGTTGGCGAAGCATTCGGCCACGAGGGGTGCCTGGACCTCCGCACCGGATACGGCGGTCAGGTCGAACTCCTCGAACTTGTCCACGTCGGCGCCCGAGCAGTTGCCGATGTCGACCACCGTGGCAGCCATGTCCGCCGTCGGGACCGAGATGACGCACTCGCCGGTTTCGACCAGGGCCTGGTAGCTGTGGTCCCAGGGGCCGATGGTGCACGCGATCAGAGGCGGGTCATGGCGCACCATCATGTTGAACCCGTTGGTCATCACGTTCGGGATTCCGCGGTGCCGGGTGGTGACCAGGATCACGGGGCCAGGCTCGATCAGACGGTGAACCTGGTCGAGGGCGTGGGGCTGAAGGTCCTTTACGGTAATCATGTGTGCTCCTGGTGCCGTGCGATCCGCGCGTCGGCATCCCGGCCGGCGCACTGTCTGTCGAATCGAGTGTCGGCAGACGGGCGCACCGCTATGAAGGCCGCGTTGTTCCTGGGTGCGGCAGGACCAGCCTCCACCGGGCGCACATGCTCATGTGCGCCGCTACTGCCCCTTGGCGGCGAGGTCGGCCGCGGGCACGGCCGCCCGGGCATGCTTCGGCTCGGCCGCCATGGTCCTCAGCGCCTCGAAGGCATCCGCGGTCGGGCTGGCCGGTTCGGCCTGATAGACCACCAGTTGCTGATGCGGGGCCCCATTGACCGTGAAAGCCGCGAACTTGATGTGCAGGTCGCCGACCAGGGGATGCTTGAGATGCTTTCCTTCCTGGGACTTTCCCTTGACCTCGTGCATCTGCCAAATCCCCGCGAACTCCTCGCTCTGGGAGGACAGTTCCGCCACGACCTCGGCGATGCGGGCCGACTCGGGATCGTGGCCGTAGGCTGCCCTGAGTTCGGCGACACAGGAGTGCGCGGCGCGCTCCCATTCCTGGTAGAACTCTCGCCCCGCCGGGTCGACGAACACCATGCGGGCGAGGTTGTCGAACTGCTCGAACCCGCTGTGGAGAGCCGTGGCAAGGGAGTTGCCCGCCAGGATGTCGAGGGCCGGGCCGATGACGAAGGCCGGAGTGTGCTCCCATCCGTCCATCAGCTGCAACAACTGCCGGCTGGCGTCCGCCTCGCCCCAGTCGTGCGGGCGCTGCGAGGCGGTCAGACAGAGGCGGTTGAGATGGTCGGCAGCCTCCGTATCCAGTTTCAGCGCTTGTGCCACGGCCTCGAGCACCTGCGGGGACGGGCTGTTTTCGCGCCCCTGTTCCAGCCTGATGTAGTAGTCGGAACTGACTCCGGCGAGCAGCGCGACTTCCTCTCTGCGCAGTCCCGGCACCCGACGTCGCCCGTGTTCGGGGAGACCGACGTCGTGCGGCTTGAGGGCCTCTCGGCGGGCTCGGAGGAAATCACCCAAAGGTGTCCCATTGCTCATGCAGCAAGACTAGATGGTTTCCCGCCGATCAGAAGTGCCGGTCGCGGAGTATTGCACCAGGTCGCACACCCTGCACACAGAATAATTCGCCGTCTTCGCACGCCTGGGAGACCTCTCGTCGTCCGCCAGCTCCTTGTGTCGCCCGGGGGCCTTGAATCCTGGGTGTAATGCACCCACCTTCGACAGAAATTTTCCGGGCGTTTTCCGCCTAGCCTCGGCAGCATGGACCACGACACGCGCCCTGACTCCGTTGAAGGGCTGGGTCAGTTCCTCCGCTCCCGCAGGGGACGCCTCAACCCCGTGGACGCAGGACTGCCCAGCGCCGGCCGGCGTCGAGTGCCCGGCTTGCGGCGTGACGAGGTCGCGACGCTCGCAGGTGTCAGTCCGAGCTACTACAGCCGACTCGAGCAGGGCCGTGAACGCAGCCCCTCGCTCCGGGTTCTGGAGGACATGGCCCGCGTCCTGCAACTCGGGGAAGAGGACAAGCGGGAACTCTTCCGGCTGGCTCAGCCTGCAACCCGCCGCACGAAGCGACCCTTCCGGGTCGAGCGCGTCCGCCCGCAACTGCGGCAACTGATTGAAAGCTGGACCAGGACGCCGGCCTTCATCGTCGGGCATGCCCAGGA
This sequence comes from Streptomyces sp. NPDC111656, assembly GCF_055656965.1. Classification (NCBI taxonomy): domain Bacteria; kingdom Bacillati; phylum Actinomycetota; class Actinomycetes; order Kitasatosporales; family Streptomycetaceae; genus Streptomyces; species Streptomyces sp. NPDC111656. Next base: position 145,583 of record NZ_JBVKCA010000017.1, read on the forward strand.
CCTGCTGGCCACCAACGCACTGGCCGACGCCCTCTACCGCGACTTCGCGCAGCACGACAACGTGCTGCGCATGCTCTTTCTGGACCCCGCGGCGAAAACCTTCTACAAGAACGCGGAGCGGGCCAAGCACCGTGCGGTCGCCGACCTTCAGCAGTCCGCCGCGAGCACGCCCGAGGATCCCCGCATCCTGGAGCTCGTAGGCGAACTGTCGGTGCGCAGCCAGGAGTTCCGCTCCTTGTGGGCACGCGAGTACACCCGGGTCCCGCCCTACGACGTCAAGCAGATCCACCACTCCGGCGTGGGGGACCTGGAGTTGCGGCATGAGGCCCTCACCATCCGCAGCGCTCCGGGACAGCAGCTCGTCATCCTGCAGGCCGAGCCCGGCTCCCCCTCCGCCGACGGCCTGGCCCTGCTGGGCTCCATCAGCGCACCTGAAGTACGTCACCAGCAGAATCCCGCACACGGCGCCTGAGCCGAGTGCCGTCGACGGCACCCTGAATTCGATTCAAGAAGTCACCGAAAATATGCGCCGCGTCGGGTGTCGGCGGATTGAAAACCAGATTCCGCACGTATTCCGGACGTCGCGGCTCATCCGATGGGACGGACGGCGGTGTTCCCAGCCCACCTCGTTCCCAGCCCACCTCGGATCAAGGATCCCTCGCCCGCAACACGTCGTCGACGCAGCGCTCGCGCCGCAGCCTCCGGCACTTCCCCCGGACAGCGGCTCGCCAGGGCCGTCTCGTCTTCCTGGGTGTGAGACTCCCAGGAAAAGCACAGCCTTCATACCGCCGCAGCCGACGGGCACAGTCGAATACGTCAACAGGAAATCCCCGAGAAGGGGAAACGACGAAAGAGGTTTTTCCCATGGCTACGTGGTTTGTCACCGGCGCCTCCCGTGGAATCGGCGCTGAAATCGCCCGCGCCGCTCTGGCAGGCGGTAACAATGTCGTGGTCGCCGTACGAAACCCGGAACGCGTTCCGGCCGATCTGAAGAACTCCGACAACGTCTTCGCGGTCGCCCTGGACGTCACGGACAACGACAGCATCCCGCAGGCGGTCGAGGCCGCCGTGGACCGGTTCGGCGGCATCGACGTCCTGGTCAACAACGCCGGCCGCGGCCTGCTCGGCGCGTTGGAGGAGATCAGCGACGCGGAGGCCCGGTCGCTGTTCGACCTCAATGTCTTCGGCCTGATCAACGTCACCCGTGCCGTGCTGCCCGTGATGCGCAAGCAGGGGTCCGGCAGGCTGGTGCACATCGGTTCCCGGTCGGGTTTCGAGGGCGAGCCCGGCGTCAGTCTGTACAGCGCGTCGAAGTTCGCGGTCGCCGGCATCAGCGAAGCACTCTCCGCGGAGATGGCGCCGTTCGGGATCCAGTCGATGGTCGTCGAGCCCGGCGTCTTCCGCACCGACTTCCTCGACGCCAGCTCGCTGTCGGTCGCCGCGAACCGCATCACCGACTACGACGACACCCCCGCGCACGTGACGCTGGACTGGATCGACCAGGCCAACCACGCCCAGCTCGGCGACCCCGTCGAGGGCGCCGCCCTCATCGTCGAGGTCGCCTCCACCGAGAAGCTGCCCACGCACCTCTACCTCGGGCGCGACACCATCGAGCGGCTCGAGGTCAAGTACCAGCAGGTGCAGGAGGACCTCGCCCCGTGGCGCGAGAAGTCCGCCGCCACCGCGCACCACGTCGCCGTCTGACGCCGACGCGATCGGGCACCTACAGCCCCCACGAGCAGCCCCGCCGGGCAGGACGACCGGCCCGGCCGGGCACCACACCGATCCGCCCCTCCCCGCCTTCCGATCAATCCCGCGCTCCCCGCCTTCCGATCAAAGAGACTGAGGTTCTGTGATGTCTGCTGCCCTGCTCACCGGCACTCCCCTTGCCGGCCGTGTCGCCTGGAGACCTCGACGTCGGGCACTGGGGAGAGCACCAAGCAGACCGAGATCGTCACCAACGCGCGGAAGTTCAGGAACGGCACCTACGCGGCCCGGGTCAAGTTCAACGACGCGCCCAAGTACGGCCCGGACGGCGACCACCTCGTCCAGACGTTCTTCACCATCAACGACCTCACGGCGCCGATGGCGGACGACTACTCCGAGTACGACTTCGAGTACCTGCCCAACGGCGGCTGGGGCGAGACCTCCGACATCCTCTACACGACGTCCTGGGAGACCTACCAGGCCGACCCGTGGGTGGCGGTCAACCAGCACACCGAGGGCCGGCAGAGCTACAACGGCTGGCACGACCTGGTGCTGACCATCGACAACAGCAGCATCAAGTACTACATCGACGGACAGCTCTTCGGCACCCATGACTCCGCGTACCTGCCGGAGCGGCCGATGTCGATCAACTTCAACCAGTGGCTGATCGACCTCGCGGGCCAGACCAGCACCACCGCGCGGGCCTACGACGAACAGGTCGACTACGTCCTGCACGTCAAGGACCAGGTCCTCACGCCGGCGCAGGTCGCCGCCAAGGTGACGGCGTACCGCAGCGCGGGCACCACCTTCGAGGACACCGTCCCCAGCAGCTGATCCCCTCGCCCGAGGACGAAAGGCCAGGGCGACCGCACAGGCCGACGGCGAGTGGCCGAGCCTCTGAGCCTCCTCAAGTCGCTTGGCACGCGGAGCACATGGCAGTCAGTCTGATCCCCATGACAGGAATCACGGGACTGAGCAAGAAGAACAACTTCGTGCTGGCCATCCGGGACGCGGACGTGGTCGCGGCGACCCTGCGCCTGGCACTGGCCGAGGCCTCGCCGGAAGAGCGCCTCGGCCTGGAACGCGCTGCCGCGCTCGTCGAGTCCACCGCCTCCGCCACCGAGACCCAGCTGCGTGCCCGCTGGGTCCACTCCCGGCTGGCCGACGTCGGCTTCACCGGGGACATCACCTCGGTCGCGGCGGTGCGGGCGCTGCGCCAGGCGGAACCGAAACTGAGCCTGCTGGCGGCGGTGCAACTGCAGAAGGAGGCAGTGGCCCATCCGGCGTGATCCGGATGGGCCACCCCTGACACGCGGGGAACGGAGGCTGCCGGAGGCGTTGCGCTGCTCAGGAGGTGAGGTAGCAGGTCTTGCTCACGCCCGGCAGCGGATCGGTGCCGAACGCCGCCGTCGTGCAGCCGGTGCCGCCGGTGAACGCCTTGTAGAGGAAACGGCCCCGGGCGCCGTAGGCGACAGTCCGCTGCCCGCTGAAGGCGCACGTGCCGCCTTCGGTGGAGCAGGAGGCGGCGTAGCCGACCGGGCCGCCGGTGGCGGTGTAGCAGGACTTCGACTCGCCGGGAATCGGGTCGCCGAACGTGGCGTCGGTGCACGGGGTGTCACCGGTGGCCGTGATCGTCGTGAACGCGCCGAAGGCGCCGTATGTCACCGGCTGCCCCGCGGCGGCCGGGCAGGTGCCGTTCTGGTCCGCACACTTGGTCCAGCCACCGGATGGTCCTCCCGCGGGCGCCACATAGCAGGACTTGGCCACGCCGTCGATGGGATCGCCGAAGTGGGCGTTGGTGCAGGCGACGGAGCCGTTGGTGACCTGGTGGGCGAAGTTGCCGTTGGCGCCGTAGACGACGTCACGGTTGTACCCCGGCACGGCGCAGGTGCCGCCCTCGGCCGCGCAGGCGGTGTATCCGGGCGGGCCGCCCGCGTCGGCGACGTAGCAGGACTTGACGAGATTCGACGCCGGGTCGCCACCGAAGGAGTCGTTGGTGCAGGCGGTGCTGCCGGTCACTGTTTTGTATGTGTAGGTCCCAGCCCCGTAGGCCACCGAGCGGGTGCCGCTGAAGGTGCAGGTGCCGGCCTCGCCCGCGCACCGGGTGAAGCCCGGCCGCAGCGCGCCGGTACCGGGATCGGCGGGCGGCGTCGGATTGCCCAGTCCGGCGGCGGCCACAGTGTAGCCGCCCGGGGCGACACCGGTGAGGTAGACGTAGGTGTCGTCCTGGCTCGCGCCGGTGATTCCCGAGGCGGGGGTGAAGGTGCCGTTGCTCCAGACCACGGTCCCGTTCACGGACACCGAGATGTTGCCGCCGCCGAACTTCGGGACGCCGATGCGGCCGGTGGTGCCGGCCGGGCTGGCGAGGTGCGCCGAGTACGTGCCGGCGGCGGGGTCGCGGGACCAGGACGCGTTGACGGCCCCCTGGGGCATGGTGATGCGGCCCTCGGCGCTGGTCAGGTCGCCGGGGTGCGGGACGAAGCGGTACGTGCCGGTCGCGGACTCGGGTGCGGTGCCGAGCACGTCGAAGGTGAGCGTCGAGGTGGGCGCGGTGGACCAGCCGTGGGCCAGGCTCATGAACGAACCGCCGTAGGCGAGGCCGCCGTCGGCCTTGATGCCCTCCCAGAAGGTGCTCTTGGTGCCGATGTCGCTGGTCAGCATGTGGCCCCAGGTGCGGCGGATCTGGTCCAGGGCGGTGTAGTCGTCATTGGCGGTGAAGCGGGCGTTGAGCTCCATGCCGCCGGCGAAGGGCGACACGTTGCCGCCCCACTCGGGGGTGGCGGGACCGTAGATGCCCCAGTTCTTCCCGAGCCCCGCGATGACACTCTTCGACTTGGCCGCGGAGTCGGTCAACCCGTACCAGACGGCGAGCGAGTTGCCGTCCTGCGGGTACAGGCCACTGGTCGGGTTGTCCTTGTACATGCCCTTCGCGGCGTCCCACAGCAGGGAGTTGGCCGCGGACTTGATCGCGGCCGCCTTGCCGTTCCAGCTCGCGGCCAGCGCGCTGTCGCCCTCGACCGTGGCCAGGGTGGCGCCGCCCTTGAGCGCGGCGTACAGCAGCGCGTTGGCGGAGACGTTCTCGCCGCCCTGGCCGACCCGGGCCCAGTCCTGGGTGCGCGTCACGTTGAGCAGGTTGTTGCCGTCGATCTTGTTGGTGATGAAGGCCATCCCGCGCTTGTAGTCGGCCCATTCGGAGTCCAGCCACGTCCGGTCGGCCGAGTAGGTGTAGTACGTCGACGTCCCCAGCAGCGTCCAGGTGTGGTAGGTGTCCGAGCCGGTGAGGTTGAACGGCGGCCCCGACCAGGGGATTTCGCCTTCCGCCGACTGCGCGTTGTACATCGTGGTGAGCGCGTTGCGGGTCGGGACGAGGTCGTTGGAGTACGCGTACTGCGTGGGTACGGCGATACCCATGTCGCCGGGCCACACCGTACGGTCGCGCTTGGCGCCGTCGACCAGGACGGAGTCACCCACGCCGACGGTGGCGCCGTTGTCCCACGCCGAGGACGGCGGGGGCCAGGCGCGGCCCTGGTTGGAGGCGATCGTGTTGAGCTGCACGGTGTACGCCCCGGCGTACCAGATGCGGTTGAGAAGGTCGTCGCTGGAGGAGAAGTAGTTGGCGTAGTCGGCCGGGTCGGCCTTGCCCGGAGCCGCGGTGAAGTTGAGGCTGACGCCCTTGAGGTCCACCCAACCCGAGGTGTCCAGGAAGACCGTCAAGTAGCGGAATCCGCCCCGTTGTTGAGCGGTGGGCACCGTGTAGGTGCCGTTGGCGGAGGCCGTGGCGTAGAGCGCCCCGTCCTCGCCGTCGCGGCCGCTGCTGCGGTCGCTGTTGTTGCCCACGTACAGGGACGACTCGCTGAAGGCCAGGCCGACGCGCTGGCCGCTGTCGCTGGCACTGCCGAAGGACAACGTTGTCACACCACCGACCTCTTTGCCGAAGTCGAGGGTGACGGCCGACTGCGAGCCGGAGATCCGCGTCGGCTGCCCGCTGAGGACGTTCTGCGGGTTCGCGACACTGCCGGAAGATCGGTAGATCGCGGCCGGCTTGAGGGTGCGCGAGGTCGGCGAGTAGTTCAGGGCGTCAAGGGTCGCCTTGCCGACGCCTGCTGCGGTCGACGAGGTTGCCGCCGACGTGGCCGGCGCGGGTGCCATGAGGAGTGCGGCGGCCACCACTGCGGCGAGGCCGAGTAGGCGCTCCGGACCGGGCGTTCGGATCAGCAAGGGGCGGCGGCGCCGCATAGGTACCTCCCGGGTCTGGATGCGGGAACGAGGTGCTTGAATCGATTCAAATCGATCGTTGACGAAGGTCTGGGACTCATGAAGCAGTGAGTGTGCGAGGCGCCTCGCCGAAGTTCCACCGATGATGTGCGCCCCGCAACGGTGTGTCAACCCGTCACGGTGGGTGCGAACTCCCCCTGGAATCACTCCCGTTGGAGACATTGACAGCACCTCACCAAACCGGTTCACTGCCTCCCGGACAGGTATGGACCAGTGCCCGCCCCCGCCCGGCTCAGTGAGACCCAACCGGCGTCCCCCACCCTGAAATCGAGGCGAGTTCCGGTGCCCTCCCCACACTCCGACATCGTTGTCAGACCACGGCTTCTCAGCTTCCTGCTGACGGCCGCTCTCGCGTTCGTGGCACTGGTCCCGGTGGCGACGCCCGCGGCCGCCGCCACGCAGGTGTGCGTATTGGCCTGTGACACGCTGGACCCCTCACACGCCCGGCAGGAGAGCTTCCCGGTGCCGAACAAGGACCTCAACGGCCGTCGCCTCGAACTGCACGTCTCCGACGCGGACGACATGGCCTGGGCCAGCATCGACAACGGCGTGACCGGCGACTCGGTGTGGCTGGACCGCTCCTGGGACGGCGGCGCCACCTGGGAAGGACTGCTCGGCAAGGCGAGCATCCCGGGAACCTGGACCGGCACCAGGACGCTGATGTACAACATCACCGATCCTCGCAACCACCGGCGCGGGCTCGTGCGGGCCTGCGGCGACGCCACGGGGGTCGGCTGTACGAACTGGGCCTACCCCACGGTCTGCGACACGCTCTGCGACGGCACCGACGCGGGCAAGGCGGCCGGCGACGACCAGCCGGTGCCGTCGACCACCCTCTACGGCCGCACGATCCGGCTGCACGTCGACCAGATGAACTCCATGGCCTGGGCGAGCATCGACACCGGTGGCGCCGGCGACGAGATCTGGCTCGACCGTTCGTGGGACGGCGGCTCGACCTGGCCGGACGGCTCCTCACTCGGCCGCACCAGCACTCCGTCCGGGGCCACCGGCACCCGTACCGCGATGTACGCCACCCGCGATCCGCGTGGGCTCCTCTACGGCGGTGCCGTCCGCGCCTGCGGCCGGGAGGCGAGCCACAACGAGGGCAGTTGCACCGCGTGGGTCAGGCCCGTGCCGACCAGGACACGCGCGGCGGCCGACGCGCTGATGTCCTCGTACGACCCCTACAACGGCTGGTGGCCGAGCAGTTGGTGGAACTCCGCCGCCACCCTCACCGCGCTCGTCGACTCCTCCCGGGCCACCGGCAGGCACGACTACGACTGGGTCATCGCGCGCACCTTCGACCAGAACAAGGGCTCCTTCGCGGCCGGTGTGCGCAGTTCGGACGCGATCGAGGGCGACTTCATCAGCCGTTCCATCGACGACTCGGGCTGGTGGGCCATCGCCTGGATCGACGCGTACGACTACACCGGTGACTCCCGCTATCTGAACGAGGCGGTCACCATCGCCAACTACGTCCAGCAGTACTGGGACCCCGGCACCTGCGGGGGTGGCGTGTGGTGGGACCGCGAGCGCACCTACAAGAACGCCGTGACGAACGGGCAGTATCTCTGGCTGACCACGGCGCTGCACCAGCGCATCCCGGGCGACACCGTATGGCTGCAGCGGGCCAAGACGTCCGCCGCCTGGTACCGGTCCAGCGGGATGATCAACTCCTCCGGTCTGGTGAACGACGGGCTGACCTCCGCCTGCGCCAACAACGGTTCGACCGTATGGAGTTACAACCAGGGACTGGCCATCGGCGGCTTCACCGAACTGTGGAAGACGACCGGGGACAGCTCGCTGCTGACCACCGCGCGCACCCTGGCCGACGCCGCGATCAGCAGCCCGACGCTGACCTCCGGCGGAGTGCTCACCGAGTCCTGCGACGTCGGTTCGGCGTCCTGCGACGACAACCAGAAGCAGTTCAAGGGCATCTTCATGCGGAACTTCGCCGACCTCGCGAAGGCCACCGGGTCCGGCACCTACCAGAGTTACGTCCAGAAGCAGGCCGACACGCTGTGGGCGCGGGACCGTAGCTTCCTCAACGCCTTCGGCGAACGCTGGGCCGGTACCAGCCCCAACCAGACCGACTGGCGTACCCAGGCCGGCGCCCTCGAAGCGCTGGCCGCCGCCGCGGGCTGACGACCGGTTCCGGGAGCCGGCTCGCACGCGCGTCACCGACCTGCGTGCGAGCCGGCGCGCAAGGTGAGTGCCGTACACCTGGACACAGGGCGGCCTGGCTTCGTTCGCCGGACGCGACCCGGCCGACGGTCGAGCAGCCATAAGGAGCCGCCGGCCACGCCTCGGCGGGCGCGAGCGCGCTCGGCCCTCCACGACGCGATGAGTTCTTCCGGCGCCTCGTCGAACAGCCCCGGCTACGGCCGAGGACCTCGCCCGTGGATCACAGCGATCACGAGATCGGCTTCGTGAGACGTGCGGACAGCGGGCGTTGGCGACCTGCCGCCACGGGAATCCCGGGCCGTTTCCCACTGTCCGACGGATTCCCAGGCCTGCCCTGCCCGCCGTCGATCCGCCAACCGACAACTCTTCTCTCCTTGACAATTTTTTTTGTCGGAGAGATTCTGGAGCGGTGCTGGACGTAGCTGTGATCCAAGAACCCGCCGCGGCCGCGGCGTCCCTGGACCCGATACGGGCCCGGATCCTCGCCGCCCTGGCCGAGCCCGGCTCGGCCGTCATGCCGGCCGCCCGCCCGGGGCTGCCCCGGCAGAAGGTCAATGACCACCTGAAGGAGCTGGGACGCATGCCGAGACGGCGGACCTGGCGCCGCTGGACTGACTGGACGGAGAGGTGGTCCCGTCGGACAACGAGCACATCGAGGTCCGCACCGCCGACGGGGCTTCTCGGCTGACATCCGCAGGCGCGTCCGGACGCCCGTCCGCGAGGCCGGCGCCCCGACCCCGCCAGGGACCGCACCAGCCTCCCTCCGGGGCGGCCCGCAAGGAATCCCCACCAGGAGGCCGCCGCCTCGAACGTGGTCGAAGCGGCGGCGAGCAATCGAAAACCGCACACCAGAAACCCCTAAGGAAACCAGCATGCGTACCCTGATCAGCTCCGCCTTCATCTCGCTCGACGGCGTCATGGAGGGCCCGGGCGGCGAACCCGGCTACCGCAACTCCGGATGGACCTTCAAGGACGTCGAGTTCGTCCCCGAGGCCTTCGGCATCAAGGAGCGGGAACAGCAGGAGTCCACCGCCGTCCTGATGGGCCGGACCAGCTACGAGGCGTTCAGCCCGGTGTGGCCGGACATGAACGAGTTCGCCCACTACAAGACCATGCCGAAATACGTCGTCTCCACCACCCTCACTGAGGACAAGCTCGTCTCGAACTGGGGCGAGACCACCATCCTGCGCTCCCTCGACGAGGTCACCGCCCTCAAGGAGACCGACGGAGGCCCGATCATCGTCCACGGCAGCGTCACCCTGAACCACAGCCTCGCCGACGCCGGCCTGATCGACCGTTACCACCTGCTCGTCTACCCGCTGCTGCTCGGCGCGGGCAAGCGCCTGTTCCCCGCCACCGACAAGGACACCCAGAAGCTCAAGCTCGTCGAGCACGCCGTGTACTCCAACGGCCTGCAGATGAACGTCCTCGACGTCGTCCGCTGACCAAGCCCCGGGGCCTTCCACGCCGCGGGGCGCGATGGAGCACCCCAGGAGCAGAAGAGGCACAGGCCCAGCGATCACGGGATTGCGACGCTCTGTGACGATCGGGAAGACCTGTGCCTGCACTGCCAACATGGCTGAGCTTCAGCTGATGCGAGCTCCTGCGCCTGTGACACGGACGCGCGTCTCTCCCGCGCGCAGCGTCACGGTGAGCTCGCCGGGGCGGCCCAGGTCCGCGCCCTGGTGCAGGGTGAGGACGGCGTCCTCGGGGACCAGGCCGAGATGACGGGCGTAAGCACCGAACGCGGCGGCCGCGGCGCCCGTCGCCGGGTCCTCGACGACGCCGCCGACGGGGAAGGGGTCACGGACATGGAAGACGGTGGCCGACTCCCGCCACACCAGCTGGACTGTGGTCAGGTCCAAGACGTGCATCAGGGCTTCGAGGCGCGCGAAGTCGTAGGCGAGATCTGCGAGGCGGGCGCGCGTCGCCGCCGCGAGAACGAGATGGCGGGCGCCGGCGAAGGCGATCCGAGGCGCGAAGGCGGGGTCGAGATCGGCGGCCGGCCAGCCGAGCGCGGCGAGCGCCTCCGCAAGGTCGGCGTCGGCGATCTCCTCGATGTGCGGCTCGACACTGGTGAGCGTGGCCCGAAGTGTCCCGCCCTCCTCGGCCACTTCCACCGGCACGGTGCCGGCGCGCGCCGCGAACACCAGCTCCCCGGGGCCTATCCGCTCGGCAAGCGCGACGGCGGTCGCGACGGTGGCGTGCCCGCAGAACGGCACCTCGGCCTTGGGGCTGAAGTAACGGATGCTGTACGCCCGCCCCTCCTGGCCGCTGAGGCCCTCCGGGGGCGCGGTCAGGAACGCGGACTCCGAGTATCCGAGGTCGGCGGCGATGGCCAGCATGTCGGTGTCGTCCAGGGCGGTGGCGTCCAGAACGACACCGGCGGGGTTTCCGCCGTCGGGGTCGCTGGAGAAGGCGGTGTATCGCAGCACTTCGGGCCTCGGCGTATTCGTCGTCATGCTCGTGGCAACGCGGGGCGGGCCGTGGCTGTTCCCGGACGCGGGTGGAGGAGGAGGTGGGTGCCTGCGGCGGGCCGCCCGTGCAGACCTCGTTCTTCGAGCAGGGCGCGGGTCTTGTTCGAGTCGTAGCCGGCATCCAGGTGCACCGTGATGTCGTCGGGCAGCGGCCCGAGCTCGTCCAGGGGGTCCGACGTGGGGGCCGGCAGCGGAGATTCATGGCAGTTCGCCCGGGCGAGGACACGGCGGATGGGGATGCCGTACCCATCGGTCATGCCGGAGCGTTTCAGGCCTTGTCTGCCCCGGTCGACCGGGGATCGTCCGGCAACATGGCTGCCGCCGTGGGCATTGGTGAGCGGGCCGTCGACGGCGATATGGTCCAGCACGAGGCCGACGATGTTGTCATAGGACTTGAGCGCGATGTGCTGGAGCCGCGCGAAGACGCCATGTCGCATCCACTCGTCGCGCCGGTTGCGGATCGCGCTGGCCGAGCAGGTCGTGTCGGCGATTGCTTCGTAGGAGCAGCCGAGTCGCAAGCGTTGCAGGAGGGGCGCAACCTCTGTCTCTGTCTTGCCTTGGCGGGCGGCTTCGGCGATCGGGCCCTCCAACAGGGCGGTGAAGACACCGGTGTTCCGCCAGACCCGGAAGCGCCTGCGCGTCACGATCGTCTTCCTACCGGATCCGCCTTCCAGGCGGATCCGGATCGGCAAGCTGTCAGGACGGCACGGCGGGGCAGCTGGTGCCCCGTGGTGGGACTGCCAGGTCGGTGAGGTAGCTGTCCACGGCGTCCTCCATGCACGGGCCGCTGGTGACGCTGCCGTGCCCCTGGCCCTCGTAGGTGAGGAGCACGCCGCTGCGGCCGAGCTGCCGGGCCACCGAGACCGCCCACGGGTAGCCGGTGGCGGGGTCGTGCAGCGCGTTGGACACCAGGATCGGCGGGGCACCGTGTGCGTCCAGGCGGTGCTGCGGGTTGGCGGTCGGCGCGCCCAGACATGCCGCTGCCATGTGGATCGGCAGCAGGTAAGGCAGGTCGGGCGCGGTCATGTTCATCATGGCGACGAGCGAGGCATATTCCTGGTAGTCGCGCACCTGCAGGTGCCAGTCCGAGCACAAGACCGGTGTGGCCGGATGCAGCGGCGCTATCGAGGTGGGCGACGCGGGCAGCGGCTTGCTCGCGTCCATCCCCGCGATCGCCGTGGCCAGGCCCGCGTAGTCGGCCTCGTAGAACTCCCGGAACGCGATCTTGTTGACCAGGTCCGAAGACGACAGCGAGGTGCCCGGCTTCGCCGGGTCCTCCAACTCTCCGCGCCCGGCCTGGGCCAACAGGCCCTGCCAGACGTCGCGGCCGTGCAGCGCGCAGTCCGCGGCACCGTCGCACCACTTCACGAACTCCTGGAATGAATCCTCCGCCGTGGCCGCCTCGGACCGCAGGAAGTCACGGGTGGTCGGGACGCTGTGGTCCATGACGCTCTCCAGCACGATCGCGCGTACCCGGCGCGGGTAGGTCTCGGCGTACTGCGCGCCGAGCAGCGTGCCGTACGAGCTGCCGTGGAAGGTTAGTTTCCGCTCGCCGAGGGCGGCCCGGAGAGCGTCCAGGTCCCGGACCGTCTGGGCGGTGTCAAGGTGGTCGAACACTGGGCCGGTACGGGCCCGGCAGTCGGCACGGAGCTGCCTGTTGTACGCCATGGTGGCGTCGAAGTCCGCCTGGCTCTTCAGCTCCGGTGACGGCCGCTCGGCAAGCAGGTCGCCGGAGCAGGTCACCGGGTTGCTGCCGCCCACGCCGCGCGGGTCGAAGCTGACGATGTCGAACCTGCGGCGGACCTCGGGGCTGAACCGGCTGATACGGCGCACCACCATCTCCACACCCGAGTCGCCCGGCCCGCCGGGGCCGAACACCATCGAGCCCACGCGTGCGCCGGGGTCGGTGGCCTTGCGGCGGGCCACGACCAGGTCGAGTCTCGGCCCGTCCGGGTGGGCCCAGTCGACCGGCACCGAAAGAGTGGCGCACTCGGCTCCCGGCTTCGCCGGGTCGTCACACGGTGTCCACCGCAGGGCCCCGGTGGCAGACGGCGACGCGTGGACCGCGGGAGCGGCGGCGAGACCGGTGATGACGGCCGTGGCGGCTCCCACGACCATGGCCGTGCCCCGCGCGGCGATGCGCCGCAGTGCGGATCTGCCCCTGAACGACATGGATCCTCCTCGTGAAGAGAGCGGTTGTGTCAGGCGTGCGGACCCGGCCGGGGCACCGTCGTCACGTTAGGCGCACTGTTGCCCATGTGGTGCACCTGTCAGGGGCTTCTCCGGGGCGGGTCGGGGTCGGGTCGGGGGCCGCTCAGGGGCGATCGGGGCGCAGGGCGGAAAACGGTCAGGGTCGGGTCAGGGGAAGGCTCCGTCGCGGTCCCGGTCGGCCCGTCGTTCACGACGCCGACCTCGGCCCACTCCTACGCGCCTCGATGATCTGGATCAAAGTCCTCATCCGGACCGCCCATTGATCACGACTCGATACGCACCCTAGGAGCGCGCGGGGTCGTCCTGGGAGGACTCCGCCGCTGCGTGAGGCGTCTTTCTCCCCAGGCGGACCTCCTCCACATCGAGCACTTCCTGAACGGTGCGGAGGACGATGTCGTCGATGCGGCCGGTGTCGCGCAGGTCCCTGAGCGTGTCCCGCTTGACCTGGAGCAGGGCGAGTTCGAGGCGCCGCAGGCTCTCGCGGCGTCGCGTGGAGCCGGGAGCGGGGGCCATTCGGTCCTCGATGTCGTGGGCCATGCGGAGGGTGGCCGCCTCGGGGACCCCGAACCGCTGCGCCAACTCCGGTAGAGCGCGCAGGGCGGCGCTGCTCATATGGCAGCGGGCGAGGGCGAGTTCCGCGGTCTTGACCTCGTCCTCGGGGAAGCGGGCCCGGCGGACCACGGTCGGCAGCGTCGGACCGAGGAACGTAAGGGTGACGACGATGACGACGGCCGTGATGAACACGACGGCGTCGCGTTGCTCGACGACATGTCCCTCGGCGGTCACGGCGGGCACGGTCAGCGCCGCGGCCAGCGAGATGGCTCCGCGCATCCCCGCCCACGCCAGCGGCAGGCGCTGAGGGGCGGTGATACGGCGGCCCCGCTGCTGAGGACGCCGGTCCAGGAACCTGACCAGATAAGGGACCGAGTAGAACCACAGCAGCCGTGTCCCGATCACAGCGACGCTCACGGCGCAGGCGGCGATCGCCGCCTGCGCCAGGGAGACCGAGGTCAATGCCCTGACGGCGGCGGGCAGTTGGATACCGACGAGGATGAACAGCGCGCCGTTGAGCAGGTAACTGGCCACTTCCCAGAAGGCGATGGCCTGGATCCGGGCGTCGGAACCGATGACGCGAGGGCCGAACCGGGTGGTCACAAGGCCGCAGGTGACGACGGCGAGGACGCCGGACACGTGCAGGAGTTCGGCGGGCAGGCAGGCGAGGAAGGGGGTGGCGACACTCAGCGCGCTTTGGAGCAGGGGCGCGGGCAGTCGGCGCCTGACCGGGATCAGGAGCAGTGCGATCGCGGCACCGATCACGATTCCGCCGGCGTAGGACTCGACGAAGGCGAGCGCCGTACCGGACCAGGAGAAGGGTCGCTCGTCGGTGACGACCTCGATGGTCACGGCCAGCAGGACCAGAGCGGTGCCGTCGTTCAGCAGGCTTTCGGCGCGCAGCACGGTCAGGATGCGGCGTGGCATGGCCTTGGCCACGGCGGCCACGGCCGCGGCGTCGGTCGGAGCAAGGACGGCACCGAGGACGAAAGCGATGGGCCAGCTGTAGCCCAACGCGTGGGCCACGGCGGCGACGGCGACCGCGGTGGCCAGCACCAGCCCGGTGGCCTGTAGGGCGATGCTGCGGAAGTTGTTGCGGATCTCGCGCACCGAGGAGGTCAGTGCCTCCCAGTACAGCAGGGCGGGGAGAAAGAGGAACAGGACGACGTCGGGGGACAGCGCGAACCCGGCGAAGGGCGGTGTCAGTCCTACGAGGCAGCCCGCGCCGAGCAGCAGCAGCGGTTCACTCAGGCCCGTACGACGCGACAGCCAGCCCATCGCCAGTACACCGACGGCGACGACAACGATCAGTTCCAGGCTTTCCACGCCGGTGCCGTTCGTGTTCATGGCTCCACGGTCGCGCCCCGACGCACGGGTAACCAGGCCACGACCTTCTCAGGAGCTGCGTTCCTGGGAGTCCCGCACCCACCCTTTGGAGGGTTCGGCGTGGATGAGCCGTGCGAGGTGGTGGCCGGAGTGGGTGGGCGTCCGGCGAAGGGCGATGAGCGCGGCGTCGTCGCCGAGGCGTCCACCGACGTGGGCGAGGAGGTCACGCCGGATGTGACGCAGAAGCGGTTCGGGGCCGCACTCGGTCCACTGGGCGGCTCGTTCGGCGAACGGATAGAAGTCACCGCGCTGATTGCGCGCCTCGATGACACCGTCGGTGTAGAGCAGGAGGGTTTCCCCGGCTTCGAAGGTGAACACGTCCAGCGTGCGCGGCGATGGGCCCAGGACGCCGACTCCCAGCGGGGGTGCGGGGTGCAGCCGCAGGCCGGTGACGGAGTGTTCCGGGCTGAGCAGCAGGGGCGCGGGGTGCCCGCAGCTGGTCATCCTGACGATGGCGGCATCGTCGGGGATCTCCAGCAACAGGGCGGTGACGAAGCGCTCCTCGGCCCCGGCCTCGTCCTCCGGCGGGGTGAATTCGCCGTGGTAACGGCCGACGCTCTGTTCCAGCGCGTCCGTCAGTGCGGTGAGGTCGGCGTGCCGATGGGAGGCTTCGCGGAACGCGCCGAGCAGCAGCGCGGCCTCTCCGATGGCCGCCAAGCCCTTGCCTCGGACATCTCCGATGAGCACGCGCGTGGCGTCGTCGGTACGCGTGACGGCGTACAGGTCTCCACCGATCTCGGCCTCGTCCTCGGCGGCCAGATATACCGACGCCGTACGCAGGGGGCCGATCCCGCTGGGCAGCGGCCACAGAAGTACGTGCTGTGCGGCCTCGGCGACCGATCTCACCTGGGCCAGTTCCCGTCCGTGTCGCTCGCGCACCACGGAGTAGCCTACGATCAGAAGGCTCAGTACGGCGAGGGCGACCATCTGCACGACGACGTTGCGCGAGAAGAGGATGCCGTCGTGCACGGCGATGCCTGCCAGGGCCGCGAGCGCCAGGACGCCGACCGCCCCGGTCAGCCGGGGACCGGCGAAGGACGCGGTGATCGCCGGCGCGATCACCAGCAGCGGGCCCAGGTGGATGTCGGCCGGGGCGACGATGTCGACGACCGTGATCATCACGATGAACAGGACGGGGATCGCCAGCATCACATGCTTCGACGGCCCCGGGCCGAAGCCGGCAAAGCGATTCCAGATCCCCACATGTTCCACAGTGCACCGCCCCAGGACAGCTTGCGAGCGCAGCCAAGACCTATCGGCAATGCGCAGGTAAAACTGCCGAGCGCGTCCCGCACCCGCCGGACCACGCGTCGACGGGGCCGACCCCGCGTCGGCGCCGGCGCGGGGTCGGCAGGGCTGCCGCCCGGCCGCCCACCGCATGCGGCCAGGGGGCTCACGCTGCCCGTCCGGCGTCGCTTCCACCACGGTGGCCGTCCGGTCGGACACGGAACGCGACCACCTCCGCGACCACGCGCGAGGTCGGATCAGTCGAGGAGGAGGGGATTCGGCAGGGTGGCCGCGGGATGCATGCGCAGGAGGGTGTGAAGTACTCCTGAGAGGCCGGACATGAGGCTGGGCGAGAACGCCTCGCGGGCCAGGCCGCCGACCGGACCGCGTTGCTCGAGGCCGGTGAGGATTTCGGCGTCGAGGTCGGAGGGGTCGCCGAAGTCCATGGACGTGAGGAATTCCCAGAGGCCGAGGTCGCCGTGGCACAGGGTATGGCTCCAGCCGAAGCCCTCGGCGGCGCAGGCATGTGCGGCCCGACGGGCCATGTCGAGGTGGGCGGGATCGCCCGTGCGCCGGTGGAGGTCGAGCATGCCGATGCCCACTCCCGCGCTGCCGTGGCACCAGCTGGTGAAGAAGTCCTCCTCGGCGCCGATGCGGACGTCGAGCCAGTTGCCGTGCTCGGGTTGGTACAGGGACTCCTGATAGGCGAAGGCCCGCTCGGCGAGGTGGTTCCAGTCGCGCCGTTCGGCCACGGAGCCCGCGTCGCCGAGAGCGAGCCGGGTCAGCGCCCAGCCGATGCCGGTGGCGCCGTGGGCGAAGCCGCCGATGCCCTCGGGGTTGAGCCGGGTCGTCCAGCGGGCGCCGCTCGCGTCGAGGGTGGCCAGCCCGGTCAGTCGGCGGCCGATGTGCGCGGCGGCGCCGAGCCAGCGGTCCTGCCCGGTCGCCGCGGCCAGGTCGAGCAGGGGAACGACCGCGCCTGCCGCCCCGTTGAGGAGGTCCACCTCGACGTCGTCCTCGACCAGTCGGCCCTCCGCGAGCAGCAGGGCCCTCGATGCGGCCCGCTCCAGCAGCCAGTCCTCACCGAGCACCCGGTGCAGCGCCAGCCACGTCCACACCTGCGACGCGGCACCGCTGAACGCCCCGGGTGACGGCGTCGGTGTCCGGTCCTCGGTGCCGACCAGGACCCGCAGCGCCCCCTCGAACGTCTCGGTGACGCCCGGCACCTCCTCCGCCCGCCCGGCCCGCGCCTCGGTCACGTACTCCGCGAGTGTCAGGGCCACCCCGCCCTGCCCGGTGTAGAGGTCGGCGGGCAGCACCCTGATCGACCACCCCGCGGGGGTGAAGACGGGGCTGATCCAGGTGACCGTACCGTCCTCACCCCGCACCGCCCCGTCGCACAGCCGCCGTACCATCTGCGCGGCCAGGTCGCGGCGGCGGCGCTCGCGGTCCCGGGCGTGCGGGTCGCGGGCGGCGGCCTGCGTCCGCGTGGGCAGCGAACGCTCGTTGAGGTACGCGCCGACCAGCGCGTCCTGGATCACCGCCTCCTCCAGCGCCAGGTCGGCGGTGCGCCAGTCCTCCACGGTGGTCCGTACGGCGGCCGAGTCCACGGTGAAGGTGAACATCGGCACGTCACCGGCCAACAGGTCCGCGATCTCGCCGTCGATGGCCGCACGCTCGGTCGGCGCACCGGGCAGCACCTCGGCGTTGCGCCGCAGGATGTCCCGGGCCCGTTCGACCGCCGCCGCCTCGTCGTGCAACGACGCCGGGTGCCAGAGCATCCGGCCGATGTCGACGTACGCCTGCGTCGGCCGCAGGATCCGCCGCGCCTGGGAGCCTTCGAACCGGCGCAGCAGCCGGTGCGGTTCGGTCCCGGGCCGACACAGGTGCGCGGTCATCTCGCGGAAGCCGGCCAGAATCCGGTCCCAGTACGCGCTGAGCACGGGAGTGGGGCTGGGGTGGTTGCCCGCGGTGGGCATCGCCACCAGGTCCACCTGGAAACGGGCCGCCGCGGTGCCGGCGTCCGCGATCACCGGGTTCGGGATCAGCGGCTGCTGGCCGGGCAGCGACCCGACTCCGGAGATGTCGACCCCGCCGAGCGCGAAGCCGGTGCCGCGTACGGGCAGCAGTCCGGTGCGCAGCACCGTACGGCGGATGGCCGCCGCGGCCACGTCCACCGCGTCACCCCGGCCACTGGGCGGGAAGGGCGCGGGGGCGTCGAAGAGCGTCTCGGCGTCCACGATCACCGGCACCGGACCCGCGGCGATCATGTTCTCCGCGTGCATGTCGGTGCCGCCGGTGAAGCGGAGGACAGCCAGCCAGTGCCCTACGTTCCGGTAGAACGCGGCGAGTTCGGCCTCGCCCGCGCAGTAGCGGTGGCGGACGAACTCGGCCCAGCCGTAGCCCTCGCGTGCTTGTGTCCGCGGCACCCGGATGCGCTCGTCGGGCGACGGCGCGCCGGGGAAGTCCGCGTAGAGCTCGTCCAGCAGCGCGCCCAGCGCCACGTCGGATTCGGACGGCCGGGGCTTGTACATGACGCTCCCGCCGGCGAAGTCGACCCGACTGACCGTCAGGCCGCCCCGGTGGGTGTCGCCCGCCCCGAACGTGACGGCTCGCATCTCCCCCGCGGGTCCCCCCAGCAGCGGCCGCAGCACTTCGCGGTCCGCGGCGAGTCGTTCCGCGAACCCGGCCGTCGCCGCCACCGACAGCCGCGCCACCGACGCGATCCGCGGGCCGACGTTCGGGTATCGGCCGGCCAGCCGGTCGAGATAGCGCTCCTCCCCGGCCTGCTCCAGGAACGCGGTCCACGTCTGCGTGTCGGATCCCGCCCCCGCGTCCTCGGCGTGGCGTCCGCCGCCCGCTGTCATGCGCATCGCGTGCAGTTCGATCAGGAACAGGCGGGACAGTTTCGCGTGCAGGGACTTGAGCAGGGCGGTGTGGCCGGCTGCCAGTACCGCTTCCCGTTCTTCCCGGCTCAGGGCGTCAATGGAGGCCAGCCGCCGGGCCAGCTCTTCCCGCCAAGGGCGGGCGATGGTCCGTACGGGTCCGGCGAACCATTCCGCCTCGTCCCGCCTCCCCGGCTCCCCCGGCTCCCCCGGCTTCTCCGGCCTTTCCGATCTTTCCGGCGCCGATCCGCTCACCGTCCACCCTCCCCATTCCGCCGTGAGCTCGCTTCTTGCGGTCGTTCCGAGGGAGCGCGGGCAACTGTGCGACCAGCCCGGACCCGTCCGCACCCGGCAGCAACCGACCGAGCCGGAAACCCCCGCATCCCCGACGCGCGCGGGGCGGGCGGCAACCAACCGGCAGGCTGCGGCGCGTTCCCGGGTGCGGACGCGTCGTGGCATGGCGCGCGGTTTCCCACGCTCCGGCTTTATGAACCGCACTCCGCAGGGGAGCCCCCGAAGAGGCGTACTCCGCGGGCGATACGGTCGATAGGCGCGCCCTGGAGAGGGCACTCAGCGGGCGGGCCCTCCGCGAAGGGCCCTGGAGTCACCGCAGGCGGTCAGCAACACCAGCTGCCGTGCGACCCACTCGGGCTGGAACAGAAGCCGTAGAGGGAGTCGCTCGGGTCGGTGAGCGCGGCCTCGGCAGCGGAGCCGCCGACGTAGAGGGGCCCGGCGGGGTTGGTCTGGCCGTACGCGCTCTCGGCGCCCGCCAGCCAGGCATCGAGCACGGCAGTGGTGGCAACGCTGGTCTGGGGCATGAGAGACCTCCGGTGGATGCGTGGATTGGGGCGGATTGCCCAGCCCTGAGTATCGCCGGGTTCGAACACCCGTCAGACGTCCAATCTGGCCAAAGCCATGTGGTGTTCATGCGCCCTGCCGCCTTCTACGGGACGGGTGGGACGGTCGCACGGCCGAGCGCCGACCGGGCGGGCGCAGCGGACGCCGAGCCTCCGACTCCCAGCTCCGGCCTGGGCTGCGCACCGACGAGGAGCCCCTGAAGAGCGAAGCAGGGGCGCCTCGGCGCTCGTCCGGTCACCAGGGACCGGTCGGCAACCGAAAGACCCCGATCTCGCGCGCTCCCATGTCCCGGTCCAGACCGGCCACTTGGCCAACAAGCGCACCGGCGGTCTCCGACGCCGGCTCCCATGAAGTCGACGGCCGGCCAGGGCCGCCCATCGCCGTATCCGGACACCGACACATGTCGGAACATCCTGACAAACCTGTTGACATCACTGGGAGAGCGCTCCATACCGCGTGCCACTAGAGCGCATCCGAGGGCACTGTCGCCACCGTGGACATGAAGCCCCGCCCCGCCCTGTACGGAGGCGCCGCAAGAAGATCGCCCTCGACCCCTACATGTTCCACGCCCTGCCGCTCGACGAGATGGTCCGCACGGTCGCCGAACTCGGCTATCAGTACATCGAGTTGTCCCCGCGCGACGACTTCATGCCGTTCTTCCTGCACCCACGGGCGGACGACGAGCGTGTGGCCGACTTGAAGAACTCACTGTGCAGGCACGGCGTTCAGCTCTCCTCCGTACTCCCGCTCTACAAGTGGTCCTCTCCGGACGAGACCGAACGGCAGGCCGCCGTCCGCTACTGGAGGCGAATGATCGAGATCACCGCGGAGCTCGAATGCCCGTTGATGAACTCGGAGTTCAACGGCCGCCCCGAACGGGCCGCCGAGAGCGAGGCCGCCTTCTGACGTTCCATGGAGGAACTGCTCCCTGTCTTCGAACGCGAGGGCATCGCCCTCAACCTGGAAGCACACCCGGACGACTTCTGTGAGGAGAACACACCGGCGGTCGACCTCGTTCGCGCCGTCAACAAGCCCTGGGTGAAATACCTCTACTGCGCCCCGCACTCCTTCCACCTCGCGGGAGCCTCGGACGTCGGCGCGGACATCACGGCGATGCTGCGCTACGCAGTCGACAAGCTCCACCATGTGCACCTCGCCGACTCCTTCGACCACAAGGGCTCCTCCGGCCTGCGCTACATCCTCAACCCGCCGGGCACCACGGCCCGCATCCACCAACACCTCGACATCGGCCAGGGCGAGGTCGGCTGGGACGCCTTCTTCGGCACGCTCCGGGAACTGAACTTCGACGGCGTCGCCACCGCGTGCGTCTTCGCCTGGAAGGAACGCGCCAAGGAATCCTCCGCGTTCATGCTGGACCGCATCGGCAAGGAGCTCTCCGCGTAACGCGAGCGACCCACCGTGCCCCGGCGGTCGGAAGACCGCCGGGGCACGGTGGGAGCGGAGGGCAACCGCATGCCGACAGGGAGAGGCTGCCGCGATCAGACCGCCGGGGCCGGGTAGGTCGGGTACTCCACTCCGGAGACGTGCTGGACGACGCGGACGACCTGGCAGGAGTAGCCGAACTCGTTGTCGTACCAGAGGTAGAGGATCGCGTTGTCACCTTCGACCTTGGTCGCGCCGGCGTCGACGATCGAGGCGTGACGCGAGCCGATGAAGTCGCTCGAGACCGCGTCGGGGGCGCTGATGAAGTCGATCTGGCGCTTGAGCGGCGAGGTCAGCGAGACATCGCGGAGGTGGTCGAGGACTTCCTCGCGTGTGGTCTCGCGGGCGAGTTGCAGGTTGAGGATGGCGATCGACACGTCCGGTACCGGGACGCGGATGGAGCTGCCGGTGATCTTCGCCTTGAGGTCGGGCAGCGCCTTGGCGACGGCGGAGGCGGCACCGGTCTCGGTGATGACCATGTTGAGCGGCGCCGAACGACCGCGGCGGTCGGAGTTGTGGTAGTTGTCCAGCAGGTTCTGGTCGTTGGTGAACGAGTGGACGGTCTCCACATGGCCGCGCAGAACGCCGTACTCGTCCGCCATCGCCTTGAGCGGCGGGACGATCGCGTTGGTGGTGCAGGAGGCGCAGGACATGATCTGCTCGTCCGGCTTGATCGTGTCGTGGTTGACGCCGTGGACGATGTTGGGAACGTCGCCCTTGCCCGGTGCGGTCAGGACGACCTTGGCGATGCCGGGGCGAAGGTGCTGGGACAGGCCCTCGCGGTCACGCCACCTGCCGGTGTTGTCGATGAGGATGGCGTCCTTGATGCCGTACTCCGTGTAGTCCACCGACAGCGGGTCGTCGGAGTAGATCACCTTGATCTCGTTGCCGTTGGCGACGATCTTGCTGTTCGCCTCGTCGACGGTGATCGTGCCCCGGAACTGGCCGTGAATGGAGTCACGCCGCAGCAGCGAGGCGCGCTTGACGATGTCCTGGCCGGCACCCTTGCGGACGACGACGGCACGCAGCCGCAGGCCGTTGCCGGAGCCGGCCTTCTCGATGAGCAGGCGGGCGACGAGGCGGCCGATGCGGCCGAACCCGTAGAGGACGACGTCGCGCGGCTCCTTGCGCTCGATCTTGTTGACGCCCGCGGCGCCGGCCACGGCCTCGGCGGTGAACTCCGCCACCGACAGACCACGGTCGTCGGACTTGTAGGTCGCGGCGAGCATGCCGATGTCGATCTGCGACGGGCCCAGATCGAGCGTGGTGAGAGCCTGCAGGAACGGCAGCGTCTGGATGACCGAGAGTTCCTCGCCGGCGATCTGCCGGGCGAACCGGTGAGTCTTGAGGATGCTCACCACTGACTTGTTCACCAGGGAACGGCTGTGCAGCAAGACCGTGACGTCCCGCTCCCGGTGCAGCTTCCCGATGATCGGGATCATCGACTCCGCGATCTCCTCGCGGTTGTTCCAGTTGGTGAACGAGTCGTCATTGACAGTCACAGATTCATCTTTCGAGCTAGGTGGCGCTCAGATGGTAGCCCGGCGCCCTTTTGGTCGTTCGAGCGGGGCCACCTGATCAAGAGGAACGCGCAGCTGAGACGCTCGTACGCTCCCGCGCCGGTGGCGCGGGTCCCGGCGACCGGCGTGCGAGCGCGCCCTCACGGCCGGTCCGCCTCGCGCGATGGATGCCCACTTCGAGGGCACGAATGCGCCCCTTTCACGCGGTTCCGACCGCCACCGGTGACTGTTTCGCTTGACATGGGGCGCGCGCTGCCCAACTGCCCGGACCGTCACGAGATTGCTGTCCTGGCGTCCACCTCCCCGGAATCCGTCTTCGACCTCCACCGCCTCCGTGAACCCACGCCGCACGGCTTCTGACGCGTCGCCGAGGCGTCCCTTCGACACGGGTTCAGGTCAGACGTCGTCCATGGCCGGGCAGCAGGAGCCCTTGCCCGAGGCGTACGGCGTCCACGCCCCGTCTTGTTCGCTGATGTTCGTGCGTATCCACCCACGCCCGCTCACGTATCGGGAGGACATGTGACAGTCCCGGAAAGCTCCCCAGAAGGCGCCGCCGGGCCCACCGCCGACGGACCACGGTCCACCAGTCTCAGCACCGACGCGGCACGTCAGCTGGCCACCACCACCAAGTCCGAACCTCAGATGCAGGCCATCACCTCGCGATGGCTGCTCAAAATGCTGCCTTGGGTGGACGTCAAGGGCGGCGCCTACCGGGTGAACCGGCGGCTCCAACTCCGCGTCGGCCGGGGCCGGGTGCAGTTCGAGCAGAACGGCGCGGACGACATCAGGGTCATTCCCGAGACACTGACCGAGCTGCCCGCCCTGCGCGGCTACTCCGACACCGCGGCCCTGCAGGAGATCTCCTCACGGTTCAGGCTGCGTGAGGTGCGTACGGGCCAGGTCCTCTTCGACGCCGGGCAGCCCGTCACCGAGGCCTATCTCGTCGTCCACGGCCGGTTCACCCGTTACACCACCGGCAAGTACGGCGAGCAGGAGGTCACCGGAGTCATCACGGACGGCGACGGAATGGGGGACGAGGCCATCGGCCAGGCCGACCCACTGTGGTTCAGCTCGGTACGGGCGGAGACTCCGGGCGTGGTGCTGGCACTCAACTGGGACACGCTCCTGGCGTTCGTGGAGCGGACCCCGTCGCTCGCCGCCCAGCTGGACGCCTTCGCACAGCAGCAGAGCAAGCCCATGAACCGCAAGGGCGAGGCCGACGTACCCGTGCAGGCCGGGCACGTGGGCGAACCGGTCCTCGCCGGCGGCTTCGTCGACTACGACCTCGCCCCGCGCGAATACGAGCTGTCCCTGACCCAGACCGTCCTGCGCGTCCACACCAGGGTCGCCGACCTCTACAACCATCCGATGAACCAGACCGAGCAGCAACTCCGCCTGACCATCGAGGAGATCCGCGAGCGCCAGGAGTGGGAGCTGGTCAACAACCGCGAGTTCGGTCTGCTGCACAACGTCGACTACGGCCAGCGCGTCAGCACCTTCTCCGGTCCCCCCACGCCCGACGACCTCGACGAACTGCTGTCGATGCGCCGCAAGACCCGGCTGTTCCTGGCCCACCCGAAGGCGATAGCGGCCTTCTTCCGGCAGTGCAACCGGCGCGGGCTGGTGCCCGGCACCGTGAACCTCGACGGTCATGAAGTACCGGCGTGGCGCGGCGTTCCGCTCTTTCCGTGCAGCAAGATCCCGATCAGTACCCAACACACCAGCAGCATCATCGCGCTGCGCACGGGAGAGAAGGACCAAGGAGTCGTAGGCCTGCACCAGACCGGCATTCCGGAGGAGTACGAACCCGGCCTGAACGTACGGTTCATGGGCATCGACAGCACCGCGATCATGAGCTACCTGGTGACCGCCTACTACGCGATGGCCATCCTCGTACCCGACGCCGCGGGGATCCTGGAGAACGTCCAGGTCGGGCGGACCGCGGAATGAGCACACCATCGGCTTCCGGATCGCCACCGCGACTGCCCGGGCCGCCCCGCCTCGTCCCCGTCACGCAAGCCCGGCGGAGCGGGGCCATCCCCGGGCTGCGCCACCGGCCCGCCGCCCCCGCGGACCCGGGGAAGGCAGCAGAGGTGGACCGCAGGCTGCAGGCCTGGGTCCGTCGGCTCGACGCGTTCCCCAAGGCATGGACGGGGGACTTCGCGGGGTTCCAGTTCGGCCGGGCCGTCGTACTCCAGCATCCGGGCGCGGCCGACCTCGAACGCCTCACCGCGGCCGGCAAGCTCCTGCTGGCCGAGAACCTCGTCGACAACTGCTACTGCGAGGAGGACGAGGACAGAGGCGGCTCATCGCGCGGCCTCGGCGGCAGGCTGATCAGGGCCCAGTCCGCGCTCGACCCCTTCCACTCCACTCCCGAACTGGAAGCGCGATGGCGACGCGGCGTACAGGCCGACGGGCCGCTGCGCTCGTACCACGGGGCCCTCAAGGACTACGCCGCCTTCGCCACCCCCAGCCAGACCGACCGGCTGGTGCACGATCTCGCCCGGCTGCATCTGGGCTATCTCGGTGAGGCCGCCTGGGCCGAGATCCGGTACGTGCCACCGGTCTGGGAGTACCTGATGATGCGGCAGTTCAACAACTTCCGCCCCTGCCTGTCGATCGTCGACGCCGTGGACGGCTACGAGCTGCCCGAGGCCCTCTACGTCCGGCCCGAGATCCAGCGGATCACCGCGCTCGCCGGCAACGCCACCACGATCGTCAACGACCTGTACTCCTTCACCAAGGAACTGGCCAACGATCCCAGCCACCTCAATCTGCCTCAGGTCATCGCCGCGAACGAACGGTGCGGGCTGAAGGCCGCCTTCCTGAAGGCCGTCGAGATCCACAACCAGGTCATGGAGGCGTTCGAGGAGGAGGCGGCGGCCCTGTCCGCCACCTCGCCTCTCGTCGAGCGCTACGCCAGGGGCCTGGCCGCCTGGGTGTCCGGCAACCACGAATGGCACGCCACCAACACCCACCGCTACCACCTGCCGAACTACTGGTAACGCCCTGCCGTCCGGCCCGTCGTCCACCGCGCCACAAGGAGTCACCTTTGCCCATCACCGATGCCGGTACCGCGGCAGCACCGATGCCGACCCAGGCCACCTGCCAGTCGACGTACCAGACCCGCGTCGCGGACTACTGGAACGCCGAGGAGAACCCGGTCAACCTCGAACTCGGAAAGATCGACGACCTCTACCACCACCACTACGGCATCGGGGACGTCGACTGGTCGGTACTCGACGCGGGCCGGGACAGGGACGGAGACGGGGACGGGGACGGCGCTGCCGTGCGCCGTGACCGGATCACCACCGAACTGCACCGTCTGGAACAGGCACAGGCCGACCTCCTCGCCTCCCGTCTCGGCCCCCTCTCCCGCGCCGACCACGTCTTCGACGCAGGCTGCGGGCGCGGCGGCGGAAGTGTGGTGGCCCATCTGCGGTACGAATGCCACACCGACGGCGTCACGATCTCGAGGAAACAGGCCGACTTCGCCAATGCCCAGGCCCGCAGTCGGAACATCGACGACAAGGTCCGCTACCACCACCGGAACATGCTCGACACCGGCTTGCCCTCCGGCGCGTATGCGGCTTCCTGGAACAACGAGTCCACCATGTACGTGGAACTCGACCTGCTGTTCGCCGAACACGCACGGCTGCTGCGCCGCGGCGGACGCTACGTGACGATCACCGGCTGCTACAACGACGCCTACGGGCGGGCCTCCCGGGAGGTGTCTCTCATCAACGCCCACTACATCTGCGACATCCACCCACGGTCGGAGTACTTCCGCGCCATGGCCCGCAACCGCCTCGTACCCGTCCACGTCCAGGACCTGACCGCCGCCACCATCCCCTACTGGGAACTCCGCAAGCAGGCCGACCACCTGGTCACCGGCATCGAGGAAACGTTCCTGAGCGCCTACGGGAACGGCAGCTTCCAGTACCTGCTCATCGCGGCTGACCGCGTCTGACATCTCCGCCGCGTTGGCGCTCCTCAGGATGCGACCTATGGTGAGAAGTGGTGCAGAGGCTTCCCACGAGGTGTTCACAACGGGGAGGACATGATCATGTCCGAAGCCACACATCCCACACATCACCGTCCGCTTTGGCGGACGCACGACGATGCCGCAGGCGTCACGGCCACCATCAACCGGGCAGCGAGCGCCGCGGGTGCCGCCGGTCGGGCCGCGGCGGACGCCGTACGGCACCCCCAGGCCGTGGTGGACCGGTTGCGACATCTGCCTCAGGCGTTGCCACTGGTGCGGCAGGCGGTGACACCCCTCCTGACCGGACGAGTGCGTGACTGGCGTGGGGAGTACGCCTACACGCTGGGTGAGCAGGCATTCGTCTACGGTTTTCCGTACATCTACAACGCACGGCTGCGCCACCAGTGGGTGACCCAGCCGCGTGACCCGGCGACGGTGCCGTACGCCGCGGTGAACCATTTCTGGCATGCGCAGCGGCTGCTGGACGCCTCGTACCGGGACGGCGGTTGTCCGAACAACGACACCCTGTACTCGACCGCGTGGGTGAACCTGCACAACGAGCCGGTCATTCTCTCGCATCCGGACATGGGTGATCGCTACTTCGCCTTCGAGCTGATGGGCATCACCTCCGACAACTTCGACTACATAGGCCAGCGCTCCACGGGATCCGAGGCCGGCCACTTCGCGATCGTCGGTCCGGACTGGAGCGGGAAGCTGCCCGATGGTGTGCGCCGTGTCGCGATCGCGCCGAGCCCGTGGATCCTGATCCTCGGCAGGACGCTGGTCGACGGCGAGGGCGACGTGCCCAACGTGCAGACGCTCCAAGCCCAGTACCGGCTCACTCCGCTCAGCTTCTTCGACAGGGGTGGCGGGCCGGTCGACCCGGCACTGCTCCCGGCGAGCCATGAGGTGCCGGCGCCGGTGGACCCCGCGCAGGATCCCCTCGGCCCCTGGAAGACGCTCAACGCCATGCTGGCCGAGAACCCGCCACCGGCGCACCACGCGATCCTGCTCAAGCAGTTCGCCGAGGTCGGCATCGGTCCCGGTCTCGACGTCGAGGCGCAGCCTGAGGCGGTCAAGCAGAACCTCATCAGGGCTGCGGCTGTCGGCACGCCGATGCTCAAACAGCAGATGCTCAGCGGTGAGTGGGCACATGTGGTGAACGGTTGGCGTTATCCGCCACCGCAGATGGGCCGCTTCGGCGACGACTTCGTCAAGCGTGCCGCCGACCAGTCGTTGGCGGGCATCATGGCCAACGATCCCGACGAGGCGGTCTATCTGCTCAACTACGACGACGCGGACGGCAACAAACTGTCGTCCGGCCGGTACGCGCTGCGCTTCGGCGCGGGCGCGATGCCGCCCGTCGATGCCTTCTGGTCCCTGTCCGCGTACGGCGACGACATGAACCTGATCCCCAACCCGGCCGACCGCTACTCGGTCGGGGACCGCACGACCGGGCTCGTCATGGACCCTGACGGCGGTCTGACCCTCCATCTGCAGTCCACATCACCGGGAGAGGATCGTGAGTTCAACTGGCTGCCCACACCAGAGAACGGCACCTGGTTCGTGATCCTGCGCATGTACCGTCCGCACCGCGAGGTCGTGGACGCGGTATGGGAATGCCCTCCGCTCACCCGCGTCGAGTGACCTGACGGGTCCGCGGGCCGCGCGCGGCGGCTCACGGACCCGTGCACGGGGCCCCTCTCAGCCGATGTAGAGCGGGTATGTGGCGCCGTTGCTGGTGTCGTTCGCCGAGATGAGCCGGGGTTCCCACCGCCATCCGGTGCTGGGCTTGCGGTGGTGGAACTCGACCGACTGCCCGGCTGTCCCCTTGAAGTTGACGTAGCCGTAACTGGGGTTGTCCTTGTTGAAGCCGGACTGCTGGAAGTCGTAGATGTACCAGACGTGCCTCGGTCCGGTGTATCCCCAGTAGCTCTGCGGGTGGAACTTGCAGAGACTCGCCCAGTTGCACGCCAGTCGTGTGCGCGATGGGCGTGCGGGAACGCCGGGGTCAGTGGTGGTGGTCGTGACCGGCCGGGCGTTGGGCCAGGGTGAGTGCACGAGTGGCGACTTCGTCGCAGGAGACGGTTCCCTGCTCGTCCAGCACGTCTTCCAGCGCGGCGAGCCAATGCTGGTAGTAGCTCCACGGCTGGTCCTGGTCGAGTGCGTTCTCCCACGCGGCGATGCGGGCGATGAGTGCGCGCTGGAACTGGGGCCAGGTGAAGGCGCCTGCCTCGTAGAGGGTGACAGCCATGCCGAAGGCGCGGCTCTCCCAGGGTTCGGCGAAGACGAGTTCCCCGTTGGCGCGGGGTGGGGCCGCGGTTCCATCGACATCGAGGGGGGCGGTCACGCGGCTGCCACCTTCGCCACGCCGACCATGGCGTCCCGGGTGATGAGCGGCACGAGCTCCTCCTCGGTCAGGTGCTCGGTGCCGGCGGG
The DNA here is from genome assembly GCF_055656965.1 of Streptomyces sp. NPDC111656. Taxonomy (NCBI): domain Bacteria; kingdom Bacillati; phylum Actinomycetota; class Actinomycetes; order Kitasatosporales; family Streptomycetaceae; genus Streptomyces; species Streptomyces sp. NPDC111656. The sequence continues at coordinate 174,729 of NZ_JBVKCA010000017.1, forward strand.
CCGCTCGGGCAGGACGAGCCAGCGAACCTCACTCGTGGAGTCCCGCACGGTGATCTGGACGTCGTCGCCGAGGTCGAGGCCCATCTCGGAGAGAACGGTGCGGGGTTCCTTGACCACGCGCGCACGGTAGACGGGGTCCTTGTACCAGCTCGGCGGAAGGCCGAGCACGGGCCAGGGGTAGCAGGAGCACAGGGTGCAGACGACGACGTTGTGGGTCGTGGGAGTGTTCTCGACGACGACGATGTGCTCGCCCTGGGGGCCGCCGAAGCCGAGTTCCTTGATGGCGGAGGTGCCGTCCGCCAGGAGCCGTCGGCGGTACTCGGGGTCGGTCCAGGCCTTGGCGATAACCTTGGCGCCGTTGAGCGGACCCACGTTGGTCTCGTAGTTGGTGATGAACGCATCAACGATCTCGGGGTCGATCAGACCGCGTTCGGTGAGCAGCTGTTCGAGTGCCTCGGTGCGCAGGGCCGCGGAAGGGGCCTCGCCATATTCGCTGGAGGTCGTCATGAGGTGGTCTCCAGGTAGCTCTCGAACAGTTCCACAGTGACGGCGAAGGAGTCGGCGCCCTCGCCCCACAGTTCGTGCGAGTCGAACCGTACGGAGTAGACGTGTTGGGGGTTCTCGCCCAGGAAGTGCGCGTGGGTGTCGGGGAAGACGGCGGCGGGCTGGATGACCTCGACGACACCGGTGTGTCCCCGGACGTAGCCGGGCAGGCGGGTGTGCCCGCGCGGCGAGATGTTCTTGGCGCGGACCCGTTGGCCGACGGCGAAGGCGGGGGCGACGTCGATGGTGCGCAGCGAACCGGGAGCGGACTGCCAGGCGGCGATCGCCGCGGTGGACGGGCCGGCGTCGGGCCGGGCGGATTCGGGGACGGAGACGGAGACGGGGGGATTTTCGACGTGTTCGCCGCGCAGGTCGCGGGCCCGGGCGTCGATCTCGCCGGGGGCGAGGATAGCACCCTCGGTGAGCATCAGTTCGGCGGCGTTGAGCCAGCGGCCGAAGTAGCCCTCATCGAGGTAGGCGGCTCGGTCCAGGCGTTCCTGCGCGTGCCGGAAGGCGTCCACATTCCGACCGGACACCCGGGTGGCCAGGATCGTCAGCGCGGCGGCCCGGCCCTGCCAGGGCTCCGCGAAGACCGGTTCATCGGCCCTGGGCGGACGCGCGGGGCCCCATCCCGAGGTGCCCCCCATGTCAGCGATGCCCTCCATGACGCGACTCCTCAAATAGCCGCATAACGGATCAGATACTCGAATCCTATGCGACCGGTGCCTTCTGCGCCGCGGGCCGGGAAACCCCTCCGCGAGAGGGGTGACCCACCGGGGTCCGTCGGGCTCAGGTCTTGGGCCCGACGGAGTCTTCGATGCGGGCGAGCTGGTGGTCGATGTCGGTCAACCACACTTCGAGATCGATGAGTGTGGGCAGGGCAGGGTGGTGCTCCGGCAGCGGTGGGCCAGGGGGACTCCGGCCGGGCGCGGGGCGTTCGTCGGTGGTGAAGTACGTGGCGATGCGGTCGGCGTCCGTCGTCAGCTCGGCGGCCGTCCCGCGGACCCATGCGCGCGCGTCCGGCGGCACAGCGGTCAGGGGCGTTTCGAAGCAAGGTAGCCGCTGGGCACCGAGCACCGTGTGGTACGCCACGATGAGCACCCCGTGCCAGTCGGCCTGGGCGCCCTCCCAGGCGGTGGGTGGCTCGCTGCGGAACTGCGCATAGGCGGCCTCCGCCAGGCGCAGATGCCGCAGCGTCGGCAACGTCGCGGGCGGAGACGGAGCGGCCGCCGACGGGGCCAGCAGCGCCTCGACGGTGGCGGGTACCAACGTCCCGCACGAGCGCAGCAGGCCCGCCATGGTGCGGTGAACCTCTCTCCGTGCCCCCGCCGGCCAGGCGAGCAGCCCACACAGAAGGCCGATGACACTGCCGGTGACGACATCGACGATGCGGGCTTCCGACATGCGCCAGCTGGTCGGGGTGATCTGGGCGAAGGCCAGGGAGACCACCAGCGTGAACAGCCCCTGTGCGTAGGCGACTCCGAGCCGCGGGCCCAGCGCGAAGGCGATGAGCATGCCCGGCACGAGCAGGACGGCGTAGGCGTCCAGGTGCCGGCCGAGGGCGATGAGCAGCGCACCTGCCGCGACAGCCCCCACCAGGTTGCCGATCATGGCCTGGCGCACGGCCCGCCAGGTGGCGCCGACCGTGGTACGCCCCAGCGTGAGGACCGCGAGGAGGACCCAGAATCCGTGCGCGAGGTCGAGGGTGCCCGCGACGAGACGGGCGAGGGCGAGGCCGCACGCGACTCGTACGGCGTTCTGGAACCACACCGAGCGATGCGTCGCGTTGCCCATGATGCGACGCGCCCACAGCTGCGTCGTGGGCAGGTCGGCGTACCAGAAGAGTTCGCGGGGCCGGAGAGGTGAGGTTCTGCGCCCGGCGGCAGAGACGCCCACGGCTGTCACCGCGATCCATGTCGACTCGGCCAGTGTCAGCTCCGTCGCCTGTCGCCGCAGGACGTCGGTGTCCACGCCCGATTCCCTCGGGTCGGCCGCACGGCGGATCCGTTCCGCCTGGAACTGCCGGATCGCCCTGTCGAGCGCGTCGGCCGTCGGTGGACGCTCACCGGCGCGCAGGGCCGCACTCGTGTCCTCGCACGTCCGCGCGACGCGTTCACGGAGCGCGGCGGCCGATGGATCCGTGCGTGGTGCCGCGCCAGGGGGCACGGGCGTCGCGCTCCGCGACGCCAGCTGGTCCACGACCCGCCGGACCGCGGCTCCCGCCTGTGCCAGGGCCCGGTCCCGGCGCCCCGGGCCGGTCGGGCGCTCACCCGGGGAAATCTGCGACAGCCGCAGCCCCTGGCTGAGATCACGCAGCCTCGCGACGGAGACGCGGGCCGGATCGACCGCTGCCGCGGCGGCCGTCTCCAAGGCGTCGGCGAGCACGATCCGGTAGCTCGTGGCAGGTGGACCGGACAGCACGAACACCTGGCACAGGCACAGGAGTACGACGCCCACGGCCACGCCCGTCAGCCGGGCGCCCAGCGTCTGAGGGGCGTACGGCGGGAAGCAGGCCAGGATGTAGAGGAGTTGGAGACCGGGGGCGGGACCCGCCGTACGAGGTCCGGCCACCATGCTGAAACTCAAAAGGAATCCGACGATCAGCATGCCGGCCACGGCGGCCGCCGTGCTCACCGCGAGTGCCGTGCCCAGCGCGACGAAAGCCACTGCGAACGGCAGGGTCCGCAGGGTGATCCATGCCTGCTGCCGGCCGGTCCCGGGAATGGTGGAGAGCAGGCCGAGCGAGATCGGTGTGAACAGTGCGTACAGCGCCGCGACTGGTTGCTGAAGGCCGTAGAGGAACGCGTAGAAGCCGACGCTCGCCGAGCAGGTGACCTGAATCGACCGGCGTAGGATCACGGCACCGCCCGGCCCCGGCGTCATACGTGCTCGCCGCCCGCGCCGGTACGCGCACCGCGAACGGCCCCTGACGGCGATGGCGGCTGTCCGCGCATGGCGACGTTCCTCTCGGCAGACACCGCGTGTCCTCGACGACCGGGCCTCTGCCCATTTTCGACCCTCTGAAGGGTCGGCGCACGTGGTGGCGGCCCTGATCGGCGCACCGGCGCGCACCCGGCACCGGGCTCCGGGCCGCGCGGCGCCCGGTGGGCGGGGCACCTCACGGGCCCCGCCGCACCGGTCCGGCAAACCTCGAGTGGTCAGGTCGTCAGCAGGCACCTTCGTCCTGCCAGACGCCCCAGTCGGAGGCGACGGGGGTCTCGTTCTGAGTCCACCACTTGGCCTTCCAGTTGTGGTTGTTGTACGACACCTCGTTGCCGACGGTGTAGACCGCGGTGGAGCTCCAGGCCGGCTTGCACCCGGTACCCGGGGGCGTGGGCGTCGGCGTCGGGGTGGGGGTCGAGGAGGGCGGCGTTGCCCCGGCGAACTTCACCGAGTACTTGGCGAAGTCCCAGGAGCTCTGCGCCACGCTGGAGCAGGTGCCCGAGGTCCGGCCGCCGTTGTCGGCCGGGGTGCACTGGCGGTCCCGGTTGAGGGACCAGAACGTGAAGCGGTCCATGTTGTGGCTGGTGGCGTAGTCCAGCACGGTCTGGAAGTCGGTCTGCGTGAAGAACTCGCCGGTGTCGCTGCGCCCGTTCATCCCGGAGAAGCCCTCGTGGGCGTAGGCGGTCGCCTGATCCCATCCGAAGGTGGACTGCAGGATCTGGTTGAAGTTGGTCAGCGCGCCGGTCTGCGACGCCGCGCCGTTGAAGCCGCCGTCGAACGGCATGATGGAGAAGTTGTTCGGGGTGAAACCCTGTGCCTTCGCCTCCAGCAGCATCTGCTTGCCGAACCAGCCGGTGCCGTCAGCGGTGCCGGCGGTGGTGACGGAGACGTAGAGTCCGGGGTTGTTCTGCTGGAGGATCTTCGCGGCGCCGATCTCGTTCTTGATGGCCGCCGTGTTCTCGTACTCCGGCTCTTCCAGGTCGAAGTCGATGGCGTGCAGACCGTACTTGGTGATGACCTGCTGGTACGCCGCCGCCGTGGTAGCCGCGTCCGAACACACCTGGCCGAGCTTGGTGCCGCCGTATCCGCCGATGGAGACGGAGACGTCGCCGCCCTTGGCACGGATGGTGTTGACGACCGACTGCACGGCGGTGTCCGAGGAGACCGCGGCCGTACCGCCCCATGTGGGGCTGCAGCCGCCGCCGTTGGGGGCGAGGACGAAGGCGAGCTGGAACGCCTTGAGGCCGGTGGCGTCCATGATGACGGCCGGGTCCGGCGGGTCGTTGTCGAGCGGCATCAGGTAGGGAGCCGCGGCGTACCAGCGGTTGCTGAGTGCGGAGGTCGCACCGGAAGCGCTGCCCGCGACCAGTGCGGTCGTGCCCGCTGCGGCGAGTCCAACGGCGGCTGCCGCGCCCAGACATGCGCGAAGACGTCTCACTGCGTGCCTCCAGGAGGTGGGGAGAGTCGCCCCAGCTTCCTGCAGGTGTTGCGTCCATGCCAATAGATTGGCCTAGACCAGATAACTCTTGGACTAGACCATACGATTGCTTTACCTCAGCCCCCGCGCCTGCGCCCTGACATGTGCCGGGTACCACTTCGTGAAGCGGATCGCTGCGACCAGCAAGGCGATCGGGATGACCCAGTTGAGCCAGTCCGACCCCGACTTCACCTGCAGTGCGAGCAGCCCCAGCAGGGCCGTGACCAGGAACACCCCGCCCCACACCGCCGTCAGGATCCTGTTGGTGCGCCGGAACAACGGTGTGTCCCAGTACTGGTGGGGCACCGACTCGCGTGCGTACTGCTCGGTGAACGGCGTGAAAGCGAGGGAACCGAGTGCCACGACGGCGATCACCCCGTTGGCCAACGTCTGCGCGTAGGTTTCCAGCCACAGCAGGTCCTGGCGGTCCACCGCGAGCCCGAGGACGAAGATGACGGCGAAGAACACCAGACTCGCCGCCTCCAGAATCTTGAAGCTCCCGCGCCGCAGGTCGGGCACATTGAACACCAGGGCCGCGATGAGCGCTGCCAGTGCGGCGTACTTCCACGTACTGGGGCTCGCCACCACGTCGAAGATGATCCAGGGGGCGAAACCGAGGAAGACACTGTTGGTGCGCAGGTCTTCACCGCTGGACACATCGGCCTGCGCATCGGCCGCCGGCATGCCGGACGGCGTCATTCTGGACGATGGCATTCCGGACCGCGGAGACTCGCCGCTCCCCGTCGCTCCGAGTCCTCGATTCGCATCGGGTCGAGCCATCGGACACCTCCGCGGATGGCGCCTCCATGTCGGAAACCGAGAGCGCGAGGAAACCCCCGGCCGGGCGCTGAGGCGAGGGCCTCTGCTTCTCATGCTGCGACCGCCCCAACCGCGCCGCATCCGCTGCGGAAGCCCCCGGGACAGTACGCCCGCTCCCCGCCGCGCCGGAACGACCATGTGGCACGGTGCGGCGCGGTCCCACCGTCGTGGCCGGGGTCGACGAACCCATGATGGTCCACGACATGGCGTTGACGAGCCGCTTCTTGGTGCTCGTCCTCGCACCGGCCTTCTTCGATCCGCCGGCCGCCGTGAGCGGCGGCTCCTTCATCGTCTGGCGCCCCGAGCGCGGCACACGGGTGGCGCTCGTACCACGGGACGGAGGGCCGGTGCGCTGGGCCGCGGACGAGGCCTTCTGGCTGTGGCACACCGTCAATGCGTACGACTCGTCAGGCCACCCCAGTGAGTCGGACGGACCGGACCCGACGGTGACGCTCGACTACGTACAGTGGCCCCGGTTGGCACTCGGTGACTCCGAAACGACGCGTTCGGGCCGAGTGGCCGACAGTGGCGCGCGTACGGATCTCGGTCAGTGCGGCTGGGACTGCACGGACGCCGGCTGCCGACGGAGGAGTGACGGCACGCACGACGCGGAACTCGGCTGATGCCGGAGGCCTCCAGGACACTATGCCGGTCGTCCTTCAGGTGGGCGTCCCAGCGGCGTGACGTAGGGTGAGCGCCGGGGGTGGAAGACCAGAGGGGGCATGAGGTGGCGCCGGATCCGGTGCGGTTCGCGGTACTTGGACCGGTTCGGGTCTGGCGGCCGGGGACGGAGCTGCACCTCGGGCGTCCGCAGGAACGGACGCTGCTGGCACTGCTGTTGGCACGGGCAGGTCAGCCGGTCTCCGTGAACGAGATCGTCGACGTCCTGTGGGCCGGGCGTCCGCCGGACACCGCGGTCAATGTGGTCCACCGGCATGTCGGCTCACTGCGCCGCCTGTTGGAGCCCGGCCTTCCCACCCGGGCGACGGGCCACTGGCTGCTCCGGGACACGGGCGGATACCGACTGGTGGCCGACAGTGACTCTCTGGACCTGTTGCGCTTCCGTGCGCTGCGGGTCGAAGCCCGGCGGGCCGCCGCGGACGGAGCACCCGCACGGGCCGTGAGACTTCTCAGCGAGGCATTGTCGCTGTGGCGGGGGCCGACGGCCCATGGGATCCCCGTGGAGGCGCGTGCACACGCGGCGTTCGTCTCACTGGAGGGCGAGCGCCTCGCGACCGTGCAGGAGGCCGCCGATGTCGCGCTGCGTGCGGACGTGCCGGGTGTGGTCCTCCCCCACCTCCGGGAGGCCGCTGCCGGCAGCCCGTTGGACGAACCGCTGGTGGCCCGACTGATTCTCGCTCTTTCGGCCACCGGTCGACGGCCCGAGGCGCTCAGCACGTACCTCACCGTGTCGAACCGTCTCGCCGACGAGTTGGGCATCGATCCTGGACCGGAGCTGCGCGACGCCCACCAGGCGGTGCTGCGCGACGCGGCATCCACGGCGGCCGGGCCCAGAGTCTCAGAAGCGCGCAACGTCAACGATCCAGCGGCCTCGGACCTCGTCGGTCCGCGAGCGGCCTCCCTGCCCGTGCCCGCGCAACTGCCGCTCGATCTGCCGACGTTCACCGGTCGGCGGGCCGAACTGGCCGAGGTCCTCGCACCGCTGTCGAGCGAGGGGCGGTCCGCCGGAACTGTGGTGATCAGTGCCATCGGCGGAATGGCCGGAATCGGCAAGACCACGCTCGCCGTGCACTGGGCCCATCGGGTCGCGAACCGCTATCCCGATGGGCAGCTCTACGTCAATCTGCGGGGCTTCGACCCATCGGGGGCCGTCATGCGTCCCGACGAAGCGGTCCGCGGTTTTCTGGACACGCTGGGGGTACCGCCGGACCGCGTCCCGCACGGTCTGGACGCCCAGGCCGCGCTCTACCGCAGCATGCTGGCCGGACGCCGGTTCCTGGTCCTGCTGGACAACGCGCGGGATTCCGATCACGTACGGCCGCTGCTGCCCGGCACGCCCGGCTGCCTCACGATCGTCACCAGCCGCAACCAGCTCTCCGGTCTGGTGGCCGCCCATGGAGCCCACTCGCTCACCCTGCGTCCGCTCGGCACCGACGAGGGACGGGAACTCCTCATCCGCCGACTGGGGGCCGAGCGGGTCTCCGCCGAACGGGAGGCCGCGGCGGAGATCACCGCACTGTGCGCCGGGCTGCCGCTGGCCCTGGCCTGCGTCGCCGCCCGCGCGGCCACCCACCCGCACTTCTCGCTGTCGGCCGTCGCCGCCGAGCTGCGCGAGGCCCATGGCAGTCTCGACGCCTTCATCGAGGCCGACGCGTCGGCCGATGTCGGCGCGGTCTTCTCCTGGTCCTCCCGCGCCCTCTCGCCCGCCGCCGCCCGCCTCTTCCGACTGCTCGGACTGCATCCCGGACCTGATTTCACCGCGCCGGCCGCGGCCGCCCTGGCCGGGCTCGCGGAACGGGAGGCGCGGCTGTTGCTGACCGAGCTCTCCCGCCTGCACCTCATCAACGAGCACGCCCCCGGCCGGTACTCCTTCCACGACCTGCTCCGCGCCTACGCCGCCGAACTGGCGCACACCCAGCACAGCGAGGCCGAATGCCGGGCGGCCGTGAACCAGCTGTTCGAGCACTATCTGTACACGGCGCACGCCGCCGGTCGGCTGATCGCACCGTACGTGGACACGATGCCGCTCCCGCCTCTCCCCCAGGGGACCCTCCCCGAACCACTCGCCGACGACGAGTCGGCTCTCGGCTGGCTCGCGGCCGAGTACGCGGTGCTGCTCGCCGTCATCGACGCGGCCACGAGCTCCGGTTCGGACCGCCTCGTCTGCCTGCTCGTCTCGTCACTGGAGCGGTTCTTCGACCGGCAGGGTCACTGGCACGACTGGGCGGCCGCCCAACGGACCGCGCTCGACGCCGCACTGCGGCTGTCCGACCCCGTCGTGGAAGCTCATGGCCTGCTCGGACTGGCCCGGGTGGCGGGCCGACTGGGCCTGCGCGACGAAGCCGGTGCCCACCTCGACCGTGTCCTGGAACTCTTCACCGAACTCGGAGACGACGTCGGACGGGCCTACGTCCACCTGAGCCTCGGCTGGGAGGCCGAGCAGCACGGTGACCTCCCCGGTGCCCTCCGGCACGACAGGCTGGCCCTGGACCTCTTCCGGGCCACCGGCCGGCAGGCCGCGCAGGCAACCGCCCTCAACGCGGTCGGCTGGGACCACGCGACGCTCGGGGATCACCAACAGGCCCTCAGCCACTGCCTTGAGGCCCTGACCATTCAGCGGGATCTCGGAGACCACATCGGCCAGGCCGCCACCTGGGACAGCATCGCCTACGCCCACCACAACCTCGGCGACCACCCGCAGGCCCTCACCAGTTACCGCAACGCTCTCACCATCTTCCGGGACCTGGGCGTGCCTGCCGAGGAGGCCGGAACCCTCGTCCGTATCGGTGACACGCACCGTGCGACAGGCGACCACGAGGCCGCCCGCGCCGCCTGGCGCAGCGCCCTCACCCTTTTCACCGAACTGGCCCACCCCGACGCCGAGCGGGTCCGTGCCCGGCTCGATGAACTCGGCGAACCGCACGGTGACGCGTGACGAGAAGTGTGCCCCGGGAACCTCTGTCCCGGGGCACACTTCGGTCAGCCGAGTGAGCTGTCCATCGAGGACAACGGCACAGAGAACAGCACCCGTTGGGGAATCGCGGTGTCGGTTCCTGTCCGGTGCCCTGCGCTGTCGTCCGCCCATTCGGTGAGCGTCCGCACCCGGCCCGTACTCCACCAGTAGGACATGCTCTCGGTGTGCTGGCCCCAGTCGGAGTTGACGGTCGCCTGGAGGATGCGCTTCGTGTCGAAGATGTACATCACGTTGTTGTCGGAGTCCTTCTCCCACGATGTGACGATCAGCTTGTCCTGGTACCAGACCATGCCGCCCATGTGGGACTTGAGGGCGCGGTAGTCGGTGCCGCCGTTGAGCGGGATGACCGGCAGCACCCAGCGGTATGTGCAGTTGCTCGGGTCGTAGGCGTCGATGAAGGCGATACGGCCCATGTGGTCGGTGGTGGTGCCGTTCTGTCCCCACCCGGACAGGATGACCTTGTTGGTGCCCTACACGCCGTCGTTGTCCGCGTCACCGGTGTCCCAGCACTACGCGCCGCGGTGGCCGCAGCGGGTCTCAGGCGCTGCCGTAGGGGCGGCTGTCCCCGGGGAAGGCTCGGCCTGTCAGCAGGCGGCCCGGTTGCCGAAGTTGATGACGGTCGACCCGCGTCGAGGAACACCGACCGCTTCCAGAATGTCACACATCTGCAGGCTGGCGTTAATAGTTTGATTCCCATTCCGATGACTTCCGATTTGCTGATGAGATCGGCTCAATGAGTGGCCCTGTCAAAACGGACCGGCGTGCTGCAGTTACGTTCCGAACCAGCCGCCTGTATTCCTTGGGCGTTACGTGAGGCGACGGAAGGTTGGGGACGATGATTGAGCGAAGGAAATTCCTCATGGCCGGTGGCCTGGGGGCTGCGGCCATGCTCCCGCGGGGAGTTCTGGGAACGCGGGCGTATTCGGCGACGGCTCACTACCCGCCGGCAGGGTGTGAGGACCCCGCTGGGACGCCGAACACCCCTCCGCTGGAGAAGTTCGTCGACCCGCTGCCCAGACCGGTGACAGCCATCTCGGATCCCTCCGTCTATCCGGGCGCCGACTACTACGAGGTCACGATGCGGCAGGGCTCGTGGCAATTCCACCGGGATCTCGCGCCGTCACCCGCGTGGGGTTACTGGGCCACGAACCCGCACGATCCTCACAGTCCGATCGGCATGGGCTATCTCGGGCCGACCTTCAGCGTGACCAGGGACCACCCGACGGTCGTCAAGTGGCGCAACGAGCTGCCGACCACCCACATGTTCCAGCACGTGATCGACATGATCCGCGAAAAGAGACCCGTCGTCGCCCCGATCCCTCCGCCTCCCTACAAGTACGTCCCGCAGTTCCCCGATGACATCAACGTGTGGAACGTCGTACACCAGCACGGCGGTTACACAGCACCACAGTCCGACGGCCTGCCGGAGCAGTCGTTCAGCCCGAAGGGCTTCCATGCCGAGGGCTACACCACCCTGGACCCGGGCCGGGCCAAACCCAACGAAGCGATCTACGGCTACACCAACCACGACCATTCGTGCATGCTCTGGTATCACGATCACGCCATGGGGATGAGCGCTCTCAACGTCTATGCGGGCCTTGCCGGTCTCTACCTCATTCGTGACCCCGCCGACGAGCGGCTCGGGCTGCCGCGAGGCGAATTCGAGGTCCCCCTCATCCTGCAGGACCGGACCTTCAACGCGAACGGCTCGCTCGCCTACACCATGGTCGACAGGGAAGGCGAGGACACCCCGGTCGTCAACGGGAAGGCATACCCGTTCCTGGACGTCGAGCCGCGACGCTACCGGCTGCGCGTTCTCAACGCTTCGAACGAGCGTTTCTGGCGGCTGAAGTTCGAGGTAGCCCCTAGAGACGCACTTCTTGAGCCCCCACTGCCGTTCTGGCTGATCGGCACCGACGGCGGCTTCCGTGCTCCGTTGCAAATGCTGGACTTCCTGATCAGTCCGGCCGAGCGGTACGACCTGATCGTCGACTTCAGTCGGGTGAAGGGTAGGGAAGTCACATTGACGAACTACCCGGGAACGCAGGTCCACTTCCCCGGCATCCCCGGCTGCGGGCCGGAAATCGCGGACATCATGCGATTCCGGGTCATCAAGCCACTGTCCGGAGGTGGGGACAGGACGACGCCGCCCGAGAAGCTCAAGCTGCAGTCGGTCCCGCCCATCAAACCGAAACCGCACACCCGTCGGCGGGAATGGGTCGTGTACCAGCACGAGCTCTTCAGGACGATGACGTTCAACGCGGTGCCATACATGGAGCCGTCGCAGGACTTCATCAAGGAGGGCTCGACCGAGATCTGGGAGTACATCAATCCCAACCACGACGCCCACCCGATGCATGTCCACCTCGTCAACTTCCAGGTGCTGAACAGGCAGCCGATCGACGCGGCCGCCTACCAGAAGGATTACGAAAAGTGGATCTACGGTGGCCGCAAACCAAAGGACCACCCGGTGTTGGCCAACTACTTCACCGGCCCGCCGATTCCGCCGGACCCGGACGAAGCGCTGTCCTACAAGGACACGGTCAAGGCCCCTGCGAAGATGGTGACCAGAATCATCATTCAGGAATTCATCCCGCCGAAGGGTGAGATCGCGTCGATTCCGGACAGTGGCGCCAAGCTCCCGGCGACGTACATCCACCACTGCCACCTCCTCGAACACGAAGACGACGACCTGATGCGTCCGTGGACGATCGTCGGCCCCGACGGCGACCACCACAACAGCGGCCACGGCGGTGGCGGCCACAGCCACTGACGGGATCGATCGACCCGCGTGTGCCGGTCCGCGCCCAAGGAGCCCGGACCGGCATTACCGATGAACAGGCCCCGGCGTACGGGAAGTTCGCCGGCGCCTCTCCCCGCGCTTCCATGACCCCCTCAACGTGCTCGGCCGCTCCAGCTTCACCCCGTCCGTCCCGTGCGGTCGAGGGTGGCGACCTCGCGTACGGCCTCGGCGATGGACGGGAAGTCCTTCTTGAGGATCGCACCGTGGTTGCCGGCGACCTTCGCACTGATCTGGAGGTTCGGGTTGCGGGCGGTCACCGCATCGAGGCCGGTGCGGATCCGTTCCTGCTCGTCACCGCGGCTGCCGAAGGACGCCCCCGAAGCGACCACGTACCGCACAGGGACGGTGATGTCGTCCAGCACGGGGCCCAACTCGCGCTCGCGGGAGAGCCTGCCGAGCTCGATGTTGCTGTCCGCCTGCTGTGCGGCGGTCATCCGCGGGGCCAGGCCCGTCGGGCGCAGCAGCGGCAGGAACCAGCTCATCCGCCGGAACAGCTTCCGGATCCGCTGCTCCATGGCCTCGTCGAGCCAGTCGTAGGGGAACGCGCCGTCGACCAGGACCGCGCCCAGGGCACGTTCCGGATTGCGGCCGGCCCAGTGCGCCCCGACGACCGCCCCGTAGGACCAGCCCACCACCAGTGCCCGGTCCACACCCCTGGCCGCGAGAACGGCATCGACATCCCGGACGGCTGCCTCGAAGGAATAGTCCGCCGAGCGCTTCGATCTGCCGCGGGCCCGCTCGTCGTAGGTGATGTGCCGCCACCCTGTGCCCAGTTCGGCGATGACCCGTTGCCAGTATCCCTGAGTGGCGAACTGGCCGTTGAGGTAGAGCACGGGGGTGCCGGGTCCGCCGGTGTCGGTGACGGCCAGGGCCGTGTCGTCGACCGGCACCATGCCGGTCCACTTCGAACCGGTCGAGGAAGTGCTGTTCTTCGTCATGTGTTCCCCCTTGGCTGGTTCTGCTTCTGGTTCTGGTTCGGTTCGTTCAGAGGCTGCGGGCGGTGATGTCGCCGCGGGACGTGGTGGCGCGGATGTCGAGTTCGGTGGTGCCGTCGTTCTTGAGGGCGTTGCTGATGCGGCCGTGGGCGGTGTCGGCGTCCAGGGTGGCGGAGATGCCGGTGGCGGCGCCGACCGTGATGTCGCCGGACTGGGTGTGGAGTTCGACGGTGCCGCGCGTGGCCTCGGTGATGCAGATGTCGCCCCGTGCGGTGCTGATCTCGGCGGTGCCGCCGAGCCGGCCGATCTCGATGTCGCCGTCGGTTGCGGTGAGGCGGACACGCGCGGCCTCGTCGATCTTGATCTGGCGGTACGCGCCATGGAAGGCGATGTCGCCGAGGCGTCCGACGACGCGGAGCTCGGCGCTGGCGGTCTTTGCCTCGATGCGGGAGCCGGCGGGCAGCTGGACGGTGATCTCCAGGGATCCGGAGGGGCCGAGGAGCCGGTTGCTGGGGGTCGGGGTCGTGATGCGCAGGACGCCGTCGGTGTAGGTGACTTCTGTCTGCTCGGCGGTCTTGGTGTCGCGGCTCTTGGAGGGGTCGGCGGGCAGGACCTCGACGGTGGTGTCGGCGCGGTCCGCGGCGATGAACTGGATGCGTCCGGCGGGGATGTCCAGGACGGCGGAGATGGGGGTGGGGGTCTCGAACTTCTGCATCGTGTTCTCCTGCGCTCGCTCGTTGTTTCTGACTTCGGAAACGCTACGTTGCTTTCCATGTTCCGACAACAAGCTTGTTGCGCAGAATTGGCATCCATGCAGGTAGATGCCAGGAAACTGTTGCAACTGTCTTGGAGGTAACGCAACGGCAACTGCCCCGATCATTGCAATGGATGTGATGTGAACGCTACAGTGGGGGGATCAGGGACCGCCGCGAAGGACCACCAAGGAGATCGCGATGCCAGGAGGCAGGCTCACCCAGCAGGAACGCCAGCAGATCGCGCTGGGGCTGGCCGACAGCCTCCCCTACGCCGAGATCGCCCGGCGCCTCGACCGTCCGACCTCGACGATCACGCGTGAGGTGATGCGCAACGGCGGCCCCACCGCCTACCGCGCCGACCTGGCCCACCGCGCCACCGAACGCCGCGCGCACCGGCGCAGGCCCGCCACCTCCCGAGGGCCGGAGTCGGTTGCCCAGCCGCACGGACGCGACGCCGAGGCCGTGGCCGAGTACGAGGAGACGTTCACCACCGTCCTCATGGCTTCGGGCCTGACCAAGATGACGGCCCGAGTGCTGACCTGCCTGTTCACCACCGACGCGGGCAGCCTCACCGCGTCCCAGCTCGCCCAGCGCCTCCAGGTCAGCCCGGCGTCCATCTCCAAAGCGATCGCGTTCCTGGAGAGCCAGAGCCTCGTCCGCCGGGAACGCGACGAACGCCGCCGCGACCGCTACGTCGTCGACGACGACGCCTGGTACGAGGCGACGATCGCCAGCGCCCGAGCCAACGACCAACTCGTCGAAACCGCACGCCAAGGCGTCGCCGTCCTCGGCCCCCACACCCCCGCCGCCACCCGCCTGGAGAACATCGCCCGCTTCCTCGACTTCATCAGCGAGAGCATCACCCGCGCCGCCGAACAGGCCCGCGAAGTCCTCCACACCAAACCCGAAGCAACCTCGAACGACACCGCCCAACCAGGTCCGGACCACGGATAGACAACCCTCTCGAGCGTCACTGCCATGAGACGGAGTCGGCTGCCTCCTCGGGGAAACATCTCCTCGGGGAATCATGAGGTTCCACCACGGCGGCCGTCCGCGACAGCGCGCGGAAATCTCCGCCAAGCGCCCGCGCGAATCAGGTCGATACACGGCCGCGAGACATCGCTCGCGGCCCTGTTGTGTGTCGGAGTTACGGCTGCTGCTGGACCGGAGCGGGACGAGCGCCCGCCGGGTGGCGGGCCTTGGAGCCGGTCGAGGCTGCGTCGGAGGCGGGCGCCGCCACCGTGCGCCACCACGGGGCTTGAGGCAATTCGCCGCCAGGCTCGAAGGGTTGACCCGGTATGGGCAGGGCAACCCGAGCACCTGCTTCAGCAGCGGCCGCGTATGTGCGCTCGGCGGGCTCCTCCCAAGGATGCGGGGCCAGGTTGAAGGTGCCCCAGTGGATCGGCAGCAGCACGCCGTGCGGCTCACCTCCGCCCAGGTCGAGATGGGCGCGGAGACCCTCCTCCGGTGTCATGTGAATGTCCGGCCAGAAGTCGCTGTAGGCGCCGATCTGCATCATCACCGCGTCGAACGGACCGTGCGCCGCCCCGATTTCGGCGAAGCCGGGAAAGTAGCCCGTGTCTCCACTGTGGAAGACCTGGTGCCCGGGACCGGTCACCACCCAGGATGCCCAGAGCGTGCGGCGGTGCAGGGCTCGTCCGCAGAAGTGCCGGGCGGGTGTGGCAGTCAGTGTCAGACCTGCGACCTGCGTCGACTCGTGCCAGTCCAGTTCCGTGATCCGTTCAGGTGCGACTCCCCAGCGCTCCAGGTGCGCCCCCACGCCCAGCGGGGCCGCGAACTGGGCGCCCGTGCCGGCGAGGGCGCGAATGGTGGGCATGTCCAGATGGTCGTAGTGGTCGTGGGAGATCACCACCACGTCCACAGGGCCAAGGTCCTCAAGGGGCAGCGGGACCGCGTGGAGTCGTCGGGGTCCCGCGAAGCCCACCGGTGAACAACGCTCGCCCCATACCGGGTCGAACAGCACCCTCGCGCCGTCGATCTCGGTGAGAACGGTGGAGTGCCCCGTCCAGGTCAGTCGCAGACCGGATTCCGGCGCCGCGTCGGGTTCCGTGAGAGCCGGTCGGTGCAGGGGGATCGCCGTGGCCGGCCTTCTACGGACGCGATCGGCCCGGTGAACGTTCGTCCGGGCCAAGTCGAGCGCGGAGCCGGAAGCCATGGTCAGGGTGTCCGTCGGGTTGCGGAA
Organism: Streptomyces sp. NPDC111656; assembly: GCF_055656965.1. NCBI lineage: Bacteria > Bacillati > Actinomycetota > Actinomycetes > Kitasatosporales > Streptomycetaceae > Streptomyces > Streptomyces sp. NPDC111656. Next base: position 190,862 of record NZ_JBVKCA010000017.1, read on the forward strand.
GCTGCCGTCGGCGTACTGAGGAGATGCCTGCATACGCTCCAGTCGTGCACCGGTGGGGATGCCACCGAAGGCGGCGGGGCGAAGCAACCGCCCGAGGCGCGGCAGAGGCATGAGAGGTCTCCGTAGTGATAGCCGGGTGGGCCGAGGCTGGGACGAGACGGAAGGTTCGCTGTCGACCTGCCGCCTCGACGAACAGCCCTCGGGCTTTCCGCAGGATCTGCGTCCTTGAATGTAGTCACTGGAAACAATGATGTCAACGACAACAATGATGCCAGTGTCTACATCTTCTGGGCATGGTTATTCGGCGACTGGAGCACTCCCGTCGGGCGGGTGCGGATGCCGTGAGCCTGTCACGCAGGGCGTCGGTGAGCACCCTCGGCGCGAGGTGGTTCACGGCGGTCATCTCGGCGTACCCCTCCGAAGTGACCCGCTGGGAGAAGGCATGCAGGCCCGCGTTGTTGATCAGTACGTCGATCGGGCTCCTTGGCGCCACCGGTTCGATGAGACCTCACCCATCGAGAGCCGGGAGAGAACCCGGGCACAGCCCCGAGGAGCGAATCGTCGAGCGGACGGCGGATCCTCGGTCTTCGGAGCAATGGGCGCCGAACAACTGGGGAACTTGGACCAGTTGCTCGACGCCCTCCGGGCAGGCCTGTCGGGGGGCGCTTGACCTGCCGAGACGGGACGGGGTCGAGAGCCCCCGTTCGACGGGGTCCCGCCTCAGACCTGTGCCATGCCGCCGTCGACGCTCAGTTCCATGCCTGCGCAGAAGCTGCTCTCGTCGGATGCGAGGAAGACGGCGGCCGCGGCGACTTCCTCGGGACGTCCCATGCGTCCGAGCGGAATGACGGATGCGAAGGCCGCCTTGATCGCGTCGACGCCTTCCTCGGAGTCCGCCTGGCTGTCCAGGATCGGGGTGTCGATCGGGCCGGGGCTGATGACGTTGACCCGGATGCCGCGGCCCTTGAGTTCCTTGGTCCAGGTGCGGGCGTAGGAGCGCAAGGCGGCTTTGGTGGCGCTGTAGGTGGTGTACCCCTCGACGCCGATGTGGCCCGCGATCGATCCGACGAGGATGACCGAACCGCCGTCGTTCATCAAGGGCAAGGCCTTCTGGGCGGTGAAGAGGGTGCCACGGGCATTGACGTTGAAGGTACGGTCGAAGCTCGCTTCGGTGATCCGGCCGAACACCTGCGGATCGACCAGACCCGAATTGGCGACGACGACGTCGATCTTCCCCTTGTCCTCCGCGACGGTCCGGAAGAGCCGGTCGAGGTCGGCGGAGACGCTGACGTCACCCTGGACGGTCGCGACGTTCCTGCCGATCTCGTCTTTCGCCTTGTCCAGTTCGGGCCGGCGCCGTCCGGTGATGAACACGAAGGCGCCTTCCTCCACGAACTGTTGCGCGGTCGCAAATCCGATACCGCTACTGCCGCCGGTGACGACGGCGACCTTGCCGTCCAGCCTGTTCATGGCTGTGACCTTTCATGTATGCGTCGTATCAGCTCTGGTGCCCGATCCCCGCACAAGGAGGGGCGGGTTCAGATGGCGGTGCGGCCGCCGTCGACGGCGATGGTCGCGCCGGTGACATAGTCGGCCTTCGGCGAGACGAGGAAGGCGACGACCTCGGCGGGCTCGGCCGAGCGTTTCATCGCGGTGGTCTCGCCGAGGGCGTCGAACAGGTCGCGGGCCTCGGGCCGGGTGTAGACGGGACCGGGGGCAACGGTGTTGAAGCGGACGCCGCGGCCGCTGTACTCGGCCGTCCAGCCTTGCGTCAAAGATGCCGGCGCGGCCTTGGTCGCGCCGTACGCGGCACCGGTGGCCAGGCCGAGGCTGCCCGCCATGCTGCCTATATTGATCACGTTACCCGATCCCCTCGCCGCCATCGCGGGGGCGAATGCCGCCACGAGGAAGAACGCCGCGCGGGCGTTGCCGGCGAACATCGCGTCGTAGTCGGAGACCTTCACCTCCTCCGGTCGGTGCCCAGACCGCGTGCCCGGCGTTGTTGACCAGGACGTCGATCTCACCGGCCTCGGCGGCTAGCCGGTCGATGCCGGCCGGTTCCTCGAGGCCCGCCTCGACGAACCGAGCCTGGCCGCCGGCCGCGGTGATCTCGTTGACGGTCTCGGCGCCGCGCCGGGCGTTGCGATCGGCCACGACGACGGACATTCCGTCGGCGGCGAGCCGCTTGGCGATCGCCCGGCCGATGCCGGACGTGGCCCCGGTGACCAGGGCGGTCATGGGTCGCAGGTCGAGGTCGAGGTTGTTCTCGCGCTCCACAGACATGGGATGCGCCTTCCATAGGTGTCATCCAGACCGGTCTGTCTGGCAACAATTCCAACCCCATGCCGAAGGTGCTGTCCCCCGGGAACGCAGCGTGGCCGCACGGGCGCGGCTGCTGGCCGCCGCCAACGAGCTGTTCTACGCCGAGGGAGTCCAGTCGGTCGGGATCGACCGCGTGATCGAGCACGCCGGAGTCGCCAAGGCGACGCTGTACAGCGCCTTCGGCAGCAAGGACGGCCTGGTCCGCGCCTGTCTCCAGGCACGGCACGCGGCAACCGCCGAGCGCATGGCGCGCGAACTCGAAGCCCGCTACGACACCCCGAAAGAGCGCCTGGTCGGCGCGTTCGAGGTGCAGGGGCTGTCGTTCACCGAGCCGGGGTTCCGCGGCTGCGCGTTCATCAGCGCGAGTGCCGACGCGCCCCAGGGCGGTGTCGTCGAAGGGGCCGCGCAGGACTACCGCACCTGGCTGCACGAGTTGTTCTTCGACCTCGCCCAGCAGGCAGGAGCCACGGACGCGAAGTCACTCGCCCACCATCTGGTCCTGCTCTATGACGGCGCCGGGATCAGCGCCTGGCTGGACCGCGACCCCAGCACCGAGACAGCGGCCCGCACCGTGGCCGCGACCCTGGTCGAGGCCGCCGTCCCGGACTGAGACGGACCGCCGGACGGCGGCCGCGCCCACCTGTCGTCGCGGCGGCCCAACCCGGAAGGAGCCGCTCCCCCGCCGGGAGTGAGCCGGGCCGGGCCGCGCCGACTCAGTCGCCGACGCCCGGGTCGACCTCGTGACCGTTGGCGGTCAAGGTGACGTCGATGTTGCCCCGGGTGGCGTTCGAGTAGGGACACACATGATGTGCGGCCGCGACGATCTGCGCCGCCCGCTCGGGATCCGAGATCTGCGGCAGGGTCACGTGGAGCTCCACGGCAAGTGCGAAACCACGATCCTCGGTGGGCAGGAGGCTGACACGGCTGTCGATCGAAGCGTCGCCGGTCTCGACCCTTTCGCGACGGCCCACCACGCCGAGCGCGCCCTCGAAGCAGGCCGCATAGCCCACCGCGAAGAGCTGTTCGGGGTTCGTGCCACCCCCGTCGCCGCCCATCTCCTTCGGCACACGGAGCTGGACGTCCAGGACTCCGTCCTGTGTGCGCCCGTGACCGCTCACGCGGCCGCCGGTCACGGTTGCCTCCGCCGTGTAGAGAACTCGTGCCATCTCGATCTCCCTTCCGGACCCGCGGATTGCCCCGGCCCATGGCCGGGACCTTTCCAAAGTCTGCCGCTGATCGCACCTCGACGAACCCATCCGTAGGGCACGAGCGACGCCCGATCAACCCGAGCGCCTCCCGATGGGCCCGATCGGCCCCCGCGTCCGGTTCATCGAGCGCTCGTAGAGACCGACGCGGCATCGCGGTGCGCGGCACGGCTTCAGCCACCGGAATGAGTCCTGAGCGCGTGTGGAGCTGTCGCGCGGCGTCCGGACTGGCATCGTCGTGCATGGCGTCGTCGTGCAGGCGGATTTCGGCGAACGGTGTCAGCGCAGGGTGGCGACCGAAGTGCGGTAGAGGACTTCCTCGGCGCGCTCCCATGACCAGCCGTTCTCCACCACGAGCGTTCGCCAGCCGGTGGGACCGAACCAGTACCAGAGCAGGTCGGCCGTCTCCTGCACCGAGTGGGAAGGCGGCGGAGTCAGGTGGTGCAGGTGCTGGGCGGTCGCGCGGAGCGCGTCCCGGTACGCCGCGGTCGCGCGCTCCCACAGAGCCTCGCCGTTCTCATGCACGGGCAGCGCTTTGCGGATCGCTTCGTGCACGGCGAACTGCCCCTCGTTGCCCATCCGCGTGCCATGGGCCAGGGCTTTCAGGACCGACTCCGGTGTCCGCAGGGCGAGCAGGTCCTCCATGGCCTGCTCGTAACCAGAAGCGATCACACCCTGGTCGACGATCCGGTTCAGGATGTCGCTCTTGCTCCCGACACTCGCGAAGACGGTCTTCGAGGCGACGCCCGCCGCTGAAGCGATGTCGGCGACGGTCACGCGACCGTAGCCGTGCTCGGCGAACAGTTCCGTGGCCTGACCGAGGATCAGTGCCCGCGTCCGTGCGGCGGCCTGCTCGCGCAGCGGGGAGACGTAGCGGCGCTTGGACGGCATGGCGTCATCCTAAGGCGTGAATTCATTAGGCGTGCTATAACCTCAATATCCGCCGGCGGGCCTCGCGCTCGACTCCGGCGACGACCGCGCCGCCCGTCCCCCTCGGACCGGTCGGCGCCTCACTCCTCAGAGCGCACACCCGTCGAAAAGGATCAACGCAATGGGCATGGATGCCACGGACCTGGCCCACGGACTCTTCCGGGTCCTCGAGACAGGCGATCCGGCACTGGCCGCCGAGGTGGTGCACGAGGACTTCCACAACCGCGAGGCAGCCGTGTCACCCGCGGCCTGTGCACTCCCCGGACCGGCAGGAGTCCTTGCCTCCGGCGCGTGGATGCGCTTCGCCTTCAGCGACCTGACCTTCCCCGTCCTCGGCATCGCCCGCAACGACGAGCAGGTCTGGGTACGGCTTCGCATGCAGGGCCGCCACACAGGTCCCTTCGTCCGCTTCCGCGACGGCGCTCTCGACCAGGCCATACCCCCCACCGGGCGTGACATCGACTTCGAACAGATCCACGTGCTCGAACTCCGCGACGGCAAAGTGGTCGGGCATGAAGCCGTGCGCGACGACATCACCATGCTCGGCCAGCTCGGCGTCTTCCCGCCCGCTCCGGCCACCGCTCTGCGCATGGTCGCCTGGCGGGTGACCGGAAAGGCCGCGCGCGCCGCGACCGACGTCACGGCGAAAGCCGTCGAGGCGGCCGGCCGCCCGCAGGGCGACCCGGGACCGAGCCACTGAACCGCAGAGCGACTGAGTCACTGAGAGCCGAAAGCCTCCTCGACGTCCTGGCAGGCCAGGCTCCACCGGGATGACACGGACAACGTTCACGCAACCACCCGACGACCGTGTCGTCCCGCCCCCGCCGCGCCTCCGGCGGGGGCGGGGGCGGTGGGACCTGGTCCGGCCGCCCACGCCGGTAGTGGGGTGGGTTCCGGACCCGGCCCGACCGACCCGACCATTCGTCGGCGACCCGCCGACCGATCCGCCCCCTCTCCAGCGGGAATATCCGAGAATGATTTAGCACTCAACAATATGGACCTGGTCGCCGACCCTATGGGAGGCTCGCATGGGCACCACCGCCGAGATCGGGGATGGAACTATGTCTGAGCTGGGGCTCCTCGACACCGGTGGCATCCTGCGCCAGGCATGGGTCGCCCCGGAACGGACGAGCTCGGGTCTGGGCTGGGAGCACGCGTATCTGTCCACCCAGCGGGAAACGCCGTACCACTCGACCTTCGACAGTGCCCCCACTCATCTGCTGATCCTTCACCTCAGTGGCCCGGTGACCGTCCGACGCCGGGCCGGCCGGTCGATGCGGGCTCAGCGGATTCCGGCAGGGGGGCTCTTCGTCCACCCGGCAGGTCGCGCGCTCGATGTCGAGCTCCAGGGCGGCCTCGACACCGTCCACCTCTATCTCAGCGACTCGGCCCTCCAGGAAGCGCACGGCGGCCGTGAGGCGGTGGAACTCGCCGAGGAACTGGGCAGCTCGGATCCCCTGATCGAGCAGGTCATGCTGGCTCTGGACGGCGTCGTGCGCCAGTGGGAGCCCTCCGCGCGCACCTACGTCGATCACCTCGTCGGCATGCTCGCCGCCCAGCTCGCCCACGCGCACACGGCCGGTCGGCCCGCGGCCCCGGCCGGCGCGATGTCGGGACTGACCTCTCAGCAGCTCGTGTCCGCACGGGAATTGATGGAGCAACACATCTCCGACCCGCTGCGCGTCTCCGATCTGGCCGCCGCCACCGGGCTGAGCGCGAGTCAATTCAGTCGGCAGTTCAGGACCAGCACCGGAAAGTCTCCGCACCAGTTCCTGTTGCAACTGCGGCTGGACCACGCACGCCGGATGCTGCGCACCACGGTCCTGCCCATCCCCGACGTGGCCGTCCACTGCGGTTTCTCCCATCAGGAACACCTGACGCGCGTGATGCGCGCCAAGCTCGGCACGACCCCCGCCGCGGTCCGACGCGCGGGCTGACACCGCGTTCCGACGCCCGTCCCGCCCGCCCCTTTCCTCCGGCGCACCACACGCACCGCATCCGCCCCGCCAGAGCCACGCACCGCGCCGATCCTGCAGAAACACGCTCGAAACGTGCAGGAGTCAAAGCGCCCGCCGTCCCCACACTCGGAGTCAGAAATTCAGGGACCCACGGCAACGCGAAGGCGGACCCCCATGAGGAATTTCGTGTACACCTCCCATCCCTCGCGGATCGTCTTCGGCACCGAAACGGTCGGCCAGGTCCGCGAGGAGGTCGAGCGACTCGGCTGTTCCCGAGTCCTCCTCCTGTCCACTCCGTCGGTGGCCAAGGCCGCCGCCCGGGTCCGCGATGTCCTCGGTGACGTCATCGTGGCGGAGTTCGACGGTGCCACCATGCACACTCCGGTCGACGTGACCGAACGGGCCCTCGACATCCTTCGGAAGCACTCCGCCGACTGCCTGGTGGCCGTCGGCGGCGGTTCCACCACGGGGCTGGCCAAGGCACTCGCGCTCCGCACCGACCTGCCGCAGCTGATCCTTCCCACCACCTACGCGGGTTCCGAGGTCACCCCCGTCCTCGGCGAGACACAGGACGGACGCAAGACCACGGTGGCCTCCCCCGCGATCCTGCCCGAGACCGTCGTGTACGACGTCGAGTTCACCCTCGGCCTGCCGGTGGGCCTGTCGGTCACCAGCGCGGTCAACGCCATGGCCCACGCCGTGGAAGCCCTGTACGCGCCACAGGCGAACCCCGTCATCGACGCCATGGCGCTCGATGCGATCGCGCTGAGCGCCCGCGCCCTGCCGACTCTCGTGACCGAGCCGTCCGACACCGCGGCACGCGCCGACCTCCTGCGTGCCGCGTGGCTGGCCGGTACCTGCCTCGGATCCGTCGGTATGGGCCTGCATCACAAGCTGTGCCACACGCTGGGGGGTGCGTTCGACTTGGCGCACGCCGCGACGCACACCGTGATCCTGCCGCACGCGATGGCCTACAACGCCCCGGCCGCTCGGGACGCCATGAGCCGCATCGCCGACGCACTCGGCGTACCGGACGCTCCGAGCGGGATGTTCGACCTGATCACCTCGCTCGGGGGCCCCACCTCGCTGCGCGAACTGGGCATGGCGGAGGCGGATCTGCCGCAGGCCGCGCGGCTGGCGGTCGCCACGCCGTACCCCAACCCCCGTGAGCTGACGCCCACGGGAATCGAGAGCCTGTTGCGCGATGCCTGGCAGGGCCGTCGTCCCACGGTTCCCGCGGCCCCGTCTCCGGCTCCGCGAACCCCTGAGCTGTCGGCCCCCGGGACGCACGCAGTGGCTTCGGACGTGGAGCGCCTGACCGCCCAGGTGGTGGAGAGCTTCGCGGACGCACCCGATCCGCGGGGCAGGCAGTTGCTCAGCGACCTCGTACGGCACCTGCACCACTTCGTGACGAGCAATGACCTCACCGAATCCGAGTGGGAGCAGGCCATCGACTTCCTGACCCGTACCGGACAGATCTCCACCAGCACCCGCCAGGAGTTCGTGCTGCTGTCCGACACACTCGGTGTCTCCAGCATCGTCGACCTGCTCACCCACTCACGTACCCCGCAGACCACACCGTCAGCGGTCCTCGGCCCCTTCTACACGGACGGGCCGCCGGAAACCGCACAGGGCGGCGACATCTCACAGGGGGTGGCCGGCACCCCTCTGTGGGCCGACATCCTCATCACCGACACGGACGGACGGCCCGTGCCGGATGCCGTCACGGACGTCTGGCAGGCCAACAAGGACGGTTTCTACGACGTCCAGTTGCCCGAGTTGGACGGACCGGTGCTGCGGGGCCGCCTGCGCACCGACGAGCAGGGACGCCTGCGCTTCTGGACGACCCTCCCGGCCGAGTACCCGATCCCGGACGACGGACCGGTGGGACAGCTGCTCCAAGCCGTCGAACGTCATCCCTACCGTGCGCCCCACCTGCACTTCATGATCTCCGCCGCCGGCCACCAGCGCCTGGTCACCCAGCTGTTCGTGGAGGGCGGCCACTACATCGACTCCGACACCGTGTTCGGCGTCAAGGAGGGCCTGATCGTGGATTTCGCACCCCGGGTCGGGCCGACCCCGGACGGCCGTGCCGTCGACGGGGAGTGGCGCAGCCTGCAGTTCACCTTCCGCATCGCCCGCCTGGCCGACGGCCCCGCACACTGACCTGGAGCAGTCTCATGGACTCGACCCACACCTACGACACCGACGTCCTCGTGGTCGGCAGTGGACCCGCCGGTGGATCCGCGGCCCTGCTCCTGGCGACGTACGGCATTCGCACCCTGCTCGTCACCAAGTACGGCTGGCTCGCCGACACCCCCCGTGCGCACATCACCAACCAGCGCACCATGGAGGTACTGCGCGACCTGGGCGTGGACGGCGAAGCCGCCGCGGCCGGGAGCCCCGCCGAACTCATGGGCGACACCGTTCTGTGCACCGCCCTGGCGGGCGAGGAGATCGGCCGGATCCGCAGCTGGGGCACCGGCCCGCACGCGGCGACCGAGTACGGTGCCGCCAGCCCCGCGCAGATGATCGACCTTCCGCAGACCTTTCTTGAACCGATCCTGGTGAAGAACGCCGCGGCGCGGGGAGCCAAGATCCGTTTCGACACCGAGTTCCTCAGCCTGGAACAGGACGCCGACGGCGTCACCGCGCGGCTCCGGGACCGGGTGCGCGGAGACGAGTTCACCGTGCGAGCCCGCTATCTGATCGGTGCGGACGGCGGCCGCAGTGGCGTGGCGGAGCAGATCGGACTGCCGATCGCCGGGCAGAGCGGCAAGGCCGGCAGCATGAACATCGTCTTCAAGGCCGACCTGTCCCGGCACGTGGCCCACCGCCCGAGCGTTCTGTACTGGGTGATGCGTCCCGGCGCCCACATGGGCGGCATCGGCATGGGGCTGGTGCGCATGGTGCGGCCGTGGAACGAATGGCTGCTGGTGTGGGGATACGACATCGACCAGCCCCCGCCCCATATGGACGAGGCGACCGCCCGTGACATCGTCCACGACCTCATCGGCGACCGCGACATTCCCGTCGAGATCATGTCGAGCTCGCTGTGGACGGTCAACCACAGCTATGCCACGACGTATTCGGCCGGACGGGTCTTCTGCGCCGGGGACGCGGTGCACCGGCACCCGCCGTCCAACGGCCTCGGTTCCAACACCTCGATCCAGGACTCGTACAACCTCGCCTGGAAGCTCGCCATGGTCATCCGCGGTCAGGCCGGCCCGGGGCTCCTCGACACGTACACCGCGGAGCGGGCACCGGTCGGTCGGCAGATCGTCGATCGCGCCAACCTCAGCCGCGACCAGTTCGGCCCGATCTTCCAGGCATTGGGACTCGATGAGTACAGCGAGGAGGAGGACATCGTCGACGGTCTCGCCGCGTGCCGCAGCGGGACGGCCGAGGGCACCAAGCGGCGGCAGGCGCTGGAAGAGGCCATTCAGCTGAAGAACTACGAGTTCAACGCTCATGGCGTCGAGATGAACCAGCGCTACGACTCCTCCGCGGTCGTCCAGGACACCGGCGCCGCCGAGGAATGGACCCGGGATCCGGAGCTCTTCCACCGGCCGACGACCCGCCCCGGCGCGAAACTCCCGCACGCCTGGCTCGTCGACGGCAACGGCCACCGCCTGTCCACGCTGGACGTCGTCGGCAAGGGAACCCTCACGCTGGTCACCGGCCTGTCCGGTGGCGTGTGGGAGTCGGTCGCGGCCGACTGCGCCGAGGCTCTGGGGATTCCTCTGAAGTGCGTCCGCATCGGCGCCGAGGACAGCCGCGACGCCTACGGCGAGTGGCGCCGGACATCGGAGGTGGCCGAGGACGGGTGCCTGCTCGTCCGCCCGGACGGGCACATCGCCTGGCGAGCCTCTTCGGCGCCGGACGCCGAGTCCGCGGCATACGGCGAGCTGCTCGAAGCCCTGAGGACCGTACTGCACCGTTGACGACCGCGACGCGACACCCGCGTACAGCCACACACTCACACCCCCACACGGAAACCCGAACAGAAGCAGACACCACTCGGGGCGAGTCTGCCGGACCGGAACGGAGCGCAGTGCACATGGACAAGGTGGTTGCCACGGCCGAGGAGGCACTGGCAGGCGTCATGGACGGAGCGTCCCTGGCCGTGGGCGGCTTCGGCCTCAGCGGCGTCCCCGACGTGCTGATCCACGCGCTGTACGCGACCGGTGTGACCGGGCTGAGCGTGGTCTCCAACAACTGCGGCGTGGATGGCGGCGGCCTGGGCATCCTGCTCGCCGCCGGTCGCATAGCCCGCGTCACCGGCTCGTACGTCGGCGACAACAAGGAGTTCGCCCGCCAGTACCTCTCCGGCGAACTGTTGGTCGAACTGACTCCGCAGGGCACGCTCGCCGAGCGCCTGCGCGCCGGCGGATGCGGCATCCCCGCCTTCTTCACGCCCGCCGGTGTCGGTACCCAGGTCGCCGAGGGCGGCCTGCCCTGGCGCTACGCCCCCGACGGCACCGTGGCCGTCACCTCACCGCCCAAGGAGGTCCGCGAGTTCGACGGCCGGCGTTACGTGCTCGAGCACGGCATCACCACCGACTTCGCACTGGTGCGGGCGGCCAGGGGCGACCGCCACGGCAATCTCGTCTTCCGCCGCTCGGCCCGTAACTTCAACCCGCTCGCCGCGATGGCCGGCCGCGTCACGATCGCCGAGGTCGAACAGTTGGCCGAGCCCGGCGAGCTCGACCCGGACGAGATCCATCTCCCCGGCGTGTTCGTCCAGCGTGTGGTGGAACTGACGCCGGAGCAGGCCGCGGACAAACACATCGAACGGCGCACTGTCACCGCGCCGTCGGCACGAGGGACGGTGCGGCACTGATGCCATGGACCAGGAACGAGATGGCCGCACGCGCGGCGGCAGAGATCCAGGACGGCGACTACGTCAACCTCGGGATCGGACTGCCCACGCTGGTGCCCGAGCACGTGGCCGAAGGGGTGCACGTGGTGCTCCAGTCGGAGAACGGCGTCCTCGGCGTCGGACCGTACCCGGCCGAGGAGGACGTGGACCCCGACCTGATCAACGCGGGCAAGGAGACGGTCACCGTACTGCCGGGTGCGAGCTTCTTCGACTCCGCGTTGTCCTTCGGAATGATCAGGGGCGGTCACATCGACACCGCCATTCTGGGAGCCATGCAGGTCTCCGCCACCGGAGATCTCGCCAACTGGATGATCCCGGGCAAGATGGTGAAGGGCATGGGCGGTGCGATGGACCTCATCCACGGCGCCCGCCGAGTCGTCGTCGTGATGGAACACTGCGCCAAGGACGGCAGTCCGAAGCTCGTCGCCGCCTGCACCCTGCCTCTCACCGGCGTGGCCTGCGTCGACCGCGTCATCACCGACCTCGGCGTGCTGGACGTCACCGAGGACGGACTCGTCCTCGTGGAGAGCGCTCCCGGCGTCAGCACGGACGAGATCGTCAGCCGTACCGCCGCGCCCGTGCGTGTGCCGGACCCCGTCGGCTGACCCCGATTCAGCTCTCCCCTCCCCAACTCCCCCCACCACAAGGAGTCTCGATGAACGAGCGCCTGCGGGACGTCTACGTCGTCGACGCCGTCCGCACCCCGATCGGCCGATACGGCGGTGCCCTGTCCGCCGTGCGCCCCGACGACCTCGCCGCCGGAGTCGTACGTGAACTGCTCCGCCGCAGTCCCGCCCTGGACCCGTCCCTCATCGGTGACGTGTTCTTCGGAAACGCCAACGGCGCCGGGGAGGACAACCGGGACGTCGCCCGAATGGCCGTGCTGCTGGCCGGTCTTCCCGTGACGGTTCCCGGAACCACCGTCAACCGGTTGTGCGGCTCGGGGATGGAGGCGGTCATCCAGGCCGCCCGCGCGGTGGCGCTCGGCGACGCCTCCGTCGCCGTGGCCGGCGGAGTGGAGTCCATGAGTCGCGCCCCGTGGGTCCTGCCCAAGCCGGAGCGCGCCTTCCCGGTCGGCAACCAAGAGCTGTACTCCACCACCCTCGGCTGGCGGATGGTCAACCCGCGGATGCCCGACGCGTGGACCATCCCGCTCGGCGAGAGCGCCGAGCTGATCGCCGACAAGTACGGCATCACGCGCGAGGCCCAGGACGCCTTCGCGCTCGCCAGTCATGAGAAGGCCGCCCGGGCGTGGAAAGAGGGTGCGTACGACGCCGAGGTGGTCCCCGTCGAGAGTGTGGAACTGCCCCGCGACGAGGGGATCCGGGACGACACCTCACTCGAGGCGCTGGCCCGCCTCAAGCCGGTCTTCCGTGCGGGCGGCACGGTCACGGCCGGCAACGCCTCGCCTCTCAACGACGGCGCGGCTGCCCTGCTGCTGGTCGACGAGGCCGGGCTGGCCGAGACGGGCCGTGAGCCGCTGGCCAGGATCCGCGCCAGTGCCGTGACGGGCATCGAGCCGCGGTACTTCGGTCTCGGCCCGGTCGAAGCCATCCGCAAGGCCCTGACGAAGGCGGGCCGCACCTTCGACGCCCTGCACACCGTCGAGCTCAACGAGGCATACGCCGCCCAGGCGCTGGGCTGTCTCGCCGCCCTGCCGGAACTCGACTCCGACATCCTCAACCCGAAGGGCGGCGCCGTCGCCATCGGGCATCCCCTCGGCGCCTCCGGTGCTCGTATCACCGGAGCGGTCGCCCATCAGCTCGCGGAAGCCGGCTCGGGCACGGGCCTGGCCGCGCTCTGCATCGGCGTCGGGCAGGGCCTGGCCCTGGTCCTGGAGCGCTGAGGCGGCGACCGCCACCGGGTCAGGGTGTCGTCGCCACGCGTTCGAGTGCGGCGGTGAGTGCGGCGAGGTCGTGGCCGGCGAGGTTGTCGAGGACGTGCCGTCGGATGCTGGCCAGGTGGGCGGGCCAGGCCTCCTGGAGGCGGGTGAGACCGTCGTCGGTGAGGACGGCGTTCCAACCGCGCAGGTCCTCCTGGCACTTGGCCCGTTGGACGAATCCCTGCTTTTCGAGGCGGTTGACGACACGGGTCATGCCGCTGAGCGAGAGGTTGCAGGCGGTGGCGAGCTCACTCATCCGCATCCGGCGGTGGGGCGCCTCGGACAGGAACATGAGCGGGGTGTACTCGGAAAGGGGCAGCCCTCCGTCGCCGACCATGTCCGCGTCCACCAGTCGTGGAAGCGCCATCATGACGTGAGCCAGGGCGCGCACGAGCGATTCCTCGGTCTGGTCCATGGGGCGCAGGGGCTGTTCGTCGTAGGGCATGCCTCACACCCTATCTCCTTGACACGGCAAGCACTCATACATTTACTTGACTCGACAAGCACACATACAAGCGAAGGTGCAGAACATGACAAGGATCGGCATCATCCTCGGCAGCACGCGCCCCGGACGCAACGGCGAGGCCGTCGCCCACTGGGTGCACGAGCTGGCCACGCAGCGCACCGACGCACAGTACGAGCTCGTCGACCTGGTGGACTACAAGCTGCCGCTGCTGGATGAGGCCTATCCGCCGGCGATGGGCCAGTACAGCCAGCCGCACACCCAGCAGTGGGCCGCGAAGATCGCCTCGTTCGACGGCTTCGTCATCGTGACCCCCGAGTACAACCACTCGGTGCCCGGCGCGCTGAAGAACGCCATCGACTTCCTGGCGGCCGAGTGGGCCAACAAGGCCGTCGGCTTCGTCAGTTACGGCTCCACCGGCGGCGTCCGCGCCGTCGAGCACCTGCGCCTGATCGCCGGTGAACTGCAGATGGCGGACGTCCGCTCCCAGGTGGCGCTCTCCCTGTTCACCGACTTCGAGAACTTCAGCGTCTTCAAGCCCGCCGACAGCCACCGTGACGCCGTCACCACCACCCTCGACCAGGTCGTGGCGTGGAGCAACGCCCTCGCTTCGCTGCGCGTCGGCTGACGCGAGGGATCACGGGGCGCCGCCCACCCTTGCCCCGCACCGGCGTTTGACACCGGTGCGGGGTGCGGGGCGGGGCCTGAGCCACCTTTCGATCGTTTCCGGAAAAGAGAGATCCGCCGATGTCAGAACGTGCCGCCTCCCCCGCGGGTGGGCACCCGATCACGCTTGGGCTGGACACGTTCGGCGACGTGACCGACGACGCCCAGGGCCGACCGCTCTCGCACGGCGAGACGATCCGCAACCTGGTTGCGGAGGGTGTCCTCGCCGATGAGGTCGGACTCGACCACTTCGCCATCGGTGAGCACCACGTCGAGTGGATGCCGCTCTCGGCGGCGGATGTGGTGCTCGGGGCGATCGCGTCGCGTACTTCGCGCATACGTCTGGGATCCGGTGTCACCGTCATCAGCTCGGACGATCCCGTTCGGGTCTACCAGCGGTACGCGACCCTCGACGCCGTGTCCGACGGCCGTGCCGAGGTGATTCTCGGCCGGGGCTCGAGCACGGAGTCCTTCCCGCTGTTCGGCTACGACCTCGGCGACTACGACACCCTCTTCGAGGAGAAGGTCAGCCTCTTCGCCGAACTGCGCAAGGAGAAGCCCGTCTCCTGGTCCGGCAGCACCCGGCCGGCGCTGGCGAACCAGCCCGTCTACCCGCACAGCGAGTCCGGAGCGATCCCCACCTGGATCGGCGTCGGCGGCAATCCTCAGTCCGTCGTCCGTGCCGCACGCTACGGATTCCCGCTGATGCTCGCGATCATCAGCGGTCCGACGGCGCGGTTCGCCCCCTTCTCGCAGCTGTTCCGCCAGGCGCTGGAGAAGTTCGACCGACCCGATGTGCCGGTCGGCGTGCACAGTCCGGGGCATGTGGCCGCGACCGACAAGCAGGCGGTGGAGGAGTTCTGGCCGTACTACGAGAAGACCATGCGCATGGTGGCCCGGCAGCGAGGATTCCGCGTCCCGACATTCGAGCACTTCATGAGCGATGTCGGCCCCGGCGGCGGGCTGTTCGTCGGATCACCGGAGACCGTGGCGCGGAAGATCGCCACCACTCTCCGGGAGCTCGACGCGAGCCGCTTCGACCTCAAGTACGGGATGAACGGTCTGCCGCACGAGACGCTCACGACCACCATCGAGCTCTTCGGCACCGAGGTGGCCCCGCGAGTGCGGGAGCTCATGGCCTCGTGAGGTGTTCCGCCCTCGAGCCGACCGGCGTCGCCGTCCAAGCCGCCTGCACCCCGTGATGGCTGACACGGCTGCAGGAGGGTCGCGACTGTGGGAGCACGCGACCCATCGGACACGGCCGTAGCCGTGTCCGTCGGGGCGGTATCCGTGGCCCGCGCACCGAGTGCGCGACGGAGGGCCGACGGATACCGCCCCTTCCCGTTGCCGACGCCGCAACCTTCGCTCCCTGCCGTGCGTCCAGCTGACGCGAGCCGAATGAATCCGCGGGCGAGCCGGTAGTCGGGGGCGATGTGACATCTGACGGCGGAGAGCACAGGCACGGTTTCACCGAGAGCGTGCGGCGGTTCTTCTGGCTGCCGCGGCAAGCCTCTCGCGATGCCGCCCCGGTCCGGCCCCTGGCGCGGGTCTGGGTCTTCGTGGTCGCCGCGGGGGCCGGTGCCGCCGCACTCGGCTGGGGGACATGGTGGTGGTCGTGATGTTCGTCGGCATCGTGCAAGCCCTCCTCGACGACGTCATCAAGGGGGTACGGCATCGCTGGCCGGCCTTCGTCGCCGCTCTGTCTGCGGGATGGTCCGCGGACAGGCCCATCAGAGCGGTGGTGTCCGCTCCGACCGATCCCGACTGGGCCGACTGGCCCGGTCTCGCGTGCGGGAGTCTGGCCGCCTTCGCGACCTTGGTGGCCATCACGCGCCGCCAGGCTTGCCTGAGCGCTTCCCGCGCCCGCGACTCCCTGCGTCCGTGGCCAGGACGTGCAACTGCCGCCGCAGGATGACGTTCTTCATGCGGTGATCAACGAGCCTTGGCCGACTTCGTCGCGTCACCGCCCGCGCCGCGCCGTGGATCCGACCGCGGGCCCCGACCACGGCATCCGGTCACCTACACCGGGTACTCCGGTGCCTGGGTGCTGGGGCACCTCACCGCGAGGGCCGCGATGTCGTCGTTGAGCCTGCCGCCGCTGTAGCGCAGCAGGTCCTGGTGAAGCCGGTCGAGCAGCTCACGGGGCTGCCTCGGGCCCTGCCGCCGCATCCAGTCCGGGAGCGGGAAGAACTCGCCGGTGCGGTCCCGGGTCTCCGTTACGCCGTCGGTGTAGAGCAGTAGCTGGTCGCCCGGGGTGAAGGCGACGGTGTCGACGCAGTAGTGGTCTCCGATGAGCGCCGCGAGGTGCAGGGGCGGCGAGGGAGTGGTGGGATCCAGGACTCGGATCTTCCCGCGATGCGCGAGCAACGGCGGAGGGTGCCCACAGTTGAGAAGTCTGACGTGGCCGCCGCCGTGCGGGATCTCGGCGATGAGAGCGGTGGCGAAGCGCTCCGGCAGGTCCTGTGCCGGAAACGCGGCGCTGTGGCGGATGATGCTGATCTCCAGACGATGGATGACGCCTGTCAGGTCGGGCTCGTCGTACGCGGCCTCCCTGAAGCAGCTGATCACCGCCGAGGCCGCCCCCACCGCGGACAGGCCCTTGCCCCGTACGTCGCCGATGAGCAGCCGGACCCCGTACGGCGTGGCGACGGCTTCATAGAAGTCGCCGCCGATCCTGGCCTGTTGTTGGGCCGCCAGATACAGCGACTCGATCTCGACGTCGTCCATGCGGCGTGGCAGAGGGCGCAGCAGTACCTTCTGGGCCGCGTCGGCGACGAGGCGGATGTGGAAGAGCGCCTCCTCCCGCTGAAGTCGGACATGGCTCGCGTAGGCGGCCGCCAGGGTGACCGCGACGATCGCCGCCGCGGTGTACTGCGTGCCCAGGTCGGCGTAGACGAAGCTGAGGCTGATCATGACCAGCAGGCAGAACGTGCCCAGCAGGATCGTGGGGAGTACGGGCCACATCGCGGCGGCGAGGGCGGGGGCGGCGGGCAGGAGTCGGCTGACGGCGATCTCCCTCGGTGTGGAGAACGCCAGGCAGGTGATGAGGACGGTGAGGACCACCGGTGACAGCGGGGCAGCTTCCCACCAGCCACCGCCGAGGGAACGACGGCGCCGCAGCCATCCGGACATGATCACAAAACGCATCATATCGGCCGAAGTGGATATCGAGCGGGGCACCGGGCGGTCAGGCCCGGCTCGGGGCCGTAGACGCACGGCGGGACGATGGAACGCTGGCCCCGATCGTTCGCCGCGAATGAGCGTCGATCCCGATGACCAGCCTTGTTCCCCTTAATCGAACGGACTAGTCTGTTCGATTAAGGGGGGTGCCCGCACATGGCGACGCGCACGAGAAGGACGAACACGGTCGAGAAGATCCTGGACACGGCGGCCGACCTGTTCTACGCGAACGGCCTGCGGGGCGTCGGCGTGGACCAGGTGATCGCCGCCTCAGGGGTGGCGAAATCCACCCTCTACGTCCACTTCCGCACCAAGGACGAGCTGGTCGCGGCCTACCTGCGCAGAATCGACATATCCTGGCGCGCCCAACTCGAGGCGGCCGCCGAGCGGGCGGGCGACGACGCGGCGGCCCGGATCACCGGGCTCTTCGACGCACTGACGGACGCCTTCGACCGGCACGGCTTCTTCGGCTGCCCTTTCGTCAGTGCCGCCGTCGAGACCGCGCTCGATTCCGAGGCCCGGGCCATCACCGTGCAGCACGTCGAACGCCGGCACACCTGGCTGACACAGCTCAGCACCGAGGCGGGCGCCGCCGACCCCGACTCCCTCGCCCGCCACCTCGGCCTCCTGATAGACGGCGCCCTCGCGTCCGGACGGCTGCTCCAGGACCGCGCGGTGGTGGATCAGGCCAGATCCGCGGCCCGGCGCCTCCTCGACGACCACACCCGCCGCGACAGGGTCGGCGACCTCCCGTGACAGGCCACCAGGCACACCACCCCTGACCGCGAGACGCCCGACGCCTCCGGCTCCGTACTCACGCACAACTTCCAGGAAGGAAGACAGGGCCATGCGCGCAGCGATCCTCGAACAGTTCGGGGCACCCCTGGTGCTCAAAGAGCTCCCCCGGCCCGCCCCGAAACCGGGCGAGGTCCTGGTGAAGATCGCGGCCAGCGGAGTGAATCCGCTCGACATCAAGATCCGGGCGGGGAAGGCCGCACACGCCCGGACCGTCCTGCCCGCCGTACTCGGCCTCGACCTCGCCGGTGTGGTCGAACAAGTCGGTACCGACGTCACCGGATTCGAAGTCGGCGACGAGGTCTACGGACTCACCGGCGGGGTCGGCGACCTCCAAGGCTCCCTCGCCCAGTACGCGGCGGTCGACGCCCGGTTGCTGGCCGGCAAACCCGCCGCCCTGACCCTGCGCGAAGCCGCCGCACTGCCTCTGGTCTTCATCACCGCGTGGGAGGGCCTGATCGACCGCGCCCGAGTCCGTCCCGGACACAAGGTCCTCGTCCACGGCGGAGCCGGCGGCATCGGACACGTGGCCATCCAGATCGCCCGTGCCCACGGCGCCGACGTCTACGCCACCACCTCCCCCGGCCACGCCGAGACGGTCGCGCGCCTCGGCGCCACGCCCATCGACCGCACCGCGATGTCCGTGGCGGAGTACGTCGGCAAACACACCGGCGGCGAGGGCTTCGACATCGTCTTCGACACCGTCGGCGGTCCCGTGCTCGACGCCTCCTTCACAGCCGTGCGTACGTACACCGGCCACGTCGTCAGCGCACTCGGCTGGGGCACCCACGCCCTCGCTCCCCTCTCCTTCCGGGGCGCCACCTACTCCGGTGTGTTCACCCTCATGCCCATGCTCACCGGCAACCACCGCGCGCACCACGGCGAGATCATGCGCGAGGCCACCGCCCTCGCCGACGCGGGCTCCCTCAAGCCACGGCTCGACCCACGCACCTTCACCCTCGACGCCGTCGCCGACGCACACGCGGCGGTCGAACAGGGCACCGCGGCGGGCAAGGTCGTGGTGGACATCGCCCAGGCTCCCAGCGGACCGTGAGTCGCGCTCCGTACTCCGCCTGTGGTGCTCCCGTACCTTCCCCGTCGAACGCTCGACCATGAGGAAAGACATGAGGAAAGGAATGGAGTAAGGATGGGAGAGTGCGGCCGTATCGCTGCACGAGAAGTCGACCGGCGGCCCGACGCGATCCTCCGACGCGAGAACTTCCTTTCCGGCCGCGTGCGGCAGCGTTGTGGCCCTCCATGAATGGCGTCCTGAAGGTCTTGAAGGTCTTCAACGCGCCATGGGCGACCAGACCATCAGCTCTGCGAGCTCCTGGATGGTCAGCCGGTACCGTTCCGGAGCGCGTTGCAGAGAAGAGCACCCGTGAATTACATAACGCAGCGACTGCGCTCTCCCACCGCTCCGACAGTCGACGCCCCCGCGCGGGCAGCGGTCTCCGCTGGTGACTGCGGTCTGCTTCTCGTCAGGCTTACGTTCGGCCTGCTCATGGCGGCACACGGTGCCCAGAAGCTCTTCGGGATATTCGGTGGCGGCGGCCTCACCTCTACGGGCAGGGGATTCGCCGCGTTGGGGTACCGACCCGGAAAGGTCTACGCCGCCATAGGCGGCGGCTCCGAATTCCTGGGCGGCATCGGCTTGGCTCTGGGGCTGTTCACACCGCTGGCGGCGGCTGCCGTGATCGGCGTGATGATCAATGCCATGGCGACCGTGAGCGGGGCGCATGGATTGTGGGACACCCAAGGCGGTGTGGAGTACAGCGTGTGTATCACTGTCACCGCACTCGCCGTGGCGGCCATCGGCCCGGGAAAGCTGGCCGTCGACCGTCTTTTCCCGTGGGGCAGAGGAGGCTGGGCCGAAGCGGCCTTCGCTCTGTTCCTGGGCGGAACAGGCGCCGCGATCGTCCTCATCCTCTAACCATTGGCCGGCAATCCGATGAGGATGTTCATGAGGTCCACGGGGACCACTACCGTGATCGACGCGGCCCGCCGGGCCCTGGGGCCGGTCGGCGTGACCCTGCCGGTCTCCTTCACCACCCCCCTGTCCATCGATCTGCAGCGCGAGGCCGTCCACCGCCTGGAACGCGTCGGCTACCACGCCGTGTGGACCAACGAGGTCATCGGTGGCAAGGATGCCCTCGTCCAGCTGGCCGCACTGCTGTCGGCAACGGAGCGGCTGGCGTTCGGCAGCCCGCTGGCCAGCATGCGCGACTACGTGGAACGGATGGACGCCCCGACCCAGCCTCCCGCGCCCGACATCTCGGTTCCCCATCATCGCCGCGAACGGTCCGAAGATGGTGGCGCCGGCCGGCGAGATCGCCGACGGAGCGCTGCCCGCCGTGCAGCCTCCCGAGTTCACCGCGCAGGCCCGGCAGGTGCTCGGTCCGGACAAGCTGCTGGTCGTGGGACTGTCCGTGGTCCCCGACAGCGACCGCGACCGGGCGCGGGCGATCGCGCGGGAGCGGGTGTCGGCCGGCCTCGGCCAGCCGTCGTACGCCGCTGGCCTGGCCCGGCTGGGCTATTCGGACCAGGAGATCGCCGAGGTGAGTGACCGGCTGGTGGACGCGGTCATCGGCTACGGCGATCCGGCCGCGATCGCGGCCAAGGTGCGCGAGCACCTGACCGCCGGCGCGGATCACGTGACGCTGTTGTCGCAGGTCGGTACCGACTTCTCGGTCGGCGTGGACCAGCTGGAGTGGCTCGCCCCGGCGCTGGCCGACGTTGGTACCTCAGCTTGAACAGGCGTTGTCGGTCTGTCCGGTCCCGGTGTGCCCTCAGACGTGCACCGGGGCGGCGCCGGCCGATACCGCCGTCAGCCCTTGAGCTTGAGGAGAATGCGGGCCAGTTCTTCGAGCTCGGCCGGGTCCAGCCTGTCCGCCAGGACCGGAGACAGGGTGTCACGGCGGGCGGCGTCCGCGCGCTCGAAGAGGTCACGGCCCTGCGGTGTGATGGTCACCTCGACGGATCTGGCGTCGGAGGCCGAAGGGGTGCGGGTGACCAGTTCACGGGCCTGGAGGGCGTCGATCACCCGGGAGACCTGGCTTCGGCTGATCAACGCACAGGAGCCGAGATCCGTGGCCGACAGCGGCCCATCCTGGTGGTAGAGCCAGAGCAGTACCTCGAACCAGGAGGCCGGCAGGCGGAAGTCCTCCTCCAGTCGGGCGCTCGCGCGTGAGGTGAGGGCACTGCTCACCCCTACGAGGCGGTAGTACGCCTGGTCCTCGACAGGCAGTTCTGCCTGCTTGAGCCTGATGTCCGTCACCAGGCGAGTCTACCAATTTGCGTGCACGCACACACAGCCCTAATATGTGTGTGTACACGCAACCATGGAGGTTCGTCATGAAGATCGCCCTCGTCACCGGCACATCGACCGGCATCGGTCTGGAAACCGCCGTACTCGCCGCAAAGGCGGGCTACGAGGTCATCGCGACCATGCGGAACACCGAGAAGGCCGCGGCACTGCTCGAGCGGCTGCCGGACGCCGACGTACGACAGCTCGACGTGACGGATCCGGACTCGGTCAGGGCCTGCGTCGACGGCGTGATCGCCGACCACGGACGGCTGGACGCGCTGATCAACAACGCCGGGGCCGGACACCTCGGCACCATCGAGCTGGAGAGCGTCGACGACGTCCGCGACGTCATGGAGGTCAACTTCTTCGGAGTGGTCCAGGTCACCAAGGCCGCGCTGCCGCACCTTCGCGCTGCTCAGGGGCGTCTGATCACGGTCACCAGCGTCGGAGGCGTGGTCGGCCAGCCGTTCAACGAGGCTTATTGCGCGGCCAAGTTCGCGGTCGAGGGCTGGATGGAGAGTCTCGCCCCGGTCGTCGGCAAGCTCGGTGTCGCGGTGAGTGTGATCGAGCCCGGCGCGGTGGCCACCGAGTTCGTCGCGAACGTGCGGGCCGACCGGGACGTCGAGGCCCTGGTCGCCGGAGCCGGGGACTACCAGTCGGTGATCAACGGCTATCTGGCCCGCACCCAGCAGGCGTTCTCCGCGGCGCAGTCGGCCCGGGAGTGCGCGGAGACCGTCGTGGGCGCGCTGACCGCCGCCGAGCCCCGGTTCCGCTACCAGAGCTCCGAGTCCGCGGCCGGCTTCACCGCGGTCAAGCTGGCCGACACCGACGGCTCGGCCGTACAGGCTCTGACCACCTCCTGGCTCGGGGCGTGAGACCGGGGATGTTCCCGGACCGATCCATCAAAGGCATCAGCCGATTCACCACGGGCTGCACGGGAGACCCACGATGACGAGCATGGCCGGCACCCTGGTTGCGGCGGTCAACAAGATGACGCAGTGGCGCGCGCACATGCGCGCCAAGTCGACGACCGTGAACGGATACACGTTCCACTACTACGAGGGCGGAGACGGCGAGCCGCTCGTCCTGCTGCACGGCCTGGCCGACAACAGGACGTCCTTCCTGCGAAGCGCCGCCGCGCTGACCCGGCGCTACCGGGTCATCCTGCCCGACCTTCCAGGCCACGGGGCCAACGCTGTGGACCCCGGTCTGGACTACAGCATCAGCGGGCACGTTCAGGCGCTGCACGGCTTCCTTCAGCATCTCGGGCTGGAGGAATTCCACCTCGGCGGCAACTCCATGGGCGGACACATCTCCGCCGCGTACGCCATCGCCCATCCCGAACACATACGCAGCCTCATCCTGGTCAACGCGCCCGGCCTGCAGGTCGACGACCACCTTGTCTACGTCGGCTTCGGCGACCGGATGAAGACGGCCGAGGACCTCGACGCCGTCCTGGCCCGCGTGTACTACCGCACGCCGCGCTTGCCGACCCCGGTCGTACGTCATCTCATCGAGGAGAACGACCGCGCCTTCGAGCACACCAACGCCATGGTGCACGCGATCCGTACCGGCGGGGACTACCACCTCAACGCTCGTGTCTCCGAGATCCGGAAACCGACACTGATCCTGTGGGGTCGGCACGACGTGGTGGTCCGCTCGAACGTCGCCGAGGCCTACAAGGACGCGATCCGCGACTCCCGGCTCGTCTTCCTCGAAGAGGGCGCACACTCACCCCAGTTGGAGATCCCCGACGCGGTCGCGGACGCCGTCACCGCCTTCCTCGGCGAGGTGAACTCCGCGGCCGGCCACCACTAGGTCATGTCTCTTCAGATCGTGAGGTGCGCTTGATCCTGCACGCCGGTTGGCCGATGACGTTCACGCCTCGTGGCGTCGGCCGGGCGAGGCTTGGAGGTCAGCCGCTGTCCCAGGTTCTGGCCCTTGGGCCAACGTCGGGTCCAGATGAGGTTGGCGGGCGGCGAGGTGCAGCGCGGCCTCGCCGCAGGCGGTGGGCGGCCTGCCCGGCGGGCTGCGGAATGTCGGGACGGATCCCGCGCCCGCCAAGTCCGCTTCGCCGCAACCGGATCCCGGCCAAGTGGACCTTCGTGCTCAGGTGACCGCAGCAGCGTCCGATCGCATGTTCGTCAGGTTCGGTCCGGTCAGGCGCCCCCGTTTCCTGGCTCCGGCCGCGTGCTTGGTGTGCCCGGCAGGCGGAGTCGACCGAGACTGTCCAGCCCACGTCATCACCACCGGACCCCGGCACCGCCCAGGCCCATCGGCTCGCGAGCCCGTATCCGGACAATCGGGCGGTGCATTCAAGTTACGACTTCCTCAAGTACTGGTGGCTTCATGGTGAGCGGCGCATGATGAGGTCATGACGTTGGCCCTGCGCGCCATGGCGCAACTGGCGAGTTGGCCGGACCTCACAGAGACACCGCCGAGCTGCGGCACGGGGCGGGCGCTGCGCTCGGTCCATGGCGAGATCGTCCACTTCCATACGGACCAAGACGTTGACCTGCACCTCACCGCCCGCGCCATTCGGCGTTTCGAAGACCACCTCAGGGGCGCAACCGCGGTCCGTTTGGTGCCCGAGTCGCGTTGGGTGACGATACGCCTCGAAGGCGGCACAGACGTGGACCTGTTGCTGACCCTGGTGAGCGTCGCTCTCCAGGCCCATCAGGCATGGCCGGTTTCACGCGACGCACCATCGGCCAAGTGTAATGATCACCACGACATGGCGCTTCCGCGTGACAATTCCAGCGGAAGCTGAGGAGCACCTTTTATCGGGCAGGGGACGTCGTGGCTGTCGATACGCGCGAGGAAGACGCCATCCGCGGAGTCGTCGAACGTCTCACGGCTGCCTACGACAAAACGCGCACGCCCGAGCAGGTCGAAGCAGCTGTCGCCGCGGCTCACGCGACGTTCAGCGAGCGGCCCGTGCGCGATTTCGTTCCGGTCCTGGTCGAACGCAAGGCACGCGCCGTCTTGAGCGAGGCTTCGGCCTGAAATCCCGCTCCACACAGCGGCGAGCGCGTTCACGCTCTCCGCAATCAGCACGTCTGGCGACACCTCTCTGACGCGGCGCGGTACGCGTGCGCCCCTGTCCTGACCCGCGGAATCGGCTGCCCCGCCCGAGTCATGGCCAGCGTCATGCCGGCTGGGCCCGAAGCTGGAGTCGTCGCTTCAGCCCGCCGATGAGCGGACGACGTCCGAGCGGCGGACACGCCGGAGGGCTGAACGGGCTTGTCGACAAGCCCTGGCCGGGCCGCATTTCGCCTCCCAGACCGACCGAACGATCCACCGCGGCGCACACGCCCACGTCGGGCGACACCTCTCTGGCGCGGCACATGGCCCACGTCCACCCATGCACCGACGCGCCCTCGGGACCAATCAATCGATTGGCACAGATCTCTGCACGGCTCTTCCCAGCACCAGTACCTGTTGGTAGCTTCCCAATCAATTGATTGGGAAGGAAGTGTCACCTTGGAGAGCGCACGGTCCGCCACAGTGGCCGCCGAACTGCCCGAGCAGGCGACCCCGCCGGGCACGGCGGGACGCATCCTTGTAGCGGGTCTCGAGCTGTTCGCCGAGAAGGGGTTCAGCGGGACCTCGATCCGGGACATCGGGGGACGGCTGGGGATCAACTCGGCCACCCTCTACTCGCATTACCGCTCCAAGGAACACGTGCTGGCCGCGCTCGTACTCCTGGGACATCAAGAGCTGCACACCAGGCTGCAGCGCGCACTGGTGGCGTCCCGGGGAGGGCCCGCGCAGCAGCTCGTGGCGCTGGTGCGGGCCCATGTCCTGGCGCACGCCGAATACCCGCTGCTCGCGCTGGTCGCCAATGCCGAGCTGCATGCGCTCGGAAGTGAGGCCGCCGCGCCCGCACTGGCGCTGCGTGAACAGTCCCGGCAGCTGCTGCTCGCGGTGCTCGACGAGGGCGTCCGCTGCGGTGAGTTCACCGTCGCCGATCCGCTGCTCGCGGCCGCCGCGATCGTGAGTATGGGACGGCAGGTCGCCCACTGGTACGGCCCGCAGCAGCCGTACACCCCCACGCAGATCGCCGACACCTTCAGCGGCTATGCCCTGGCAGTCGCGGGCGCGGCCCACTACGAGCGGGAGAGCACGTGAACGAGCCGACCGAAGGAGAACTGTCCGTAGCCGGAGGGGCGTTGCGGGTACTGCGCTTCGGCGGCGGCCCCCGTACGGCCGTTGCCGCGCACGGCATCACCGCTTCCGGGATGTCGTTCCGCGCGGTGGCCCGGCAGCTGCCCGCCGAGTGGAGCATGTACGCACTCGACCTCCGCGGTCGCGGCGGCAGCTCCGCCGTGCCCGGCCCCTACGGCATCGATCGACACGCGGCCGATGTGTGCCGAGCAGCGGAGGAGTTCGGGCGCGGGCGTCCTGTCGCGCTGACCGGTCACTCGATGGGCGCGTACGTCGCCCTGCGGGCTGCAGCCGACAGGCCCGAGCTCTTCGACCGGCTGCTGCTCATCGACGGCGGCCTCCCCCTGCCCGTACCCGAGCGTGCGGACCTGGATGCGCTGCTCGACCTCACACTCGGTCCGGCCATCGCGCGACTCGGGCGGACGTATCCGGATGACCGCGCCTACGTGGACTTCTTCCGTACGCACCCGGCGCTCGGTGCGGACTGGAACGAGGACATCGAGGCGTACGTACGCTACGACCTCACCGGAGCGCAGGGCACACGGCGCTCCAGGGTGCGTGAAGACGCGGTGCGACAGGACGGACGGAACCTGCTCGGCTCGGCGGACACCTTCGGCACCGACCTCGGGCGGCTGGAGGTGCCGACCCTCCTGTTGCATGCCCCGGCCGGCCTGCTCGGCCAGGAGCCCCCGATGCTCCCCTCCGACCTCGTCGATCACTGGGCCGGTCACGTGCCGTGTCTCGAAGCCGAGTTGATCGAGGGCTCCAACCACTACACGATCCTCATGGGCCGGTACGCCAGGACGGTCGCCGAGCGGCTGGTCAACCTGCGTCAGACGCAGTTTGACAGCCGACGCCGGACAGACCCGCAGGGGTCAAGTCGCGGTGGCGCCTCGTTTGTCTCCTAGTGTGCGCATCTCGTCGACGCGGTGCCAGAACATCGGCTCCTGCTCAGACGGCTCCGGGCAGCAGACGCATGCGTTCCGTCGCGACCGAGGCAGGCGATCGGGTGGCGTGACGCCGAAGTCATACCCGGCGGAGTTCGATCCGTCCTCCCACCCCGGACCCGACCGGCTGGACCGAGTACGGCCTCGGGCCCCGCCGACAGCACCCTGCCCCTCCACCCCCGGCTCCGACGCCGTCACCGCCTGCTCTCCCCCGCTGGTCTCCGAGGAGTACTCACGTGAACGTCGCACGCCTGCTGTCGGACACCGCGGTCCGGCACCCGGATCGCCCCGCCCTGCGACTGGACGACGGGGTGATGTCGTACGCCGCGCTGGACGAGCGAGCGGGCCGTGCGGCCGCGTATCTGCGCTCGCGCGGCGTCCGGCCGGGCGACCGCGTCGCGCTCGCTCTGCCCAACGTCCCTGCCTTCGCCGTTCTGTACTACGGCGTCCTGCGCGCGGGCGGCATCGTCGTACCGATGAATCCGCTGCTCAAGCGGCGCGAGGTCGACCACTGTCTGTCGGACTCCGGCGCCGATGTGCTGCTCGACGAGGACCTCGGTGAGGAACTGGCGACCCACGAGCCGCTGCTCGAAGTCGTTGAGCGCGATCCAAACGACACCGCGGTCCTCATCTACACCTCGGGCACCACGGGACAGCCCAAGGGAGCCGAGCTGACGCATGACAATCTGCTGCGCAACGTGGAGGCCTCCAACTCCAGCCTGCTGCGGCTGACTTCCGAGGACGTCGTCTTCGGCGGCCTGCCACTCTTCCACTCCTTCGGCCAGACCGTCACCCTCAACTGCACGGTGGCGGCTGGTGCGTGCCTGACACTGCTGCCACGCTTCGATCCGGCCGAGGCTCTGTCGATGTTCGTACGGGACAAGGTCACCGTCCTTGCCGCGGTCCCCACGATGTACGCCGCGCTGCTGCGTGATCCGTCTCCCACCGCCGGGCACGTCAGTCGGTTGCGGCTCGCCGTTTCCGGTGGGGCAGCGCTGCCCGTCGAGATCCTGCTCGGCTTCGAGGAGGCCTTCGACTGCCCGCTGTTGGAGGGCTACGGCCTCTCCGAGACCTCACCGGTGGCGACTTTCAACCGCGTCGAGGGGCCGCGCCGCCCCGGCACCATCGGTCTGCCGATCGAGGGCGTGCGGGTCCGTATCCAGAGCGGGGACGGCCGGGAGCTGCCCGATGGGCAAGTGGGCGAGGTCGCGGTCAGCGGACACAACGTCATGAAGGGCTACTGGAACCGGCCCGAGGCGACGGCCGAGGCGATCCGGGACGGCTGGTTCCGCACCGGTGACCTCGGCGTCCGGGACGGCGACGGCGTGTTCCGGATCGTCGGCCGGAGGAAGGAAATGCTGATCCGCGGTGGCTACAACGTCTATCCGCGGGAGATCGAGGAGGTGCTGTACGAACATCCGGCCGTCGCCGAGGCCGCCGTGCTCGGCACCCCGCATCCGGAGTTGGGCGAGGAAGTGACAGCCGTGGTCGCACTCAAGCCCGGCCACGAGGGAACCGACCCCGACGAGCTGCGGGAGTTCGTCAAAGCGAGGGTCGCCCCGTACAAGTACCCGCGTCTGGTGAGGATCACCGACGCGCTGCCCAAGGGGCCGACCGGCAAGATCCTCAAACGGGAGATCACGCCGCCGTCCCTGCGATCGTCCGTATCCGCCGCAAGCAAGGAGAGCGCACAATGAAGTACCGCTCCCTGAGAGCCGCCGTACTCACCCTGATCACCGCCCTGGCCGCACTGAGCGGACCGGCCGCTCCCGCCCAGGCATCCGATCCCGGCCTGCCCCGCCTCAACATCACCGACACCTACGTCACCGGAATCTCCTCGGGCGGCTTCATGGCCTCCCAACTCCAGGTGGCCTACTCCGGAACGTTCAAGGGCGCGGGTGTCTTCGCCGCAGGGCCCTACTACTGCGGCAAGGGTGGCATCGTCGAGGGCCTGATCGCCTGCGGCACCGGGCTGATCTCCACCGACCCGGAAGGCATAGAGCAGATCGCCCGCCGCTGGTCGGCGGAAGGGAAGATCGATCCGGTGTCGAACCTGTCGGGCACGCCGGTCTACACCTACCACGGCACGAAGGACCCGCTGGTGCGGGAGTCGGTGAGTGACGCAGGGGTCCAGTTCTACCGGGACTTCGGCGCCCGCACGGCGTACCACGACAGCGATCCGGCGGGCCATGGCTGGCCCACGCCCAACGCTCCCCTGTCCTGCGGGACCACCTTCTACCCCTTCCTCATCAACTGCGGGGACGACCCACAGGGCGAAATGCTCGGCCACTGGCTGGGGACCCTGAAGGCACCGGCCGCCACCCAGTCCGGCACGCTGAGCCGGCACGACCAGGACCGCTACGTCCCGGGCGGCTGGGCCCAGTGGTACAGCATGGGCAGCAGCGGCTACCTCTACACGCCCACCTCCTGCGCGGCGGGCGCGGCCTGCAAACTGGTCGTCGCCCTGCACGGCTGCCTCAGCGACAACAAGTTCGTCGGCAGCCGCTTCGCCCGTGAATCCCATCTCAATGAGTACGCGGACACCAACAACCTGGTGATCCTCTACCCGCAGACCGACATCAGCCTCCTGCGCGGCAACCCACAGGGCTGCTGGGACTGGTGGGGTTACACGGGCAGTGACTACGCCCAGAAGTCGGCACCGCAGATGCGCACGATCGTCAACGAGGTCCACGCGCTGGGCGGTTGACCGCTGCACTGCCTGAACAAATCCGGGGGCATGCGTGTTCGCTGGGCTCGGTGGTACCTCGTCAACAGCCACCCCGCGCAGAGAGCCTGAGGCGGATGACGGCTCGGAGGCGATCTCGGCGATCAGCCCGCGGACGCGTGACTTGTGCTCGTCGCGCGTCGGGCGGACTGCGCCCGACGCGGCACGTGGGTCGAGCACATCCCATCGGCCGGTCGACCGCTGCCGGTTCACTTCCGCGCGCGGTGCTCTCGGAACAGGGCCTTGCGGGCCGCTTGCAGGAGCCACACCTCGGCCCGGGTGTACGACCGGACGTTGTCGTCGACGAGGGTGAAGATTCCGGCGTCGCCGAAGTAGAACCAGAGGATGTCCGAGGCCTCGTCGGCGCTCATGCCGTCACGGAAGGCGTCGAAGATCGGCAAGGCGCTCTGCCACGAACGCCGCGTAGGCGCGGTGCCGGGTGGTTCCGGTGGCCAGACCTTCGGCGGCTGTGGCGTCGTGGGGTGCGGGGGCGGTGACGGCGCGCATGGTGGCGCCGTCATCCCGCCGCACCTCGCGGCTGAGCCGGGACTTCCGCAATCCACCGCACTCGACGCGGCCGTCGACGGGGGGCTACGCGGAGAGATCATCGACCCCATGGTGTGGGCGCAGTCCTTGGTCTTGGGGGACGCCGCCGTCACGGAGCTCCCCTTCATCCGGTCCGACTCGCGGACGACGCCGCTGTCCTCGACGTCATCTCGGGCGGCCGCTTCGACCTCGGTGTGGGGCTCGGATGGCGGTCCGAGGAATTGGCCGGTTACGGCGTCGGCAAGCGGACCAGGGGCGCACGTTCCGGCGAGTCGCTGCGGATCGTCCGGCGCTTGTGGCGGGGCGAAACGGTGACCTTCCGCACCGCCAGAGTCGTCGGCAGCGCACGGCAGTGGTTGGTCGTCTCCGAGGCCCCCGAACGCACCTTCGCGCATCACGCCCCCGACCTCATGTACCGGTACAACTCCAACCCGGAAGTGCTGCAGGGAACCGGTATGAGCCGCCCGAACCCGCACACGCGGCCGCCGCCCTGCCCCCGTCGGCACGCTCTTCGCCGCCTTCCTCTGCTACAACCCCGTCAAACAACTATTCGGCCCCCACCTGCTCGCGCAGCTGTCGCCGGCCGACGCCCGTACCGTGACCGGACGGGAGTTCTTCCCGCACCCGATGTCCGGCCCCTTCCACGACGGCCTGATCGTGGTCTTCGCCCTCGCCATCGCGATGTCCTTGGTAGCCGCCGCCTCACTGATACAAGGCAGCACCAAGCCCGACTCGTCCCGAGAAGACACACTCAGAAGTCGAAGTCGGTGGACCGCAGGGCCAACGTCGCGCCTACCGCGCCCAGCAGCCGGGCGGGCAGTCGGCGCAGTCGGGCCTGGTGTGCGGCGACCGCGCTGTCGAGCTGCTGTCGGGGGTAGAGCCTGCCCTGGGCGACGACGGCGAGCAGGCCCTTGTCGGGGCTGATCGCGGTGGTCGGGTCGTCGCGGTAGACAAGCAGGTCGGCGGGCGCACCGGCACTGAGGAGGCCCAGGTCGGGCTCACCGAGGGCGGGGCCGAGGACCTTGGCGTTGCCGCGGGTGGCCAGGTGCCACACCTCGGCGGGGGCGATACCGGCCCGGGCGAACAGCTCCATCTCGGTGTGCAGCGCGGCGCCCGGAACGGTGAACGGTTGGGGCGAGTCGGTTCCCAGGTGCAGGCGGACCCCGGCCGCATGCAGGTCGCCGATCAACCGGAGCTTCTGGTCGAGGGTGCGGGCGACGCGGGCGAGCCGCGCCTCGTCGACGTTGCGGTAGACGGGGAAACCGCGGGTGGGGTGCCAGAGCTGGTTGGCGTACAACGGTGGCAACAAAGCAGTGGCCGGGGCGCGCTTGGCCTTCGGGTAGTCGTGGTACGACAGCAGCATTTCGGTGGCCACCACGGTGGGGGTGTGGGCCAACCCGTGGGAGAGGCTGTTGCGGACGACCTCGTCGAGGCGACGCTCGTCGACGTGCTGCCAGTCCGTAGCCCGGCACACGACCGTGTCGGCGGAGAGATCGGCCGGGTCGGGCACACCGAAGAAGTGCTGTGTGTCGGGGAGCAGTGCGTGCTCGTGACGCAGGTGACTGGGGACGTGCCCGATCACCCCGAGGCCACGTTTCTCCGCGGCGACGACCAGCGCGGCGATGTCCTCGGGCTCGAGGCCCTCGTAGGACTTGATCCACTGGTTGCCCGCGTCGGCGATCCGGGCCACCAGGTCGTCGGCCTGACGCGGGCCGGCCAGCTGGAGGCTGTTGGGCCAGCGGGTGCGGCCGCGGGTGACGAAGGATCCGGCTGTGGAAAGACGCGGCCCGGGGTAGCCCTGTTCCATGGCGCGCCGGGCGGTGGGCCCGGACGTGCCGTCGGAGTCACCCGCGTCGCGCAGGGCGGTCACTCCGTGCGCCAGGTGGGTCAGCAGCGACGCTTCGGTGACGTGCAACGGGCTGCCGGGCGCGAGGTGGGTGTGCATGTCGACGAGGCCCGGCACGACGTATGCGCCGCGGTACTCCTCCAGCACGCGGTCGGCCGCTGACCGCGGGTCGGTCCGCAGCGCGGCGATGCGGTTGCCGCGGACGGCCAGGACGGCGTGGGGAGTGCTGTGCTCTGCGGGCTGGACGAGGGTGACGTCGGGGAGCGCGAACGGTCCGGTCACGGCGGTGGGAGTGTTCATGAGCTGTCGTTCCTCGGGTGGTGTCCTCAGACGGCGGTCTGGGCGGTGTATGCCGAGGCCAGGAGCCTGGTGCGAAGGTCCACGGTGGTGGCGGCGTCGACGGCGGTGCCGGCCAGTGCGGCCGCGCCCTGCAGGACCGCGCGGTCAGCCACGGCAGTGTTGCCGAACGCGGCGAAGTCGGCCTGGTGCGGCACGGCGGGGAACGAGTCCAGGCCGATCGCGGGGTGGAGCGAGGGGATGGCGTGCGAGACATTGCCCATGTCGGTGGCGCCGGCGGCACGGCGAACCAGCTCCGGGTCGAGGTGGGGGAACACCCGGCCGTTGGCGGCGGCGTTCTCCCGGTAGAGCGCGAGCAGTGCCTGGTCCTGGCGCAGCTCGGCGTAGGCGGGGTGGTACCTGTCGATCTTCACGGTGGTACCCGAGGCGAGTGCGCCGGCCTGGAAACAGTTGTGCACCCGGGGCTCCAGCTGCTCCAGCTCGGCGAGGTTCTGGGCGCGGATCATGTACTCGGCCGTGATGTGGTGCGGGGTGACGTGGGGGGCGTCACCGCCGTGGCGGATGACGCCGTGGACGCGGTCGGTGGCGCGCATCTGCTGGCGCAGGAGGCCTATGGCGGTCTGGGCGACGGTCATACCGTCCAGGGCGTTGAGGCCGTTCTCGGGGAACATCGAGGCGTGGGACTCGCGACCGGTGTACTCGACGTCGAAGTGCGACATCGCAAGAGTGGTGACATCGGCCACGTCGAGAGGTGCGGGGTGGGCCATCATCGCGGCGTGGACGCCGTCGAAGGCTCCCCGCTGCATCATGAGGATCTTGCCCCCGCCGAGTTCCTGGGCGGGCGTGCCGATGACCTTCACCGTCAGTCCGGCCTCGTCGGCGACCCGGGCGGCGGCGATGGCCGCGCCCGTGGACAGTGCGGCGATCACGTTGTGACCGCAGGCGTGCCCGATCCCTGGCAGTGCGTCGTACTCCGCGACGAAGGCCACCTGCAGCGGACCCGACCCATAGCTGGCCACGAACGCGGTGGGCAGGTCACAGACGCCGACCTCGACCGAGAAGCCGGCTCCCGCGAGCAGGTCGGTGAGCCAGGTGGCGGCCTTGACCTCCTCGAAACCCTGCTCGGGGTTGGCGTGGATCTCGTGGCTGAGCCGGAGCAGGTCGTCTTCGACCTCGGCGATCCGTTCGGCGATGCCCTGCTTGATGTACATGTCGGACTCCTTACAGATGACCCGCTGGTGTGTCGCCACGATAGATCCGATCGGTTCAAATTCCAAACTTTATGAACCGAACGGTTGCATCACTTGCCGTCCAGGCTCGCACGGTCGGGCCGCGTTCTACGATGGCCCGCATGAACGAAACCAGCGCCGCTCCGCCGGACGCCCGGCGCGCTCGCCACGAACCGCGACGCCGCGAACTGCTCGACGCCGCCGTCACCTATGTGATGGAGCACGGCCTGGACGGCCTCTCCATCCGGCCGCTGGCCACGGCGCTCGGTATCGGACACCGCACCCTGCTGTACTACTTCGGGTCCAAGGAGGACCTGGTCGCGGAGATCCTGGCCGAGTTCCGCTGTCGCGACCGGCACGTGTTGGACGTGCACGCCGCGATCATGGCGACCAACGGGTCATGGCGAGCCATCGACGCGGTATGGGAGGTCATGTCCGAGGAGCGCCTGTTGACCTACTGGCGGTTCTTCTTCGAGGCCTACGCCTACGCCCTGCGCGAGCCGGAGCGCCACGCCGCCTTCCTGGACGGCATCGTCAGCGACTGGCTCTCCGTCATCGAACGCCACCTGGTGGGGGCCGGCTGCGACCCCGCGCGGGCGACACCACTGGCCGGCCTGGTCCTGAGCGCCTTCCGCGGCCTGATCCTCGACCTGGTCGCCACTGGGGACCGGGAGCGCGTGACGTCCTCAGCCCGGGAACTGGCCGGACTGGTCCGCAGCACCCTTGATTGATCCATTCGGTTCACATAACTCATCATGTGAGCCGTTCGGTTCCGACACTTGCCTTAACCTCGCGCAGCACCCCCTGGCCTGACCACGGCCGACGTGAGGCTGGTGCTGGGGAGACGCGGCAGCCGACAGCCCTACCGCATGACCACCCTTGGCCCTACCAACCCGACCCTCCGGCCCCCGGCCACAGGGCGGCCGAGCGCGAGTCCCGCCACACCATCAGGCACGTGATCCGGGACCGTCCGCAGCAGCCGGACTCCCCCACTGCACACTGGCCGAGCCCAAGTGGACCAAGAAGCTCACGGGGTCTTGAGCGCTGCGACGGACGGAGCCGCCAGAGGACCGCCATGGCCGACGTACACGGCGGTCGGCCCATGGCCGGCGATGACACGCATGCTGCGTGCGGCGGCGTCCAGGTCGGTGGCGAACATCGGCTTGCGGGCGATCCGGGCTCGCATGAGGCCGCCGGACAGTGCGTCGCCGGCCAGGATGCTGTTGTCGGGGAGGAGGACGCAGACGGATCCTGGGGTGTGGCCGGGGGTCACGAAGGACCGGCCGATTCCTCCGTGGCGGGTCAGGTCCTCTTCGTCGGCGAGGATGATGTCGGGCTCGATGGCCGGGATTTCGGCCTTGGCCAGCATGACTTTCATGAGCCGGGGCATCACGCTGGTCGGCCGCAGGGCGACCCGGCCGCCGCGCCGGAGCTGGTCGGCGTCGTCGCGGTGGATGGCGACGGGCGCTCCGGTGGCCTCGCGCAGGGCGAGCGCCGAACCGCTGTGGTCGGCGTGGTGGTGGGTGAGCAGGATGAGTTTGACGTCGGCGGGGCGCAGGCCCGCGTCGGCGATCCGCTGGAGCATCGCGGGGGCTCGCCCGGCGACGCCGGTGTCCACGATCATGGCCCCGTTCTCGTCGGTGACGAGGAAGGCGGACGAGGCGACGTTCTTGACGGTGTAGACGGTCATGGCTTCTCCCTGAGAGGTGGCACTGTCGAGGTGCGAGGGCATGCGGGTCGTTCCGAGTACGGCTCGGGGCGGGGCTTGCCGGGGCCGGCCGAAAGCGGTCGGCTCTCCGGTCGGCCGGGCGCTCATGCGTCGGGTCATCCACCGGTGGCCGCAGCCCGTGCGGACGGTTCGCGGTGGCGGGTCGAGGGAGGCGTCGTGAGGTGCAGAGCCGGCAGGCCGCGCCGGCGGATCATCAACTCGGCGATGACGATGTTGGGCAGCCAGCACAGGAAGGGCAGGGGGGCATAGGCCTGCGTAAGGATGACGGGGAAGGGGTCCGCGCCGTGCGCGAAGGGCACCTGAGTGAAGATCAGCACTCCGAACCAGGACCGCAGGGTGACCGCCGCGTAGGTAAGCGCGAAGTTGCGGATCATCCAGGCCTGATGGCTACGGATGTCACGCTCGCGGATGGCCTTGTAGCCGCGCCATGCCGTCCATCCCCACAGCACCGCCAGTGAACCGAAGCCGAAGAAGCCCAGCAGGCCCACCGAGCTGAACATCGACATCACGAACGCGGAGACCGCGCCGATGGCGACGCTGACCAGGTACGCGCGGCCGACGCCACGGTGGACCTGTATGCGGCGGCTGCGCAGCCGCCGGGAGAACTGCCACGGGCCCAGCACCAACGCCAGCCCGGCGGACACGATGTGGACATAGAAGGCCACGCGGATCGGCAGCGCCCGGGAGGCATAGTCGTCCGCGAGCCCGACGTGCTGGTGCGCCAGGGAGTCGAGCGTGCCCTGGGCGTACTGGCCTACGAAGTAACCGGTGATCGCCAGCGAGGAGAGGACCACCCAGGCCCAGCTCCACTGCGAACGCCCCAGCCGGGAACGCCCCTTGGCGGGTGCGGGGGGTGCGATGGAAGTCATCCGAACTCCTCGTGTTCTCATGCCGCCCCGATGTGAACGGCTCTAACATAGCAGTCAATGTTAGAATCGGTAACATAGATTGAGTGGAGGGCAGCGGTGACACGGACGACGTATCATCACGGCGCATTGCGGCAGGTGCTGATCGACGGGGCCCGGGAGATCCTCGCGGAGCGAGGGCATGAGCAGTTCAGCCTCAACGAGGTCGCCCGCCGGGCCGGTGTGAGTACCGCCGCGCCCTACCGCCACTTCAGCGGCAAGGACGAGTTGCTGGCCGCGGTGGCCGACCAGGGTTACGCCACCTTGCACGAGAGTCTTGAGAGGGTGGCGGCGGAAACGGCCGATGTGCGCGAGCGGTTGCTGCATCTGGCCGGGGCGTACGTGCGCTTCGCGCACGACCATCCCGACCTGTTCGTGACCATGTTCCGCGGCCGGTCGGGCACGAGTCCGGTCGGCGTCGAGTCCTTCGAGGTGCTCCTTGGGGCCGTCGTCGACGCGCAGACGGCGGCGCTCATTCCGACGAAGCCGTCGCCGGAGCTGATGGCCAGGTCCATCTGGGCCACTCTGCACGGACTTGCGGTACTCCGCCTGCGCCAGCCCCACCAGAGGTTCGGCATGGACGAACCTCCCGAAGACCTCGCCACCAGCACCCTGTCGGCGATGTTCGGACTGTAGCGGGGCCGTCCGTCGGGGCCCTCAGGCCTCGACGACGTACGTGCGGGGAGCAGTCACTCACGCGTCCCTGCGCGTGCCGGGTGAGTCTGAACTGCCGCCGAGGACGTTGTCGATGTAGGCCGCGAGCGACGAACGCAGGCCTTCGGGCGTCATCTTCTGATCGTCGATCAGGTGCGCCACGAGGTCGGCGCGGATGGCGGCCAACAGGGCGTGGGCGGTGAAATCCGCGTTGTGGACGCCGGGCACCTGATCCAGCGCCGCACGGAGGATTTCGTGCCACCAGCCGTAGTGCTCGGCCTGGTAGGGGCTGCTGAGCCCGGCATCCTCCGCGGCCGTCATCAGGTTCCGGTTCTCGATCTTGAAGCGCAGGGAGGCATCAAGGAGGTCCAGCACCAGCTGCCGCGGTGAGGATCCGGCTGCGTCCTGCGCTTCCCGCACGGCTTGCTGCAGGGGGTCGAGGCGGGAGGCGATCACCGCGCCGATCAGGCCGGCGCGGTCGCCGAAGCGGCGGAAGAGCGTGCCCTTGCCCACACCCGCGGCCGCGGCGATGTCGTCCATCGACACACTGTGGGGGCTGCTGCTGGCCGCGAAGAGGGCGTCGGCGGCAGCCAGGACGGCTTCTCGGTTGCGCAGGGCGTCCGCGCGTTCTGTGCGCTGGGCCACGGGGCCTCCTTGGTCTTCGGCCTGTCCCGGCCCCCGGGAATGATATGCGGTGGGTTCGCGTGAGTGGCGGCTCGCGCCCGGCTGCGCCTCCCGCGCACAGGGGCGGCAGCCGAGCGTTCCGCGTGACGGGCAACGCGTCAGATCGTGTCGTCGAGCCAGTCGAAGATACGCGCAACCGCCAGACGGAGGGCACCCGGGTGGCAGTGGGCGTCGCCGCCTTCCTCCTCGGTGAAGCTGAGAAGCGTCTTCGGCGCGGTGAGGTGCCGGTACAGCTTGCGCGGATCGGATTCCTCGGCTGTGGAGTAGAACAGGTCGTCGGTCGCCTCGCACACCAGCACGGGGCAGGTGATCTTCCCGGCACTCCCGTCCTTGAAGCTGTAGCGGGCATACTCGGCCAGGAACTCGCGGTCGTTCGAGGTCCTCGTGACGTAGCGGCCGTGGTCGAAAGCCCAGCGCAGGATCGGCCTCCGCGCCCGGGCGTCGGCGATCAGGCGGTCCATGTCCTCGTCGTACTCGGCTGCGGCGCGCCGGACGGCTTCTTCGTGCGGCAGCGGAAGGTGCGCGGTCAGGGCGGAGACGGCGTCGAAGACACCGTCGAGGGCGACGACGGCTGCCAGGCGCGGCTCGTAGGCGGCCGCGCGGGGCGCGAGGTAGCCGCCGAGGCTGACGCCGAGCAGCGCGATGCGGGCGGGATCGACACCCGGGTCCTGGGTGAGGAAGTCCAGGACGGGACCGACCACGTTCTCCCAGTCCGGCCGGAAGGCCCGCCCGTCCCGGTGGATGGCTGCGGGCTGCCCCGGGCCGTCGAACGTCAGGACGTGGTAGCCGCGTTCCTGTCCGCCGAGGGCGCCGGAGAAGTGCAGTTCCTCGGCGGCGCCGTCGAATCCGTTGTGCATCACCACGGCCGGCCTCGGACCCTCGCCCGCCGCCCGGTAGAAGTAGCCGTGCAGCACGGTGTCCTCGTAGGGGATCTCCACGGGCGTGACGCCCGGGAAGTGGGCGATGGCGTCGCGGAAGCAGGAGACGCCGCGCTCGTAGGCGTGGTCGATGCGCGGGTCCTCGGGGTGACCGTGGAGGAAGAACTCGGCCGCCCGGTAGTAGCTGGAGGCGCGCAGCAGTCCGTCGCGTGCGCTGACGGAGTGGCTTCCCCGTGCCTCGGCCTCCAGGCGTTCGGCGGTGGAGAGCCAGGCGTCGTGCCAGCTGTCGTAGTCGCCGGGAGTGACGCGGGAGGCGGTGGCGATGACCTCGCCGACGTCCGAGCCCCCGTAGGCGGCGAGACCGAGGTTGCGCAGGGTCTCGAACCAGAAGGGTGGATCGTCATGGAACATCAGCTCTTTCATGACAACTCCCGTTCGGCGAAGGCGCGGAACGTGCCCGGGGGGCGGCCGGTGAGGCGCTGGACGGTGTCCGAGGTACGGTCCTCCGCGCCGTCGGCGATGGCACGGTCCATGCCGGCCAGCATGGTGGCGAACTCGAGCGGTATCTCCGCCGCCCAGCGATCGCGCAGCTGCTCGAACGTCAGATGCCGGTGTACGACGGGTCGGCCGGTGACCTCGGTGATGATCGCGGCGACATCGTCGTAGCTCAGCGCCTGCGGCCCGGTCAGGATCAGGTCGGCGTCGGGGGCCTGCTCGTCGGTCAGGGCGCGTACGGCGACGGCGGCGATGTCCTCCGCGTCGACGAACCCGACGCGGCCGTCTCCCGTGGCAGTCAGGATGGCGCCGTCCTCGCGGATGCTGCGCGCGTGGGGGGTGAAGCCGGCGAAGTTCTGCATGAACCAGGACGGCCGCAGCACCGCCCACTGCTCGAACAGGCCGGGCAGGGCCTGGTGGACCTGTCCCACCGCAGGACCACCCGCGGGGATCGCCGATGAGCTGAGCAGCACCGCGCGGTGCACGCCTGCCGATCGGGCCTGACGGAGGAAGGGCAGCATGACCGCGGCCGGGTCCGAGGAACCGATCGGCGGGATGAGGTAGACGCGGTCGACGCCGGCGAGGGCCTCACCGAAGGTCGCGGGCTCGTTCCAGTCGAAGCGGACAGCCTCCGCACCCTCCACCGGGGTGGCGCTTCGTCCGGCCGCCTTGACGCGGTGGCCCTCGGCGACCAGCCCGGCGACGACACGGCTACCAGTGGTGCCGGTGGCTCCGATGACCAAGGTGGCGCCGGGGGCGTTCATCGGTTGGCTCCTACGAAGTCGGCGCCCGGCTGCTGAACGGCGAGGGGGTTCCAGTAGTCGCGGTAGGAGGTGATGCGTCCGTCCCTGACCGTGACCACGGCGATGTAGGTCATGTCGAAGGGGCTGTCCGTCTCGACCAGGCGGCCGACTCCGCGCATCTCCACCACGATCGTCTCGGGGACGGTGGTCTGGTGGATCGTCACGTCGGGGAAGTCGTGGATGTCCACGTGGTCGGGGTAGTGGCGCATGTAGTCCCCGATGGCCTGCCGGCCCTCCAACCGCTCCGGCCAGCCCTGGGGCGCGAAGGGGAACTCGAGGACGCCGGCCTCGTCCCACAGGTCCACCCAGCCGGGGATGTCCTTCTCCACCAGCAGTCGCAGACCGTGGCGGTAGAGCTCCGCGGCCGTCATTGGCATTGCCATGATCAAGGTTTCCGTTCTGCTCGAAGACACGGCGATCCCAGCCCGTGGGGTACGGCCACTCGTCACAAGGAGCGCGCTATCCAGTGATGACGGTTCGCCGCCGTGGGACACCCGAATGAAAGCGGACCGACAGTCCGTATGCACTGGAGCATACGGACCGCCAGTCCGCTTCGCAAGCCTGAGCGCGACCGGTAACGCCGACGGGTCACGGAGGGGCGATACGGGGCGCCAGCGCGGCGGCATCGACTCCCGACAGCTCCTGCAACGACCGTCCCCGCGGTTCGATGCGGAAGAAGTACGTCACCAGGAAGCCGAGCACGCTGGTGACCGCCACGCCGTAGAGCAACAGGCTCTCGCCGAGCCGCGCCAGGAGCACCGGGAACAGGAAGGTGCCCAGGGCCGCGCCCAACTTGCCGCACCCGGTGGCGAAGCCGTGGCCGGCGGCTCGCATTTCGGAGGGGAACACCTCGGCGGGCAGCGTGAAGGTGGTGGAGTTGGGACCCAGATTCATGAAGGTGTTGAACAGGGCGAACCCGACCACGACCATGGAGAGGTGGGCCTGCGGTCCGCCCGGCAGTTGGGCGCTCCCGGCCAGGATGCACAGCGCGAGGGCCATGACACCGAATCCGGTCAGCTGCAGCGGTACCCGGCCGACCCGGTCGACCAGCACGATGGCCAGCCAGAAGCCGATGACCAGGAAGACGTCCAGCAGGGCGGTGCCCTTGGTAGAGGCGATGTCATCGGCGATGAAGGTGCTGTTGGCACCGGCCAGTGCGAACGAGGCCAGCAGGGTGGGGGTGAAGATGCCCACGCCGTAGGTGGCGATGTCCATCAGGAACCAGGGCACCGCGGTGAAGATCGTGCGCCGCCTCCACCGTCGGGAGAACAGTTGCGGCTGGAGGAACGCACGGAACCCCTCCGGGGGACCCTCCTGGCGTTCCCGGTCGGCACCGGTCACCGTCACGGGTACACCGGCGAGTGCCCGACCGATCCCGCAGGCTTCCTCCTCGCGTCCGTTCTGGGCGAGCCAGCGCGGACTCTCCGGCACCGCGCGCCGCAGCCAGATGATCAGGAGGGCGGGCAGCACGCCGAAGCCCAGCATGATCCGCCAGGAGTCGACCTCCGGCCGGACGTTGAGGACCACGACACCGACCACCGCGCCGAGCAGGATCCCGGCCGCCTGCAGACTGAACGCGCCCACCAACCACCGCCCGCGGTTCTTGGACGGCAGGATCTCCGCGAGGTAGCCGGCGGCGATGGGATAGTCGAGTCCGACCGCCAGCCCCAGAGCGAATCTGAACGCCGCCAGCGACCAGGGGTCCCAGGCGAGGGTGCACAGCA
The DNA here is from genome assembly GCF_055656965.1 of Streptomyces sp. NPDC111656. NCBI lineage: Bacteria > Bacillati > Actinomycetota > Actinomycetes > Kitasatosporales > Streptomycetaceae > Streptomyces > Streptomyces sp. NPDC111656. The sequence goes on from NZ_JBVKCA010000017.1 coordinate 232,081, forward strand.
CCGAGAAGACGACGAACATCCACAGGTCCAGCCGGAAGATCCGGCTACGGCCGATCCGGTCCCCCAACGGTCCCAGCAGCGCGGCGCCGAACATCGCACCGACGATCGCGGCAGCCGAGATCAGTCCCTGCAGGGCGGAGCCGACCGCGAAGTCCTTGGCGACCAGCGGATTGGCCACCCCGATGATGAAGAAGTCGAAGCCGTCCAGCAGGATGCCCAGTCCCGCCAGCAGCCAGAACCGGACATGGAACCGGGACATCGGCGCGCCGTCCAGCGCCTCACCCAGCGGCATTGCACGAACAGCAGCATGGTCGATCGCCGTCGCGGAATCGGTCGACAAGACGTCCCTCACTCGAGCACGACATTCCAGGAATCCCCCGGAAGATCGTGCGGGAGCCGACCCGCCGCCACCATCGCCACGGACAGGTGGCGGACCGCGACGCTCGAACGGATTACCTCCTCTCCCCCATTCGACCGCCTGACATCCGCATGGCGGGGGCAACCCTCTGACCAGCGGGTTCCGCACGGGCGCGCCGGGAATTCTCGTCACCCCGGGGATTCTCGTGAAGTTGGTGCGTTGTTCACCCGAACTCCGGGCGGCGGCCGGACAGTACGGCATCAATCCATGTCAGTCCCCCAAGGAGTTGCGCCTGATGCCGAGCACCACGCCCGCCGAGGTCCGTACCATCCCAGCGGGCGGCAGAACCGCACCACCCGGAGGCCACTCGCTGAGGTTGGACATCCAGGGGCTGCGCGCGGTGGCCGTCACGCTCGTGGTGCTCTCCCACGCCGGGGTGCCTCAGGTCAGCGGCGGATACGTCGGGGTCGACGTCTTCTTCGTGATCTCCGGCTTCCTCATCACGTCGCTGCTCCTGCGCGAACTCGCCACCACCGGTCGCTTGTCGGTCCGCACCTTCTACGCCCGCCGTGCGCTGCGGCTGCTGCCCGCTTCGTCCCTGGTCATCGCGGTCACACTGGCCGGGTCATGGCTGTTCCTGTCGAAGGCGCGGCTCGCCGAGTACGCGGGCGACGCCCTCGGCAGCGCGCTGTACGCGGTCAACTTCCGGCTGGCGGCGGCCGGTACGGACTATCTCGCCCAGAACAGTCCGCCTTCGCCGTTCCAGCACTTCTGGTCGCTCGCCGTGGAGGAGCAGTTCTACCTGGTGTGGCCGCTGCTCCTGCTGCTCAGCTGGCGGGCCGCCCGCGGCCGGCGCCGACCGATCGCGCTGGTGCTCGGGGCGCTGTGCCTGGGATCGTTCGTGGTCAGCGTCCTGGTGACGAACTCCTCGGCGCCCTGGGCGTACTTCGGCTCTCCCACCCGGGGCTGGGAGCTCGGCGCCGGCGCGCTGCTTGCGCTGGCCACGGCCCGGCTGGAACGGCTGCCCGCCGCCCTCGCGGCCCCGCTGACCTGGCTCGGCCTGGCCTGCGTCGCGCTGGCGGCGGTCTGGTACGACGACCAGACGCCCTTCCCGGGCTACCACGCCCTCCTGCCGGTCCTCGGCGCCGCGCTCGTCCTGGCCGGCGGCTGCGCGCCCGCCTCGCACGGCGCGGGGTGGCTGCTCGGGCGGCGGCCGATGGTGTGGCTGGGCGGGCTCTCGTACGGCTGGTACCTGTGGCACTGGCCGCTGCTGGTCGTAGCCCCGGTGGCGCTGAGCCGTACGGACGGCACCGCCGGGGTGCCGCTCGCGCTCGGGCTGTGCGCGGTCGCGCTGGGCCTGGCCTGGCTGACACTGCGCCTCGTCGAGAACCCGGTCCGTTTCCACCGGGCGTTCCGGGGACGGCCGAACCGGGCCCTGGCGCTCGGCATCGGGCTGTCGGCGGGGGCGACGGTGCTGGCGCTGACGGCGGCGGCGGTCCCGCCGACGATCGAAGTCGGCGGCCCCGCGCCCGTACTGGCGCAGGAGCTGGCCGGCGCGCCGGACCCGCAGGCGCGGCTGGCCGAGCTCCTGGCCGCGTCCTCCGGCAGCCTGCCGAACAACCTCACCCCGGCCCTGCCGAAGGTGAAGTCCTCCCGGTCCGCGGTCTATCGGGACGGCTGCCACGTCGACTACGACAGCACGCGGAATCCGCCGTGCGTCTACGGCAACCGCGCCTCCTCCCGGACCGTCGTGCTCTTCGGCGACTCCCACGCGGCCCAGTGGTTCCCGGCTCTGCAGGGTCTCGCGACCGCGCGCGGATGGAAGCTGGTCTCACTGACGAAGGCCTCCTGCAAGGTCGCCGGCGTGACCATCATCAACCGCCACAAGCCGTATACGGCCTGCGACACCTGGCGTTCCCACGCCGTGGCGAGGATCAACGCCCTTCACCCTGCCCTGGTGGTCGTCTCCTCCTCGGACGCGGGCGACCCCGCCGAGCCCGCCGCCGACACCCTGCGGCAGTGGACCACCGGCTTCGAGGACACCTTCCGGGACCTCAGCACCTCCGGCGCCCATGTGGCCGCCCTGCTCGACACCCCGTGGCCCAAGGGCGACCCGGTCGACTGCGCCGCCGACAACTCCCTGCAACTGCACGCCTGCGCGAACCACCTGCCGGACGCGATCCACGATGCGACCCGCCAGTCCGCCGTCCGCGACGCCGCCGCCGCGACCGGCATCACGGTCATCGACCCCCGACCCTGGGTCTGCGCGATCCGCACGGGCATCTGCCCCGTCGTCGTCGGCAACACCGCCGTCTACCGCGACGAAAGCCACCTCTCCGAGGCTTACGCCGCGGCCCTCGCCCCCGTCCTCGCCGACTCCTTGGACCGCCTCGTCAGTTCGTCCTGAGTACACGGGGCGATTGAAACCGTTCAATCGCCCCCGCCTCGGACGCGTCAGGCTCCACCGAAAGCGCGTGCCCACCCGGCAGCTCGGCAAGAAAATCCCGCACACTCATTGACCTCCATCCCGCACGCCCCTACGTTCACCGCCGTGAATCGATTCATCGCTTCTACGTGAGGGGCCCCAGTGATCAGCAGGAGGAACTTCCTGGCGGCATCGGCGGCCACCACGGCCGCGGCCGTCGCCGACACCGGATCAGCAGTGGCCGGGGCGGCGTCCGCACCAGCCCGAGCGGGAGCGCCACGCGGTGCCCTGCGCATCACCACGCCCACCGTCGAGTACGTTCGGCACCCCCTGGGCCTCGACGCGCAACACCCACGGCTGAGCTGGCCGATGGCCTCGGACGAACCGGGGGTGCGCCAGAGCGCCTATCAGATCCGTGTCGCCTCCAGTGCGTCGGACCTCTCGCACCCGGATGTCTGGGACAGCGGGAAGGTCACCTCCGGTGAGTCCGTACTCGTGCCGTACGCGGGCCCCCAACTGAAGCCGCGGACGCGCTACTTCTGGTCCGTACGTGTCTGGGACGCCAAGGGCGACGCCTCCGCCTGGAGCGCGGCGGCATGGTGGGAGACGGGCCTCATGGGCGCCGCACAGTGGTCGGCGGAATGGGTCTCGGCCCCTCCGGCTCTCACCGACGCGCCCTCGCTGGAAGGCAGCGCCTGGATCTGGTTCCCCGAGGGCGAGCCGGCCAACAGCGCGCCCGCGGCCACTCGTTGGCTGCGTCGCGCCTTCGATCTCCCGGGCGGCGTCACGGCGGCGACCCTGGCGATCACCGCCGACAACGTGTACGCCGTTTCCGTGAACGGCACCGAGGTGGCCCGTACCGACCTGGCGACGGACAACGAGGGCTGGCGCCGGCCGGCCGTGATCGACGTCCTCGCTCAGGTGCGTTCCGGGAAGAACGTCCTCGCGGTCTCGGCGACCAACGCGACCGAGGGACCCGCGGGTCTGGTCGCCGTCCTCGTCCTGCACACGGCATCCGGCGAACAGCGGATCGTCACCGACGACTCCTGGAGATCGACGGACAAGGAGCCCGCCGCCGACTGGCGCGAGGCGGACTTCGACGACAGCGGCTGGCCGGCGGCGAAGGAGGCCGCCGCCTGGGGAGCCGGGCCTTGGGGGCGGGTCGTCCCGGCGTCGTACGCGGCCAACCAGCTGCGCCACGAGTTCAGGCTCCCGGGCAAGAAGGTGGCCCGTGCCCGCCTGTACGCCACGGCTCTCGGCCTGTACGAAGCCCACCTCAACGGCCGCCGCGTGGGCCGCGATCAGCTCGCTCCCGGCTGGACGGACTACCGCGAACGCGTCCAGTACCAGACGTACGACGTCACCACGCTCCTGCGGCCCGGCGCCAACGCCGTCGGCGCGTACGTGGCTCCGGGCTGGTACGCGGGCAACGTCGGTATGTTCGGACCCCATCAGTACGGCGAACGCCCCGCGCTGCTGGCGCAGTTGGAGGTCGAGTACGCCGACGGGACGAGTGAGCGCATCGTCTCGGGCACGGACTGGCGGGCCGCGTCCGGACCGATCGTCTCCGCCGACCTGCTGGGCGGCGAGACGTACGACGCGCGCAAGGAGACCTCCGGCTGGACCTCACCCGGCTTCGACGACCGTACCTGGCTCGACGTCCGCGCCGCGGGCGACGCCGCTCCCGACCTGATCGTCGCGCAGGTGGACGGCCCGGTCCGGGTGGCCGGGGAACTCACGGCAAGGACGGTGACCGAACCGGAGCCGGGCGTCTTCGTCTTCGATCTCGGCCAGAACATGGTCGGATCGGTGCGGCTGCGCGTCTCGGGCGAGGCGGGAACGACCGTACGTCTGAGGCATGCCGAGGTGCTCAACCCGGACGGCACCCTCTACACCGCGAATCTGCGCACTGCCGCGGCCACCGACACGTACACCCTCAAGGGTGACGGCGAGGAGACGTACGAGCCGCGCTTCACCTTCCACGGATTCCGCTACGTCGAGGTGACCGGGTTCCCCGGCACTCCCCCGGTGACGGCCGTGACCGGCCGCGTCATGCACACCTCCGCGCCCTTCACCCTCGAATTCGAGACCGACGTCCCGATGCTCAACAAGCTGCACAGCAACATCACTTGGGGGCAGCGCGGTAACTTCCTGTCCGTCCCGACGGACACACCCGCGCGCGACGAGCGCCTGGGGTGGACGGGCGACATCAACGTCTTCGCGCCCACGGCGGCGTACACGATGGAATCGGCCCGCTTCCTCACCAAGTGGCTCGTGGACCTGCGCGACGCGCAGACCCCGGAGGGCGCCTTCACGGACGTGGCACCCATGGTCGGCACGGTCGGCAACGGTGTCGCCGGCTGGGGCGACGCGGGCGTCACGGTCCCCTGGTCCCTGTACCAGGCGTACGGAGACCGACAGGTCCTGGAAGACGCCTGGTCCTCCGTCCAGGCCTGGCTGAAGTACCTGGAGAAGAACAGCGACCACCTGCTGCGGCCGGCCGGCGGGTACGGCGACTGGCTGAACGTCTCCGACGAGACCCCCAAGGACGTCATCGCCACCGCGTACTTCGCGCACAGCGCCGACCTCGCGGCCCGCACGGCCAACGAGCTCGGCATGGACTCCGCCCCCTACCTCGACCTCTTCGAGCGCGTCCGCACCGCTTTCCAGAACGCCTACGTCACCGCCGACGGCAGGGTGAAGGGCGACACGCAGACGGCCTATGTCCTCGCCCTGTCGATGAACCTGCTGCCGGACGCGCTGCGCAAGGCGTCGGCCGACCGCCTCGTCGCGCTCATCGAGACCAAGGACTGGCACCTTTCGACGGGCTTCCTCGGTACACCCCGGCTGCTGCCCGTCCTCAGCGACACCGGCCACACCGACGTCGCCCACCGGCTGCTTCGGCAACGCTCCTTCCCCAGCTGGGGCTACCAGATCGACAAGGGCTCCACCACGATGTGGGAACGCTGGGACTCCATCCAGCCCGACGGCAGCTTCCAGACCCCGGACATGAACTCCTTCAACCACTACGCGTACGGCTCGGTGGGCGAGTGGATGTACGCCAACATCGCCGGCATCTCGGCGGGCCGGCCCGGCTACCGGGAGATCGTCATACGCCCCCGCCCGGGCGGCGGCGTCACCTCCTCCCGCGCCACGTTCACCTCCGGCTACGGCCCGGTCTCCACGCGGTGGCGGCAGCGATCCGACGAGTTCGTCCTGAGCTGCGCCGTGCCTCCCAACACGACCGCGGAGGTGTGGGTCCCCGGGGAAGACCCGGAGGCGGTGATCCACACCCCCGCGACGTTTCTGCGGACGGAGGACGGCTACGTGGTGTACCGGGTCGGCTCCGGCGACCACCGTTTCACGACGTAGCGCGCACACGGGGCTGCCCGCGGCCCCGGTCACCAGTAGTGGCGGCGACCACCGACAGCGTGTCCGGCAGCCCCGAGGATCCACAGGACGAGTCCGATGATCACAAGGATCACGCCGATCGTCCAAAGAATGCTGATGCCCGTGACGAAACCGACGACGAGCAGAATGATGCCGAGGACAAGCATTGCAACCTCCCGCAATGGGCCCCCCTCGTCACCTCCGTGTACCACCGCAGGGCAACTCCTAACGCGGTTGCGGCAGGCGATTAATGCGGTTGCGGCAGGCGATCGGCGGAACTATCCGGCTCCTGCGGCGGGGGTGGGATCTTCGCGGGTACGAGTTCGGTGAGCAGGAGCGTACGGTCGTCCGCTCCGTCGTTGGCGGCCGACGTGCCGTGCAGCAGCCGCCGGCACAGGGACTCCAGGGTGTCCGGGCCGGTGACGCGGTCGGGGTCGTCCCCGTCCGTGTCGAGAAGGCCGGCGAGGCGGGCGATGCCCTGGTCGATGTCGGCGTGGCGGGACTCGACCAGACCGTCGCTGTAGAGCAGGAGCAGCACCGGGTCGGGCACGTGCACAACGGTGGGTTCGTACGTCCCCATGCCGAGTCCGAGGGGCAGGCCTGGGCTGGTGAGAGTGACCGGCCCGGTCCGTCCGCCCGGATCGCGGATCAGCGGGGGCGGGTGGCCGGCTCCGACGAAGGTGCAGATGCGGCGCCTCGCGTCCCACTCGGCGTACATGCACGTGGCGAAGGAAGCTCCGGGCGTGTCACAGGCGAGCGCGTCGAGACGGTGCATCAACTCGGCCGGGGTGATGTCCAGTCCCGCCAGGGTACGGACGGCGGTGCGCAGCTGGATCATGGCGACGGCCGATTCCGGACCGTGCCCCATGGCGTCCCCGACGATCAGACTGACGCGGCCTCCCGACCGGGGCAGCACGTCGAACCAGTCACCGCCGATGATGTTGTCGCGCCCGGCGGGAAGGTAACCGTGGGCGATACGACATCCCTCGAACGCCTGCTCGGTGGCGGGGAGGAGGCTTCGGCGGATGGCCAGTGCCGTACGGCGCTCGCGTTCGTACCGGCGCGCGTTGTCCAGGGCCACACAGGCGCGCGCCGCCAGCGACTCCACGGCCTCGGCGTCGAGGGGCAGGAAGGGCGCCTGGTCCGGGCCGCGCGTGCAGGCGATGAATCCGACGGCGATACCGCGCAGATGCATCGGGACGACGAGGAAGGAAGCCGTGCGCAGGAGGACGTCCATGCGGGCGTCGCCGCCACCGGAGGTGCTGAGCCGCGCGGAGGTATGGGCGTCGACCGTGTCGAGCAGTTGCGTATCGAGGGTGGCGATGGCACGCGTGTAGGGCGTCCCGCGCGGAAAGACGATGACCTCGCCGACCGGCAGCAGCCCCTCCCAGTCCTCGGGCGCGTCCGTTCCGATGCGCAGCGCCAGTCGGCGGGCCTCGATCTGCCGTGGTTCCGCGGAGGCGTACGCGTTCTCCTCCAACAGCCAGCGCTCCAACAGGTAGACGGAGGCCGCGTCGCAGAACCCTGGCGTCAACGCGTCGACGACATGGCTGCCGGTCAGGCGCAGGTCGAGTTCCGAGCCGATGGCGTCGGCCGCAGGGGAAAAGACCGGCGGACGGCGTGAACGCGCGGTGGCGGGTTCGTCGTCCATGGGACAGTGCACTTCGTTCCGCAGGGTTGTGCCTTTCCGGTGGCGCGCGGCTTCGGCAGCGTGGCCTGGGCATCGTCCCGCCACACATGGTCGGCAACTATATGATGGAGCGTCAAGATCAAGGACATGACAGGGAGTTGAGTTGGCCGACAACGACGGTCTCCCGCAGGGGATCGATCCCGACAAGGCGAGCGTTGCCCGGATGTACGACGCGATGCTCGGCGGACAGCACAATTTCCCCATAGACCGGGAGGCGGTGGCGGCCTTCACGGCGATCGACCCCCAGGTGCGCACGCTGGCGCGGGCCAATCGCGCCTTTCTCGGCCGGGCCGTGCGTTTTCTGGTCGAGGCCGGGGTACGGCAGTTCATCGACCTCGGATCGGGCATCCCGACACAGGGCAACGTGCACGAGGTGGCACAGGCGGCCAGCCCGGACGTCCGGGTGGTCTACGTGGACAACGACCCGGTGGCCGTGGCCCACAGCACCGCCCTGCTCGCCGACAATCCCGGTGCGGACATCGTCGACGCCGACATCCGCCGGCCGGCCGACGTCCTGTCGTCCCCGCAGGTACGGAAGCTGATCGACTTCGAGCAGCCCGTCGCGGTGCTGATGATCACGATCCTGCACTTCATCACGCCCGAGGAGAACCCCGCCGGCATCGTGGCCGCGTTCCGGGACGCCCTGCCCGAGGGGAGCTGGCTGACACTCACGCATGCCACGAACCAGGATCGCCCGGACACGGCCGCCGCCGTGGGGCAGCTGTACCGGTCCAAGGCCACATCCCCGGTCACCGCCCGCTCCCGCGGCGAGATCCGGGATCTCTTCGACGGCTTCGACCTCGTGGAGCCCGACCTGGTCTACGTACCCCTGTGGCGCCCGGCCCCGGACGACCACATCCCGGAGAACCCGTCGGAGTACTGGGTGTACGCGGGCGTCGGCCGCAAGCGTGCGTGACGGGGCCAAAGGCCAGGGTCAAAGGCCAGGGGTCAGCAGAGGTCAGAGGGGGTCCGACGACAGATCGCGACGTCGGTCGGACATCGGCGGCGTGTCGTTGCCACCGCCCGCCCGTGACGTCCGGTCGGTGGGAGAGGTCCACTCGGCGCTCGGATGGTCAGGAGCATGTGGACCGAGGACTTCGGCGACCGCCGCATACACGTGTTGCCGGAGCGGGTCGGGAAGCGGATCTCCGTTGACGGCGCCGACCAGGTCTTCGGCGACATGGTGGACTTTGGTGTTGGCGTGCTGGGACACCTCGACCAGTACGTTCCAGGCGTCGGCGGCACTCAGGCCGAACGAGGCCATCAGGACTCCCCGGGCCAGATCGATGACCGGCCGGGTCTGCATGGCACGTTTGAGCTGGACGACTTCGGTGCGCAGGTCCTGCTCGGCGTCGTCGCTCAACCCGTCCTCCTTGTGCGCTCGGTCGTTCTTGCCGGGATGCCTGTCACGGCCGTCGACAGTCCGCCGATCGACCGCGTAGGGGCTTCGCACAAGGAGCGCTGGAGTGGGTGCTCGGTGTCGACGTCACCGGAGATCGCGGCGGCCGCCCGCCCACCGCCCGAACGTGCCACCACCTTCAGAAGCGGGCCAAAGCCTTCGCTGCCGACCTGGACGGAGAGTGGACGTTCGTGCATGGCAGTCGCTCCTGGGGCATCCGCCTATCTCACTACTCCAAGCGTCGGCCTTCGGATCCTCACACGTCAAGAGATACAGGAACTTTCTTTCATCCTTTTGAATGCGCGAATGCCGAGCCGTATCCTCGAGACATGGGTGAAGTACCGCAGGGACATACCGGCTGGACGTTTCTCACCAACCACGCCCGAGTGCTGGCCGCGATCTCCAGGGATCAGGGAACCCGTATCCGCGACATCGCCGCACGGTGCCGACTCACCGAGCGCGCCGTCCAGAAGATCATTTCCGATCTGGAGCAGGACGGCTATCTCACCCACACCCGCCAGGGCCGCTCAAACATCTACCACATCGAACCGGGGACCATCCTCCGGCACCCGGCGGAGGCCGGGTTGAGCGTAGAGGGCCTGCTGACCCTCCTCGACCAGCACGAGGCACGGCGCGACGGCAGGCCCGAGCACGAGCAGCACTCGCTGGCGTTCGATCATTCCGCTCGGCGCCCGACGGACTGACCCCTGCGGCCGGAACGAGAGCGGTGGCCAGCCGGGCCCCGGCCGCGCGTAACCCCGGCCCGCGCCCCATGGAGACCCTCGTGGCCTGGCCTTGTGCCCGGAGGAATACGTGACCGGCTACGTGCACAACTCCGCAGGTGGGTGCGGGAGTTGGGCGCACTATCTGGTGGCAGGTAGTCTGCCGGCCGGTTGTGCGGGCGGCTCCGGCTCGCTCATCGGATCCCTGGGCGGTCAGATCTCGCAGCTGATCGCGACGTCGGTCCCCTGCTCGCCGTCGCAGTCGTCCCTACCGGTGTTGCCGTTGAGGAAATCGGCGTCGGGGCCGCCCCTGAGGATGTCGTCCCCGGCTCCTCCGTCGATCGAGTCGCTCCCGCCCACTCCCGGGACGCTCCGGGTGTTCTGGTCGATGTTGTCGCCGAACAGCAGGTCGTTGCCGCCGCGCCCGTTGATCACATCGCGCCCGGCGGTCGCCCCGGTGGCGTCCCCCAGGGAACTGTCGCCGACGACGAGGAACTCCCCCGCGCTTCCTCCCGCGATCCGGTCGTTGCCCGAGCCGACCGCGGTGCCTCCGGAAGCGGAGTGGTCCCCGATCGCGATCGTGCCGCCGTCCTCGCCGAGGTCGATGACGTCGTCACCGCCGGCCCCACTCGCGTTCCCCGAGACGGCGACGCTGTCGCCCGTCGCGTCGCCCAACTCCCCGGGCCCCTCCAGGAGTACGTCGTCGCCGGCCCCCGAGGCGCCGAAGAACCCCAAGGCGTCCCCGATGAGGCTGTCGCTGCCGTCGCCGCCCTCGAGATGGTCGTTCGCACCTCCGGAAGCGGTGTCGCCCCTGCTGTCACCGACCATGCTGTCATCTCCGGGCCCGCCGAACAGGCGGTCGCCCGAGGCACCGGCCGCGGCGCCCAGCTGAGCGGAGTTGTCGCCCACCAGAGTGTCGTTCCCGGCACGACCGAACAGCAGGTCCCGGCCCGTGGCAGCGGTCACGGCTCCGGTGGCGCCGAAATTGTCGCCGATCAGGCTGTCGTCGCCGTCTCCGCCGTCGACGGAGTCGGCACCCGGTCCGCCGATGAGACGGTCGTCCCCGCCCAGACCGCAGATCAGGTCGTCGCCACCGAGTCCCTCGATGACGTCGGCGCCCGCGGTGCCGATGATCACGTCCGGCCCCGGTGTCCCGCTGGTGCCCGTGGTCGTCGCCGGTCGGCCGAAACAGGTGGGCACCCGCGCGGCGGCCCGCGCCTCCCCCGCTCCGACGAGGGCGGTCGCCGCGAGGACGACCGCACTGCAGGACAGGACGCCCAGACGCCCCGGTCTCTTCCGGCGGTTCTCCGGCACGGATGCTCCACGGGGGTCGTCGCGATCACCTGACGCGGGATCCCTTCCAGGGCGCGTCGCCGGAGCAGCCCGGCAGGGGCCGTTTTCATCCTTTCAGTGGCGTGGCGTACCTGGGGTTGCACGGCGTACCGGTCGGACATACTGATCGGTACGCCCGCCTCGGCCAGTACGACAAGAAGATGAACGTGATCATAGGTGGTTAATCTTCTCATCAGATTATGAACCCGCCCAAAGGAGGCACTCGTGACCACCTCGTCGCAGCCACGGGTATCGGGTCTGGAAATCCGCTCCATCGACTACGTCCCCCTCGACGAGCGGCACGGGAAACTCTGGCACCTGGGGCCTCTGTGGTTCATGTCCAACGCGCAGATCGCCACCCTGGCGGTAGGGCTGATCAGCATCACCGAGGGCGGCAACCTCATCTGGTCGCTGATCGCGATCGCCGCGGGCACGATCCTCGGCACGTTCTTCATGGCCTTCCACTCCGCGCAGGGTCCGCAGCTGGGACTGCCGCAGATGATCCAGTCGCGGCCGCAGTTCGGCTACGTCGGAGCCCTGCTCGTATGGCTGTTCGCCTATGTGCAGTACGCGGGGTTCAACATCTTCAACACGATCCTGGCCGGTGAGGCCCTGCACACCACCTTGCACGGCGGCGTCAAGCTGTGGGTCGTCGTGGTCACACTCATCGGGTTCGTCATCGCGCTGGTGGGCTACGACGTCATCCACCGCGCCGAGCGGCTCCTCACCTACACCTTCCTGGTCGTCTTCGGGATCTTCACCGTGGGCATCCTGCTCACCCTGCACTATCCCCCGGGCTCCTTCGACCTCGGCGGCTTCCAATGGACCCCGTTCCTCGCGCAGTTCGGCGTGGTCGCCGGATACCAGATCAGCTGGGCCATCTACGTCTCGGACTACTCCCGCTACCTCCCGCCGGACGTGACCGTCCGCAAGACCTTCTACTGGACGTACTTCGGGTCGGCGCTCGGCGGCATCTGGCTGATGTGTCTGGGGGCTCTGCTCGCCGCGTGGGCGGGCAAGGACTTCGAGACCGTCCGCTCGATCAACGCGGCGGGCGACAAGGTCTTCAGCGGCTTCGGCGCGATCGTTCTGCTGTTCTCCGCCCTGGGTCTGATCTCGGTGACCGCCCTGAACATGTACGGCGGGTCCCTCACCCTCATCAGCGCGATCGACTCGTTCAAGAGAGTGCGGCCGACCGTCGCCGTACGGCTCGTGACGATCGGCCTCACCGCGGCGCTCTCCGTGGTGGGGGCACTGGCCTCCACCGCCCACTTCCTCGAGAACTTCAACAACTTCCTGCTGCTGGTGCTCTACCTGTTCATTCCGTGGACCGCCGTGAACCTCATGGACTACTACGTGGTGCGCCGCGGCCACTACGCGGTCGCCGAGATCTTCAACCCGCACGGCATCTACGGCCGCTGGGGCTGGCACGGCATCATCTCCTACCTGGTCGGCTTCGCCGTCATGGTGCCGTTCTTCTCCGTCGGCACGCTCTACGTCGGACCCGCCGCCCACGCGCTCGGCGGTGCGGACATCGCCCTGTTCATCGGGCTGCCCGTCTCCGCGGTGCTCTACTGGCTGCTCACCCGGTCGATCGACGTCGATGCCGAGGCCCGCCTGGCCGAGGCAGAGATCGCGACGCTGGAATCGGCGGCCCACGAGCACCGAGAGCCATGACCTTGCCATGACGACGTCGCCGTCCATCCGACCGGCACGGCCGAGAACCGCGGGGCACGCTGGTGCGTCCTGCCTGTCTTGCAGAGTGACGGCCGCCGCTCGGGGCGCGAACAACAGCAAAGGGTGATCATGAGGCGGAAATGGGTGCTCGCCGCAGTTGTGGCGTTCCCGATGGCTTTCGTCGGGTGGATTGCCTGGACGGTCATCACGGCCCTCACAGCCGATCCGATGACTCAGGTGGAAGCCGCCTCGTGCGAGGACGCCATGCGCTACGCGGACCAGGACGGGTTGCCCAAGGGGGCTCAAGACGCGAAGTGCACCGTCCGCGCCTGGCTGGACACGGATTACCAGGCGCGATTTTCGATCACACGAACGGATCTGGACGCGTGGCTCAAGGAGGCCTATCCCGGCACCCGTCTCACGTCGGAGAACTGCTCCGGGACACCGGCGGACGTCTGCGCTCACATCGATCTGCACCCCGAAGCTGAAGGCGGGGCGATGACGGTGGACATAGCCGTGCAGTACGGCAAGAACTCGACAGCGGTCGTCGACTTCTCCGCGTACGACGTCTGACGCAGCAGGCACCGCCTTCCGCGCGATCGGTCGCGGCCGCTGCCCCTCCGTCCCGGCCGACCTGTCCGGTCACCGCACTAGACCGCCGCGAGCAACGGCGCGACCAGACCCCGCGCCCACTCGCCGGACGCGGGCTCCACGCTGAAGATCGCGCGGTAGTACAGCGGACCGAGCAGTCCGTCGACGGCCCGCTCCACGCTCGGCACCTTGCCTCCTCGAGCTCGCTCCCGCTCAATGATGGCCCCGAGCTGAGCGTGCCGGTCGGCCGTGCAGGCGCTGCCGCCCTCCGGACCCGAGCCGATCGTCGCCCGCATCAGGGCGAGGACGTCGGGGTCGGCGAGGTCGGTGGCGACATCGCCCGTCCACCGCTCCAGGTCACCCGCCAGAGAGCCGGTGTCCGGCACCACGACATCGCCGCTGAACCGACTCGTGGCGACGTCGGCAAGGAGCTGTGCCACCGAACCCCATCGCCGGTACACCGTGGTCGCGTGCACGCCGGCGCGCGCCGCGATGGCGGGAATGGTCAGCACCTCGGTCGGCTCTTCGGCGAGCAGCTCCCCGACCGCGCGGTGAACGGCCGCGCGCACCCGCGCGGAGCGGCCGCCGGGACGGGGCTGGACTATTGCTTCGGTCATGCGGAAATTATCGCACTGATCGCTGCGTTAGGGGAGAACTGCTAACGCAGTGATCACTGCATTCGGAGAGAGAGCGCATGTCTGACGCACCCACGTCCTCCAAGATGATCCCGTCGGCCTCAGCCCCAGGGGGCCTACCGTCCGGCCGTGTGCGGCGCGGGCTGAGCCGACCGGTGGCCTTCGCCTCCATCGCGGCCGTCTTCGTCCTCTTCATGGCCGCGTCGAGCGCGCCGTCGCCGCTGTACGTCATCTACCAGCACGAGTGGAGCTTCTCGGCGACCACCCTCACCACCGTCTTCGCGGTGTACGTCGTCGGAATGATCGGGGCGCTCCTGGTGCTCGGCGCACTGTCCGATCACATCGGCCGCCGGCCGGTCCTGGCCTCGGCCATCGCCCTCGAAGTGGTGGCGATGGCACTGTTCATCGTCGCCGACGACGTCTCGATCCTGCTGACGGCCCGCTTCGTCCAGGGTGTCGCCACCGGCGCGGCCATGACCACACTCGGCGCGACCCTCGTCGATCTCAACCCTCCCCACGCGCCGCACCGCGCCGGCGTCATCACCGGTGCGGCCCCGACGTTCGGACTGGGCCTCGGTGCACTGGGCTGTGGTGTCCTCGCGGAGTACGGGCCGCACCCGACCCGGCTGGTCTACGTGTTGCTGCTCGCGGCTCTGGTCCTCGCCGGTCTGCTCGTCGCCCTCATACCCGAGACGGCACAGCGCCGGCCCGGCGTCGTACGGTCGCTTCAGCCGCGCCTCGGCGTCGCTCCGCGACTGCGCACGGACCTGATGGCGCTCGTGCCGATCCTGGTGGCGAGCTGGGCACTGGGCGGACTGTATCTCTCTCTCGGTCCTTCAGTGGCCGCCAACCTGTTCGGCCTGTCCAGCCATGTCATCGGCGGCCTGGTGGTCACCCTGCTCTGCGTGCCCGCCTCGATCACGGCGTTCGCGTTGCGCGGCTGGCCCACCGAGCGCACGCTCGCCCTTTCGGCCACCTTGCTGCTGCTCGGCACGGCCGTGGGCCTGGGCGGTGTGGAGGCAAACTCGCTCACGATGGCCGCGTCCGGCACCGCCATCGCCGGAATCGGCTTCGGTGGCTCGGCTCTCGCCAGCTTCGGCACACTGGCCCGAATCGCCGAGCCGGCCGAGCGGGGCGAACTGTTCGCGGTCGCGTTCGTCATCTCCTACCTGGCCTTCAGCGTCCCGGCCGTGGCCGCAGGGATCGCCGCCACGAACGTCGGCCTGCACGAGACCTCGGTCGTCTACAGCGCGGCCGTCATCGCCTTCAGCGCCCTCGCGCTCGCCGCCCAACGGCTCCGCACGGGACGGGCCAGGAACACCGGCCAGTGCGGCCGGCCCGCTACGGCCCACCGCTAGAGAAACTCCGACACAAACGCCCTCACCACCGATCCATGACGGGTGGGCGGGCACACGAAGCCCCCGGCAGGCACTGAGGCTCACTGCCGGGGGCTTTGAACTACAGAGGAACGACACGACCGCGCCCAGGACCGTCGTCATCGCCGATGCCCGCGACGGCATCGGCGCGGAAGGTCAGCGGTCGGCGATGTCCTCGCGCAGGCCGTCGGAGAATTCCCACCACGACAGGGGAAGCCAGTCGCCGTTGACGAAGGCGTCGACCGTAGCGCCTCGGCCGCGGACCGTCACGGTCGTTCCCGGCGGGTAGGTGGTGCCGGACAATCCCGGCACGGGGACAAGCAGCGTTCCCAGTCGCTGTGCTGACATCTTTCGGCCTCCTTCGCCACTGCATTTCTCTGCACGGCACCGGGCAGTTATTCACATCGACGTTACCGGCTTGTCCGATCGCGCAGGACGGAGAATCATGAGAGATGGGTCACGCGGAGAATACGGGCGGGGGCGTGGACATCACATACATGCGTCACCGAGCGGAGGTGGCAGCCGTGAAGGCCGTCGTTTACAAAGGGCCGTTCAGCGTTGCGGTCGAAGAGGTTGAAAAGCCCAGCATCCAGCATCCGAACGATGTGATCGTACGGGTCACTTCCACCGCGATATGCGGATCCGATCTGCATATGTACGAGGGCCGTACCGCCGCTGAACCCGGCATCGTCTTCGGCCACGAGAACATGGGAATCATCGAAGAACTGGGCCAGGGCATCACCTCGCTCAAGGAGGGCGACCGTGTGGTCATGCCCTTCAACGTAGCCTGCGGGTTCTGCATGAACTGCGTCGAGGGATTCACCGGTTACTGTCTGACCGTCAATCCCGGTTTCGCGGGCGGCGCGTACGGATACGTCGCCATGGGCCCCTGGAAGGGCGGCCAGGCCGAATATCTGCGCGTACCCTTCGCCGACTTCAACTGCCTGAAGCTGCCGCCGGGAAACGAGCACGAGAGCGATTTCATATTGCTCGCCGACATTTTCCCCACCGGATACCACGGTTGTGAGCTCGCCCAGGTCCGCCCGGGCGAGAGCGTCGCGGTGTACGGCGGAGGTCCGGTCGGACTCATGGCCGCCTACTCGGCTCTGATGCGCGGCGCGAAGCAGGTCTTCGTCGTGGACCGGGTCCCCGAACGGCTCCAGAAGGCCGAGGAGATAGGCGCGGTTCCGATCAACTTCTCCGAGGGCAACCCGATCGAGCAGATCAAGGACCAGACGGACGGCATCGGCACGGACAAGGGCATTGACGCCGTCGGCTATCAGGCGACAGGGCACGGCACGGACCGCGAAGAACCGGCGACCGTCCTGAACTCGCTCGTCGGCACGGTGCGAGCCACCGGAGCGCTCGGGATACCCGGCCTCTATGTGCCCTCCGACCCCGGCGGCCCGGACGAGCAGGCCAAGCAGGGCATGCTCCTCGTCTCGATCGGCAAGCTCTTCGAGAAGGGCCTGCGGATGGGGACGGGACAGTGCAACGTGAAGCGCTACAACCGGTACCTGCGCGACATGATCATCGAGGGCAGGGCGAAGCCCAGTTTCGTCGTCTCCCACGAACTGCCCCTGGATCAGGCACCGTCGGGCTACGACAAGTTCGACAAGCGGATCGAGGGCTACACGAAGGTGATACTGCACCCGTAGCCCTGCGGACCGCAGCCTCCGGCTCCTGCCGCTCGCCGGCTGTCGCGATGTGATGCCCTGACAGATGCGCTGGGAGTTCCGGCGGACAGGGAACGTCGGCGGACGGTGTGTCGGTGGGCCTGGCGCCGCCACTCCACCTGCGTGAGGTCGCTGTTCGGCACTCCCCATGCGTGAGGTCGCTGTTCGGCGACGGGAGCCAAGGCGGTGAACCCCTCCCCCTCGCGCAGCGGACGACGGCGGGCCCCGGCGGAACAGAATCCGCCGGGGCCCGCCGCCCGGGTACGTACGACCGGTGACCTGCGTCAGTCCGTGCCGGACTCCATCGCGGCGCGGTCCAGCATCGTCTCCTCGTCCGTGGCCTCGCCCCGCGAGGCGATCACCTCGGCGCCGCCCTCGTCCATGGCGCCGATCAGACCGGTCGAGGCCGCCTGCGCGGCGCCGATCGGCGTCGGGTGATCGCTGCCGACCAGGCCCAGGGCCGCGTACTGCTCGAGACGGGCACGGGAGTCGGCGATGTCCAGGTTCCGCATGGTGAGCTGGCCGATGCGGTCCACCGGGCCGAACGCCGAGTCCTCGGTCCGCTCCATGGAGAGCTTGTCCGGGTGGTAGCTGAGCGCCGGGCCCCGGGTGTCGAGGACCGAGTAGTCCTCGCCGCGCCGCAGCCGCAGGGTCACCTCACCGGTGATCGCCGCGCCGACCCAGCGCTGCAGCGACTCGCGCACCATCAGCGCCTGCGGGTCCAGCCAGCGGCCCTCGTAGAGCAGCCGACCCAGCCGCCGGCCCTCGTTGTGGTACGCGGCCACGGTGTCCTCGTTGTGGATCGCGTTGACCAGACGCTCGTAGGCGATGTGCAGCAGCGCCATGCCGGGGGCCTCGTAGATGCCGCGGCTCTTGGCCTCGATGATCCGGTTCTCGATCTGATCGGACATGCCGAGGCCGTGCCGGCCGCCGATCGCGTTGGCCTCCATGACGAGGTCGACCGGGGAGCCGAACTCCTTGCCGTTGACGGTCACCGGACGACCCTGGTCGAAGCCGACCGTCACGTCCTCCGTGGCGATCTCCACCGACGGGTCCCAGAACCGCACCCCCATGATCGGGTCGACCGTCTCGATACCGGTGTCGAGGTGCTCCAGGGTCTTGGCCTCGTGCGTGGCGCCCCAGATGTTGGCGTCCGTGGAGTACGCCTTCTCGGTCGAGTCCCGGTACGGCAGCCCGTGCGCGAGCAGCCACTCCGACATCTCCTTGCGGCCGCCGAGCTCCGTGACGAAGTCCGCGTCGAGCCAGGGCTTGTAGATCCGCAGGTGCGGGTTGGCGAGCAGCCCGTACCGGTAGAACCGCTCGATGTCATTGCCCTTGAACGTGGAGCCGTCGCCCCAGATCTGCACCCCGTCCTCGAGCATGGCCCGCACCAGCAGCGTGCCGGTCACGGCGCGCCCCAGCGGCGTGGTGTTGAAGTACGGGCGCCCGCCCGACCTGATGTGGAACGCACCGCAGGCGAGCGCGGCCAGCCCCTCCTCGACCAGCGCGGCACGGCAGTCGACGAGCCGGGTGATCTCGGCGCCGTACGCGGTGGCACGGCCGGGCACGGAGGCGATGTCGGGCTCGTCGTACTGACCGATGTCTGCGGTGTACGTGCACGGGACGGCGCCCTTGTCGCGCATCCAGGCGACGGCGACCGAAGTGTCGAGCCCGCCGGAGAAGGCAATGCCGACGCGCTCGCCGGTGGGGAGGGAAGTGAGGACCTTGGACATGGCAAGATTATGCAACATCCCGCATGGTCATGCAAGGCCATCCCACATACGGTCCGGCGCCCCACGAGTCGAGAAGTGACCGAGGCCACAAAGGAAACGATGCCGTTTCGATAGCACCGGAGCTAGGCTGATGACACCGAAGTGAACGAAACCGTTTCGTTCACAGGGAGTGCGGTGGCGGACACCCGACCCACGTCGGCGCTCGCCCCCATCCTCACGAAGGGCGCCCGTCATGACCTCCGTACTCGTCGTGCACAGCCAGTCCCTGCACCGGCTCGGTCTGCACATGCTTCTGGCGGCCGAGCCCGACCTGACCGTCGTCGGCGAGGCGACGAACGGCGCCGAGGCGGTCCGCATGAGCGTCGCGCTCGGTCCCGACGTCGTCGTGATGGGCACCCACGCAGCCGATCCGAACGGCGTCGAGGCCATCCGCCGCATCACCCGGCCCCTCACCCCGCTTCCGGCACCCGAGACCGTCAGGGTCGGCGGACGCCCCCCGCGCGTACTGGTCCTGACCCCCAGCAGCCACGAGGGGTACGCCTACGCGGCACTGCGCGCCGGAGCCGGTGGGTTCCTCCCCCAGGACGCCACCCCCGACGAACTGACCGCGGCCGTCCGTATCGTGGCCGCCGGAGACGCCGTCACCACGCCCAGCGTCACCCGTGCGCTCATCGACGCCGTCCGCCAGGAGCGCCCGGCCCGCACCGCCGAGCAGGAGACAGGGCTCGACATGCTCACCGAGCGGGAACGCGACGTCCTCACCGCCGTCGCCTCCGGCTGGTCCAACGCCGAGATCGCCGCGCGGCTGTCCATCGCGCCGACCACCGTCAAGTCACACGTCAGCCACATCCTCGCCAAGATCGGCGCCCGCGCCCGCGTGCAGGCGGTGGCCTTCGCCTACGAGTCGGGCCTGGTGCGACCGGCCGCCTGACGCCGACCCGCGCCGCAAGGCCGCCGACTCCGCGAGCCGGTCCGCGTCGCGGTGCCACTCCACGTAGGTCACGCCTCCGCTTCGCGCCGCGCCCCGAACCAGGTCCTGTCGTCGAACTCCCGTCGTCCGCCCGAAGGGCGGGCCCTGCGGCGTCATGGGGGTCCCCCCTGCTCGAGCGGAGTCGAGAGCTTGGGGGAGCGTGCTCTCGGCGTGCCGGGCGAAAGTCCTCGTACTGGATGTACTTGGGCTTTCGCCCGGTGCGGCGAAGGGGGTCCCTCCCTGTTCGAGCGAAGCCGAGAACCTGGGGGCGCGTGCATGGCGTCGCGAGGCAGACGGGAATGTGACGACAGGGCCTAGGCCGCCGCGACCCCAAACCGCCTGTCAGACACGCCCGGTGGTGCCACGCAGGACGAGCCGTGGGATCAGTACGACCTCGCGGGACTCGGTGCGGCCCTGGTCCAGTCGCTCCACCGCGGCGACCACCGCATGCCGGGCCTGTTCACGGGCGCTCTGGCTGACCGTGGTCAGATTGAAACAGCTCAGTCGGGAGAGGGCGTCGTCGTCGTAGCCGACCACGGACACCTCGCCCGGGACGGCGACCCCGGCACGGGACAGAGCGGCCAGGACGCCGATGGCGGACTGGTCGTTGAACGCGACGATGGCGGTGGGGAGTTCGGCGCCGTCGAGCAGCTGGCGGGCGGCACGTTCACCGGCCGCCTCGGTGTTGTCCCCGCGCAGAACCCCGATGTGCGCGTCCAGGCCGTGACGGCGCATGGCGGCGCGGTAGCCGCGGCGACGGTCGGTGGCGATGACACCCTTGCCGCCGTCGACGTAGGTGATCGCGCGGTGGCCGAGGTCCACCAGGTGGTCGACCACCTGGCCGACCCCGTCGTCGTCGGCCGAGCGGACGACATCGAGGTCGGCGTCGGCGATCCGGCGGCCGACGGCGATGACGGGAGCCTTGCGGTCCAGCGCGGCGAGTGCGTCCCCTGAGGCGGTCGGGCCGAGCAGGATCAGGGCCTCGCTGCGGAAGGCCAGCAGCGTCTCGACGGCGGTGTGTTCGTCGCGGGTGCGGGTCTGGGTGCTGAGGACGAGGTCGTAGCCGACCTCTTCGGCGGCCGTGTGGAGGTGCTCGACCAGATCCGCGTGGAAGGGGCTGTGAATGTCGACCATGACGCCGAGCAGCCGGGTGCGTCTGCTGGCCAGCAGACTGGCAGTGCGGTCCACCTGGTAACCGAGATCGGCGGCGGCTTTCAGGACGCGTTGCCGGGTGCGCTCGCTGGGGCCGGGCACACCACGCAGCACCAGGGAGACGGACGCCGTGGACACGCCCACGCGGGCGGCCACGTCCTCCAGCCGGGGGCGTTTGCTCGCGCCGTCCCTGCGACTCACGGAAGCGTCATCGTCCACTCGCACCTCCCGGCAGAACTCCTCGGGCAACACCCTTGACACGTTCACGAAACGAGCCGATAGTACCAGAACTTAAAGCGCTTTAAATTGTCCTGACGTTCCAACGAAGTCAGCTCGGACCGCTACGACTCCCGGCATTCCGAGACCGGCCACGTCACCGTCCCGCAGACCGAGTTCCCAAGCCGCCCCACCGTCTCGACCCCGGGACGGTCATCGCACCCAGGGCCACTGACTCCCCCGGGTCGAGGGCCTGTGTCCGGCTGCCGACAGCTTCCGGGCACCCCACCCGCTTCCAAGACCCGCCGCACCCGATGCAGCAGGTCTCTCCCGCGCACCACACCACGACCGAGGCCGCCGCGACCTCCCCGGCCCCAACCGCGGCCGTCGATCCGCAGCCCACTGCCCGTCACTCCCTCTCACTTGCACAGCGAGGTGCACGCGCCATGAGCCACACATCCCGTCCCCGTTCTCCCCGTTTCCGCAGAATCGCCCCCGCCGTGGCGGTGGCCGCCGCGGCCGCTCTCACCCTCGCCGGCTGTTCCAGCAGCTCCGGCGGGAAGAAGTCCGCGGAGAGCGGGGCCGCGGTGTCGGCCGGCAAGGCCGACACCCCCCGCATGACGATCGCCATGGTCACCCACGCACCCTCCGGCGACACTTTCTGGGACACCATCCGCAAGGGTGCCGAGGCCGCCGCCGCCAAGGACAACGTCAAGCTCGTCTACTCCAACGACGAGACCGCCGCCGACCAGGCCAACCTCGTGCAGAACGCGATCGACCAGAAGGTCGACGGCATCGCGGTCACCCTCGCCAAGCCCGACGCCATGAAGGCCGTGGTCGCCAAGGCCGAGGCGGCCGGCATCCCGGTCGTCGGCTTCAACGCCGGCCTGTCCGAATGGAAGAAGCAGGGTCTGCTCTCGTTCTTCGGTCAGGACGAGTCCGTCTCCGGCCAGGCGCTCGGAAGCAAGCTCAACGACACCGGCGCCAAGCACGCCCTGTGCGTCGTGCAGGCCCAGGGGGACATCAACCTGGAACAGCGCTGCGCCGGTGTGAAGAAGACCTTCAGCGGCAAGACCGACAACCTCTACGTCAACGGCACCGACATGCCGTCCGTGAAGTCGACGATCACCGCCAAGCTCGCGCAGGACAAGTCCATCGACGAGATCGTCACGCTCGGCGCCCCGTTCGCGCTGACGGCCGCGCAGGCGACGTCCGAGGCCGGCAGCACGGCGAAAGTCGCGACCTTCGACCTCAACAAGGACCTCATCGCCGCCATCGAGAAGGGCAGCATCCAGTTCGCCGTCGACCAGCAGCCCTACCTCCAGGGCTACCTGGCCGTCGACTCGCTGTGGCTCTACAAGACGAACGGCAACTACAGCGGCGGCGGCGAGCAGCCGATCCTGACCGGCCCGGCCTTCGTCGACAAGTCCAACGTCGACACCGTCGCCCAGTTCGCCGCGAAGGGCACCCGGTGAGGACCATGGCCCAGCAGGCCGAGCCGGCGGTGACCACACCGCCGGCCCCCGGCCCCAAGGAGACCGACGGGCAGACCGCGCAGCGCTCCCTGACACTGCGGCTGCTCGCCCGGCCCGAGGACGGCGTGCTCCTCGGCGGCACCGACGTACTCGTGCACTCCCTGAGCGGGTAACCCCGGGCGTCCTCCGCCCACCTCCAGGCACCGCCGCTGGACGGAAGACATCCTGCCCCAACGCTCGACCGTCTCCCCGTGACCGGAAGGCACACTCGCGTGAAGATCGCCCTCGATCCCTACATGATCCGCAACGTACCGCTCCTCGAACTACCCGCTGTGGTGGCCGAGTTGGGCTACGAATGGATCGAACTCTCCCCCCGGGAGGACTTCATCCCCTTCTTCCGGCACCCGCGCGTCGACGACGCGACCGTACGGAAGTTCCGCAAGGCACTGGACTCGGCGGGCGTCGGCGTCTCCTCCGTCCTGCCCCTGTTCCGCTGGTCGGGACCGGACGAGGATGCCCGGCAGGCCGCCGTCCGCTACTGGAAGCGCGCCATCCGGATCACCGCCGATCTCGGCGTGGACAGCATGATCTCCGAGCTCAACGGCCGGCCCGAGGATCCGGACCGCAGCGAGGCCCAGTTCTGGAAGTCGATGGACGACCTGCTGCCGCTCCTGGAGCAGGAGGGCATCCGCCTCACCCTGGAGCCGCACCCCGACGACTTCATCGAGAACGGCCACGACGCGATCAACCTGATTCGCGGCATCAACCACCCGAACGTCAGCTTCCTGTACTGCGCCCCGCACACCTTCCACATCGGCAACGACGCTCCCGGCATCATCCAGTACGCCGGCGACCTGCTCACCCACGTCCACCTCGCCGACGCCCTGGACCACACCGCGTCCTCCGGCAACCGCTACATCCTCAACCCGCCCGGCACGTCGGCCCGGATCCACCAGCACCTCGACATCGGCCAGGGCGAGGTCGACTTCGACGAACTCTTCCGCGAGCTGCGCGCGAACGGCTTCGACGGCACCCTCACGGCCTGTGTCTTCGCCTGGGAAGAACGCGCCAAGGAGTCCTCCGTCCTCATGCGGAAGAAGATCGACGAGTACCTGGCCACCTGGTCCTGACGGACCATGACCGCCCCGGCACGAACGTCCCGGGGGCGGGCTGACATTCCTTCCTCGTGAACCTTCCTTGCGAACCTTCCTTGAGAAAGGCACCCCCATGTCCACGTCCGCCAAACCCCTCTCCGTCGCGGTGATCGGCGCCGGTATGGCAGGCCGCAGCCACGCCGCCGGCTACCGCAACGTCAACACGGTCTTCGGCGCCGGTCTGCCGCCGGTCCGGCTGGCCGCGATCGCCGATGCCAACGTAGAACTCGGCGAGGACGCCGCCCGCCGCTACGGCTTCGAGAAGGCACTCCCGAGCTGGGAGGCCGTCGCCGAGGACCCTACGATCGACGCCGTCAGCATCGTCGTCGGCAACGCGCTGCACCGACCGATCGCCGAGGCACTGGTCGCCGCGGGCAAGCACGTGTTGTGCGAGAAGCCGCTTGCCGGGTCGTTGGAAGACGCCCGCGCCATGGCCGAGTTGGAGCGCTCCGCCGAGGTCGTGACCGCCGTCGGGTACACCTTCCGCCGCTCCCCCGCCGTCGCCGCGATCCGCGAGCACGTCCGGCGTGGCGAGCTGGGTGACCCGACCCTGTTCAGCGGCCGCTACTGGTGCGACTACGCGACCGACCCCAACGGGCCGCTGAGCTGGCGGTTCAAGGGCGGCCTCGGTTCCGGTGCGCTCGGGGACATCGGCTCGCACGTCATCGACGCCGCCGAGTACGTCGCGGGGCCCATCGCCTCGGTCTCCGGTGCCTCGCTGTCGACGCAGATCCCCAAGCGGCCCCTGCCGCTGGGCGCGGTCGTGGGACACAACGCGGCTCCCATCTCCGAGGAGTTCGGTGAGGTCGAGAACGAGGACACCGCGTCCTTCACCGCCCGCTTCGAGTCCGGTCTCGTCGGCACCTTCTCGGTGACACGCACCGGCTTCGGCCTGCCCAACGGGCTGTCCTTCGACATCCTGGGCATCGGTGGCCGCGCCGCGTTCGACCAGCACCGGCCCGCCGAGTACCTCTTCGACGACGCCCAGCCCGAGGCTCGTACCCGAGGCGCGCGCCAGATCATCGTCGGCCCGCAGCTGCCGTACTTCGCGGGCGGGGTCCCGATGGAGGCTCCGGGTGTGGGCGCCAGCAACGCCGACAACTTCACCTACCAGGCCCGAGCCTTCCTCGACCAGGTCGCGGGCGTCGCCGAGCCGCTGCCGGCCTGCGCCACCTTCGCCGACGCGCTGCGGACCATGGAGATCATCCGGGCCGTTGTCGAGTCCTCCTTGGACGGTGGCGCCGCCGTCACGGTTCCGCCCGCCGCCTGACCGCCCGCCCCCACCCGCATCCAAGGAGACACACATGGCCCTCAAGCTCGGCGCCTACACCGCCTGTCTGCACGACCGGCCCCTCACCGGGGCTCTCGACCTCCTCAAGGAGAACGGCCTGACCTCCGTGGAGGTCAACACCGGCGGCTTCATTCCGTCCCCGCACTGCCCGGTCGACCTGCTGCTGTCCTCGGCCACCGCGCGCGAGGAGTACTTGGCGACCTTCGCCGACCGCGGGATGGAGCTGACCGGCCTCAACTGCAACGGCAACCCGCTCAACCCGCTCCCCGGCGTCGGCCCGAAGCACGCCGACGACCTGCGCCGCACCATCCGCCTCGCCGGCCTGCTCGGTGTGAGGCACGTGGTGACCATGTCCGGCACGCCGGGCTCTGACCCCGACGCCAAGTACCCGTCCTGGGTCGTCAACCCCTGGGACGGCGTCTACATGGACGTCCTGGACTACCAGTGGGGCGTGGCCGTCGAGTTCTGGAAGGAGATCGACGCACTGGCCCGGGAGAACGACGTCCGGGTCGCCATCGAGATGCACCCGCACAACCTGGTGTTCTCCCCGGTCACCCTGAAGCGGCTCGTCGACGAGGCCGGCGCGACGAACGTGGGCGCGGAGATGGACCCCTCGCATCTGATGTGGCAGGGCATGGACGTCGTCGCCTGCATCAAGTGGCTGGGTCCGCTGGTGTTCCACGCCGCGGCCAAGGACGCGACGCTCTGCCCCGGCGCCGACATCCGCGGCGTGCTGGACACATCGTTCACCCGCGTGCCCGCCGACGCGCCGGGCAAGGTGTCGACCGGCTACGGGTTCTGGTGCAACGCCTGGCCCGAGAACCCGGCGTGGAAGTTCGTCGCCGTCGGCGTCGGACACGACGTCGCCTACTGGACCGAGTTCCTGCGCGCCCTCGTCGAGATCGACCCGGACATGGCCGTGAACATCGAACACGAGGACGCCACCTACTCCCAGACCGAGGGACTGGCACTGGCCGCCAAGAACCTGCAGGGCGCCGCGGCCGCCCTGTAGCTCCGCCTCGCGCCGCGAAGTTCGACAAGTACGCCTGGTTCTTCAAGCACTGGTCGAAGACGGGGAAGGCGGCTGGGCGCAGTACGAGATGAGCTTCGCCGAATGGCTCTACCGCTACCTCATCGGCGAAGACATGGCTGGCCCCAACACCTCAGCCTTCTATCCCGGCCCGGTACAACTGCGTCGACTTCCGATGGCCGCCGGCGAACGGCCAGAGCCCCGGAGCGGGCCGGAGCGCGGCATGTAGCCCTGACTACCCCAACAGTCACGGACACCCCCCACGTCGCCTGGAGAGCCAAACGAGACGACCACTAAGCTTGTTTTTTATCTACCAGGATCTTCCAGGCTTGCCGATGGCCTTGAGGGTGTCGGGACGTTTGACGGTCTTGCCGACGTCGTAGCGGGGTGCCCGTTTCTTGTTCTTGGCGCCGGGTGCCCGTCCGGGGCCGACACCTCGGGGTTTGGGAACACGGGTCGGGCAGGCAAGGTGGGCGCGGATGTTCCTGAACCCACGGCGGACCCGGGCCGGGGTGAGCCGGCCGGAGGCGGTGGGTTTCTCCCAGGGCCTGCGGAGGTCCACGGCGAGGGGCCGGGCGAGCCGGAGCTGAGTGTGAGCGACGATCAGGAGCCAGGTCCAGCGGTCCGCCGCCTGGGGAGTACGGAGTTTCGGGGTGGTCCAGCCGAGGGTCTGCTTCGCGAAGCGGAAGGTGTGCTCCAGATCGAAGCGGCGGAGGAATGCCTGCCAGAAACGGTCCACATCATCGGGGGTGGCGCCGGTCTTCGAAGACCATAACCACACCGGCGGAGCGTCCCGTTCCTTCGACAGGTGCTCGACCTCCAAACGGACCAACGTGCCCTCCACCAAGGGGAGTTCACCCTCGTGGTCGAGCCATGAGGAACGGTGAGTGAGTCGGGGGTGGACCCGGTCCCATGCCTGGGCTTTTGCCTTGCCGTAGTTGGTGGTGTCGGTGACCGTGGTGATCGCGGGCTCGGGCCAGGTCTCCGGCTTGGTGAAGCGGAATTCCGGTCCGTGTTTGGGCGGTCGGCCGTTGACGCCGTGCGTCCTGGGTGGTTTCGGCAGACGCATGACGCGGTCGGAGCGGACCCTGCCGACCAGCTCGACGGGCAGGTCGCGCAGGACCCAGGCCAGGCGGGTGACGTCGTAGCCGGCGTCGCTGACGATCACGATGGCCGGGTCCCCGGCCTGCCACTGGCCCGTGGTGATGAGCCGCTCAACTACTCCTCGGAGCTGGTCAGCGGTGATCGCGGTTGCGTCGTCCGCCGGGCCGAGCCGGACCGCGTCCAGGATCCCGGTCCAGGACGTGGCGCCCGGCTCCAGCAGGGCCACGAAGGAGTAGGGCCAGCCCGGAATGAACTGAGACGCCGTCTTCGCACGGCCGTAGACGTGGCAGAACAGCCGCTCCGCTGAGCACGGCGCGTCCGAACGAAGCCACGGCGACACATCGACCGCCAGGACCAGGCGCCCGCCGTCGAAACGCGGCAGCGACAACCCGGCCAGCACCGTCCGCAGCCGATTGACGTCGATCCGGCCGTGGTTCAAGCCGCCGTACATCGCTCCGTGCCCACGACGATGCTCGGGCAGTAACGTCAAGTCCACCGGCGACTTCACCGCCCCGTCCGCACACAGCACCGCGTCCACCAGCTCGAACAACTCGTCGCGCCGAGCGGTCAGACACTCATAGAACTCACCCCGGAAGGCTGACGCTTCCGCGAACGCTTCCCTCCGGACAGCAACAGGCAGCAGACTCACCCTCACGGCCTTCGTCTTGGTCACGTGCACCTTGGTCGGAGCACATGATCAGACGAAGGCCGTTCCTGCGTCCGGTGATTGTCGGGCTTACGATCAAGTTCGACGGCCGTTCGAGGCCCACTTGGGGGCGCAATGTCAGAGATCGCTCAGTGGCTTAAGGACTGGCATGCCGCACATGAACACGAGCTTCGCTCTCGTGGGATCAGCTCTGCGGTGAAGCAGCCCGTCCCAAAAACCCCGTCGCGAGGGCGGCCGAAGGCCACGGCAGTGAGCCTCACACTGGAATCAGACGAGCGCACGGGGATGGTGTTCCTCTGGGAATCGGGTGCCACTTCACTGCTCTTCATCGACTCCGGAACCGAGCACACCTGGCAGGACCAACCGGTGCTCGCCTCCGAGAACGACCTGCCACAGATCCTGGCGCCCCTCGTGAAGCTAGTCGAAGCAGCTACCGACGGTAGTTAAAGAACAAGCTAAGAACCCCTAACGAAATGGGGTGGCGGTTGCACTGCGGCGGGGCGACGATCTCTCGGTACTCGCCGATGAAGGGGAAGCTATGGGCGACATCGCTCCGAGGGAGCTCATCTCCCTCGCCGATGACGAGGGGAACAGCGTCACCGTCAACGTCCTGGGGCGTAACGCCAGGTGGGCTGCCGGGCTCGATGCAGAGATCGTCGTCGGGACGCCCTTCGTGTCCGGCCGCTGTTACCTGTCGTTGTCCGTTTCGAAGCTGGAGAGCTGGTCCGACGCACTGAACAGGCTCGACGCTGGCGAGGATGTCGCCTGGATGGAGATGAGCAGGGGAGCGTCCATCTTCATCCAACTCACTGGCGAGCGTGACTGTCCGGAGGTGGTCGTAGAGGACGAGTCAGGATCCATGGTCACCGTGCGCGTGCCGATCGCCCTGCCCGACGACTGGATCGCCGACCATCGACAGCGTCTGCACCAGCTGATGAAGCACTGGGTTCCGATGCTCTCAGCGTAGGGACACAAGCCGCCGCCAGCAGATGAGCGCACATCCAAGGGTGAGGAAAGCCTCGTGGATGTCGTCCCGTATCTCCCAGCGGATCCGCAGGCGGCGGAACCAGTGCAGGTGGGCGAAGGCGCGCTCCACGACCCAGCGTTGGGTGCCCAATCCGGAACCGTGCTCGGTGCCGCGGCGGGCGATCACCGGTTCTACGCCGAGGTCCCACACGAGGCGGCGGTACTTGTCGTGATCGTAGCCACGGTCGCCGGTTCTACGCCGAGGTCCCACACGAGGCGGCGGTACTTGTCGTGATCGTAGCCACGGTCGCCGAGTACGACATCGGGACGGCGCCGGGGCCGGCCGCGCTTGCCCCGCACGGGCGGCACGGCTTCGAGCAGCGGGATGAGCTGGGTGACGTCATTGCGGTTCCCGCCGGTCAGGGTGGCGGCGAGCGGGATGCCGGTGGCGTCGGTGATCAAGTGGTGCTTGCTGCCCGTCTTACCCCGGTCAACAGGGCTTCGTCCCGTCTTGGCTCCCCTTTTAACGCCCGGATGTGGGAGCCGTCGACCGCCGCACGGGAAAAGTCCAGAGCATTCGCGCTGCGGAGCTTGGCGAGGGGAACCTCATGCAGTCGGGGCCACACGCCGGCCCCGGTCCACTCGGCCAAGCGGCGCCAGCACTCATCCCGGAGCCGAATCCGAGCTCCTGCGGCAGGTGTCCCCAGGCGATCCCGGTATGCAGCACGAACAGGATGCCCTGGAACACCAGTCGGTCCGGATGCCGCTTCCGCCCTGGATGCCGGGGCCGACGCGCGACCTGAGGCAACAGCGGCTCGATCACCGCCCACAGCTCGTCATCGACATGCCACGGCTTTGACCGAGCCGCCCCATACCCCCAGATCATCAGTCCCGGAGTGATCCAACCACCTCGAAGATCATTTCGTTAGTTCTAAGCGGAAGGCGAGCGGTGTCCCCTGGGATCATGTCGACGAGGTTCGCAACGCCCAGGGTGGCCTAATCAATCAAATCGCAGCCGCAGCCGCAGCCGCAGCCGCAGCAGGAAGTTGGCCCGCCGTGGGACGAGTGGCGCCATGCGAGACCTTCTCGTCGCCGACCTGGGGCGGGCCAGCAGAACGCTGGACTTCTCCGAGCAGTTCGTCCCCAGAATCAAGTGAGTGGAGCATGACAGTGGCGCATGATGCATATGTGCGGCAGCTGATCGCACGGGCGAAGGACGGCACCATCCCGCCACAGGAGGTGAAGCAGATCGCCCAAGCCGTCACCAAGTGCCAGGCCGGCCGGGAGCTCTACCAGCGGCTGTACGCGGTGGCCCGTGCGGGCGGCCCGGCCTACGAGCCGCTGATCGCCACGTATCTGATCTACCCCCAGGATCCCGAGGTCTCGGCGCTTGCCGTACAGGTGCTCACGGCGCACTGGAGAGTCGGAGCGAAGTACAGGAAGCAGATCCTGGAGTTGCTGGGATCCCCCGAGTGGGACCTGGATGACGACGTGTTCATGGCCGCGGTCTCGGGGGCTGGGTCGATCCTGCACAACGGGTTCGACGCCGAACTCCTCCGCGCCCTGCTGAAGCTCGCCGAGGAAGGCCGCGGTGAGTACAACGACGATCTTATGCAGGGTCTCGCGGTGGAGGCGATCGCCCGCGCCCTGGGCGCCAGCCACGCCGAGTTGACCAGACTGCCCGAGGGAATCACCCGTGCGGAGTGGTCGCAGGGCTTGCTGAGGGCCGCACGTGACCGACTGCACGAAGAGGCGCGTCAGCCCTGAATCCGCTGACACTCAAGCAGGCCCCAGCCGGACGACGTCCGGCCGGGGTCTGCTGAGCCTCGAAAACCTGCTGCAGCACGCAATATGCGCATACATGTCTTACGACGAACTGAATGTGCAGGAGCGAGGCCGGATGTGGACACAGAAGGAGTTCATGCTCGGTTTCGTAGGTGCTGTCGGAGATCTGGCCAAGCTGGGACCCTTTCGTACGACGAGCAGGGCAACACCACCAACAGCTACGGCCTCACCAGCATCGCGCGTGCCTTCACCTGGGACACCGAAGGCGAGCTCACCCACTTCACCGAAGGCACCAAGGCCACCGAGTCTTTGTCATCCAAGCGCCGCAGCCCGTCATCGTGGCCTAAACCAATTTAGGAGGGTGATTTCATTGCTGGAATTTGCCTCGTTCGCCTTGATCGCTGTACTCATAATTCCCATATTCAGAGCAGTTATTGCGAAACGGTCGGCTCGGCGCGCAGAAAGATCTGAGCGGGGTGGAAACATCCCTATTCCCTGTCGGATCTCTTGGCGGCGGGGGTTGGGCCGTAGTCGTTTCATGTACGGAAAGCTCAGCATTGACACAGGCGGTGCCATTTTTAAGCGTCCGGCTCGGCGGCCACTGCGACTACCGGTCGGCGGGCGTGCCGTGCGCAGCGCCAGCTGGCGACCTGGCATGCAGGTATTCAACTACCGGGCCAGCGACGGCGACGAACTGCGGCTTCTGGTGTACGAGAGCGACAGCGAGCTTGTGGCGCGCTACCTTCGGATTCCTAATCCGGCCGACTACTGAACTCGATTCGTCAGTGGTCTATGGTCGCTGATCGGTCCGACCGGCTCGCCCGTAATGTCCTCTGTCGGTTGAGGGTGTCGATGGCTTGCCGTTGGAAGCGGAGCTTACGTAGGCGTAGACGGAGGCGGCGACGCCGATGTGGGCGTGGCCGAGGAGTTCTTCCCAAGCTCATCCGCCGATGTTCGTAACTGCGTCCCGCGCAAGACACCAGTCCGAAGACGGCAGCCCGCCACAGGCTCCGGATCCTGCCCAGGCGGATCCTGCGTCTCACCGAGGAAATCAACGACCGAACGGCCCGGCTCACCACAGCGGTCAAGGTTTGCACACCCAAGCTACTTGATCTCCATGGCGTCGGCCCGGACACCGCCGCCGCATTGCTGACGGCAGTCGGCGATAAACCCGACCGGACGGGCAACGAGGCGTCATCCGCGGCACTATGCGGCGCCAGCCCCGTCGAAGCATCGTCCGGCAAGACCCCGCGCCGCAGACGGCGACCGCCAGGCCAACTCCGCCCCCTACACCATCGTCCCGGCCCGCCTGCGCTGGCACACCCGAACCCGTGCCTACGTGGATCAGCGCGGCTGGGCCCAAGTAGCGAGTGGGATCGCTGAACCTGAGTCGTCGGGAGAAGTCCATGGCGAGCAGGGCGATGAAGACGATCTGGCAGATCAGGACGATTGGGAACGTGGAAGGTCCGAGCAGGGACGGGAGCCAGTAGGTGGTCAGGCCGTTCGAGGAGCACCATGCACCGGGCAGGCACAAGAGCCAGAGCGCGGTGCCGACGATCGGTGCGACCCACTTGGTGGGCGTGAGCAGATCTCGGGCAGTGGTCCGAAACCCGCGGATCGCCGTTGCCTCCCATGCGGTGCCGACGCCGAGCCAGCTGATGAACCAGATACTTCCCCAGGCCAGAAGGACCTGAAGGAGGTGGATAGTTGCCATCCATGCCGCCGCGAACGCGGCGAACTCGCTGATGTACTGGGCGATCACCTGGTAGGGCATCCGGTAGCGGTGTGGTTGGTCCGGACGGAAGTCACGCAGGAGGTGGATCTGGCGCCAGACGGTTCGCACAAGCCCGCCGCAAGGGTCCAACGCACGCAGGGCGGGTGTCGCGGCCAGCAGGTAGGACGAGAAGGATGTCGTGCGCCGCGACTGGGCGTCGGTGAGGCTGCTGGCCCGCCGCGTCCGGCACCTGACCGAGGAGATCGACGATCTGAACAAGCAGGCGGCCAAGGCTGTCGAGGCCAGCACGCCGGGCCTGCTGGAAGTCCGCGGGGTCGGCCCGGACAGCGCCGCCGCCCTGCTCATCTCGGCCGGCGACAACCCTGAACGACTCGTCAGCGAGGCTTCCTTCGCGGCCCTATGCGGCACCAGCCCGGTCGAGGCGTCTTCCGGGAAGACACAGCGGCGCAGGTTGAACCGCGGGGGCGATCGACAGGCGAACGCCGCTCTCTATCGGATCGTCCTCAGCCGTCTGCGCTGGGACGACCGCATCCGCAGCTACATGCAACGACGCCTGGCCGAGGGCAAGACACGGCGAGACATCATTCGCTGTCTCAAGCGCTACGTCGCACGCGAGCTCTATCGACTCATCGCCCCGGGCAACTCTCCGACTGGCCAGACAGGTCCCGCCGGAGCCGCTGTTTGACATCCATAGGGGCATCAAGCTCGCCGTCCGTTACGAGGCGACTGTGCTCGTCGCTGCCATTCAACGAGTGGCTGTGACCCACGGCCGTCACGCGGTGGGATCCACGTTCCACGCCGCAGGCAGATCGCTGCCGCAGAAGACGCAGACGAAGTCGTCGTCACGCACGATGTTGTGCTCCTGGCAGCCGGGGCACCGCCGGAATACAACCTCGTGGGTGAAGCCGGAAGGCCGCCGGAGCTCGACAGCGTCCAGAGCACGGGCGACCTCCACCCAGGAGCTGACGTCCGGGCAGTACCCGGTGGACTGGTTACTGACCTCGCTCACGGCCCACCGGTCTGCCTCGCGCATGAAGCTGATCTCGCCGGCACTCAGAACCATGTCTCCGCCGGCACAGGCCACGTGCTCGCTACGCCGCGGCGCCAGCCGAAGCACACTGTCCATACCGACCACGAAGGTGAACGGCTCGGCCAGCTCCGCCGCCGATTGCTCCTCGATCCAGCCACCGAAGTCACCCGCCGAGCCGATCCGACGCCCGCCGTCACCAAGCCGGACCGCAGCCTTCAGCTCGACCGGTCCGACATATCGATAGCTCCGCCCCCACCCACTCACGCCAGCCAACCTAGAGCACTTCCGACACATGCCCTAGTGTTCTGAGTCGAGAATTCTGTTCAGATGTATAGGCTTGCTCTATGGCACGGACGGGGCGGCCGAAGGCCGAGTTGACACTGTCGGACGAGGAACGAGCCGCACTCGA